>NZ_JBIVBS010000024.1:0-122973 GCF_044746205.1 Streptomyces sp. NPDC086549 | reverse complement strand
ATGTCATGCGGGTGCAGGCCGATGGTCGGCTCGTCGAACACGTACGTGACGTCGGTGAGCGAGGAGCCGAGATGGCGGATCATCTTCACCCGCTGTGCCTCGCCGCCCGAGAGCGTGCCCGCCGGCCGGTCAAGTGCGAGATAGCCGAGGCCGATCTCCACGAACGAGTCGAGGGTCTGCTGCAGCGCCGTCAGCAGCGGCGCGACCGACGGCTCGTCGAGACCGCGGACCCAGGCGGCCAGATCGCTGATCTGCATCGCGCAGACGTCGGCGATGCTGATGCCCCTGATTCGGGAGGCGCGAACGGCGTCGTTGAGCCGACTGCCGTCGCACTCGGGGCAGGTGGTGAAGCTGACCGCCCGCTTCACGAACGCCCGGATGTGTGGTTGCAGGGCGTCCCGGTCCTTGGCGAGGAACGACTTCTGGACCCGAGGGAGCAGCCCTTCGTAGGTCGTGCTGATGCCCCCGACCTTCACCTTGGTCGGCTCGCGGTGGAGGAAGTCGTGCAACTCTGTTTCGGTGTAGTCGCGAATCGGCTTGTCCGGGTCGAGGAAGCCCGAAGCGGTGAAGATCCGCATCGGCCAGCCGGCCACGGTGTAGCCGGGGACGGTGATCGCGCCCTCGGCGAGCGACTTGGAGTCGTCGTAGAGCTGGGTGGGGTCGATGTCGGTCACGCTGCCGATGCCCTCGCACCGCGGGCAGGCGCCGGAGGGCAGGTTGAAGCTGTAGTGGAACTGCGGTCCGGCACCCGGCTCGCCGAGTCGACTGAAGACGATCCGCAGCATCGCGTTGGCGTCGGTGGCGGTGCCGACCGTGGAGCGGGAGTTGGCCCCCATCCGCTCCTGGTCGACCCTGATCGCCGTTGTCAGCCCTTCCAGCAGGTCGACCTCGGGGCGCGCCTGCGTCGGCATGAAGCCCTGCACGAAGGCGCTGTAGGTCTCGTTGATCAGCCGCTGCGACTCCGCGGCGATCGTGTCGAACACCAGCGAGCTCTTGCCCGATCCGGAGACACCGGTGAACACCGTCAGCCGCCGCTTGGGGATCTCCACGCTGACGTCCTTGAGATTGTTCTCGCGCGCGCCGTGCACACGGATCAGATCATGGCTGTCGGCAACGTACGGCACAGGCGACAGCGCGTCCGTGTTCGTGGCCATGCTCATCGTGTCCTGCTTTCCTGCTCGGGTGACGTCGTGCCGGCGCTGATGTGCAGGACCGCGTCGGACCCGTCGAGGATGGCCCGGTCGAGAGGGAAGTAGCCCTGCCTCGGGGTGGTGTCGGTGCGCTTGCGGGCGGACGCGACCGCGCCGGCCGCTGTCAGTCCCCAGGTGGTGATACGGCGCTGGAGGAACCCCTCGTAGGTGTCCGGCTCGGGCTCTCGAAGCCCGAGTGCTCCGCTGTGTCCCAGACTTCCGGCGACGAAGCGGTACCGCTCGCCCACCAGGGAGCCCACGATGGCGCCGGCGGAGGACCAGTTGAGGTCCGTGTCCGCCAGCCGCCAAGTGCTCGGGTTTCTCAGCAGGTGGAGGTTGTGGGCGAAGACCAGTGTCGGGCCGCGCTCGGCCTCGAGATTCCGGATGTCCAGGAGGTTCCGGGCCATGAGTGCGTCCCGGGTGGCCAGCAGGCGAGTCAGCCGGGCAGCCTGTTCGAGGCGCTGCGCGCACTGCCTGTGGTAGCGCAGCAGACCAAGACCGGCGGTGAGATGTGTCTCGGCCCTGTGCCACTCGGCACGTGATGTTGCCGCGATCAGCTCCGGAGCACGGGCGTAGAGCGAGGCGAGCATGTCGTCGGCAACGGAGCGCAGCCTCTCGGCCTCGGCCGTGGCGCCGATCGACATGGTCGGGTGCATGACCGCCTCCGAGCGGCTCCACAGTTCGTCCGCTCCGACGAGGCTCGCGAGATCGAGGTCGAGCTCCAGGTAGTCGCGGGCGTACTCGAGGCAGCCGCGCGGGCTGGGCGCGCTGGTGTTCTCTGTCGGAGTGTCGAAGCCATGGAAGGCCAATTGCTCCTCAGCCGGTCGGCTCTCGTTGAACTCGCGCATCCAGGGGACCAGTTGCCTGTTGCTGTCCAGCTCTCCGAAGCCGTGCGAGAAACCCTCGCTCATCACCGCGTCGAGGGTCCCCACTCCCTCCTGGACGTAGTCGTTCACCGCGAGTGCAGCCACGCGGTCTGTCTCGAGGGCGATCGACCGAAATCCATGGTCGGCCAACTGAACCAACAGCTCGTTGCGGATTCGCGCGAAGGCCGGTTCCTGGTGCGTCGGCTCACCGAGGGCCAACAGCTCACATGACGGAGATACGAAGTCTCGAATGTCCTGGCTCATGTGTCTCAAGCGTATCCTTGAAAAGCCCATTGAGACTTCTATGGCGTTTGCCGCTCAACCATGCGGTAAAGTCTCAAACCGGTGATAGGCATGCGACCGGCTGACCTCGCGCGCGAGCACGGCATCTCGACCCAAGCGGTCCGTAACTACGAGCGGGACGGCTTCATCCCGCCCGCTGAACGCACGCGCAGCGGTTACCGGATCTACACCGAGGTGCATGCGGCAGCGCTCCGCGCTTACCTCTCCCTCATCCCGGCCTACGGGTACTCGGTCGGCGGCCAGGTCATGAACGCACTCCACAACGACGACCTCGACGACGCCCTGACGCTCATCGACCGTGGTCACAGCCAGTTGCTCCGCGACCGGGACACCCTGGACGCGGTGAGGAAAGCGGTGGATCATCTGACGGCCGAGTCCGACACCGCTTCGGACCCGTCGGTTGATCCCGGTACCCGGACCATCGGCGAACTCGCACGCCGGCTCCGCGTAACCCCGGCAACCTTGCGGAACTGGGAAGGCGCCGGCATCCTCGCCCCCGCACGAGACCCGGTCACCGGATACCGCGTCTTTCACGCGAGCGACATCCGTGACGCCGAGCTAGCCCACCTCCTGAGGCGCGGGGGCTACCCCTTGGACCACATCTCCACCGTGGTCGAACAGATCCGAACCGCCGGCGGCACAGACACACTGTCCCGTGCCCTGGACGACTGGCAGCGGAAGCTGACCGCGCAGGGCCTCGCCATGCTCCACTCGGCCACCCAGGTCAGCCACTATCTGAGCCTGCTCGGTGGTTAGCCTGGCACCATGACCGATGTTGCAGGCACCCCCTCCGCTCCGGCCGCGCATGAGCTCTACCGGCTGTCCCCTCGCGACGAGTCCCGTGTCGCGCTGGCCCTGACGCTCCGTCAACTGGCCGATGCCATCCTGGATGCCGTGCCGGTCGAACCGGATCCTGCCCCGGGCGACCTGCTCCGTACGGCACTGCGGCTTGCGCGCCGCACGGAGGGCGTGATCCGGGAGGCGGTCGTCGCCGAGCGTGAACGCGGCACCACCTGGGGCCAGATCGGGGAGGTGGCGGGCATGACCCGGCAGTCCGCCCACGAGAAGTGGTACGGCGACATCCACGCGTGGGCAGCCACCGGGCGCAGTGCACTGCCGCCGCACTTGAAGACGCTCGAGGTGGCGGCGGAAGCGGACGCCCGCTATGCCAGGCTGCGCCCGGCCCGGCCGCAGGCGGTCACTTCGGGCCTGGACGCGGTCCGCTTCCCCGGCTCCCACGCGTACGAGGCCAGCCTGCGTGCCCGCGGCTCCGCCCTGCACGATCGCCGTACGGACCTGGACGCACAGGCCACGAACCTGAACGACGAGTACGGCATCCTGCACTCCCAGGGCCCCGCGGCCGCACCCGTCGGCAGCGACCCGTTGGAGATCGCGGCCCACCGCGGACACGCGGCCGCGGTCCGCGTCAACCGACTTGCCATCGCGGCGGTGCACGAGGAGATCGCCGACGTCTACGACCAACTCGTCACCGCCGAGGCCACGTTGGCGGAGGAACACCGCATGCAGGCCGACTGGCACCGCAACGCGGCCCAGCAGGCCCGCGCCTATGCCGACCTCCTGCACGGCAGGGACAGCTGACCCGCCGAAAGGACGGTTTGTACCAGATGGCGGGAGGTGCAATCCCTCCGGGGCCGTTCTCCGTATGGATTCACAGGAGGCGACCCCCAAGGAGCAACACATGGCGATCTTCAGTCAACTCTTCCCGGTGATGCATCGCGACCACGGTGGCCATGGCGACCACGGTGGTCACGGCGACCACGGTGGTCACGGCGACCACGGTGGTCACGGCGGCCACGGCGACCACGGTGGTCATGGCCACCACGGAGACCACGGCGAGGGGCGGCACGGTCGGCACGACGACGATGACCGCCGCTTCGATCGCGGCTACTGAAAACAGGCCGAGCGGACCGGTGGCCGGGGGAACCGGCCCGCTCCGCCGTCGGTCTGCGACGGAGCGGTGCCATGGCGGGTCTCCCACGGCATGTTCTGCGGCGCCTGCTGTCGGTGGGCGCAGGGGCCGATGCCGCGACCGACGTGGTCGCGGCCGCGCCGGCGGTGCCGCCGCGCGAGGTGTTCCGGCGCTTCTGGCCCTACACCCGTGGCCGACGGCGCTGGCTGGTCCCCCTTGTCCTCTTCAGCCTGATCGGGCCGGTCTTCGACGCGGCCGAACTGTGGCTGTTCAAGACCGTGGTGGACGAGGTTCTCGTACCCCGCGATCTGAAGCCCTTCGTCTGGATCGCGCCCGCCTACCTGGGCCTGGTCGTCGGCTCGGGCCTGATCGGCTTCGCGGACGACATGACGTCCACCTGGGTCGGCGAGCGGTTCCTGCTGGACGTACGCGGTGATGTGTTCCGGCACGTCCAGGGCCTGTCGCTCGGGTTCTTCGAACGGCGACGGCTCGGGGACGTGCTGTCGCGTGTGACGGGCGACGTGGACGCCGTAGAGACGTTCCTGCTCTCGGGGGTGGCGGACGGCCTCTACCACGTGGTCCGGCTGGGCGTCTTCCTCGGCCTGCTGTTCTACATCCGGTGGGACCTGACGCTCCTCGCGCTCCTCATCGTGCCGCTGTTCTGGCGGGCCGCCCGGCACTTCTCCCGGCTGATCAAGGCGGCGTCCCGCGAACGCAGACGCCGCAGCGGTTCACTGACAGCGGTCGCCGAGGAGTCGCTGGGCAACGTGGCACTCGTCCAGGCGTACAACCGGCAGGACTGGGAGGAACGCCGCTTCGAGCGGGAGAGCCTCGGCAAGTTCCACGCCACAATGGCCTCGGCGAGGATCCATGCCGTCTACGGTTCGCTCGTCGAGGTCATCGAGGTGGCAGGCGCCCTCGCCGTCATGGGCCTGGGCACCTGGAAGCTGGCCCAGGGCCAGCTCACCCTCGGCGGCCTGCTGGTCTTCCTCGCGCTGATCGGCAAGCTGTACAGCCCGGTCCGCGGTCTGTCCCGCCTGGGCACCACCTTCTACGCCGCGTCGGCCTCCGCGGAACGCATCATCGAGCTGCTGGACCAGCGGCCCCAGGTCGTCGAGGCCGCCGGTGCCCGACGCATCGGACGGGCCCGAGGCGGCATCGAGTTCGACGACGTGACCTTCCGCTACCCCGGGACGCGACCGTGGGCGCTGTCGGGGGTGTCGTTCCACGCCGCACCGGGCGAGGTCCTCGCGCTGGTCGGGGCGAGCGGGGCCGGCAAGTCCACTGCCGCCAAGCTGCTGCTGCGATTCTACGACCCCGACCGGGGCGCGCTCCGGCTCGACGGAACGGATCTGCGCGACCTGCTCCTCGCGGACGTGCGGGAGAGCGTCGCGGTGGTCCTGCAGGAGACGCTCGTCTTCCACGCCACAGTGCGCGAGAACATCGCCTACGGCCGTCCCGGGGCGAGCGAGGCCGAGATCGTCACAGCAGCGCGCGCGGCAGACGCCCACGACTTCATCGAGCTGCTCCCGGAGGGCTACGACACAGTGGTCGGCCAGCGCGGCCGGACCCTGTCCGGCGGACAGCGCCAGCGCCTGGCGATCGCGCGCGCGATGATCAGGGACGCGCCCGTCCTCCTCCTCGACGAACCGACCACCGGCCTCGACGCACGGTCGAGTCTGAAGATCATGGAGCCGTTGCGCCGCCTCATGGCCGGGCGGACGACCGTCGTCATCTCGCACGACCAGCTCACCGTCAAGGACGCCACGCGGATCGTGGTGCTCGACCACGGCCGGGCGGTCGAGTCGGGTACCCATGACGAGCTGCTCGCCCGCGACGGCACGTACGCCCGGCTGCACCGGCTCAGCCCCCTGGCCGGTCACCTCGTGCAGCCCGGTTCCGTGCGGCGCGGGACGGTGCTGTCATGACCGCCCGGGAACCGGAACCGGCCCGGCCGCTGGCGCCAGGCATCCGCCCGGCTCCGGCCTACGAGGTCCTGGGGCGACTGACGCGCACGGGCCGGCTGGACGGTACGACGCCTGGAGCGAGGAGCGGGCCTGCTGCTGCGTGATCAACGGTGTGCCTGGACCGCCGCGGAGAGGCACAGCTGCACGAACGGCTGCTGTGCGAGGGCCGGCGGCTGCGGGCCTTCACCCAGCCGCGGCTGGTCCGCGCGTACGAGACCCGACCTCGCGCCGGAGCAGGCGCGCGGCGGACGGCTGTCGGCGGCGGCAGACGTGTGGGGCATCGGCATCACGTCGTACGAGGTCGCCGACGGCAACGTGCCCTCGACCACGGCGGAACCGGTGGGCCCCCGAGGACACCTACGACGCGGAGCCGACGGAAGCGGACGGTGAGAGCGCCGCGGGCCGCAGGGCCCGCCGGTATCCGCACCTGGAGGCCGCCGTGCCGTCGATCGCCTCACGGCGGCGTCTGCCCCGCGCACTGGCCGCGGCGATCGACGGCTGCCTGCGGGCGGACCCGGCCGCCCGGCCCACGGTCCCCGAGCCGGCCGAGGCCCTCGGTGCGACGCTCCCGGGCGAGCGGTTCCGGCGTGGACGACCGGACTTCGACCAATGACCCTAGCTGGATGGCCCGGTTGTGGTCCGGCCGCCCGATTCCTCCTCCAGCCGCGCTGTCGCGAGCACGGTGCCGTCGGGCTTCGTCACGCGGGCGCCGGAGGTTGCCAAGAGGTCGACGGAGGCGGGGGCACCCCAGGAACCACTGCCGTTGCGCAGGGTGAACGTGCTGACGGGGAACGTCGTGCCGTCCTTGCGTTCGAGCAGGCAGATGACCTTGCCGTTGTACGGGTTGCCGACCTGGGCGAGGTCGACGGTCATGTAGACCCAGCCCTCGGGGTTGCCGTGTGCGTAGACGTCACCGATCGGCTTCCCCTTGGCGACGGCCGAGGTCAGGTCGCCGGACAGCATTTCCGCGCCGGTGCCCACGGAGACGGGGGAGGGCCCTGCCGCGACGTTCTCGACCGCCGTACCGACCACCCAGCCTCCGAACCCGACCGCGGCGACGAGCGCGGCCGCCGCGGAGGCGAGCCGCAGCCGTGCCCAGCCCCGCGGGTGCTTGCGGAAGACGGCGTGCCCGTGGACCTGCCGGTGCCCCTCGTGCCCCGGCGCCCGCTGCATCAGTGTCTGCGCCACCCGGGCCTCGAACCCGACCGGCGGTTCACTGCCGGGCAGCAGTCCGATGAGTCCGTCGCCCACGAGGGTCAGCTGCTCGATGTACTCCCGGCAGCCCGCGCACCCGTCCAGATGAACGACCGCGCCGGCCCGTTCACGGCCGGGCAGCACGCCGAGCGCCAGCTCGGGGCCGATCTCCCGCAGCCGCTCGCAGGTCACCTCACTCGACATGGTCGCCTCGTTTCGGAGACGTGAGCGTGGTCCGTAGCTTGCCCATCGCCGTCCTGATGCGTGTCTTCGCGGTGCCCAGCGGGATCTGCTCCGAGTCGGCGACCTGCTGGGCGGTCATGCCGTAGATGCCCGCCATCACCAAGGCGCGGCCCTGTTCGGGCGGCAGCTCCGCCACGGCTGCCCGCAGCCGCGAGGACGCCTCGTCGGCCAGCGCGTGCTGCTCGGGCGTCTCGCTGACCACTCCGACGATCGCCTCGATGTCCTCGGGCGCCACCGGCTCCGTCCGCCGCGACCGGACGGCGTCGATGGCGAGGTTGTGGGCGATGGCCGTGAGCCAGGTCCTCACCGAGCCGCGGCGCGCGTCGTAGATCTGCGCGTGCCGCCAGGCGCGCTCGAACGTCTGCTGGGCAATGTCCTCGGCGAGCTGCGGATCCCCTGTGACGGCGACGGCGACACCGAAGACCGTGTGCTGAAACCTCCGGACGAAGGCGACGGCGAGCTCCGGATCACCGGTGCCCAGCCCGGACAGCAGAGCCTCGTCCGAGAGACGGCCCGCGGGGAACCGAAACCTCGACACATCCTTATATACGGTCCACCCGCGCCTCGGGATTGCCCCGCCCGAACGGAAACGGAATACCATATTCCGATTCTCCCTCTACCGGGCGGGCGAGGGCAGGGTCAGGTGTGGTCTCGGAGGCAGGGGAAGGTCTGCTCCCCCGTGCCCCATCGGGCGGGGTTCTGCCGGTTGGGAAGGATGCCGCAGCTGAGCAGCGTGGCAGGGGTGCCCTGCGGCTGGCGGATCTGGCGGATGAACACCGCCTTGTCGGGCGGAAACTTGTTCCTGCCGTCCAGTTGGAGCACGCCGGACGCGCCGGGGTACTGGGACACGCCGTGGGCGGTCAGCCAGAGATAGATGTCATTGGGTTCGACGTCGGAGTCGGGGGAGGTGGGGAGCACGTTCTCGATGACCTGGGTGACGATTCCGACGGTGTCGAAGCCGCCGGCGGCATCGGCGTCGGCGCCTCGGTGGCCGAAGACCGTGGCGAAGTTCCGGGTGAACTGGGCGTAAGGGTCCCGGTAGTCCTGTGTGGGAGCGTTCGCCGTTTCATAGAAGATCGTCATGTACGGGTATGCCTGCGCCGTCTTCCGCGGATCGGTCTGGAAGGCGATGGGGGCGCTCTCGGCGATCAGCGGAATGGTGCTGCCCTGCGGCGGCTGGCACTCGCCGCCGGTACTCTGCATGGCGTTGAGCAGGCTCGGCAGGACGCCGGAACGGCCCAGGTAGACGACGATGCCCTGGGTGGCCGTGACCTTGTTGCACACATCGGTCGCGATGGCGGCCGGCGTGGTGGCGCCGGGCTTTTCGCTGTAGGTGACCTCGTCGATCCCGCCGTACGGGCGATAGGCGTCGACGAACAGGTTCTTCAGGTCCGTGCTGAAGTACGCGTCGGTGGGGTCGTACACGACCACGGCGTGCGGTGTGCCGGCGGTGAAGGCGCGGACCGTGGGGGAATTGCGGATGAAGTCGGCCAGGATCGGCGCGACCCGTGTGTTGGGCGCGGAGATCTGGAAATAGCGCTGCGGAGAGTTGGGGCCGACCATGTCACTGCCGGTCACTCCGTTGGCGATCACCGGGATCCCGGCCTGGTCGAGCTCGCGAGCCGCGTCGAGGGACTGGGGCCGGCTCTGGGTGAACCCGATGACCGCGGCGATGTGTTCCGTCCGCCGGCGGTCGATGATCATCCGGCTGACGTCCGGGGAGTGCGGCACCGACTTGTCGAGCGAGCCGTAGCGGAAGTACTGGCCGGTGTTGGCGATCAGCAGGCGGATCGGCATCTTGTTCTGCCGGTCCTCGCTGTTGAGCTTGTGCTGCTGGGCGATCGCCCCGCGCAGGATCTGCAGTCCGATGGGCGGGTCGTCGTACACACCGTCCTGCAGGCTCAGCGGTGCCAGGAAGACCAGGGTGCGATACCGCCCCTCGGTGATCTGTGCGTTCTGTTCCGAGACCTGTCGTTCCAGCTCCCTGAGCTCCTCCCCGCGAGCCCCCGGAACCGCCAGGTCGCACTGGGTCCCGTCGGTGACGCCGACCCGCTCACCGGTTTCGACCGTCACGCATGAGGGTGGCGCCGCCGGGTGCCGGGGCTGCGGCGCCCAGATGTAGTGCGGGGCCAGAAGGGCGCCGGCGGTCAGTGCGGCGAGGAACGGCAGCGCGCTCGGGCGGAGCCAGTCGAGCGGGCTGTCCTTGCGGGCGTTGACACCGGGATGGGTGGTCAGCCCTCTCTCCGCGGTGCGTTCCGCGTCGTCGTCCTCGGTCGGCAGCACCACAAGGCGCACCGGTTCGTCGCTGCCCTCGTTCAGCACGGCGAAGACCTTGTCGGCGATGCCGTTCGGCCGGGTCAGGTCGGCACCGAGGGGCACGGCGTAGTCCGGTGGTGCTTCCTTGCAGGCGGCCAGGACCAGCAGCGCCTGGGACGGTTCGTCGCGGGCGAGTTCTTCGAACGTGCCGAGAAACGCGCGGCCCGGTCCGTGCACGTTGTCGATCTCGGGAATCAGGACCACGAAGGCCCACCGGCGCCGGGCCCACTTGTGGCTCAGGGGAGTCCTGCGCCGGGCGGCCCTGCGCAGATCGGTGAGCAGGGCGCGCAGCAGGATCCGTCGTACGCGCGGGTCCTCCCGGTCCAGGTCGCTCTCCCGGCAGAATGCGAGGGCGGCGTCCAGGAAGCAGGAGGCGTTGAGCTCTTCGGCCACCCAGCGCAGGCGCCAGTGCCTAAGAGAGAACGCGTAGCAGCCCTTGGGAAAGTCGACGACCAGTGCTGCCACGAGCCCTTGGAGCCAGCCGGTCAGAAAATGCTGGCCGAAGAAACCCGCGATCCTCGCGCCGTAGCGCAGGACCCTGTGCCGCTCCAGCAGCGCGGCGTGCAGCCCGTCGAGAATCGGTCGCTGCCGTGCCCGTAGATCTCCCGCCCCGCGCTCCAGGTCCAGTACTGCCCGGCACGTGTGGAAAGCCGGCAGCCTCAGACTGCCCGACGGCATGGTCAGCTCGAACCGCAGTGCCACTTGATCTACCGCGGTGATGAATCCCGCGTTCAGTTCGGTGTCGTCGACCACGGCGTGCGGCACCTGGAAAAGGGAATTGCCGCGCCCTCGCGTCAGCCGGTGCTCGTACTCCCGGATCAGATGGGAGGGCGCCCGGACGTCACCGCCGTCCTGTCTGGCCAGCACCAGGGCCGGCACTTTCGCTGCCCTGGACCTTCTGGCCGCGAAGATGTCGATCTGCCGGATCAGGCGATCCGACCATCGGGGGTGGGCCGGCGCCGTCCCGGGGCCGCGAACAACATCGGGCACGTGTTGCCTCCACGGGGAGAAGGAAGGAGGCCCAACATGCCATGGAGAACGGCTACAAAATCACGCTATTTCCTTCAATGAAATCCAATGAACGCTTCCGATCGTTCCTCGATCGGACGACGGCGAGGCGGAGGCGAAGGAAGCCGCTTGTTCTCGGCGCCTGTTCTCGGACGGACGCACGAGGCTCCGGGCCCGTCGCGGGCCCGGAGCCTCGGTGAACGCCGACTCGGCAGTGCTACTGGTTGACGCAGGCGTTGCCGTACGCCGGGTTCAGGGCCGCGAGGACGTTGAGAGAGTTGCCGCACAGGTTGACCGGGATGGTGATGGGGACCTGGATGACGTTTCCGGAGAGGACGCCGGGGCTGTTGGCGGCGACTCCGGTCACGGGGACGGGGTCCGCGGCGTGGGCGGCCGTGGTCCCGGCGAGAGCGAGGGCGCCCGTGAGGGCGGCGGTCAGGGCGGCGGCGCGGATGCGCATATCGGGTCTCCCTTGTCGAAAGTGAGGGTGTCTCTATCAGATGCCGTGATCCGCCCGTGCCGCACCTTCTGTTAGGCCGGACGGACGCGGCTGAGGAGTGCGACGTCGCCGAGGTCCATGCGAGAAACCCTTGCATGTTCTATGCCATATACCATAAGTTACTTGCAGGTAGTCAATGAGAGGCCGGTAGCGAGATGAGCTCCCGCAAGAGCGACAGCCGGGAGCGGATGGTGCTCAGCGCCGCAGCCCTGCTGCGTGAACACGGTGCCGCCGCGACCAGCATCGACCGGGTCCTTGCGCACAGCGGCGCCCCGCGCGGATCCGTCTACCACCACTTCCCGGGCGGGCGTGCGCAGCTGATCGACGAGGCCGTGGCGCTGGCCGGTGACTTCATCGCGGGGCGCATCGACGCGGCCATGCAGGCCGAGAACCCGCTGGAGGCGATCGACGCCTTCTTCACACTGTGGCGGCACCGGCTCGTGGACAGCGACTTCAGGGCCGGCTGCCCGATCGTGGCCGTGGCCGTGGAGACCAACGACGAGGCCCCGCAACTCGCTCGCTCCGCCGCCGCGGTGTTCGCCCGCTGGCAGGAAGCGCTGGCCGCCCTGTTCGTCCGCCACGGCCTGTCCGAAGACCGCGGCAGGCGGCTGGCGGCATTCGTCATCGCCGCGGTCGAAGGCGCGGTGATCATGTGCCGGGCCGAGCGGAGCACCGCTCCGATGGACGCGGCCGCCGCCGAGATCCAAGACCTGCTGGTCCACGCCCTGCGGGACCAGCCCGGCACGGGCCACGGTCCGAGGCCGTGACCCGCTGTTCCCGACCCGCCCACCCGGAGGAGCCGTCATGCCCACGCTCGACCGCCAGGACAACGTCTACGTCCTCGACCTCGGAGACGGAGAGAACCGTTTCCACCCCGACTGGATCGCCTCCGTCAACGACGCCCTCGACGAGGTGGAGAAGTCGGGCGGCCCGCGTGCCCTGGTGACCGCCGCCACGGGCAAGTTCTACTCCAACGGCCTGGACCTGGAATGGCTGTCCGCCCACGCCGACGCCTACCGGGACTACGTCGTGTCCGTGCACGAGCTCTTCGCCCGGTTCCTGTCCCTCCCCGTGATCACCGTGGCCGCGCTGCAGGGCCACACCTTCGCCGCCGGCGCGATGCTCTCCCTGGCCCAGGACTTCCGGGTGATGCGTGCCGACCGTGGATTCTGGTGCCTCCCCGAGGTGGACATCAACATCCCCTTCACCCCGGGCATGTCCGCGCTCATCCAGGCCCGGCTCACCCCGCAGACAGCCCACGAGGCCATGGTCACCGGCCGCCGCTACGGCGGTCACGACGCCGCGGCCGCCGGCATCGTCGACCTCGCCGTCGCCGGGGACGCCGTCAGGGAGACCGCCGTCGGGATCGCCCAGGCCCAGGCGGGCAAGGCGGGCGACACGCTCGGCGCCATCAAGGCCCGCATGTACGCGCCCGCACTCGCCGAACTGCGCGACCCGAGCAACCCCCTCGGCTAGCGAACGCCCACGTAGCACGTGCGGAGGAGTTCGAAGAAGTGCTCCTGGGTCATCGAGCCGTCCGTGATGAAACCGAGGCCGTCGACGAAGACGTCGGCTTCGGGAAAATCCACGTCGGCCACGTCACCCAGCGCCGTGCCGAGGATCCGCCTTCCGGGCATGGTCATCGGAGCGAGCAGCGTCAGGTTGTCGCTGTGCGCATGCGCTACGGAGACAACGAACTCGTCGCCCCGGAACTCGATCCCGCTCACCGACACCCGCTGCCGCCGCGCAGCCCGCACGATGTGGTCGTAGACATTGCGTGGGCGGGTGTCGTGGGCCAGCACGAAGGTGGGATGGCCGGTCCTGGCGAGGCTGTCGGCCGCGCCTTCCGCCCGTCGTTCATCGATCTTCAACACCACGGAGCCCTTTGGCAGTAGTGCCAGGCTCCGCACCAGCGACGGCATGGAACATTTCATGGCGAAGGGAGTCGGGCGAGGCCTTCCGCCACTGGTGAAGCAGGTGAGTCCCACGTCACTGTGCCCTGCGGTGAAGACGTGGGTGAGCAGTCGACGGTCGTGCTGCCGGCACCACCGCGCCGCGGCCGTGAACTCCTCCAAGGACCCGCGAGCGTACAGCAGTTGTTTCAGGGACACATCGAGCGGCTCGTGCTCGTCCAGCCCGGGGAGCATGAGCCGCGCTCCCGCGCGGTCGAGCGCGGTGTCATCGGGATGCGGTTCCACCCGCATGCCGTCGAGGAACCGATAGCCATGGCGCCGGCCGTCGTCCTGCAGTCCGGCTGCCATCTTGCGGAACAGCAGGGGCTGTTCGTGGTGAAGGAAGAAGGTCATGTCGGGCAGCGTCGCTCTGATGCGCGCCCCGACCCGGGCCTGAATGTCCGTCGCGTTGTCACCCGGGCGGTCGGCAGCACCCGTGAGGAAGCTGTTTTCGTCCCAGACCGGACGCAGTCGGTCGAGCAGACACAGGAAGCGCCGGTCCGGGGGATCCGCCTCGATGAAGGCGATGCACTCCGCCAGCATGTCGAACCGCACGTGTTCGACGCGATACGGCAGGTTCATGCTGGCGATCGCGCAGGTCAGGACGACGGTTGCGACCTCGGCGCGTCGGCGTCCGTCGTCCACGGCACCGAAGGCGAGTTCGCCGCGCCTCAGCAACTCCCGGTAGCTCTGCGACAGTTCCGCACGGGCGCTGGACAGGCTTCCCGGCGAGCGCGCGGCGAAGAGAAGGAAACTCATGTACGTCGCGACGAGTTCGTGGATGACCGTCGTCGTTCTGGTCACCGTAGCGATCAGGTCCTCGACGAGCCTCCGGTGCTCATCACTCAGTTCCCGCTCTCCACGGGTGAGTGAGGGCGTGTGCAACCGCGCGATGGCGTCGGTCGCGTTGGCCAGGGCCAGGTACTCGTGCTGCGCGGCATGGAATTCCGCCAGTTCGGGGTAGAGCGTGCCCCCGGCCATGGGGCTGGCATACCGGGCTCCGCCGCCGTACGAGTAGGTGCCTCCCATGGGGCTGAACGAGGTACGGCAACTGTCAGTGATCTCCATGGGGATGGCCCTCCAGCGATACGACGACGTCCTGCATCGGCAGGAGCACGTCCAGATCGGACTGCGGCAGCAGGGCGACGAGCGACTCGTCCCCGGGCCGGGCGAGGACCACGACATCCGTCGCGTGGTACGGGCTACCGGACTCCGGGATGCCGACGAGACGGACTCGGTCGCCCGGCGCGACCTCCAGGGGAGTGGACCGGGTGCGCAACGCGGCGATCAGGCGCCCCCTGAATGCCTCGGCCCCCAGCGCGGGGCCCAGGGCGTCCGGTGCGACCGGCTCCCCCCGGTCGATGGTGCGCAGTGTGTACCGGCCGACAAGATCGGTGGCGGGGGGCTCGAGGTCGTGCGGAGACAGGATGTGAAAGGCGGGGAGCCGGCCGGTGGCCGTCGGCCCGCCGCGCTCCGCCGGGTACCGGAAGGTGCCGTTCTCCTTCGGGGGATAACCGAGCATCCAGGCCGAGCCGCTGTCGGGGTGCCCGCGCTGCCACAGCTGATGGATCTGCCGCCACTGCGCGAGTTCCTCGGCGTAACCCCCGGGCCGCTGAAGGCCCATGGCGTCGATGAGCAGCCACCTGTGCACGTCGAAGGCGCTGCGTACCAGGTCACCGTACGGGGCCGCGGCATGGACCGCGCCGCGGTACCCGAGCCGTGCGACGACCAGCCCGGCCACGGCGCACACCGGCGCGGCCTGCCACGGGAGCAGCAGCGCCGCCACGGTGGTGCCGGCCACGGTGAACACGGCGCCGAGCATGCTGATGGTGACCATGAGGTCGAGAGTCCCGGCGGCGGTGGCCAGACTCGCTCGGAAGGCGTCGGGAAGGACCGTGTACAGACGCGGCCAGGCGGTGACCGCGTCCATGCCGTACCGTTCTGCCGCTTGTTCGGCGGCCCGCAGGACGTTGCCGAACCGGGTGGGCATCAGCCGTTCGGGCGTCGGGGCGGTCCAGGGCCGCGCGGTGTCGACCCCCGGGCGGCGGGCACTCAGGCGCAGGGCACAGCGTCGGCCGAGGGGGATCCCGTCCCAGTACCCCTCGAACAGCTTGATGACCGACGGACGTGCGGCGGCGAGCAGTTGGGACAGTAGCGCGGTCGCGGTCACGAAGAGCAGGACCGCCGTCGTCCTGACGTCGACGCCGAGCCCCTCCCACCTGCGCAGTGCCGTGCCCCATCCCGTGCCACCGGCTGTCAGGGCGACCAGGCCGGTGCCGAACGCCAGGACGGGGAGCCATGTCGTGGTGAGCATGCGGCGCCCCAGGACGCCCTGCGCCGTCTGGAGCAGACCCGTCATCGCCCGGCCTCAGCCGAGGTCGGGCAGGAGACGGTGGGCATTGCGGCACTCGGCGTCGCGGCCGGGCAGGTAGACGTCGAAGGTGTTGGTGGCACCACAGGTCAGGCAGCGGATCGAGACGTAGGGACGGACGGGTTCGGCCCGCCCGAACAGCGTCACGTCGGAACCTCCGTCCTGCTCGCCGCTCCGGCGTACGCGCCCGCGCAGGAGCATGGCGTCGATCAGGACATCGGCGTCCACCACGCCCACCACACGGCCACCGTCCGCGACGACCACACCCGGTGAGCCGTTGTTGAGCATGGCGACGACATGGTCCAGCGCCACGAGAGACTCCAATGGCTCCGCCGGTGCCACGACCACGGCGGGAAACACGCCATCAGGGCCTCTCACCTGGCAAGGCGCACCCTCGGCGTCGAGAACCACCAGGAACCCCGTCGCTGACAGGTGCGCCATGACGTAGTCCACCCCGCTGCCTCCCCCGGTGTCGCCGACTTTCTCACTATCTCGTACGCCCTGCGCAGGGCGAGGCTAATGTCGAAGAAACGGGGGTTTGGTGGGGGTGAAGGCGATGTCGTTGCCTCGACGGGGGTCGCACGGGCGCGCAGAGGAACCGTCGGACGTGAGCGAGGTCGTGCTCGCGTACCTCAATGCCGCGAGCCGCCAGGAGCGCCTGCGACTGCTCGCCGACCGGGGTGATGTGCTGTTCTCCGACGCGGCCGACGAGTTCATCGGTCTGGTCATCGCCCAGTACGCGGAGCGCGGTGACGAGGACGCCGTCGCTGATCTGCGCGGGCTTCGGTTGCTACTCGCCCGATGCCGTGACGAAGGGGTCGAACGGGCCCATGCCGCACCGGAGATCCCGGAGCGGGTGTGGGGCGCCGTCCACCGGTTCGTCGAGACGCAGGGCATGGACGAGGTGCGCGGGATCGTCGAAGAGTGCTCGGCCGACCTCTTCGACCCCGTCGCCGACCGGGTCTTCTCGTTCTACCTCGTCCAGTTCCGCGACGACGAGCGCATCGTCCAACGCGTGCGGGAGCGCCGAGACCTGCTGGCGGTCTGTCGGGTCCGGGGCACCGAGGTGGCATTCGCGAACCAGGCGGCGACCTTTCCCGCCGTACTCGTGAAGGCCGTGTACGCCTTCATCGACGCCGACACCTGGCCGCAGGCCCGCATCGTCCTGGAGCAGAACACGGACCTGCTGCTGAGCGACGACACGGACGCCTTCCTGTCGTTCGCCATGGAAGCGGCAGAGGCGGCACAGGCGGCAGGTCAGGACAACTCGCTGATGCCGGCGCTGGTGACGTCCCATCTGCTGGTGCTGCGCAGATGCCGGACCGAGGGCGTGGACGAGGTCTTCGCCGGCCTGCCGGACGGTGACCCAGTCCAGGATCACGAGCTTCGACAGCGCTTCGCCGAAGAACTGGCCAGAGTGGGAGGCCGGACGGGACTCGTGTCAGCGGAGCAACTGGAGGCGCTTTTGCGGGCACATCCCGAGTTCCGGCAACTGGCGCTTCACGACAAGCGGTTTCCCGTGCTGGCCGTGATGCCGGACCGGACACGCGGCGACCTCTCCCCGATCCTCCTGGAGTTGGGCACCCTCACCGGCCAGGAGTCCGTTCCCCGACGGGTCGACTTGCTGCGGACCGCACTGGACCTGCTCGTCGGTCGTGATCCCGTCCATCTGTGGGGAGTTCTGCAGTCCGAGTTGGGCAGTGCCCTCTCCCAACTGGCCGGACCCGACCGGGCGGGGTATCTGGAAGAGTCCATCGAACACCATCGCCTGGCCGACGAGGTCTTCTCCCGGGGCGACTTCTCCTCTGAGCGAGCGCTGAATCGCATGAACTGGGCCAATGCCTACGCCAAACGCGTCCAAGGCGACCGGGGAAGCAACATCGAGCAGGCGATCGACTGCATGGCCGACGCGCTCGACGGCGTCACGCGCGACGGCGACCCGGACACCTGGGCGGTCCGCACCAGCTCACTCGGCTCCTTCTACAAGCACCGAGTGTACGGCGACCCCGCAGAGAACCTCGACCGGAGCATCGAGCTTCTGGACAATGCTCTGGAGGTACTGACATCAACCCGGCATCCATGGCCATGGGCCAACGCCCGCATGGCCCTCGGGCTGGCGTACTTTCTGCACCCGGAAGGTGACCGTGCCGAGAACATCGAACAGGCCATCGAGTGCATCAAGGATGCCCTCACGGTCTACACCGCGCGGAATCACCCCGAGAACTGGGGGCGCGCGCAATTGAACCTCGCCGCGGCCCACCTTCGACGGCTCGTCGGTGACCGTGACCGAAACCTGCGTGCCGGGGTGGAGCACTGCGAGTCGGCCTTGACCGCCCTCACCGCCGACACGTTCCCTGAGCTGTGGGCCGAGGCTCAAGTCACCCTGGCCGCGCTCCAGGCGGCCCTCGACCCGCGGGACGGCGCCGACGCGGCCCTGTCGACGCACAAAGCCGTCCTGCGGACGCTCAGCCGCGACAAGTTCCCGGGCACGTGGGCGAACCACCAGGCCAACCTGGCCTCAGTGCTGAGCACGCGTCGCCACGGTGACCGGACCGCCAATCTGCGCGAGGCCGTTCACCGCTACACCCTGGCCCTGGAGGTGTACCGGTATGACGTCGAGCCGCACCACTGGGCCCTCATCCAGCACAATCTGGGCACCGCACTGGCCAATCTGGCGAGTGACGACCCGGACGCCGCAGACCGGGCCGCAGGACATCTACGGCAGGCCCTCGAGGTACGTTCCGCGGGAGCGTATCCCGCCGAACGCGTGGAAACGCTGGAAACGCTCGGGACCCTCTTCTTCGAGCAGAAGCGGTGGGAGGCCGCCCTTCCTCCGTTGACCGAGGCCATCGAGCTGAGCGAGACACTGGTCGCGGAGGCCTACACCCCGCCCGGCCGGGAGACGCACGTCCGAGGCAGGGCAGGCACATACGCACAGGCCGCGTTCTGCCGGCTGCGGCTCGGCGACGAGCGCGCGGCGCTGGTCCAGCTGGAGCGGGGCAAGACGCGTCTGCTCACCGAGGAGCTCGCACTCAACGACGCGGCGACGACGGGACTGTCCGACGCCCAGGCGGAAGTGCTGCACAGCTCCCGCGCCGCCGTCAGGGAACTGGAAGCGCACATGCGCCGCGGGATCACGACACCGGCGGGCAGGATCACGGCACCGGCGGGCCCTCCGACCCACACGGGACGTCTGTTGGCGCAGGCACGCTCCGCCCTCGACGCAGTGGTCGAATCCATCCGCGCGGAACATCCCGGATTCATGCCCGGCAGCCTGGACGCGGAACGGATCGCGGACCTGGTTCCGGCGGGCGGAGCCCTGGTCGCGCCGCTGATCACCTCGCAGGGCGGGGTACTGCTCGTCGTGCGGTCCGCGTCCGAGGCATCCGCGACCGCGGCATCGGCGGCCGAGGTGCACACCGTGGACCTCCCGGCCATGGACAGCAAAGCCCTCAGCAGGGTCCTCTTCGGTGACCGGCACGTGCCGGGGTGGCTCAAGCCCGGCGATCGCGAACAGCGCATGCCGATCATCGACCTGTGGACGCGTGAACTCTGGGATCTCATCGGGGGACCGTTGCGCCACCACCTCGACTCGATGGGCCTCGCCCCCGGAGCACCCGTCACCATCCTTCCGCAGGGCGGCGTCAGCCTCCTGCCCCTGCATGCCGCGTGGCGGACGGAGGGCGGGGCCCGCAGGTACCTGCTGGACGACTACGCCGTCTCGTACGCCCCCAGCGCCTACACGCTGGATGTCAGCCGGGGCAGGGCGGCCGCCCGCTCGGGCGCTGTTCCGTCCCTGCTCGCGGTCGCCGACCCGACGGACGATCTGCGCCTGGCGCGCAGCGAGGCGATGGAGATCGCGGACTTCTTCCCCCCTCGGTCCCGGAGCATCCTGGTGGGAGCGGACGCGACGCTGCGGCGGGTGCGCGCGACCATCCCGGCCCACACCCACCTGCACTTCGCCTGCCACGGCACCTACGGCTGGGCCGATCCGCTGGAATCCGGTCTGGTGCTCGCCGACGAGCGCATGACGGTGAGGGGACTGATGGCGGCGGAGACCGATCTGAGCTCCACACGTCTGGTCGTGCTCTCCGCCTGCGAGACAGGTATGTCGGACTTCATCGAGATGCCCGACGAACATCTGGGTCTGCCCGCGGGTTTCATCCAGGCAGGTGCCCCCACGGTGCTCAGCACCCTGTGGGACGTGGACGACCTGTCCACGGTGCTGCTGATGCGGGAGTTCTACCGCAATCTGCGCGACGGACACGCGACCGTGACGGCGTTGCGAGAGGCTCAGTTCACCGTCCGCGACGCCACCGTCGGGGAATTGGGGGTCGTGGAGCACTGGGAACGTGTTCATGCGGAGTCCGACGGCTCCTCCCGGATCGCGCGACGGGCCGTCGACTTCTACCGGGAACGGCAGACCGAGCGACTCTTCACACACCCTTACTACTGGGCACCGTTCATCGTCTCGGGATGGGCGCAGCTCAATTCGTATGATTCCGTGTGAATGGGCATGTTTTTCCTCAGGGCCCGGCTAGGGTCGGAACACCGGCTGTCGTCGTGTGTCCTCGTGACCGGGCCGGGTGAGCCGACTCGGCGGGAGCCCATGTGAACTACTACGAGCTAGGCAGCCACAGCCGGCGTGTGACGACATCGTCCCCCGACGCGCAGATGTGGTTCGACCGCGGGCTGATCTGGACGTACGCCTTCAACCACGAGGAGGCCGTGCGCTGTTTCGAAGCGGCCGCCGAGGCGGACCTCGACTGCGCCATGGCCTACTGGGGCGTGGCCTACGCCCTGGGCCCGAACTACAACAAGCCCTGGGAGTTCTTCGACGAGCAGGACCTCGCGCGTACGGTCGCACGCACGCATGCCGCCGTGGAGCGCGCGCACGCCGCGGCGGCGACCGCCACCCCCGTGGAACGCGCTCTCATCGAGGCACTGCGCGCCCGCTACCCGCGGGCGGAGGCGGAGGACATCGAGGGCCTGTCGGTGTGGAGCGAGGCCTACGCCGACAGCATGCGCGCCGTCCACCTGCTGGCGCCCGACGACCTCGACGTGGTGACGTTGTACGCGGACGCCTTGATGAACCTCACCCCCTGGCAGCTCTGGGACATCCGCACGGGCCTGCCGGCCGAGGGAGCACGGACACCGGAGGCCAGGTCCGTGCTCGAAGGGGCGATCGCGACGGAGGCGGGCACGCGCCACCCCGGCCTGCTGCACATGTACATCCACCTGATGGAGATGTCCCCGACCCCCGAGGCCGCCCTGCCTGTCGCCGACCTGCTGCGAGGCATGGTGCCCGACGGCGGCCACCTGCAGCACATGCCGTCACATCTGGAGGTGCTGTGTGGCGACTACCGGAGGGTGGTTTCCGACAATGCCGCGGCGATCGCCGCCGACGAGAGGTTCCACGCCAGGGAAGGCGCGTTGAACTTCTACACCCTGTACCGGTGTCACAACTACCACTTCAGGATCTACGGCGCGATGTTCCTCGGCCGCTCCCGGGACGCGCTCGAAACGGCGGAGCGGCTGGAGGCCGCCGTACCGGAGGATCTGCTGCGCGTGGAGAGTCCGCCCATGGCCGACTGGCTGGAGGGCTTCCTCGCGATGCGGGTGCACGTCCTGATCCGCTTCGGCCGGTGGGAGGACATCCTGGGCCTGCCCATGCCCGCCGATCCGCGACTGTACTGCGTGAGCACCGCGATGCTGCACTACGCGCGCGGTGTCGCGCTCTCCTCCACCGGCAGGATCGCCGCCGCCGAGACGGAACGCGAGCTCTTCCGGGAGGCGGTGGCCCGCGTCCCGGAGACACGCATGCTGTTCAACAACACCTGCTCGGACATTCTCGCCATCGCCTCGGCGATGCTCGACGGCGAACTCGACTACCGCAAGGGCGACTACGACGCCGCCTTCGCCGCGCTGCGCCGCTCGATCGAACTGGACGACCACCTCCCCTACGACGAACCGTGGGGGTGGATGCAGCCCACCCGCCACGCGTATGGTGCCCTGCTCCTGGAGCAGGGCCTGATCCCGGAGGCGGAGGCTGTCTACCGCGCCGACCTCGGCATCGACGACACGCTTCCCCGGCCTCTGCAGCACCCCGGCAACGTCTGGTCCCTGCACGGCTACCACGAATGCCTCCAGCGGCTCGGCAGGACGGACGAGGCGCGGATCGTGGCCCAGCAGTTGAAACTCGCGGCCGCGACGGCCGACGTACCGATCGATTCGTCCTGCTTCTGCCGTCTGGACACGGTTCCGCACTCGGCTGCGGACAGCGCTTGCTGCGATTGAGCGGCACGTTTGCCGACGCCGCCCCGAAGAGGTTGCCCGTGTCTGTCTCTTGACTCGGCGTACAACAGTGGCGATCCTCGTCGCGTATCTTGCGCTGGTCATGACAACCCCAGGCAGGGGTCTGTGGGACGCGGACCCGCCTGGCCCGTCGACCGCGCATCCCGCCGACCGAGGGACGTGGGCCGTGACCAAGTCCAGACGCCCGTACCGCAGACCCAAACACGTCGCTGTCATGTCGCTGCTCCTCCTGCTACTGGCCGCCGTCCTCGGCCCCACGCCGAGTTCGGCGGCCGGCAACGACTGGTGGATCCCGACCGCACGACCCACGCCGGACTCCCAGATCGATGTCACCGGTGAGCCGTTCACCGGCACCGATGCCAAGGGCGAGGTGCGCGGGTTCGTCGACGCCCACGACCACCTCTTCGCCAACGAGGCCTTCGGCGGGCGGCTCATCTGCGGCAAGGTCTTCTCCGAGGCCGGGATCGCCGACGCGCTCAAGGACTGTCCCGAGCACTACCCCGACGGATCGCTCGCCATATTCGACTTCATCACCAAGGGCGGTGACGGCAAGCACGACCCGGTCGGCTGGCCGACGTTCAAGGACTGGCCCGCGCACGACTCGCTGACCCATCAGCAGAACTACTACGCCTGGGTGGAACGGGCCTGGCGCGGCGGCCAGCGGGTGCTCGTCAACGACCTCGTCACCAACGGCGTGATCTGCTCGGTGTACTTCTTCAAGGACCGAAGCTGCGACGAGATGACGTCGATCCGGCTGCAGGCGAAGCTGACCTACGAACTGCAGGCGTACATCGACAAGATGTACGGCGGGACGGGCAAGGGCTGGTTCCGGATCGTCACCGACAGCGCCCAGGCCCGTGAGGTCATCAAGCAGGGCAAGCTGGCGGTCATCCTGGGCGTGGAGACCTCCGAGCCGTTCGGTTGCAAGATGATCCTGGACATCCCGCAGTGCGACAAGAAGGACATCGACGCCGGACTGGACGAGCTGTACTCGCTGGGCGTGCGCAGCATGTTCCTCTGCCACAAGTTCGACAACGCGCTGTGCGGCGTCCGCTTCGACTCGGGCAGCCTCGGAACGGCCATCAACGTCGGGCAGTTCCTGTCGACCGGCACCTTCTGGAAGACGGAGAAGTGCACGGGCCCCCAGCACGACAACCCCATCGGCTCGGCCACGGCGGCCGAGGCCGAGGCGAAACTCCCGGCGGGCGTGAGCGTCCCCTCGTACGCCTCGGACGCGCAGTGCAACGCCCGTGGGCTCACCGACCTGGGTGAGTATGCCGTACGCGGCATGATGAAACGCAAGATGATGCTGGAGATCGACCACATGGGCGTCAAGGCCGTCGGCCGCGCGCTCGACATTCTTGAGTCCGAGTCGTATCCCGGCGTCATCTCCTCGCACAGCTGGATGGACCTGAACTGGACCGAGCGGGTCTACGGCCTCGGCGGCTTCATCGCCCAGTACATGCACGGCTCCGAGGGATTCGTGGCCGAGGCGAACCGCACGAAGGCGCTGCGGGACAAGTACGACGTCGGCTACGGCTACGGCACGGACATGAACGGTGTCGGCGGCTGGCCGGGACCCCGTGGCGCGGATGCCCCCAACAAGGTCACCTACCCCTTCCGCAGTGTCGACGGCGGCTCGGTCATCGACCGGCAGACCACCGGGCAGCGCACCTGGGACCTGAACACCGACGGAGCCGCGCACTACGGCCTCGTTCCCGACTGGATCGAGGACATCCGGCGCGTCGGCGGCCAGGACGTGGTGAACGACCTCTTCCGGGGCGCCGAGTCCTACCTCGACACCTTGGGCGCGACGGAGCAGCACCAGGCCGGCGTCAATCTCGCCAAGGGAGCGACGGTCACGGCCAGTTCGACGGAGTGGAACCCGTTCGTCAGTTACGCGCCCGGCCGCGCCGTCGACGGCACCCGGGACACCCGCTGGGCCAGCGACTGGAGCGACGACCAGTGGCTGCAGGTCGACCTGGGCTCCACTCACCGGGTCGGGCGCGTCACGCTCGACTGGGAGCGCGCGTACGGGAAGTCGTACCGCATCGAGCTCTCCACCGACGGCGTGAACTGGCAGACCGCCTGGTCCACGACATCCGGTGACGGCGGCCTGGACACGGCCCGCTTCGCAGGCACACCCGCCCGGTACGTCCGCGTCCACGGCCTCGAACGCGGGACCGGCTGGGGGTACTCGCTGTACGAGGTCGGTGTCCACAGCGACTGACCGCTGCGACTGACCCCAGCGCCGTGCCGTCGTACCGCCGTCCCGCCCGCCCCACGGACGGCGGTGCGTCGCACGGACACCACCTGACTGTGGCCGGATTAGTCGTCTGACGGGTGTTCGAACACCGTGATACTCAGGGCTGGGCAATCCGCCCCAATTCCTACGTCCGGAGGCCACCCATGCCCCAGACCAGTGTTCACACCGCCGCCGTGCTCGACGCATGGCTGTCCGGCGCCGAGAGCGCGCACGGGCAGATCAACCCCGCCGGGCCGCTGTACGTCGGGGGCGCCGCCGCCGAGGCCGCACTCACCGACCCGAGCGACTCCCTCTACGGCTTCTGTTCCAGCCCGAGCGGGTCGCGCGGCAGCTGGTGCTGCTGATCGCATGAGCACGGGGAACCGCGCGCCCAGCCGCGCGCGGTTCCCCTCGTGTTGTCTGGGCGCCTCGCAGGGCGCGGACGTGCGGCGGAGAAGCGGAGAAGGGGACAGCGGACGGTGAGCGGATCGGTGCCGGAGAAATCGGAAGACAGGGGCGAGGCCGAGTGGTTCGCCCGGCCCGTACGGAGCATCGCCCGTCCGTGGCGGGAAGAACTGGCCCGGCGGCTGGCGGCCGTGGACGCGCTGAGCCGGGAGGAACGGGACACGGTGCTGGAGGCCGGCCACACCGCACTGCTCAACTCCCTGCACGCGAAGCTGTCCCGTCTGTTCCTGATCGAACTGCACGCGCTGCGCATGACGGTCGGCGGCGGGCACACCGGCGAGGAGCCGGGGGCCGGAACCGACACCCGGACGTGGGCCGCGTTCATCGAGCAGGCAGGCGAGGAGGGCTATCTCGACCGGCTGGCCGACCGATACCCGACCCTCGGCACGCGTGTCGCGTCGGTGGCGCGACTGTCGGTGGCGGCGACGGCCGGCTTCGCGGAACGGCTCGCCGCGGACCGCGCACTGCTGCGGCCACTGCTGGGAGCACCCGCGGGGGACATACGAGCCGTCGCGTTCGGGGCGGGCGACAGCCACCGGGGCGGCCTGACGGTCAGCCGGGTCGACTTCGCCGGCGGGAACGTCATGTACAAGCCCCGTCCGTCCCAGGCCGATGTGGCACTGGGCGAGCTGCTGGACGAGCTCTACGCGGACTTCCCCGGCGCCCCGGCGCCGGACGAGCGCATCCGGGTGCCGCGGACACTGGTCCGCGAGGGCTACGGCTGGGCCGAGTTCGTCCGCCACCGCTACTGCGCGGACGATGCCGAACTCGCCGCGTTCTACCGCAACGTCGGACACTGGCTGGCCGTCCTCCGCTTCACCGGCGGCACCGACATGCACGCTGAGAACATGATCGCCGCGGGTCCGGTACCGGTGATCGTGGACGCCGAGACGCTCTTCGACGCCCCCGCTCCCTTCCCGCCCAGCGGCCAGGGCGACGCGGTGGACGTGGCGGCGGCCGCCATCCGCCGTACGGTGCTGCGCACCGGACTGCTGCCCGTACGCGGGACCGGCTTCGCGCTCGGCGGGGTGGACATCTCCGGGGTCGGGGCGCTGCCCGGCCAGCAGCCGCTGATCCCGAACCCGGTGATCGCGGACGGCGGCACCGCGGCGGCCCGCTTCCAGGTGGACCTGGTGGCCATGCCCACCGCGGGCAACCATCCCAGCCCCGCACCGGTACTGAGCGCGTACTGGGACCGGATCCTGGCCGGCTTCCGCGAGATGACCGCCTACCTGCACCGCCCCGGGACCGACCCCTACCGGCTGCTGCGCCGATTCGAAGGCGCACGGGCACGGCGGATCCTGCGCCCGACGCAGGCGTACGTCGACATCGGCCGGATGCTGTGGCATCCGGCGTCCCTGCACGACGAGCCAGCGGCAGTGGAGCGGGCCCGGGACATCCTGCGGCGCAACGCCGAGGTGCTGCCCGGCGCGCCGACGGACCGCACGGCGATCGACGGCGAGATCGCGGAACTCATGGCCGGCGACGTACCGATGTTCACCTTCACCGTGGACACGGCCGCCGTCCGGTCCACGGTCGAGGACTGGCGCACGGCCGACCTCGCGCTGGAGGAGTCGGTGATCCAGGACGCGCTGGTGGGCGCGTACCTCAACGAACGCTCGCTGCCCGCACGGGTCCAGGCCGCCGCGCGCGACCCGCACGCCCGTGACCGGGAGCGGCGCCGCCGCGACCTGGCCGCGCAGATGGTACGGCGGCTGTGCGACGGGGCGGTGCGCGGCGAGGACGGCACGGCCACCTGGATCAGCCCCGTCTTCACCCCCGCGGGCTGGTCCATCAGGGTGTTGCCCGCCGACCTCTACACCGGTCAGGGCGGGGTGGCGCTGACCCTCGCGGAGTACGTGACCGAGGTGCGGGCCGGGCGGGCCGAGGAGGTGCCGGGCGTCGCTGAGACGTACGAGGGCGCGCTGCGGGTGCTGGTCGGCACCGAGGACCGGACACCGACGCCGTCGGCCGGGGCGTTCAGCGGCGCGGCATCGCAGGTGTGGACCTGGCTGGCGCTGCACCGCGTGCTCGGTGAGGACTGGCTGCTGGAGCGGGCCGCCGAGCGAGCCCTGCTGCTCGTGGCGGGCCGGCTGGTCGAGGACGACGTCGAGGTGGACCTGCTCAACGGCGCGGCCGGCGGCATCGTCCCCCTGCTCAACCTCGCCACGGCGACCGGGCAGGACCGCTGGCTCGGTGCCGCCGCACACATCGGCCGCCGGCTGACCGGGCTGGCCACGGCCGACGCGAGCGGTGCCCGCTGGACGACCCGGCTCAACCCCGAGGGCATCGGAGGCTTCGCACACGGCGCCACCGGCATCGGCTGGGCGCTGACCAGGCTCGCCCTCAGCGACGCTGGTTCCGCGGCCGAACGGCGCGGCTGGAGCGGCCTCGCCGAACGGGCCTTCGCCTACCAGGAGTCCCTCTGGCAATCAGGCCACGGCAACTGGCTCGACGTCCGCATCGGCGCCGAGGAGGACTTCTTCACCAGCTGGTGCCACGGCAGTGCGGGGATCGGCATAGGCATGCTCGATCTCCACCGGCGCGCGGGTGACCCCGCCCACCTCGACATGGCCCACCGCGCCGCACGTGCCTGTGCCGCGGAGGGCTTCGGCTGGAGCCACACCCTGTGCCACGGGGACCTCGGCCTCTGGGAGTTCCTCACGTCCATGAACTTCGGCGACCCCGGCGACCTCGACGGCGAGATCCTCACCGGTCTCGAACAACGCGGCCCGGTCGGCGGCCTGGCCCGCGAAGCGTTCTCTCCCAGCCTGATGTCCGGCCTCTCAGGAGTCCTGCACACCCTCCTCCGGATGCACCCCGACGCCTCACTGCCCAACCCCCTGCTCCTCGACTGACCTCCGGAACCGGGCCTACGAACGGGCTGGCTGGTTGGCGATCAGAAGTGTGCTGCCGGCGGGACGGAAGCCCAGGCGGGCGTATATGCGGGCGACGGTGCTGTCCGCGTAGGCGAGGAAGACGGTGCGGACACCGTGCCGGTGGGCGTGGGTGACGAGGGCGGCCGTGACCGCGGCGGCCAGGCCCTGGCGGCGGGCGGTGGGGAGTGTGCAGACGCCGCCGATCTCGGTGGTGCCGTGCGCCGGGTGGTAGTGGCCCGCGGCGAGGGGGACGCCGTCCGGGGCGAGGGCCGCGACGAGCGTCTTGTGCCCGGCGCGGATGGCGGGGCGGGTCGTCTCGACCGTGCCGTCCGCCATCAGCCGCTCGGCCGTCGCGGACAGCTCCGCCCGGCCCGCCGCGCCCACCGAGGTGCCTGCCTCGGCGAAGGCCAGGCGGGGGAGGGCGAGGGCCGCGGGCAGGGCGGGGTCGTCGGCCGTCAGCGCACGGAGCGTGACGCCCGTCGGCAGGGGCTGCGGCGGCACCGGGTGCTGCGGGTCGAGAGCCAGCAGCGGGCGTTCTTGTACGGGGAGGCCGGCGTCCTCGATGCGGGAGCGCAGCCCCGGTGCCGCCTCGGCGAGCCACTCGAAGGCTTCCGGAACGCCGAGTTCGCGCTGGCGGGCACGTACGCGGGCGATGTCGGCGGCGGTGACCGCGGCGGAGCCCCCAGGGGTGGGCTGAGCATGGCTCGGACCGCCGTAGTACGGGGTGCCTGGATCCTTCCGTACGAACAGTCGCAGCGGACCGAACTCCTCCGTCTCCGCGAAGTGCAGGGGCACGGTGGCGTAGTACCGCTCGATACGGGCAGGCAGCGAGTCGTTCATGGGGGAGATCCCAGCACGGCGACAGGCCGCTCCGCACCCGAAAAACGCACCCCGCCGTCGACGGCATCCCCCGTTCGCGGCCCAGGACACATGCTGCCGTAGGGTCTGATCGCGTGACCACCGAACCCGCGGATCCGCGAAGAACGACCTATCCCACCTCCATCCGGCGCACCCTGCTCGTGGCGCTCGGCTCGGCCGTGTTCGTGGCGCTGGGCACCTGGATGCTGATCGACCACTCCACTCCCAAGGCCACCGTCGGTGGCGCCGCCGCCGTACTGTTCTTCGGCCTCTGCGGCTGCGTCGCGCTCGCCCGCATCGTGCGGCGGCGGCCCGAACTGGTCCTCACCGGTGACGGCCTGACCCATGTGATGCTGGGCCCGATCGCCTGGACGGAGATCGCCGCGGTCGGGATCCGGGAGGTCAACGTCCGTTCCAGCTCCCAGCGCATGATCGAGCTGATACTCCACGATCCGGGCGCCTACCTGGCACGGGCACCACGATTCGCCCGGATCAGCGGCAAGGCCAACCTGCGCCTGGGCTACAGCCCGGCGAACATCTCGGCGACCACCCTCCCCGTGAGCCTGGACGAGGTCCTGGAGGCCATGCGCCGCCACCACCCCCAGTTGACGATCAGGAAGTAGACGCGCAACGCACACTGTCCCCCGAGAGGCCAAGGCGCCCCGAGCGGGCCAGCAGAGCGACACACCCCGCGCACAGGGCGCCCGTCGCCGCGAGCACGAGCCAGGTCAGCTCCGGCCTGCCCAGACGGGCGGCGGTGTCCCAGACCGCGCCCGTGACCAGGTTGCCCAGGGTGATCCCGAGACCGGAGACGGTGTTGTAGAGGCCGTAGTGCGTGGCGATCAGGCGTCCGCCGGCGAGCGAGACGACGGTGTCCATCTCGAAGGGGTACACCACGGCGGTGCCCAGCCCCAGCAGCGTCACCGCCGCGAACAGGGGTGCCAGGGCCGCGAGCCGGCCGGCGGGACCGTCGCCCGCGGTCACCGTCGTCGAGGCGCACAGCAACGGCAGGAAGGCCGCTCCCATGAGGGCGATACCGCAGACGATGGCATGCGTGGAGCTCCAGCGGGCGCGGGCCCACGCGGTGATCTTCAGCTGACCGGCCACGGCCACCGCCGCGGACACCGCGAACAAGGCCGTGGTCACCGCGTCACCACGGCCGGGAAAGACGCGGTGGGCCTGCAGCGGCAGTGCGAGGTAGACCTGGAAGGACAGCACGTACGCGCCGGTCATCGCGCCGGAGAAGAGGAGGAACGGCCGGTTGGCGACGACCGCCCGCCAGTCGGCCAGCACTCCCCGGGACTCCGTCGCCCCGGCGGCCGCGCGGGCGGGCAGCATACGCAGCTGTACGACCGTGAGAGCGAGGAAGAGCACCGCGGCCACGCCGCACACGAGCCGGAAGTCGGCGGTCAGCAGGGCCAGACCGACGAGCGGGCCGGCGAACATCCCCGCCTGATAGAAGACGTTGAAGGCGGCGAACGCCTCGACCCGCCGTTCCCCGGCCTCCTGGGCGACGTACGCGCGCACGGCGGGGTTGAACAACGCGCCCGCGAACCCGGTCGCCGCCGACGCGACGACAAGGGCGGGCAGCGAGTCGACGACGCCGAGGAGGGCGAATCCGACGGTCCGCAGCACACACCCGGCCATGATCACGCACTTGTAACCGAGCCGGTCGGCCAGTGTTCCGCCCACGAGGAACATGCCCTGCTGGGCGAAGTTGCGGACACCCAGCACGAGACCGACCGCCCAGGCGGCCATGCCCAGGCCGTCCGCCAGGTGCGCCGCCAGATAGGGCATGAGCATGTAGAAGGCGATGTTGATGGTGAACTGCTGGACCATCAGCAACCGGACGCACCCGTTGAACGAGCGGAACTGCGCGACAAGAGGCTTCATCGCGCGGCGCCTTCCGGGACGGTGACGTGGGCACAGCGGGTCCAGCGCTCGACCGTCCGCTCGCCGCAGCCGGCGATCTCGTCCGGGTCGGCGGCCGGGAAGCGGCGCAGGAGGTCGTGTTCGCGGCAGTACTCGTCGCTGTACACGGTGTTCCAGTAGCGGTGCATCCCGTCCGGGAAGATCGCCGCGATCCGTGTGCGCTCCGGCTCGGTACGGGCCAGCCAGTTCGCGACCAGGGCGACCGCGCCCACACTCCAGCCCCCGCCGGCGTAATGGCCGCGTGCCAGCCGGCGGCAGGTCCGCACGGCTTCGCCGGGGGCCACCCAGTGCACCTCGTCGAAGACCGCGTGGTCGACATTGCCGGGGCGGATGCTGCTGCCCAGACCGCGCATCAGGCGCGGCCCGACGGGCTGCCCGAAGACGGCGGAGTTCACCGAGTCGACGCCGACGAGTCTCAGGTCCGGATTGAAGGTCCGCAGCGTACGGCCCACGCCGGCCGAGTGGCCGCCGGTGCCGACCGCCGCCACGAGGACGTCGACACGGCCCAGCTGGACCATCAGCTCGAGCGCGAGAGGGGCGTACGCGGCCACGCTGTCGGGGTTGTTGTACTGGTCGGGACACCAGGCCCGCGGAGTACGGGCGAGGAGCTCGCCCACCCGCTGTCGGCGCGCCTCCTGCCAGGCGCCCACCGGGTGCGGCTCGGTGACTACGTCCACGTGCGCGCCCAGGGCCCGCAGTTGGTGCACCATCAGGGGTTCCGTCCCGGGGTCCGTGACCAGGGTCACCGGGTGGCCGTAGGTGATTCCGGCCAGGGCGAGGCCGAGGCCCATGGTGCCGCTGGTGGACTCGATGACGGGCGCGCCGGGCGCCAGGTCACCGCGCTTGCGTGCGGCGGCGACCATGTGCAGGGCCGGGCGGTCCTTGATGCCCCCGGGGTTGAAGCCTTCCAGCTTCGCCCAGAAGCCGCGCCCCGGCGGATTGAAGGGCTCGCCGATCCACAGAACGGGGGTGTTGCCGACCATGCCGGCCGGTGAGCGGCGCGCGGCGCCGACGGGTTCGGGGAGTTCGTGTGCCGCGAGGAAGGATGTGATGTCGCGGGAGGAGATGCTGCGCAGAGCCGTGGTCATGAAGCGTCCTTCTACGGCCCGGTCGATGCCGGACCGCGCGTCGGTGCCGTATGTGGGGGGTGCCCTACGTGGGGATGCCGAAGGCCCGGCGGCACGGTGTGAACCGCCGGGCGGGGCACGGTCAGGTACGGCTGATGCAGACGACGCGCAGCAGGGCGGACCCGGCGCGGGCCCGCCTTTCCGGTGTCTCCGCGTGCCCTGGCGGTGCACCGGAGGACGCCGCGCCCTCCGGGCGGTGACGCAAGGAGACGAACACGACAAGCAGCAGTGCCAGGAGCGCGGTCCCCACCGGCGTGCGCAGATAGGCGAGTGTGTGCGCAGGATCGCAGCACAGCACGTCGTTGTCCGGCTGCTCGTCGGCCGCGCCGGTCACGGAGCAGGCCGGCGGTTCGGCGGGGGCGAGGGGGAGACTCTCCGTGCCGTATCGCGCCTGCGTCGCCGTCGGACGATGCTCCTCCGTGGCGTGCGCGGCGCACGCCACGAGGTGGGTCATGAGCGTCAGGACCACACCCAGGAGGAGGACGAGGGCCGGCCCGCGCGTGCGCGGGCGGCCGACGGAGACCTGCGGCATGCCACTGATCGTAATCAGAGCATCACGATATGGCGGTATTCGCACACGTATGGGTGAATGATCGAGCCTCCGTCACCCACGGTCCGCGCGCCGCGGCTGCTGCCACTGCCTTCCGTGGGCAACTGACCACTCCGTCCGTGTGGCCCGGATCACAGCTCCGAAGTGCATAGCGCAGCGACTGCCGGCGTCTTTCCCCAGGTGTAGGGGGCTGGTCGAAAGCGGGGACGGTGCGGATGGAGCAGGGTCGAGCCGATGGGTTCGACGGGTTTGTGGCAACCCGTTGGTCGGCGTTGTTCCACCTCGCCCGGCTGCTCGTGGGAGGCGACCGGCACCGGGCCGAGGATCTGCTCCAGGAGGCCCTGGTCAAGCTCTGGTTCGTCTGGCCCAGGATCGAGGACGAGGCCCCGGAGGCATACGTACGCAAGATTCTGGCGCGGGCCGCGGCCCGCTCGGCGCGGCGGCGCTGGTGGGGCGAGCGCCCGGTCGAGCAACTGCCGGACCGGGCCGAGGTGGGTGATGTGTCCGCCTCCGTCGCCGAGCGGTCGCGACTGGAGGCGGCGCTCGCCCAGTTGCCGCCGAAGCAGCGGGCCGCGGTGGTGCTGCGCTACTACCAGGACCTGCCCGAGAAACACGTCGCGGAGGTACTGGGGTGCCCGGTGGGCACCGCACGATCCCATGCGTCGCGCGGTGTGGCCCGGCTGCGCCGGATCCTGGCCGACGTCATCGAGCCGGTGGGGTGAAGGGGAGTCCATGGATCACTTCGAGCAGGAACTCGCGCGCATGATGCGCGACTCCCAGGAGTACACCCCCTTCGAGGCCGAACAGCAGCTTCGACTCCGGTCCGGAGTTCAGGCTCGCCGCCGCGCCCGCGCCGTGCAGAGGGCCGTCGGCTCCGTCCTGGCCGTGGCCGGACTCGCCATGGGCTTCTTCCTGTTGCCGCACCACCGTGCCGACGACAGACCGCAGGCCCCCCTGCCCAGGCCCGCCCTCAGCCCGGCCTCCCCGAGCACGTCACCGCCACCGACGCCCGGCTCGTCCCCGAGCGAGACCACCACCATCGAGCCCCCCACCGGAACCGCCGACGAGACCACCCCTCCGCCCGTGACCCCGACCACGCCCCTCGGATCGACCACGCGCTCCGATCCGACCCCGACCAGTGCACCCCCGCCCTCCGACTCGGAGACGCCGGACGCACCGACGCCGTCCAACACGCCTTCAGCGCCGGAGACGCCGGAGACGCCGGTGTCGACGGGCTCGGCGTCCGCCGGGTAGCCGGAGCCGCACCGCCGCTCCGGCTGCCCCTCCGGCCGCTCCTCCGCAACCCCTGATCGCAGCACTGCCGTGCGTGACCTCGGCATGCCCTGCGGCAGAACACAAAACGGGATGAACAATGACAGAAGTCAGCTCGATAGCCGTGATGGCCCCCTCGTCCTCGATGAACGACCCGACGACCGGCACGACCGGTCACCGGATGGACGGACTGCCGATCCGCACGCCGGTGCCGACCCACCAGCGGGAGCCCGTCCTGGACGTGGTCGTACCGGTGTTCAACGAGGAGAGAGACCTGGAGCCGAGCGTGCGGCGACTCCACACCCACCTGCGCGAGACCTTCCCGTACCCGTTCCGGATCACCGTCGCGGACAACGCCAGCACCGACGCCACCCCACGGATCGCGGCCCGGCTCGCCGCCGAGCTGCCCGAGACGGAGTGGCTTCGGGTGACCGAGAAGGGGCGGGGACGCGCGCTGCACGCCGCGTGGTCGGGCTCGCGGGCGCCGGTGCTCGCGTACCTGGACGTGGACCTGTCGACCGACCTGACGGCTCTGCTGCCGCTGGTCGCCCCACTGATCTCCGGGCACTCCGACATCGCCATCGGCACCCGCCTGGCGCGCGGCTCCCGGGTGGTGCGCGGCCCCAAGCGCGAGGTCATCTCCCGCTGCTACAACGCCCTGTTGCGCTCCACCCTGGCCGTCGGATTCTCCGACGCGCAGTGCGGTTTCAAGGCGGTACGGCGCGATGTCGCCGAGCGGCTGCTGCCCCTGGTCAAGGACGAAGGGTGGTTCTTCGACACCGAACTGCTGGTGATCGCGGAGCGGGCCGGCCTGCGCATACACGAGGTGCCGGTCGACTGGGTGGACGATCCCGACAGCCGGGTGGACATCCTGGCCACCGCGCTCGCCGACCTGCGCGGCATCGCCCGGATCGGCCGGGCCCTGGCCCGTGGCACGCTTCCGGTCGCCGGGCTGCACCGCGGCACCGACGGCGGACCGCCGGACGGCCTGGCCGCCCGACTCCTGCGATTCGCCGTCGTGGGAGCGATGAGCACCCTCGGACACGTGCTCCTGTATGCGGAACTGCGTCCCGCGACGGGACCGCAGGCCGCCAACGCGCTGGCACTGCTGGCCTGCGCGGTCGCCAACACGGCCGTGAACCGGCGACTCACCTTCGGCCCGCGCGGCCGTGGCGGTGCGATGCGCCTCCAGGCCGAGGGACTGCTGGTCTTCGTCGTCGGCCTGGCCCTCACCAGCGGGTCACTCGCCGCCCTGCACCACCTGGCGCCCGCCGCTGGGCGCCGCACGGAGACCGGGGCGCTCGTCGCCGCCGGCCTGGCGGTGACACTCCTGCGCTTCCTGCTGTTCCGGGCCTGGGTGTTCCCCGCGAACCGACGCCGGACGGGATCCACGACCGCATGAACCACGCGATGACCCTCAGCGCCCGTCCCGGCACCAGCCCCGCCGAATCCTCCGACCCCGCCCCCGACGCCGACCCCGACGCCGACCCCGCTCCCGACCCCGGTCGGGGCCGACGTCTGAGCCGTACGGCCCGGCAGTGCCTGCCCGTACTCGCGCTGTACGGCGTACTGAAGCTCATCGGCTTCTCCGTCTTCATGTACCTGCTGGACTCCTCCGGGGACTTCAGGAAGAAGGACCCGCGCTTCGGCGGCGGCGCCCACGCATGGGACGTACTGGCCAGCTGGGACGGCTGGTGGTACCAGCAGATCGCCGCTCACGGGTACCACCCCGCGCTCGTCCCGGTTCCCGGGGCCACCGGACTGATCACGATCGAAGGCAACTCGGCGGCGTTCTTCCCGCTCTACCCAGCGACGATGCGGCTCGTCTCCGCATGCACGGGGCTCGGCCTGTACGGCGCCGGCATGCTGGTCTCGGTCGTCGCCTCGTTCGTCGCCGCACTCGGCATCCACGCCGTCACCGCCCGGTTCGGCGGCAGGCGGGCCGGGCTGGCCGCGGCCGGCCTGTGGGCCGTCTGGCCCGGATCCGGCATGGAATGGTCGGCCTACTCGGAGTCTCTCTATGTAGCCCTCGCCGTCTGGGCCTGCCACGCCGTCATGAGCCGCCGATGGCTCACCGCGGGTGTCCTCACCTTCGCGGCCGGTCTCAACCGCCCCACGGCCGCCGCGCTCGTCGCGGCCCTCGCCATCGCCGCGCTGCTCGCGCTGCGCCGTGGCCACGACGGTGTCGCACGCCCGCTGACCGCGATGCTGATATCCCCGCTCGGGCTCGTCGGCTACCTGCTCTGGGTGGGCAACCGGATGGGCGACCTCGGCGGCTATTTCATCCTCCAGAAAGGCGCCTGGGCCCACACCTTCGACTACGGGAAGCAGACGCTCGACGTCTTCACCTCCGTCGCGGTCGGCCACTTCGACTACCTCTTCGCGTACCCCTTCGAGGACGTCATCGGCGTGGCAGTCGTCCTCCTGGGCCTGCTCCTGTTCCCCCTCCTGATCCGCCTGCGCCCTCCGGCCGTCCTGACCGTCCACACGCTGCTCACCTTCGCCCTGGTCCTGGGCAGTCAGCAGATATTCGGCAACGTCTCCCGCTATCTGCTCCCGGCCTTCCCCCTCTTCATCCCGCTCGCGGTCCAACTGCGCGGACTGCGCCTGCCCTTGCTGTGCACCCTGCTCGGCATCGCGGCGGTGGCCTCCGGCTCGTACGCGGGGTACGTGCTCTTCGAGGCGGGGGTTCCGTAGCAACGCCGAGGAAGCCGGGCCCCGGACCTCTCACAGGTCCAGGACGACGGCGTCGGTGTGCTTGGCCGGGGTGGAGCAGCAGATCAGGACGTTGCCCTCGGCCGGCGGATCCACCGGGTCCGGTGAGTAGTCGACCGCACCGGACAGCAGGGGCAGCTCACAGGTGTGACAGACGCCCGTACGGCAGGACCACTGGACCGGCACATCGCAGGCCTCCGCCAGTTCCAGGAGGCTGATCCGGTCCGGCTGCCAGGGGACCGTCAGCCCGCTCCGGGCGAAGGTCACGTCGGGGCCGGTGCCCGGCTGCCCGGCCGGCTGGTGCGGGGCGGGAGCCGTCGCCGGGGTGTCGATGCCGGGAGTGAGGGCCGTTTTCGCTCCGAACAGCTCGGTGCGCACCCGCGAGGGTTCCAGACCCACGTCGAGGAGGGCGGCGGTGGTGGCGTCCATGAAGGCCGGGGGTCCGCACAGGTAGGCGTCCGCGTCGGCGGGCAGCCCGAGGCCGGCGATGCGGGCGGGGGTGAGCCGGCCCTCGTCGGTGTAGTCCACGCCCCGGTGGTCGTCCGGGCCGGGGCGGCTGTAGAAGATCCGGCATTGGGCGTGCGGCAGCGCGGCCAGCAGATCGCGCGTCTCGCGGGCGAAGGCGTGCTCGGCGCCGGAGCGGGCGCCGTGCAGCCACCAGACCTCCCGCTCGGCGGCGGACCTGGCCAGGGCGTGCAGCATGGCGAGCACCGGAGTGGCCCCGACGCCCACGGAGACCAGCACCACCGGGCTCGCGCCTTCCGACAGGCAGAAGACGCCGCGCGGGGCGGCCACCTCCAGCTCGTCGCCGACGGCGGCATGCGTATGGAGGTATGCGCTGACCAGCCCGTGGGGCTCCCGCTTCACGCTGATCCGGTAGCTGCCGGCGCCTGGTGGGCCGGAGAGGGAGTATCCGCGCACCAGCGGTGCCTCGTGGGCGTCGGGTCTGACCCGCACCGTGAGGAACTGCCCGGGGAGCGCCGCGGGCAGCGGCACCCCGTCCGGAGCAGCCAACGTCAGGGACACGACACTACGGCTCTCTTCGTGGACGCCTGCCACGGTCAGCCGTCGGAAACCCGGCCAGGCGGGCGGCGCGGCGGCGGCACCGGTCAGGCCCGCGTTCCCGCCCGCCCCGGTGGGACCGAGGTCGGCCTGTCTCAGGAGGGCGAGCATCGACGCCCGCCAGCCCGGACTGAGGGCGGGAATCCGCAACGCCCGCTCCACCTGCCCCCGGCTGTGCCCCGGCAGATACAGCAGACCGTCGATCTCCTCGACGGTCATTCCTTCGGGGCCGGAGGAGACCTTGACGATCTCCTGCCCGGCCTCCACCTCGCCTTCCTCGATCACCCGGCAATAGAAGCCGGGGCGCCGATGTGCCACGAGCAGCGCCGCCATCCGGGGTTCGCCGAGCCGGAGGCCGACCCGGTAGCAGGTCACCCGTGGCTGGGTCACTTCGAACACGGCACCGCCGATCCGGTAGCGGTCGCCGATGCACACCTCGTCGTCGGGTAGACCGTCAACGGTGAGGTTCTCGCCGAAGTGGCCGGGCCTCAGGTCGTCGCGATCCAGCTCCCGCGCCCAGTAGCGGTACGAGTCGAGCTGGTACACGAGCACCGCGCGCATCTCCCCGCCATGGCCGGCGAGGTCGCCCTGCCCGTCGCCGTCGATGTTCAGCCGCCGCACCGTCCGCGCGCCGGACACGGGCCGCTTCCAGGCGCCGGTACGGACCGTGCGGCCCTGCCACCGCACGTCCTTGGGCAGCCCGACGTTCACCGATGCCAGCGTGGGCATGACTCACCTCGCCCGCCATGTGCTTGCCACCCGGTCGAAACTCCAGCATTTCGCCGACGTGCCAAATCCGCCACCGGCCACATGGATCTTGATATGGATCTCGATATGGACAAAGGGCGCGGACGATGGTCCGGGGCACCGCTGCTGGCAGTGTGCGCCGGGTACTTCATGGTGATTCTGGACGTCACCGTCATCAACGTCGCCGTTCCGGTCGTGGGCCGGGAACTGTCGGCCTCGCTCACCGGAATCCAGTGGATCACCGACGGCTACACCCTGGTCTTCGCCGGACTGCTGCTGACGGGTGGCGCGCTGGGCGACCGGCTGGGAAACCGTCGTGTCTTCTGCACCGGCGTGACCGTGTTCACCGTGGCCTCGATCGCGTGCGCGCTCGCGCGGAACGCTCCGTTCCTGGTGGCCGCCCGGCTGGTGGAGGGGGCGGGTGCGGCACTGATCGTGCCCGGTTCCCTGGCCCTGCTGCAGCAGGCCTACCCGGCTCCGGCCGCGCGTTCCCGGGCCTTCGGACTGTGGGGTTCGATGGCGGGCATCGCCGCCTCCGCCGGTCCCCTGCTCGGCGGGCTCCTCGTCTCCACGGTGGGCTGGCGCTGGGTGTTCCTCATCAACCTGCCCGTGGGCATCGCCTGCCTGGTGCTGACACTGCGGTACGTGACGCCCTCGCCGCGGCAGAGCGACCGGGCCATGGACTGGCCGGCGCAGTGCGCGGTCGTGGCCGCGGTGGCGCTGCTGACCTCCGCGCTCAACGAGGCCGGGCGGCGCGGCTGGACCGATCCGGGCGTCCTCGGGGCGGCAGGCCTGGCGGTGCTGGCAGCCGTGGCGTTCGTGGTGCGCGAGCGGCTCGCCCGGTCTCCCGCCCTTCCGCCGAGCCTGCTGCGCTCGCGGGCGATGAGCGGTGGGGCCGTCATCGGTCTGCTGTTCAACTTCGGGTTCTACGGCATGGTGTTCACCGCGAGTCTCGACTTCCAGCACCAGCGGGGCTTCAGCGCCCTCGGCACCGGGGCGGCGCTGCTCCCGGCCGTGGCGATGACCATGTTCGCCTCGGTCCTGTCCGGACGGTTGGCCCGAAGAACCGGCGATCGCCCCCTGGTGGTCACCGGCATGCTCCTGGCCGCCCTGGGGCTGGCGGGCTGGGTCGCGGCGGGAGCCGCCCCGGCCTACCCGCTGCTCGTGGCCCCGATGATGGCCGCGGGGTTCGGTACGTCCTTCGCCCTCACCGGCACGACCAGCACCGTGATGGGAGCCGCACCGGCCGGGTACTCGGGCACGGCCTCCGCCCTGTTCAACACCACCCGCCAGATCGGCAGCGCCACCGGCGTGGCACTCGGTGGCACCCTGCTCGCCACGGCCGTGGACTACGACGCGGGGTTGCGCACCAGTATGGCCGTCGGGGCACTCGCCTACCTGACCGCCGCCGTCCTGGCCTGGCGGTGCGTACCGCCGAAGCCCACGCCGGCGCAGCGACCGGGACTGTCCGGTCATGTGCGTCAGTGAGGGAGGAGTTGCTGTCCGCCGTCGATGTCGTAGGTGGCGCCGGTGAGCGCGTCGTTGCACATGATGTGTACGGCGAGAGCGGCGACGTCGGCCGGGCCGACGACCCGTCGGATGGGCAGCCTGGCGCGCAACTCCGCGCGACGCGCCTCGAGTTGATCACCCAGGAGCGAGGCTGACAAGGGGGTGTCGACGAATCCGGCGGCGATGAGATTGACCCGGACCGGCGCCATCTCGAGCGCCAGGTTGGCGACGAGAGCGGGCAGGGCGGCGGTGGCGGCGGACATGACGGCCATGCCGACACCCGGACGTCGGCCGCCGGTGCCGCCGACGAAGAGCAGCGTGCCTCCGGCCCGGACCTTGTCCCGGCTGTAGAGGGCGGTCCCCAGCGTCAGGGCGAGGCGCTCGTCGAAGGCCCGGCGGGCAGCGGCGAGGTCCATGTTCGCCAAGGGCATGTAGAAGGGGCCGCCTGCCGTGACCATCACATGGTCGACGGGAGCGGACAGGTCCTGGAAGAACCTCTGGAGGCGGTCGGTGTCGGTGGCGTCGAACGTCGCCGTGCCGATCGGCTCCAGGTCACGAGCGGCCTGCTCCAGTCGCTCGGGGTTGCGGCCCACCAGAATCACCTGCCCGCCGCCTGCTCGGACCTGGCGAGCGGTTTCGAGCCCGATGCCCGCACCGGCCCCGATCACCACCACGGTCCGGTCCCTGAGACCAGGCCCGCCCCGGGCTCCGGGAGGTCCGGGTTCGGCAGTCATGGCGCATCGCCTCCGGAGACGGCCGGCCCGTACCGCACGGCCCGGCTCATCCGGCGAGTGCCGCATGACGCTGCGCGCGCAGTGCCTCCAGCAGGCGGAGCCAGATTTCGCTGGCCGTGGGATAGCTGGGGACCACGTGCCACAGCGTGGACACGGGGACACGCCCGACGACGGCGGTGGTCGCCGAGTGCACGAGTTCGGCGATGCCCGCGCCCACGAAGGTCGCTCCGACGACCACGTCGTCGGCACGGTCGACGACGAGTTTCGCCCGGCCGCGGTAGTCCGGTCGCATGACCCAGGTTCCCGCGAGCGCCGCGAGGTCGTACTCGACCACCTCCACGTCGATGCCGGCGTCCCGGGCCTGTTGCTCGGTCATGCCCGCGCTGCCGACCTCCGGGTCGGTGAAGACGACCTGGGGGAGCCCGAGGTGTCCGGTGGCGCTGGAGGGCAGCTCGGTGCGGCCGCCGGCTCGCGCCGCGATGACGTCTCCGGCGATGCGGGCCTGGTATTTGCCCATGTGCGTCAGGAGCGCACGGCCGCACACGTCACCGATGGCGTAGAGCCAGCCGCCGTCGACTCCCCGTACGCGCTGGTGGTCGTCGACGTCCAGATAGCCGCCGGGGGAGAGGCCCACGCTCTGCAGTCCGATGTCGTCCGTGTTCGGTGTCCGCCCGGCGGCCACGACGATCTCGTCGGCGGCCAGGACCGTGCCGTCGTCGAGCGTCACGGTCACCTCGCCGCCGTGGACGCGGCCGCGTCCGGTGTCGTCGGCGTCGGGCCGCCGCACCTCGGACATGCTGCGCTCCAAGTGCAGCCGCACCCCACCGGCTCGGAGTTCCTCGGCGACGAGTGTTCCCGCGAACGGCTCGTTGCGGGCCAGCAGGCGCGGGCCGCGCTCGACGATCGTCACCTCGGCGGCTCCCAGCCCGCGCAGCCAGGTGGCGGCCTCGCAGGCGACCACACCACCGCCGAGGACCACCACACGAGCCGGCACCTCGTGCATCGAGGTCACATCCCGGGAGGTCCACGGCAGGGCGGCGCGCAATCCGGGCACGTCCGGTACGGCCGGGCAGGAACCGGTGTCGATGACGACGGCGTGCCGGGCCGACAGCGTCCTTGCCGCACCGTCGGGCCGGCTCACCGAGAGCGTGCGTTCACCGGCCAGCCGTCCATAGCCGCGCACCACGTCGATACCGGTGTTCAGCGCCCATCGCACCTGGGAGCTGTCGTCCAGCCGGTTGACGACCTCGTCACGCCGGGCCAGCGCGCCGGCGGGGTCCAGGCGGGCCGACACTCCGGGCAGATGTGTCCCGGCGCTGACCACCTCGACCGGCCGGAGCAGCGCCTTGCTCGGCATGCACGCCCAGTAGGAGCACTCACCACCCAGCAGGTCGTTCTCCACGAGTACCGAGGAGAGGCCGGAGAACTGGCTCGCGTACTGAGCGGCGTTCTCACCCGCCGCAGCCCCGCCGAGGACGATCACGTCCCATTCCGAGCGATCCGGGTCCACCGTCGCGGTCATTGGATCCTCCTTGATCGCCTGCCGTTCGGGTGGGCGATGAGGTCGCAATACACCAGCCTAGGGGCCTCGGATCAGCTCCGCATGCCGGTCGGCGGCCACGCCCCGGCCGGCGGCTCCGCAGTGGCCGGGGCCAAGAGGGTCGTACAGACTGCCACCCAGCGAAGGACCCGGAAACCGCAAACCGGAAGGGAAGGTGCGGGCTTGACCGACTTCACGCCCCGGAAGCCGACGCCGCGTGCGCTCGGGGTCCGCTGGATCCACGGCTCGCCCTCGTCGAAGCACAACACGGATCCCGAGATCCAGACGTACGCCCATGACGAGCACACATACGTCCTGCGCCAGAACAAGGCCGTCCACTACGAGGCCCCGTTCATGTTCCTGCTGTTCGGCGAGGAGCGGGCCGTGCTCATCGACACCGGCGCCACGGAATCCCCCGAGTGGTTTCCACTGCGCCGGACCGTCGACGAGCTGATCGCGCGGTGGCTCCAGGAGCATCCGCGGTCCGGCTACTCCCTGCTGGTACTGCACACCCACGCGCACAGCGACCATGTGGCGGGCGACGGTCAGTTCGCCGGCCGCCCCGGAACCGTGGTGGTGGGAGCGGATCGGGACACCGCCTGGAGGTGGTTCGGCTTCGACCGGGAGCACCACGGAGCCGCCCGTGTGGACCTCGGAGGACGGGTACTGGAGTGCCTGGCGACCCCCGGCCATCACGAGTCGTCCGTCACGTACTACGACCCGCACACCGGATGGCTGCTCACCGGGGACACGGTGTATCCGGGCAGGCTCTACGTCCATGACTGGTCCGCGTTCGTCACCACCCTCGACCGGCTGGCCGCGTTCGCGGCGTCGAGACCGGTGACCCACGTGGTCGGCTGCCACGTCGAGATGACGCGTGAGCCAGGCGTGGACTACCCGGTCCGTACCACCTACCAACCCGACGAGCCACCACTGGAGATGACGGTACGACAGCTGCGGGAGCTGGACGAGGCGGCTCACGAACTGGCCGATCGCCCCGGCCGCTACGTCTTCCCCCACTTCATCATCTGTCACCGGGGAGATGAGGAGGCCTGAGCGGGCCCCGCTCCGCGGCCGCCGGCCTGAAGCCCACGTCAGCATGCCAGGATGTTGTTCTGACACTCACTCACCATGGTTGATCCGGTGGCGAGTTACGATTCCAGGACGGAGCCAGGCATCATGACCTCTCCCCGCGGCGGCGGCAGCGGTGCCCAACACTTCGAGATCGATACGAGCAAGCCTCATCCTGCCCGGATGTACGACTACTTCCTCGGCGGGAAGGACAATTACGAGGTCGACCGCGAGGCTGCCGAGCGGATGATAGAGGCAGCGCCGGAGGTGCGGTCGGGCGTCCGCGCCAACCGGCGCTTCATGCACCGCGCCGTGCGGCACGTCGTCGCGGAGGGCGGCATCCGGCAGATCCTCGACGTGGGCACGGGCCTGCCCACCGAACCCAACGTGCACCAGATCGCACACGCCATCGCTCCCGAGACCCGCGTCGTCTACGTCGACAACGATCCGATCGTCAGTGCCCACTCCACGGCCCTCATGGCCGGCACCGACACCTCCGTCGTCCTGGCCGACCTGCGTGATCCCCGGGCCGTCCTCGATCACCCCCAGGTGCGCAAGGTCATCGACTTCGACCGGCCCGTGGCCCTGCTGCTGGTGGCTGTCATGCACTTCATCTCCGACGCCGAGGACCCGGAAGGCACCGTCGCCATCCTGCGCGACGCGCTGCCCACCGGCTCCTGGCTCGTCCTGTCGCACGCCACGGGCGACGTCCACGACGACCGGCGCGAAGAAGCGGCGGCCGTCTACAACAGTGCCACCGCCGCCTTGAACCTGCGCAGCCACGCCCGGGTCCTGGACTTCTTCGGCGACTTCACGCTCGTCGACCCGGGCCTCGTCAAGGTCACGGACTGGCGACCGGACCAGCCCCCGAAGCGGGACGCCCCGCCGATCGGCATCTACGGAGGAGTGGCCCGCAAGAACGCGTGACCGGCCAACTGGCCTGTAGGCCAGTGGCCGTTGGAGCTCCAGGGGACACCGTCCCGACCCGCGGGCCGCCGCACTCTCAGACGGCCGTACTGCGCAGCCGCGCCGGTACTGCCCACCACTGGTCGGGGCGGTCCACCACCAAGGCATCCGGGCCGGTCTCGATGAACCGGCCGAGGCGGAGGAGGTAGGCCGCGATGCCCGCCGCGCCCTGCATCCAAGCCGTCCCCGGCGGCAGGAGCGGTGGATCCACGCGGTGTTCCAGGAAGCGCCAGCGGGCGCCCTCGTCGTCCCTGATCGCCCGCTCCACCAGTGCGTCGCCCATCGTGCGGGCCGCCTGTACAAGGGTCTCCGCTCTCGCCGTCGTCGCGCAGTCCTGCGCCGCGTCCAGAAGGACGTCGCCGACGCCGGCGGTTCCGCAGCAGCGGCCGTCGTTGTCCCAGAAGCCGGGACGCAGACGTTGTGGAACTCCCGAGGTGAGGATCGAGGTGAGGCAGCGCTGCCGCAGCTCGCCGATGTCAAAACCCGCCACCTCGGCCACGCCGGCGCGCACCAGCGCCGCGAACAGGTGTGAGGTGCCGGCCGGACCGTGGCACCACGTGTAGGTGACCGGTTCCACCTCCCGCTTCGACGGCGGGATCGTGTGTGGGACGATGAAGCCGTCGTCCTCCAGCGAGCCCACCGACAGCACATGCCGGGCTCCCTCCACCGCGGCCTCGACGAAGTCCTCCCGGTGCAGTGCCGTACCCGCCACCGCCAGTGCCGCGGCCACCCCGGCGGTGCCGTGCGAGTAGTTCGGCGCCCTCGACTCCGTGTCCGCCCCGATGCCCCAGTCCAGGCCCGCCTCCGTACGGTCCGCCACTCGCAGCAGGGCCTCACAGCCCGTCGTGGCGATCGCCTCCGCGAACTCACCGCCCGCCCAGACCGCTGTCATCACCACTCCGGCGGTGCCCATGATGATGTCGTTCAGCGGCGCGTCGGAACCCGGTTCGAACTCGACTGTCGTCTTCCAGCCTTCGGGCGTCGCCAGGTCGGCCAGCCGCCGCAGCGCGATCGATTCCCTGCCGGGGGCGAGCAGCTTCAGCGCCATGGCGTCGCCTGCCAGGCCGTCGTACAGCGACGGTTCCGTTCTGTCCCTCGCCTCTGCCGACAGCCGGGTCACGATTCCCGTCGCCAGGGTCTGTTCACGCTCGCTCAGGTCCCGGTACTGCGCGATTTCCGCCAGGACCGGGGCCAGGCCCGCGATGCCCGCGTACAGCGTGTCGCGGTCCTTCGCCGGCGTCATGTCCTGGCCATGTTCCGACACCGTCTCCGGCAGCCATGGGCCCGCGTCCTCGCGCACCTGGTCCAGCACCCACGACCAGGCCGCCTCGCCCAGTTCCCGATACACGTCGCTCGCCATCACCCGGCTACGCTACAACTGTGCGCGCGCCTCGTGACCCTGTCGGTCGGCCAGATCCACGACAGCACGACGGCCGCATGCGGCAGGTATCGATGTGCCCGGAGTGTCATCCGGTGTCACAGCGGTTGCAGGGTGTCTCGTATTCTCGGACGCGACCTGTCGATTCCAAGAGGAGCAGAGCTATGGGCCAGAACGTTTACTTCGAGGTGTCCGCGAACGGCGAGCCGCTCGGCCGTATCGAGTTCAAACTGTACGACGATGTCGTCCCGAAGACGGCCCGCAACTTCCGTGAGCTCGCCACCGGTGAACACGGCTATGGCTACAAGGGCTCGCCGTTCCACCGTGTCATCCCGGACTTCATGCTGCAGGGCGGTGACTTCACCAACGAGAACGGCACCGGCGGCAAGAGCATCTACGGTGAGAAGTTCGCGGACGAGAACTTCACCCTCAAGCACACCAAGCCGGGTCTGCTGAGCATGGCCAACGCCGGCCGGAACACCAACGGGTCGCAGTTCTTCATCACCACGATCGTCACCGATTGGCTGGACGGCAAGCACGTCGTCTTCGGCGAGGTCGTCGAGGGCATGGACGTGGTGAAGGCCGTCGAGGCGCTCGGCAGCCGTTCCGGCGCCACTTCCAAGAAGATCGTCATCTCGGACTGCGGCACCGTCTGAGATACCCGGACGGGCCTGGTCGGCCGGCCCTGCCTGTCGAGGCAGCCAGGGCCCGCCGCTCGCCTCAGGCGGAACCGCCGTGCCGCGCGGCCGCCTTGAGGCTCGGTTGCAGGCGCCGTGCCGCCGCGAGGTGGTCGACGGTCCAGATGATGCGCACCGCGGTGTCGGATGCCCGTCCGTCGTCGTCACGCAGCTCGCGGCGGAGCGAGGCGACCAGGCTCGCCGCGGCGGCGGGGCTGTGGGGCAGGGGATCGCGCACGCGAGAATTCCCGGCCAGGCTCACGGCCAGGTCCCGGTACCATCCGGCCACCCGGCCCGCCGTGGCCAGCAGCACCATGCGAGCCTCGGCACGGCCCGTCCCCGGGTGCCGGTCGCCCGCACGCTGCCACAGCCCGAGCACCGCGTCCGCGGCGAGCCGCAGTCCGACGATGCCGGTGACCAGGGTCGTCATATCCGCGAGCGGCACGGGTTTCGCCCCGCGTTCGGCCAGGAAACTGCGGAAGGCGTCGTCGAGTCTGCGGGCGGCCGCCGCGGCCTCGCGGCCCTCCTCGAGCGGCGCGGCGGCCGACGAGGGATGTGCGCCGCAGCGACCGACGGCGTACTCGACGGCCCCGACGAGATAGCGCGCGCTGTCCGTGTAGGCGTCGGCGAGGGCGCGGTCGACCGCGCCGGCGGCCCCGCGCGGCCAGAAGAACAGGCCCACGAGCACGCTGACGGCACAGCCGAGCCCGATGTCCTGGACCCGTAGCAGCGCGATGTGCCAGCTGGGGTGGTGGCCGATGTTGAACAGGATGACGAGAGTGATGGTGAACGCCGCCTGACCCGCGGCGAACGACACCGCGGCCGGTGCGATCCCGGCGATCAGCACGGCGACCGGCAACAGGAACCACAGGGCCGTGCCGTGGTGCCCGATCAGGAGCAGCAGGCCGACGCCGATGATCGAGCCCGCGATCGTCCCGCCGAGCGCGCGGACCGCGTTCTGGCCGGTGCTGAGGGCGTTCGAGCGCAGCACCGACAGGGTGCCGAGGAGGATCCAGAAGGAGTGCTGAAAACCTGTCAGGCTCGCCAGGGCGACGGCGATGCCCAGGCCGACGGCGCCCCGGAGGCTGTTGTGCAACCAGACCGAGTTGGGCCGCAGGTGGGCGACGGCGCGCTCCCGCGCGGCCGCCAGCGGCCGGGCCGGCGCGCCGGGTTCCAGGCCGAGCAGCCGCTCCGGCCAGCTGCGCCGTTCCGCCGCGGCTGCCAGGTCCACGTTGCCCGCGATCTGGAGCGTGGCGAAACCCAGTTCCTGGGCGCGGAACGACAGGTCCAGGGTCCCGATGAAAGCGCGGACCTCCGAATCCGTACCGGGCCCCGGCAGATGCACCGGAAGCAGAACGGTCGCGCTGCGCTCCATCCTGCCCATGGCCGCGCGCAACGTCTCCTGCGCGGCGTGCAGTGCGTCGGGTGCGCCGTACGGGGCGTCCAGCAGATCAGCCGTCCGTTCCAGGACCACGGCGGCCGCCCGCCGCACGGCGTGGGCCTCGGGATCGCAGACGGGGTGGTCGACCGGTGGGGGAGCGCTGTCGGCCACGATCGTGCTGAGCCAGGTCAGTTCGTCGACCAGCCGGACCACGGCCCGTGAACTGATGGACAGCCCGGTGGGCCGGTAGGGAGTGGCGTCGAAGGCGGTGCGCAGGCCGGCCGCAGCAACCTCGGCCTCGTCGGCGCTCGCCCTGCAGGCCTGGACGCTCGGGGCGTCGGCGTCGTGCGTCAGACGGGATGCGTCGGCGTGCAGTTGTGCCGCGGCCGCACGGCAGGCCCGGACGGCCGGGGCACAGAGCGGGTCGGTGCCGGGGCGCGGCCACAGCAGGGAGATCGCGAGCAAGGAGGCGGCCGCGGCGAGACCCGCACCCGCGAGCCGCGCGGGCAGCTCCGATGCCGGCGCGGGCGCGGTCACCGGAAGGACGAAGGCCAGGAGCAGGGCCGTCGACGCCCCGGCCAGAACGGAGCTGACCACACCCGAGAACAGCACGGCGAAGCCGACCACGACCGTCACGATCACCGCGACCCAGGTCACATGGGCCACGACGGTACCGAGACAGATGAGCAGCAACCAGGCCACCGCGAGGCCCACATGGGCGCGCAGCCGCTGCACCATCGGGCCGGTGAAGTCGACCAGCAGCAGCATCGAGAACGCACCGAACGCCGCGAAGGTCGCCATCACCGGCGCATGGAACACCTCATTGCACAGGGCGAACAGCGCGGGCAGCACCACAGCGGCCCGCGTGGCCCTGCGGGTCGCGGCCAGCTCCGGATCGTGGGCCCGCAGCCATGCCGGAACCTTCCCGAGCAGGTTGAAGCCGGCTGCCGCCTGCATACGCCGAGACCTTCCGTCAGCGGAGCGCCCGCCCGCGTGTTCCTTCGACCCGCCGAGTATCCGTCCCCGCTGGTCGGCGCGGTGTCGCGGCTGCGCCGGGCAGCCGTACGACTGCGGCCCTCCGGGTGACCGCACCGCTGCGCGGCGCCGGCCTGCCGGCCGACGGCGCGCAGCGGCCGTGGGGTCCGGTCATGCCGCGGCCGAGGGGCGGATGTTCTGGTTGAGGCGGAACATGTTCGTGGGATCGTAGGCGTCCTTGACCCTCACCAGCCGCTCGTACACCGCGTCCGGGTACGAGGCGCGCACCTTGTCCTCGGCGGCGTCGCCGGTGAAGTTGACGTACATGGCACCGTGGCCGTGTGCTGCGATCTCCCGGCGGGTGTCGCGGGCCCAGGCGACATGCGAGTCGAAGTCCGTCGCGTCGGGGGAACGCGCGATCACGTTGCACAGCACGCGCGCGTCCCGTTGGCTGAAGGCCGTGGCCTCGGCGGGCACGCGGGCGAAGGCACCGCCCAAGTGGTGCATGTGCAGTTCGCTGGAGGGCGTGGGTGTCGTCAGGTGACGTCGCAGTACGGTGTCGAGCGCGGCGTCGGACGGCTCGATGAACGCGGACGTGAAGTAGTTGTGGGCGCCGGCCTCCCACAGCGGGTCGAGCATCGACTGCATGTCCGTGTACGAAACGGGGCCCATGAGGTCGGCGATCGGTGTCCCCAGAGTGCGCAGCGGCGCCACGGCCGCCTCGCCTGCCGAGGGGTCGCCCGCGTACATGCCGAGCAGCACGACGACGCGGGTGCCGTGGACCTCCGGTGGCAGGAACGGCAGCGGAGGCGCGGTCGTGAGATTGAGGACCGTCGTCAGTTCGTCGGGCATGCGGTCGAGCTGCTCACGCCAGCGCGTGAGCACCTGGCGGGCCTCCGCGACGGGGTAGACGATCAGGCCGGCCAGGACCTGTGGCCCGACCGGGTGCAGCTGGAACTCCAGCGACGTGACCACACCGAAGTTGCCACCGCCACCGCGCAGCGCCCAGAACAGCTCGGGATGCTCCTGCGGGTCCGCGCGCACCACGCGGCCGTCGGCAGTGACGACCTCGGCCGCCGTCAGATTGTCGGACGACAGACCGTGCCGACGCAGCAGCCAGCCGACTCCGCCGCCGAGGGTGAAGCCGGAGATCCCGGTCGAGGAGATCAGCCCGCCGGTCACGGCGAGCCCGAAGGCCTGGGTTTCATGGTCGAGGTCGCCCCACGTCACGCCGGCCTGGGCGACCACCCGGCGCCGCGCGGGGTCGACGATGACGCCCTTCATCGGCGACAGGTCGATGACGATGCCGTCGTCGCAGGTCGAGAACCCGGCGATGCTGTGAGCGCCGCCGCGCACGGCGACGAGCAGGTCCTGGCTGCGGGCGAACTCGACGGCACGGATCACGTCCGCGGTCCCGGTGCACCGCACGATCAGCGCCGGGTGCTTGTCGTGGGACCCGTTCCAGACCGCGCGGGCCTCGTCGTAGCCGGCGTCGTCGGGGCGGACGACGGTGCCGCGCAGGCCTGCTTCCAGCTCGGCGATGGTGGCGTCCCCCAGGACGCCCTTTGCCGTGTCGATCGACATGGTCGGCTCCTCGGTGTGAGTGCTCTCGTGCTGATACTCAGGACCGTAGGCAGCACCTCTTAGCATTCACTCAGCAGCCGCTTTGGACGGCCGGAGCCTGCGGCACCGCACGCCGCAGGGCGGCCCGGCCGCGCGTGTCGCCGAAGCGGGCGAAGAGGTCGTCGGCCCGGGCGGCCGAAGCCGCGGCGGCGTCCCGGTCGCCCGTCTGCCACAGCAACTGCGCCAGGATGAGGGCGGCCCAACCGGCAGCGGAGGGCGACCCGGCGACCTGCTCCAGCCGCTGGGCGCTGTGCAGCAGGGTGCGGGCCCGTGCGCAGTCACCGGCGGTCCGGGCCACGAGCCCGAGGTGGAGCAGGCTGTTCGTGGTACCCGGGATGTCATCGGTCTCCTCGAAGCCCGCGAGGGCGAGGGCGATGGTGGCCTGCGCTCTCTCGGTGTCCCCCTCGGCCAGCTGGAGCAGGCCGAGGCAGCCGAGCGTGATGCCTTCCTCCCGGCGGTCGCCGAGCCGCCGCCTGATCGCCAGCGCCGCGTCGAGGTACTCCCTCGCCGTAGCGTGGTCGCCGTGCCCGCGGTGGATGTTGCCGAGCGCGTTGAAGGCCAGGGACTCCCCGTGGGGGTCGGCGAGCGCGCGGAAGCAGTCGGCGCTGCGTTCGGCCGCCGTCGTGGCGGCGCCGGTGTCGCCCTCCAGGCGGCTCGCCCACGCGAGATTGGCGAGGACGTAGCCACGTGCCCGGGCCGGGCCGACCGTGCGTCCGGCGAGGACCGTCTCCTCGAAGAGCAGCGACACCCGACCCGCCCCGTCGTCCTCCACCGCGTAACCCGGTGTGATGACCGGGAGGAACGGGCCGCTGTCCGCTCCGATCCCGTCCAGCAGCCGCAGACTCTCCGCGCAGGCCTCGCGGGCCACCGTGCCCTCGCCTCGGCAGACGGCCCAGACACCGTCGAGGTGCGCGGCGGCGGCGAGGACGGACGGGGCGCCCGCGTCCTGGGCGAGAGCGCGGGCCTGGTCGAGAGCGATACGGGCGCGGTCCCACCTACCGTGCATCCAGAGCAGAACCGCCTGCTGGTAGAGGGCGTACGCCAGGACCGCCGGGTCCGGTTGCCTCCGGTGTATCCGGACGATCTGCGCGCCGATGTCCTCCAGCGGGGATCCGTCACCGAGGCGGATCGCCAGCACGGCCCGGCCCATCAGCGCCCGCGCGCGCTGCGGGGTGGGATCCGGCGCGGCGGCCAGGGCGTCGTCCAGCCAGCGCCGCCCCTCGGCGAGGCGTCCGCGTTCGGGCCAGAACGAGCGCAGCGCGACCGCCAGGCGCAGCGCGTGGTCCGGTTCGTGGCGCAGGAACGAACGCAGGGCGGCCCGGATGTTGCCGTAGTCGGCCTCCAGCTCCAGCGAGGTCGCCCCGGAGACTCCGGTGGGCGGCTCGCGGTCCCGCGCCTCGGCGAGGTCGAGGTAGAAGTGCCGGTGCCTGGCCTCGGTGGCCGCCAGTTCCCCGGCGGTCCGCAGGCGCTCCGCGGCGTACTGCCTGATCGTCTCCAGCAGCCGGTAGCGGGCCTCGTCCTGCCGGGGCTCCACCCACACCAGGGACTTGTCGGCCAGCCGGCCGAGCAGGTCGAGGACCGGGGTGCGCCCGGTACCGTCGGCGCACACCTCCTCGGCCGCGGCGAGCGAGAAACCGCCCGCGAAGACGGAGAGCCGGCGCAGCAGACGCCCTTCCTCGTCGTCGAGCAGCCGGTGGCTCCACTCCAGGGTGGCCAGCAGTGTCTCCTGCCGGGTCACGCCGTGCCGACTGCCCTGGCCGAGGAGAGCCAGGGCGTCGTCGAGCCGTTCGGCGATCTGCCGCGGGGCAAGCACGTGCACCCGTGCCGCCGCCAGCTCCAGCGCCAGGGGCATTCCGTCGAGCCGGAAGCAGATCTGGGCCACGGCCGCCGCGTTCCCCGAGGTCAGCCGGAATCCTGGGGCCGCGTCGGCGGCCCGCTCCACGAACAGCCGCACGGACGCGAAACGGCCCAGTTCCTCCACCGACGGCAGCCGGCGCGGATCCGGCAGGCCCAGCGACGGCACCCTGAAGGTACGTTCCCCGTAACTGCGCAACGGTTCCCGGCTGGTCGCGAGCACGGCGACGCCCGGGCAGTGGGCCAGGAACTCCGAGACGAGGGCGGCGCACGCGTCGATCAGGTGTTCGCAGTTGTCCAGCACGAGCAGCAGCTCCCGGCCGCCGAGCTGTGTGATCAGCGCTTGCCGGGCCCCGCCCGACGGCGGCAGCTGCAGCCCGAGGATTCCGGCGATCGCCTCGGGGACGAGGTGCGGTTCCGTCAGCGCGGCCAGGTCCACGAACCATGCCCCGTCCCGGAAGTCGTCGCGCCGGCGGGCCGCCACGGCGAGCGCGAGCCGGGTCTTGCCGCAGCCGCCGGCCCCGGTGAGGGTCAGCAGCCTGCTGCGCGCGAGCAACTGCTCGACCTCGGCCGTCTCGCGCTCCCGTCCGATGAGAGCGGTCGCCGGCACCGGCAGATTGTGCCGCGGGGCGTCCGGCCGTCGTTCCCGGGCCTCGACCGAGTCGGCCAGCAACTCACGGAAGAGGCGGCGCGTCTGCGGGTCGGGGTCGGCGCCGGTGTCGCGGCGGAGCGCGTCCCGCAGCCGCTCGTACGTGGCCAGCGCCTCCCGGCGCCGCCCGGCGTCGGCGAGGTCCCGCATCAGCGCGCGGTGGCCGGGCTCGTGCAGGGGGTCATCGGAGATCAGGGCCCGCAGTACGTCGATGGCCTCGGCCGTGTGGTGCTCGCGTTCGAGGGCCTCGGCAAGCTCCAGCCTGAGCGTCGTACGCCGTGTCTCCAGTACCACGGCCGCCTCGCCCGCCCACGGCTCGTACCGGTCCTCGGGCAGCAGCCCGGGATCGGCCAGGGCCAGCGCGGCACGGTAGTCCGCCGCCCCACCGCTGTGCGCGGCCCGCCGGACCGCCTCGTCGAGTTCGTCGAGGTCGATGCGCACACCGCCGTCGGGCGCGAGCAGCACCAGGTCGTCACGGAGCACGACGACGTCGCCCGGCGACCCCGTGGAGGCCAGCGCACGCCGCACGGCGTGCAGCACCTGGTGCAGGTTGTTCGACGCGGCCGTCCGGTCCAGGTCCGGCCACAGAAGGTCGTAGAGCCGCTCCCGGTGCATCCGATGGCCCGGTGACAGGCACAGCAGCTTCAGCAGGCTGCGGGCCTTGCGCAGTCGCCACGCCCCGGCGGCGACCGGGCGGTCGTCGACCGCCACGGCGAACCCGCCGAGGAGCCGGATGCGTACCTGATCGGCCATGGCTGCCCTCACCAGCAGGTTACCGCCTGGCCGGATCCGGGACCCGTGGACGGCTGTTCGCGCCAGGAGCAACCCAAGGGCATGCGAGGCCGTCAATAACCAACGGCGCCGGTAATCGACGGCTGCGGTCCCACGGTCGAGTGAAAGGTCCCCCATGCCCCTGAACGTGCGCACAAGACGGTCGCGCATACTCATCTCTCTCGCGACAGTCGTGACCGTCGCTCTGGCCGTCTGGCTGATCGTGGCCCTGACGGTCACGACGTACGAGCACACGTCGCCGCGCGCGGCCCGGGACAAGGCGACGGGAACGGTGGCCGGGCCCGTCGACTGCCGAAAGGCGAAGTGTGTGGCCCTGACCTTCGACGGCGGCCCCAGTCCGACGACCCCGCGCCTGCTGGACATTTTGAAGGGGGATCACCTGCACGCGACGTTCTTCCTGCAGGGCAAGGGCCACATCGACAAGCACCCCGACATCATCCGTCGCATAGCCGACGAGGGACATGAGATCGGCAACCACACCTGGAACCACAAGAGGCTCACGGAGATCGACGCGGACGATGCCCGTCATGAGCTGACCCGCACCCAGGACGCCATCGAGAAGGTCACCGGCACCCGGCCCGTCCTGATGCGTCCGCCGCAGGGCCGCACCGACCGCAAGGTGGCCAAGATCTGCCGCGAACTGGGGCTGGCGCAGGTGTTGTGGAGCGTCACGGCCAAGGACTACGAGACGACCGACTCGGCCCTGATCACCGAGCGGGTGCTCGACCAGACACACCGCGACGGCATCATCCTGCTGCACGACCTGCACAAGGGGACCGTGCCCGCCGTCCCGGGGATCATCAAGGCCCTTCAGCAGCGCGGCTACACCATCGTCACCGTGTCCCAACTGCTTGCCCCCGCGAAGCCCCAGCCGGGGATGGTCTACCGGCCCTGAGCCTCACGACCGGTGTGGGCGGACGCGATCGATCAACCGGTCGGCCGAGTTGCGTCTTCTGCGGCGCGGCGGTGAGCTCCGCCCGGACGCGGCCCGCACGCCTCGCACGCGTCGCCGGCGGACGTCCTTGCCACGACACCCGAGCCCGCACACCCGAGCTCCCTGCTCATGAGGGTGGGCCGGCCGGGCGGGACCCGGTGCCCTGCGGCGTCCGTCCCTGTGCCGCGGGGGCACCGCGCCTCCGCCGCTTCGACCGACCCGGAGTGTTCAGTCCTCGGTCCAGCCGTGGTCCTTGCCGAACTGCAGCAACCTGCGCCGGACGGCGAGGATCTGCTCGCCGGTCAGCGACGGTGCCGCGGTGAGCAGGATCTCGGTGACCTCGTGCAGGTACTCGTCCGCGGTGAGCACGTCACAGAGCGAGTCGTCACCGTCGGCATGCCGGTGACCAGCCGGGGACGACACCCTCTCCGCACCGCTCGGCGGCGTACGCGGCCTGCCGTCGGGCCCCTCGGCCAGCCGTACGTCCGACGCCTTGAGCCCGCGCTCGCCCTCCTCGATCGTGAACTCCACGGCGAGCCCCGGACGTACCTGGTGCTCCGGGATGCGAAGGTCGTTCACGTGCAGGAAGACGTCCTCCCCGCCGTGGTCGGGAGCGATGAACCCGTAACCCCGAAGACCGTCGAAACGCACCACACGCCCGGCAACCACACCGCCACCCCCATCAGCCCGGTCCCTGTCCCGGACAATCGCAACGCGGCAGCAGCTTACGCGCACCCGCCGTGACCGCTCGCGTGCGGTGGGCCCGCGCACCGGACGGCCGGTCCAGGCCCTGATCCCGGGATGCGCCCGGATGGGGCGGCAGCCGGACGGTGAAGCAGGCGCCGCCTTCGGGGGCATGTCCGTCGGCGGAGACGGCGCCGCCGAGCCGGGTGGTCAGACGATGGGCGATGGCCAGGCCGAGGCCGCTGCCCACACGGCGGACACCGCGGTAGCGGTCGGTGAGGGCGCCGCGTTCGAACGCGACCTCGATGTCGGCGTCGGTGAGGCCGGGGCCGCCGTCGCGCACCTGCAACCGGGCTCCCGCACCGTCCTGTTCCAGGGCCAGCACCAAGGGCCGTCCGGCCGGGGTGACACGGAGCGCGTTCTCGGCGAGTCCGTCGACGAGCTGCCGTACCCGGAAGCCGTCGGTGGCGATGACCAAAGGGCGTCCCGGGCGTTCGACACGGAAGTCGACCCCCTCCCGGGCGCAGCGGGCCGACCAGACTGCCGCGGCCTGCTCCACCAGCGTGTCCAGATCGACCTCGTCGACGTCCAGCCGGAAGTCGTCGGCCTCCAGCCGGGCCAGGGCGAGCAGATCACCCACGAAGCGCTCCAGCCGCTCGATCTCGGTACGCATGACCCGTCCGGCCTCGGGTACCTCGTCGCCGGCGATCACCTCGTCGGCCAGGGCCTCGGCGTATCCGCGTGCGGTGGTCAGTGGCGTACGGATCTCGTGGGAGACGGACAGCAGGAAGTCCCGTTGCCGGTTCTCGCTGTGGGCCAGTGCCGCGTCCAGTGAGTTCAGCGCGGCCGCGAGCTCGGCCACCTCGGCGGGTCCTTCCGCGGGCACCGTCAGGCCGCGCTCGCCCGTGGACAGCCGGTGGGCGGTGCGGGCCGCCGAGGAGAGCGGGCGGGCCAGCCGCCGGGCCAGCAGCGCGCCGGCCAGGGCCGCTCCGGCCAGTCCCAGTGCCAGCGGCAGCGCCAGGGCGCCGCGCATGCGGTCGGTGGCCGCGTCGACATCGCTCATCGGCTGGGTGAGGACCAGGCCGCCGCCGGTGCGCGTCGGCACGCCTTCCACCAGTACCGCCTGTCCGCCGAGCACGGCGGTCGCCGAGACGTCCTCACCCGACAGAAGCGCCTTGCGCAGGGCGGAGCCGACGACCGCCGTCGCCGGACCGTCCACCTCGCCGGAGGGCTGGACGAGGGCGAGTTCGGTGCCGGTGGGGCCGGCGATCCGCTGCTGCCGCTGCAGGAGCAGGCCGGCCAGCGGCGGTGTCCGGGCCAGGACCTCCGCCTGACGGGCGAGTTGGTCGCGCTCCTGGGCCTCGGCGTTCGTGCGGATCGTCCGCCAGGCGAACAGCCCGGTCAGCAGTACGGCGACCGCTGCCACGGCGGTGGTCAGCAGCACGATGCTTCCGGCGAGGGAGCCGTGGCCGCGTGCGGTGTTCATCGGCCGGTGTCGGCGACGCTGTAACCGACCCCGCGGACGGTACGGATCGGGCTGGCGTCACCGAGCTTGGCGCGCAGCTGCGACACGTAGACGTCCATGACCCGGGTGTCCCGGTAGTCGGCGTAGCCCCACACCTGGGCCAGCAGCTGTTCCCGGGTGAAGACCTGGCCGGGGTGGCGCATCAGGAAGGCCAGCAGGTTGAACTCGGTGGTGGTCAGCTCCACGGGGCCGTCGTCCACGCGCAGGGTGCGGCGTCCGGCGTCGAGGGTGAGCCGGCCCAGCCTGCGGACCGGATCCTGCTGCGGGCCCGCCGCCCGCCGCAGCAGGCTCTTCACCCGCGCGACCAGCTCCTGCGGGGAGAACGGCTTGGCGAGATAGTCGTCGCCGCCGAGCTCCAGCCCGAGGATGCGATCGGTCACCTCGTCCCGTGCGGTCACGAACACGATGGGCGTCCAGTCGCCCTCCGCGCGCAGCCGACGGCACACCTCCATGCCGTCCATGCGCGGCAGGGCGATGTCCAGCACGATCGCAGCGGGGCGTATCCGACGGGCCGCGGCCAGCGCGGCGGCCCCGTCGGACTCGACGTGGACGCCGAAACCCTCCCGGCTCAGATAGCGCCGCTGCAGGTCGGCGATGTGCCGCTCGTCCTCGGCGATCAGGACGAGACCTCTGTTCTCCGGCATGTGTCTCTCTCCTCGGACCCCTGGAACAGCAAGGGCCGGCCCGGGGCTCCGGGATGCCGTCGATGCTAGCCAGCGCCTGTGTGCCCGGACGCGTCCGGATCCGATCCTTACACCGCCTGAACAATCGCCGAACGTTGCGCTCGTACGACTGCTGCACGCTGTGCTCGCAATCGAGAAAACGAGAAAACGAGAAAACGAGAAAACGAGAAACGGGAAAAGGGGGACGACAACGTGAACCGCACCCGCATCGCCACATCCGGCGCCGTGGCTCCAGCCGACACCGGTACGGGGGGATCGATGCTCGTCGTGCTGGGCCTGGTCACCGCTGCTGGGCTGGTCCTCGCCGTCACGCTGTTCCTGCTCCGCACCCGCCGGCCCCGCCCCGCGCCCTCTCGTACGCCCGCCCAGCAGCCCGCGCCCGCCGAGGGCCCGACCAGGAACGACGCAATGACCCACCCTCTCCGCACCCATCCCCTCCGCACCCACCCTCTCGGCACCACCCACGAACCTCCCCCTCCCGGGCCGGTCCCGAACGCTCCCGTGGGCCGGCTCCACAGGGCGGGCCGCTGGTGCGCGCGACGGCCCTGGTGGGTGCTCGGAGCCTGGCTGCTGGTGATGCTCGCCGCGCTGGCCGCCGACCGGACCTGGGGCGGCACCTACGACGACGACTTCTCGCTGCCGGGCACCTCCGTCCAGACCGGCGCCGACCTGCTGGACGCCCATGGCTCGGCCGGGGTCCGCGGCACGGCCTCCCAGATCGTGCTGCACCCCGACAGCGGCGCGCTCGGTGCCCATCCGGACGCGGTCGGCACGGCCGTGCACGAGCTGGGCAGGCTGCCGGAGGTGATCTCCGTGGCCGACCCGCTCCGTACTCCGGGCGCGGTCTCCGCCGACGGCACCACCGGAATCGTCACCCTCCGCTTCACGAAGAACCCGTCCCGCTTCGACCGCTCCTACCTCGCCGGCGTCGACGACGCCGTGCACGGTCTGCGCGCCGACGGTGTGGAGGTCGAGTACGGCGGTCCGCTGGGCAAGCTGGCCCGGCCCAAGGCCGCGGACCGGCTGTCGGAGGCGATCGGGCTCGCCACCGCCGTGATCGTCCTGCTCGCCGGGTTCGGCAGTCTGGCCGCCGCCGGTCTGCCGCTGCTGACCGCCGTGGTCGGACTGCTGTCCGGCATCTCGCTGCTCACCCTGCTGGCCGCGGCCTTCACCTTCGGCACCGCGGCACCGACGCTGGCCACGATGATGGGGCTGGGCGTGGGCATCGACTACGCCCTGTTCCTCATCACCCGCCACCGCCGCCTGCTGCGCGACGTCGACGACCCCGCCGAGGCGGCGGGCCGGGCGGTGGCCACCAGCGGCCGGGCCGTGATCGTCGCCGCGGCCACGGTGACCCTCGCGCTCGGCGGACTGTACGCCTCGAGCGTCGGTTTCATCGGCACCCTCGGCATCGCCGCCGGGCTGACCGTCGTGGTGGCCGCCGTCGCCGCGCTCACGCTCGCCCCGGCCTTCCTCGGCATCGCCGGCCGCCGGATCGACCGCTGGTCGGTGCGGCCGCCCGTCGACGAACCGGACACGACCGCCGACACCTGGCACCGCTGGGCCGGCACGGTCGGCCGCCGCCCCTGGCTGTTCCTCGCCATCGGCGCACTCGTGCTGGCGGTGCTCGCCATTCCCACCGCATCCATGCGCCTGGGCCACGTCGACGACGGCGCCGACCCGACCGACTACACCGACCGCCGCGCCTACGACCTGGTCGCGGACGGCTTCGGCCCGGGCACCAACGGCCAGTTCACGGTCGTCGCCGCCCGCGACCACGACCGTACCTACACCTCGGCCGAGATGGAGCGGCTCACCACGACCCTGCACGACACACTGGCGTCGACCCACGGAGTCGCGAAGGTGTCCACCCCGGTCGCCACCGCCGACCGTGCTCTGCTGATCGCCACCGTCACCCCGGAGTCCGGACCGCAGGACCGGGCCACGACCGATCTGCTGCACCGGCTGGAGGACGACGCCCTTCCCGAGGCCCTGGCAGGCTTCGGTGCCCACGGTTATGTCTCCGGCACCACGGCCGCCCAACTCACCTTCCGGGACGTGGTCGTGGACCGTCTGCCGGTCATCGTCGCGGTGGTGGTCGCGGCCGCCTTCCTGCTGCTGCTCACCGTCTTCCGCAGCCTGCTCGTCGCCCTGAAGGCGGCGCTGCTCAACCTGTTGTCCATAGGCGCCGCATACGGCGTCGTCGTCGCGGTCTTCCAGTGGGGCTGGGGAGGCTCACTGCTCGGCGTCGAGGAGCCCGTACCGGTCGAGTCGTACGTGCCGATGATGATGTTCGCCATCGTCTTCGGGCTGTCCATGGACTACGAGGTCTTCCTCCTCTCCCGCATCAGGGAGTCCTGGCTGAACACCAAGGACAACCACCTCAGTGTCGCCACCGGGCTGGCCGGTACCGCCCGCGTCATCACGTGCGCCGCACTGATCATGACCAGTGTCTTCCTGGCCTTCCTGCTCTCCACCAACGTGGTGATCAAGATGCTGGCGCTGGGCCTGGGCGTGAGCGTCATCATCGACGCCACGCTGGTCAGGCTGGTCCTCGTCCCCTCGACCATGTACCTGCTGGGCAGGGCCAACTGGTGGCTGCCCGCCTGGCTGGACCGTCTCCTTCCCCACCTCGACCCCGAGGGCCCGAGCACCGTCCCTGACGGGGACCCGGCCGACCTCAGGGACCCGGCAGTCACCACCACCCGGGGAGAGCAGGCCCGATGACCGGCGTATCACTCGCGCGACGCCGCCTCGCCCGCCGGACGTCCGTCGTGCTGCTCGCTCTGCTGCTCACGGGCACCGCGGCCGAAGCCGGCGCCCGCTCCCTTCTGCACCACCGCCTCGCCACGGCGGTCGGCCGGGCCCTGGGCAAGGACAGCCAGGTCCACGCCGACGGCGGGCCGGCGCTGCTGCTCCTGTTCGAGCGCCACCTCGACTCCGTCACGATCCGTAGCGACCACGCCGACCTCGGACGGTTCTCCGACGTATCCGTTCGGGCACGCCTGGACGACGTACGACTGACCGGCGACCACTCCGGAACCGTCGCCCACACCCACGCGGACGTGGCGGTGCCCGCCTCCTCCGTGCAGGGCCTGGCCGCCACGGCCGAGGGACGGTTCCCGGTCACCGACGTCCGGCTGGACGCGGGAGCGGGCACCGTCACCCTCCTCCTCGGCCAGGGTGGCCTGGGCCGAGCCACCCTGCGTCCGGAGCTGCGGGAGGGCCGCGTGAAGCTGGAGGTCGAGGACGTGGAGGTCCTCGGCGCTCCGGCTCCCGCCGCGGTCGTGGACCGCCTCCGGAACAGACTGTCCGCCCGTACGGGCGCCGCCTACCCCCTGGGTCTCAGGGCCACGTCGCTCGACGTCACCGACACCGGCGTCGACGTCACCCTGGACGGAGGGCCGGCCCGGTTGCCGGAGACAGGGGCCGAGGGGGAGTATGGTATTCATCGGGTGATGAATTAATGCTCTTCTGAAGGGCAGGGCTGTGATGGAGCGGACCAGGACCACCTGTTGTGTAGTGGGGGGCGGCCCCGCAGGGATGGTGCTCGCCCTTCTGCTGGCCCGGGCCGGCGTCGCCGTCACTGTGCTGGAGAAGCACGGCGACTTCCTGCGTGACTTTCGCGGCGACACCGTGCACCCCTCGACACTGGCGCTGCTGGACGACCTGGGCCTGGCCGAGCGCTTCGCCAAGCTGCCTCAGCGCCGGGTGCGCACCGTCCAGTTGCCCATCGGGGCCGGCCGGTCGGCGGTCACGGTCGCGGACCTGTCGGTGCTGCGCGGCCCGTACAACTACGTGGCGATGGTGCCCCAGTGGGACCTGCTGAACCTCCTCGCGGACGAGGCCCGGCGCGAGCCCTCCTTCGAGCTGCGGATGAACACCGAGGCGACCTCCTTCCTAGTCGAGGGCGGACGAGTGACCGGCGTGCGCTACCGCACATCCGACGGCCGTGCCGGCGAGCTGCGCGCCACCCTCACGGTCGCCTGCGACGGCCGTGGATCACTGGCCCGTTCCCGGCTCGAACTGGGACTGCGCCGCTTCGGCTGCCCGATGGACGCCTGGTGGTTCCGGCTGCCACGGCACGAAGGGGACCCGAGCGGACTCGTCGGCGGTGCGGGCGACCGTTTTCTGACCGCGATGATCGACCGCGGGGACTACTGGCAGTGCGCCGCGCTCATTCCCAAGGGCACCGACACGGAGCGCCGCGCCGCGGGCCTCGACCGCTTCCTGGCCGACTACGCCGCCGCCGTCCCGTGGATCGCGGACCGCACGCACCACCTGCGCTCGTGGGACGAGGTCAAGCTCCTCGACGTACGCCTGGACCGGCTCCGCCGCTGGCACCGCCCCGGCCTGCTGTGCATCGGCGACGCCGCGCACGCGATGTCCCCCGTCTTCGGCATCGGCATCAACCTCGCCGTGGAGGACGCCGTAGCCGCCGCCCGGTACCTGACCGAGCCGCTGCGCCGGGGAAGCGTGGGCCTGGGCGACGTGCGTGGCGTGCAGCGCCGGCGTCGTCCCACCACGGTCGTCACACAGGGGCTCCAGCGAATGGCGCACGCCCGTGTCATCGCTCCCGTCCTGCGGGGACAGCCACCGCTCGGCAACGAGGAGAGGGCACGGCGCATGGCGGGTCTGCTCGCCAGCTCACGGTTGGTGCGCCGGCTCCCCGCGTACTTCATCGGATACGGCGCGCTGCGCGAGCGCCCGCCGGAGGCGGCCGTCAACTGAGTCGTCGGCGCGTCCTGCCCGTGCGGTCAGCAGTCCCGGTCGCGCTCCGACCGGTGGTGGTCCTCCCCATCGCCCGGATCATCATGGTCCACCGGTTGCCGCAGGGACAACTGCAGGCGCAGGAGCTTGTACGCGCGGCGGAAGATGTAGGCCGCGATGGGCAGTTCGACGAAGACGGCCAGCCCGGCGGACGCCCAGACGCCGGGGGTGCCGAAGGCGAGTGACACATCGAACCACGCGTCGCACACGAGCAGGACCGCCGTCGCCAGCGCGGGAATCACCGCGGCATGATGTCGTCGGACGCCGAGGACGGCCGTCGCCGCGAAGGCGGCGACCAACAGTGTGTTGAAGCCGATCCAGGTCGCCCGCCATGCGTGGACCTGGTAGTCCGACGGCAGCGTCACTCCGAGGAGCACTGTCCAGGGAACGAGCGCCAGTGCGGACGCCGCCAGCAACTCGATCATGTGGCGTCGGCGCCGTTCCCAAGGCGCATCGCCCCGGAGACGAGCGGGGGCCGGTCGTGCCGGCGCGGTGGCCTCCATGGTGGGGGCGGCGGTAGTCGGTTGCCCGGTTGCCTGACTCATCGCCTGGTCGGTTCTTCGACCGGGCTCTCAGCCGGTGCCGGGTGCCAGGTCGCGATGCGCGCGGCGGTCAGCCAGCCGAGAGCGGCCAGGAGCACACCGACCCCGGCGCTGGAGAGGCGTCCGCTCGCCACCATCACCATGGCCGACGCCTCGAGTCCGGCCAGGAGCAGGACCAGCGCGACACGCCGCCACGTCACGCGCCGCTCTTTCGCCGGCGTTCGACGTACGGGACGGGTGTGCTGCATCACCGTTGTGAGGACACTCATCGCGACCGCCTCTCCCGGCGCCCTGGGCTGTGGCCCATGCCCACCTCCAAAGAACACACGTCCAAAGAACCCATGGACACGAACGACAACCGACGACGAACGCGCAGGTATTTCCGGATCCCGTTCCGAGGAGCGCGTGGTGCGCGTGATGTGGGACACAGAGGGGCCGGGCCACCGCGGCGGCCCGGCCCCCGGTGGTGCGGGGTGCTGTACGTGGATCAGTGGGAGTCGACGAGTCCGTAGGCGGGTACGGTCACCGTCCGGGCGCCGGGCGTGCCGCCCAGGATCACCTTGCGGAGTGAGACGTTGTTGGTCAGGCTCGTCTCCTTCAGCTTGTGGTCGGGGTTGGCGACGACCTGGATGTAATACGTGCCGTTGGGCAGGCCGGTGACGTCGAACGACTGGCCGGGACGGTACTGGCTGTAGGTGTCGCCGTTGCCGACGTCCAGCGCCTCGCGGACGGACACCGAGTTCTGCTCACCGCAGGCGGTCGACAGGTCGGTGTTCTCCGGGTGCCAGTTGGCGTTCTTCACCGTGTAGTCGATGGCGTCGGTGTCGGCCAGGCAGAACGCCTCCTTGCCGCTGCGGACGATCTCCTTCTTGTCCGCGCCGAGCAGCCGGTAGCTGGCGAAGTCGCTGAAGTGCCAGTGCTGGTGGCCCTCCCGCGGGTCCCACTCCATCGTGCCGGTGGGGGTGTAACCGACCTGCTTGCCGTTCGCGTCGAAGAAGTACTGATAGGCGTCCATCTTCTCCTGGCCGGGGCTGCGGAAGCCGTCCACGACCAGCGGTGCGGGCCCCCCGTTCCACACCGTCGCGCTGAAGGCCAGGTACTCCTTGTCCGCGGCCGCGCCCTCGCCGGGCTCGTCGCCGCCGTCGGTGAGGGCGATGCCCCAGGCCGGTACGGCGCGCAGGTCGGGCTTGGGCATGACGGCCGCGTTCCCCCTGCGGCCGGCCGGGCGGTGGGCGTTCGGCTTGAGCGCGGACCCGGTGGCGGTCCCGTGCTTGACGGCTCCGCCTCTGCCGCCGTCGTCGGTCTCCCGGACGGTCAGTTTGACGGTCTGGGGCTGGTTGGCCATACCGAACAGGTCACGGTACTTCTTGGCCACCGAGATCTTGGCCGTGTACTCACCGGCGGGCAGGTCCACGGGGGCGGCGTCGTAGTCGGGGGAGAGAGAGGCCGCCCACCCCTTCTCCGTTCCCCATACCGAGCCGAGCGTGAAGGGGTTGTCGGCGCAACGCGCGGGATAGTTCGAGGTGGCCGGGGCGTCGGGGCGGATGCGTCCCGCGGTGTTGTTCGGACAGAACGACTGGGTCGTGCCGAGAACCTTGGCGCCCGCGGCGTTGGTGACGGTCACCTGGAGGAAGTCCGGCAGGCCCTTGAAGTCCTTGAGCAGTCCGGCCGGCAATGTCCTGGTCCGCGTGGTGCCGCCCTGCCGGAGGATCTGCTGCGCCACCACGGGGTCCTTGTAGGACTGCCGGGTCACCCGGAACTCCAGGGGCGCCTTGTCGACGGTGACGTATGCGCCCAGGTCCAGGTAGACCCCCGGTGCGTCCTTCCACCGGTCGACGGTGACGGAACCGGAGGCGGTGATCAGCTTGAGCTGGGGGGCGGTCGGCTGCGGCGCCGCGGCGGCCGGCAGTGCGCCGAGCACGGATGCGGTGAGCACGGATGCGGTGAGCGTCGCGGCTGCGCCGAGCGCCGAGCGTCGTAACCGGTTGTTGTGAAGTCTCGTCATCAAGTCCTCGTTCGAGAGTGCCGGAGCGGCAACGGGCAATCGGGTGGCGCGAGGCCGGCCTGCGTACTGCCTGGTGCAGGCGTGGCCCGAGCGATCCATGTGATCGCGTGAAATGTATGCGCCATCTGTGAAGAAGTTGTCAGGCCGTCCGAGGTTGCCTCTCGAACGACGAATGTCGCGGGCCCCTCCGGTACCGGCACCCGCGCGACCTCGGTGACACTCACGGAAGTCGCTCAAGCACCCGCGGTCACCGGGCGCACACTGGAAGCAGGAGGCCATGGGTCATGAACCGAACGTGGAGGTCAACCATGAGCACCCTCGAAGAGCACGTCGACGTCGCCGTTCCGATCGACAAGGCGTGGGACAGCCTGCACAGAGTGGAGAACTATCCGCGCTTCGTCGAGGGCGTGCGCGAGGCCCGTACGGAGGCGGGAGGGCGAGCGCATCTGGACGTCGAGGCCGGTGGCCGGCTCCGGGAGTTCGAGGCGGAGGTGTCCGACCGCAAGGACGAACGCGTGATGGAGTGGCTCACCACAGGAGCCCCCGAGCTCACGGGTTCCTTCTCGCTGGAGCCGATCGACAAGAACCGTACCCGGGTCCAGGCACGGCTCGAATACAACCCCGACATGATCAGGGAGACCTTCGGCGGGCCGAAGGGATTCGCCCAGGCGACCGCGATCGAACGGCTCGTCCGCAGCGATCTGGAGCAATTCAAGGAGTACCTGGAGCAAGGAGGACGGTGAGCGCCGACTGCTCTCGCCCCGCCGCGGGTCGGGGAGGAGCATGAGAGAGGAACGACCGAGGAGGCCTGCCATGAAAACCGGAGGCTCGGACTACGACACCTGGCTGTACTCGCACACCCCCTCACAAGCCGAGGGCGAGCGCGACGAACCGGCTGAGCGCGCGGCCATGGAGCAGCATCCGGACGTCCCCAGGACAGAGCCGTCCCAGGCGGAGGGCGAGCGGGTGGACGACACCCGGACCACGTGATCGCCGACAAGTGATCACCTGGCGGCGAAGACGAGCCGAGTCACGCGACAATCTCCTTGTGGATCAGGGGACAGCAGCGACGGCTACGGGTGTCTTCGGCGTGTGCGGAGCCGCGATCGGAGGTGCTGCGTCGGTCCGGGGCGCACGGACGGGGGCCGGGCGAACCGCCCGTGCGGCCCGGCAGCAGGTGCGCGGCCGGATCGACGCTGAACACGCTCATCGGCCGAGGCAGCAACGTCTCGAAGCGTATGAAGGCTTCATGCGCCATGTGCGATTGTCAAAGAGCCCGTTGACGGCGAGCGCGGCGGGGGCAGCGGGGGAGCGGACGCGTGACTGACCTGTACCTCCCCTGGTTCCTGCGGGAACACATCGCCGTGGCCGGGGCCGGCACGGCCCCGATCGTTCCTCCGCCGCTCCACCGGTGGCGGATCGTCCGGTGCGTGTGGGGGCGGACCCACTCCACTTCGAGCCAGGAGTCGCATCATGCCTGACCGACAGCAGAGTCGGCGTACGCCCGCCGGTGGCCTCGTGCACGATCTCGCCACCCTCGACCGGGCCCTGTACGAGACGGTGACCATCACCCACACCCCGACCCTGGACACCGCCCTGCGGCGGCTCTCCACGGCCGCCGACCACTCGAAGATCTCCCTCGCGACCGCCGCGCTGCTCGCCCTGTGCCCCGGCCGGCCCCGCCGCGCCGCCGCCATGGGCGTCGCGGCCATCGGCGTCGCGTCGGCGACCGCGAACCTGGTCGGCAAGCGCCTCGTACGGCGCCCGCGTCCCCACCGTGCGGCGGACTCGCCGTTTCCCGGGCGGCACGTGCCCATGCCGCAGTCCGCGTCCTTCCCTTCGGGACACACCGCGTCGGCCGTGGCCTTCGCGGCGGCCGTCAGCCCCCTGCTGCCCGGCGCGGCGATCCCCCTCGGGCTGCTGGCCAGCGCCGTGGGCTACTCGCGGGTGCACACCGGAGTCCACTATCCGGGCGATGTCATCGCCGGTGCGGTGCTGGGGACGGGCGCGGCGGCCGTGGTGCTGGGGGCCGTCGGTCATGTGGCGGGTTGGGAGACGTACCTCCCGTTCCGTGCGCCCCGACCGTGACGGTTCTGCCCGGTCAGGGGCCGGGGACGGTGGCACTCGGTTCGCCCAGCGGCGGACCGAGTGCCACCGACTCGCCGGCCGGCGGCCCGTGCCGGGGCGGGCCCTGCTCATGGCTCGCCGTGGTGCACTGCCTCAGCCTTGCCCTGCCAGGGCTTCGTCGAGCATCTGGTGGGCGGCCGTCAGGGCCGCGGCGCGGTCGACGGGGACCAGGCCGATGCGGGTGCGCCGGTCGAGCAGGTCGGCCGCGTCGAGTGCGCCCTCGTGCCGTACGGCCCAGAGGAGTTCGGCGCGGGTGACGGGATGGCCGGGCAGGACGGGTTCGCGCATACGGGGGTCGCGGGCGGCCAGGGACTGGACGGCCGTGGCCTCGGTGCCGTAGTGCCGGACCAGGCGCCGGGGCGCGGGCAGGGTGGCGAGCCGGGCCCGGGCAGCGGCACCGACGAGCGGGAGAACGGCGGTACGGGAGGGGCCGGCCGTCAGGCGGCGGGCGGACACGGCCGCGTCGACGGCGTCCTCGGCCATGCGCCGGTAAGTGGTGAGCTTGCCGCCGACCACGGTGACCACGCCGTCCGGCGACGTCAGCACCGCGTGCCGACGGGAGATGTCGGAGGTCCGGGCGGCCCCGCCGGAGCCCGCGGGCGCGGTGTCCAGCAGGGGGCGCAGTCCGGCGAAGGCGCCCACGACGTCGTCGCGGTGGACCGGGACGTCCAGGACGGAGCCGAGGACGTCGAGCAGGAAGCCGATGTCCGTCTCCGGTACCTCCGGAACATCGGGCAGCGGGCCGTCCACCGGTTCGTCGGTGAGGCCGACGTACACCCGCCCGTCGCCCTGCGGCAGGACGAGGACGAAGCGGTTGGTCTCACCGGGGATCGGGATGTGCATCCCGGCGGGCAGGGAGCCGAGCCGTTCGGCGCGCAGCACCAGATGGGTGCCTCGGGAGGGCCGGATACGGATGCCGTCGACCAGCTCGCCCGCCCACACCCCGGAGGCGTTGATCACCGCGCGGGCGCGGATCTCGCCCTCCTCTCCGGTGAGTTCGTCGCGGATCCTGGCACCTGATCCGGACACCTCCAGCGCCCTGACCCGGGTGAGGATCCGGGCGCCGTGCGCAGCCGCGGTGCGGGCGAGGGCGGTGACCAGCCTGGCGTCGTCGGTGAGCCGGCCGTCCCAGGACAGCAGTCCGCCGCGCAGTCCGTCGGTGCGCAGGGCGGGGGCCAGGTGGCGGGTCTCCACCGTGGACAGCCGGCGGGGCCCGGGGAGGGTGGCGCGGGCCGTGCGGGCCGCGAGGCGCAGGGTGTCGCCGGCCCGGAACCCGGCCCAGGCGAGGGCCGCCTGCCCGCGTGAGACCAGCGGGGTCAGGGGGAGCACGAACGGCTGGGCGGTCACCAGGTGCGGCGCGGTGCGCTCCATCAGCACGCCCCGTTCGACGGCGCTCTCGTGGGCCACGTCGAGCTGTGCGGAGGCCAGGTAGCGCAGGCCGCCGTGGATCAGCTTCGAGCTCCAGCGCGAGGTGCCGAAGGCCAGGTCGTGGGCGTCGACGGCGACGACGGTCAGCCCGCGGGCCGCGGCGTCCAGGGCCGCCCCGGCGCCGGTGGCACCGAGTCCGACGACCAGGACGTCCACGACCGGTCCGCCGACCGACCGGGCCAGTTCGCGCGAGCGGCGGGCGGCGGACAGCGATGAGCCGGGGGAGGGGGCGGCCGCGTCGGCCGGGCTGCTGGTGGGGCTCATGGGGTGAGGGTCCTCTCCAGGATGGTCCGCAGCTCCGTGAGGAAGGCGGCGGGGTTCAGGTCCGGGTCGTCCTCGTCGGTCATGGTCCGCAGCGACAGGGTGAAGGACTGGACGATCAACAGAAGCGAGCGGGCCTGTCGTTGGGGGTGGTCGTCCCGCACCGACCCGTCGGCGTGACCGTCCCGCAGGCCGGTGACCAGCAGCTCCAGAAGGGCTTCCTGGCTCGCACCGCGGCGGTCCAGCACATAGGGGAGCAGCAGTTCGGGGTCCACGTCGACGATCTTGCGGAAGAGCGGGTGGGCGCGGAACGCCTCCACTCCGTTCACCAGTCCCTCGACGATCAGGTCGCGCGCGGTGCGGTCCGGCCGGGGCTCGGGCATGGCGCGCATGGCGACGCCGATCCACTCGCGCGTCATGAGGTCGCCGACGAGGGTGCGTACGTCGGGCACGCGGCGGTAGAGCGTCATGCGCGAGACACCCGCGCGGCGGGCCACGTCGGTCAGGGTGGTGCGGCGGACGCCGACGGCCAGGACGCAGTCGCGCACCGCGTCGAGCACCGGATCGCTGTCCTCATGGTTGTGACGAATAGGCGTCATGTGTCACAGTGTAACGCCCTTGCGGCGGCGCCCGGCAGACGGGCACGGCGCGGAAACGACCGATTGACCGATGAGGACAACCGCCATGGACATGCTGTGGAGTGGCTGGGGTGACCCGGCCAAGGCGGCACCGCTGCCCGAGACGGTGATCGGGCTGCTGCGCGATCTGCTCGGCGTCAAGCCCCGCGGTGACGGACCGCTCCGGCTGGAGGAGATCTCCGTCCCCGCCACGCCGCTCGACCCGGCGGTGCTCCAGGAGCTGTCCGCCGCAGTCGGCGACGAGGCACACGTCCGTACGGACCCGGAGACGCGGATCCGGCACACCCGCGGCAAGTCCACCCCCGACCTCCTGCGGATCCGCGTCGGAGACACTGTCGACACCCCCGCGGCCGTCGTCCTCCCGGCCGCACACGACGAGGTCCTGGCCGTCCTGCGGGTATGCGCACGATACGGCCTCGGCGCCGTGCCGTTCGGCGGCGGCACGTCCGTCGTCGGCGGCCTGGCCCCCACCCGGCGCGGACCCTTCGTCGCCCTGGACCTGCGCCGTATGGACCGGCTGGTCGACGTCGACCCGGTCTCGCGTACCGCCACCCTGCAGCCGGGACTCCGCGCCCCCGAGGCCGAGCGGCTCCTGGCCGAGCACGGCTTCACGCTCGGACACTTCCCGCAGTCCTACGAGTGGGCCACCATCGGCGGATTCGCCGCGGCCCGCTCCAGCGGGCAGGCATCCGCCGGATACGGGCGCTTCGACGAGATGGTGCTGGGCCTCACCCTCGCCACCCCCGAGGGCACCGTCGAGGTCGGCCGCGCTCCGCGCTCCGCCGCCGGCCCCGACCTGCGCCAGCTGATCCTCGGTTCCGAGGGCGCGTTCGGCGTCATCACCTCGGTCACCGTCCGGGTGCGTCCCCAGCCCCGCACCCGGGTGTACGAAGGCTGGCGCTTCGCCTCCTTCGAGGAGGGCGGCGCCGCACTGCGCCGGCTCGCCCAGGACGGACCGCGCCCCACGGTGCTGCGTCTGTCCGACGAGACCGAGACGCTGATCGGACTCGCCCAGCCCGACGCGATCGGAGCCGACGGCGCGCAGCAGAACGCCGGATGCCTCGCGATCGTCGGATACGAGGGGACCGAACAGGACACCGCCCACCGCAGGGAGCTGGCCTCCGCCGTCCTGCGCGAGTGCGGCGGTACGCACGCCGGGACGGAGCCGGGAGAGCGCTGGGCGCACGGCCGCTACTCGGCGCCGTATCTGCGGGACGCCCTGCTGGACGCGGGGGCGTTCGCCGAGACACTGGAGACGGCCGCCTTCTGGTCGCGCATCCCCGAGCTGTACACGTCGGTCCGCACGGCACTGACCACCGCCCTCACCGATGCGGGCACACCGCCGCTGGTCATGTGCCACATCTCCCACGTCTACGAGAACGGCGCCTCCCTGTACTTCACCGTGGTCAGCGCGCAGGGCGACGACCCGGTGGCCCACTGGGCGCCGGCCAAGGAGGCGGCCAACGAGGCGATACTTGCCACGGGCGGCACCATCAGCCACCACCACGGCGTGGGCACCGACCACCGGGACTGGTACGTCCGGGAAGTCGGCACCCTGGGTGTCGAAGCCCTGCGTGCCGTCAAGCGGAGGCTGGACCCGGACCAACTCCTCAACCCGGGCGTCCTGCTTCCCACCGACTGACCCCGACCGCTACCGTCCGCCCAGTTTTAACTCCAGCTCCAGTCCCAGTCCCAGCACGTCGGCACTCGTATCACCGCACCCGGAGGCTCACCCATGCGACAGTTCACCGCCGTCGTCAACCCCACCGCGGGTGGATCCAGCGCGGCGGCCGCGCTGCTCCAGGTGGCACGCGTGCTGCGGGAGGCCGGGGCCGAACTGGAGACGGAGTACAGCCGCAGCCTCGCGCACGCCCAGGACATCGCGCGCGGCGCGGGGGAGCGGGGACGGGTGGTGCTCGCCGTCGGCGGTGACGGCATCGCCGGCGGCATCGGCGGGGCGCTGAGCGGCACCGACACGGTGTTCGGCCTCGTACCGGCCGGGCGGGGCAACGACTTCGCCCGGGCGCTGGACCTGCCCGCCGACCCCGAGGCCCTGGCCCGGATCCTGCTCGACGGGGAGCCGCGCCGGGTCGACACCATCGAGCTGCGATCGGCCGTCCATGACGGCACCGTCGTCCTCGGCAGCGTGTACGCGGGCGTCGACGCGCTGGCCAACCGCCACGCCAACCACGCCCGGCTGCTGCGGGGCGCCGCCTCCTACTACGCGGGAGGCCTGCGTGCCGTGACCACCTGGCGCCCGGCGGAGTACCGGGTCACCGTCGACGGACAGGAGCACGCGCACCGCGGCTACACCGTCGTGGCCGCCAACTCCGCCTACTACGGTTCCGGCCGCATGATCGCCCCCGGAGCCCGGCTGGACGACGGAATGCTGGAGATCGTGATGATCCGCGAGGCCCCGCGGCGCCTGTTCTTCGCCCTGATGAACGAGCTCGAGTCGGGCGCCCACGTGGCACGCCCAGAGGTCCGCATCCTGCGGGGCCGGGAGATCCGCATCGAGGCCGACCGCGCGGTGCCCTACGGCGCCGACGGCGAGGTGGAGGCCGTCCTTCCCGTGACGGCGCGCGTCCTGCCCGGGGCGCTGAAGGTCCTCTGCTGACGTGCTGACGCGGCGCCCGGACGGCTGACGCGGCGTCCGAGGCGGCGGGGATCCGGGCTCCGGCGTCAGGGACCATCCGGCGTGATGGTGCATGCGCGGGCGATGAGCAGGGCGACGTCGTCGGGAGCGCCGGGGTGCCGAAGGCCGTGCAGCAGCCGGTCGCAAATCTTCTCCAACGGGGAGTCGCAGGTCTCCTCCAGGGGGGAGTCGGAGGTCCTCTCCAGCGGGGAGCCGCGGGTGTCCAGGAGGTTCAGGAGGGTGTCGAGACGCTCGTCGATGGGCTCCTGCCGGCTCTCGACCAGCCCGTCCGTGTACAGGATCAGCTGATCGCCGGGAGCGAAGGGGAAGGTGGTGCCCTCGAAGGGGACGCCGCCGACGCCCAGGGGAGTGCCGGTGGGCAGATCGAGCAGCCGGGGGCGTCCGCCGTGGGGCACGAGGACCGGGGGCAGGTGGCCCGCCCCGGCGATGCGGCACTCGCCGCGGTGGGGGTCGTAGGCGACGTAGAGGCAGGTGGCGATGTACTGCTCGAGCCGTGCGGTGATCGTGTCGAGGTGCTGGAGGATCTGGGCGGGTTCGAGGTCCAGATCGGCGTAGGCCGCGGTGGCGGTGCGCAGGCGGCCCATCGTGGCGGCGGCGTCGATGCCGCTGCCCATGACGTCGCCCACGACGAGCCCCGTCCTGCCGTCCTGCAGAGGCAGGATGTCGTACCAGTCACCGCCGACCTCGTACGCGGCCTGCGCGGGCCGGTAGCGGGAGGCGACCTGCAGGCCGGGAAGGTGCGGCGGCATCTCGGGCAGCAGGCTGCGCTGCAGGGTCTCGGCGGCGTTGCGCACGCTCTGGTGGGTGCGGGCGTTGTCGATGCACACGGCGGCGCGGGAGGCCAGCTCGGTCGCGACGGCCAGGTCGTCCTCGTCGAACGGACGCGGGTCGCGGGCCCGGGTGAGACCGAGGAAGCCGAGGGTGCTGCCGCGTGCGGTGAGTGGTACGGCGAGATACGAGTGCACGCCGGCGCGGGCCAGCAGGGTGGCGGCGTGTTCGTCGCGGGCGATACGCGTCAGGTCGTTGCCGTCGGTCTGGCTGACCAGGATGGGTCGGCCGGTGCGCACGCACTGGGTCGCCAGCCGGTCGTCACCGTAGGCCGCGATCTCTCCGGGCGGATCGGCGGCCCGGGCGGCGTCGCTGGGATAGGCGGCCTTGACCGCCAGGGCGCGGAAGAACTCGGGGCCCGCGCGGGTTCTGGGGCGGTGCTCGTCCAGGACGGAGTCGAGCACGTCGACGGAGACCACGTCGGCGAAATCGGGCACGGTGACCTCGGCCAGCTCCTTGGCCGTCTGTTCGACTTCCAGGGTGGAGCCGATGCGAGCGGAGCCATCGGCGATGAGAGCCAGACGCCGCCGTGTCTCGCCGGCCTCGATCGCCGATTCGTACCGCTGTGTGACGTCGACGACCAGCTCCGCCACCCCGAGAACGTGGCCCTGCGCGTCCTCCAGCCGGTACACCGACAGAGACCAGGCATGCCTGTGCTCGGGGTCGGCCGGCGTGTGGCCGACGATGGTGGATTCGTCGACCAGGGGGATCCCGGTCTCCAGGACGCGCCGCATCGCGACCTCGGCCCGTTCGAATACCGAGGGCCTCATGATCTCGCGGTAGTAGCGGCCGAGGTGGTCCTTCGCGGGAATGCCGTGCATCCGCTCCAGAGCCGGGTTGACGGTCACGTACCGCAGGTCGGTGTCGAAGATCGCCACACCGATGGGGGACTGGGAGATCAGCCGCGTGGACAGGGCGACATCCCGTTCGAGCTCGCGCAGCTTGGGGGAGTCGGTGCCCAGTCCGAGGGCGTAGAACTCGCCGCGGTCGTTCAGCAGCCGCATGTTGCGCAACTCGACCAGCCGGTTTCTGCCGTCCGCGCAGCGGACGGGGAACGTGCCCGCCCAGCTCCGGCCGGTCTCCATGACCTCGGCGAACGTCTTGATCACCCAGTCCCAGTGCTCTTCGCGGACGAGCACCTGCGCCGCGTACTGTCCGAGCGCCTGCTCGGCGGTGTAGCCGTACAGGTCTTCGGCCTGCGGACTCCACAGCACGATCCGGCCCTCGGCATCCAGCAGCACCGCCGCGACACCGAGGACGTCCATGAGCCCGCTCGGCTGCGAGGGACCGTTCCGGGGCGGTTCGTCCGGCGTGGGACCGTGCCGGAGCGGTTCGTTCCGCGGTGTTCCGTCCCGGAGCGGTTCGCCCCGCGACGGTCCGTCCTGCGCCCGGCCGCCGACCGCCGGTCCGAGGTCCACGGGAGGCTGCTCGGCTGCGCTCATCGCCGGCCCTCCTTCCAGCGGCTGGTGCCGCACGACCCGCCCACGGATCCGGGGCCAGGCCCGTCCGAGGCTGAATGTGCCCGCGCCTCCATGGTCCCCCGGTAACGGGTATCCGGGTAACGGGTCCCCAGGTAACGGGTCCCCAGGTAACGGCAGCCGAGACACTCCAGCACGTGCGAAGGCGCGGAGACCGTGGAAACAGGGCCGGGGCGGCCGTCGATTCGGCCCTCCGGGCCGTGACCTGGTCGAATCGGGGTAGCCGGATAGGCGGCGGGACGAGGTGATGCGTGTGGACTGGCGAGAGTTTGCCGAGCGTATGGCTTTGCTCGCTCGCGACCTGCTGGCGCAGGAGACCTCGGAGGACACGCTCGACCGGATCGCCGCCGCCGCGGTGGAACTGGTCGCGGGGTGCGATGCCGCCGGAGTGCTGGCCCTGAGCAAGGGCCGGGTCACGACCCTGTCCGCGTACGGCGAGCACGTGGAGGAGTCCGACCGGCTTCAAGGAGAACTGGGCGAGGGGCCGTGCTTCGACGCCGCTCGCCGGACCGACGAAGGCCGTGTCTACCGGATCCGGGACCTCACCCAGCCCCAGTCGCGCTGGCCCCGCTTCGCCCCCGCGGCTCGTGATCTGGGATTCGGCAGCATGATGGGCTTCCTCCTCTACACCCGCGACGACGATTTCGGGGCACTGAACCTGTACTCGCACAATCCCGGCGCCTTCACCCCGGCAAGCGAGACCGCCGGCTGGCTGTTGGCCTCGCACGCGGCCGTGGCGCTGGCGAGCGCACGCACTCAGGATCAGCTTGAGCACGCGCTGGACACCCGGCACGCCATCGGCGAGGCCATGGGCATCCTCATGGAACGGCACCGGCTGAGCGAGGCCGACGCCTTCGCCGTACTGCGGAGGCTCTCGCAGAATCACAACATCAAGCTGCGCGATGTGGCCCACCGCGTTCGGCACCGGTCCGACCGTGAAGCGTGACGGGAGGCGCCCGGCGCGGTGATGCGGGGTTTCCGGCCTTCCGCCGAGAACGGTGATACCGGCGGGCGTTGACGGTCGACCGACGCCGCACCGTCCGACCGCGTGGCAGCGGTGCGGCGTCGGTCCGGCGTCCGTCCCGTCCGGATGTGCCGACGCGGGGTCAGGCCAGGCAGGTGAGAGGGCGGCCGCCGTTGTAGGCGACCATGTCGGTGAGGGCGGCCGCGGCGTCGATGCTCCGGCCGAGCGGCCCGCCTTCCAACTCGGCGTATGCGCGGTGCAGGTTGCCGACGATACGTTCACGGTCGCGCAGGTCGGCGTATGCGCCGAGATCCACTTCACGGGCGGCCTGCAGGGGCGAGAGTCCGGCGTCGCGGCCGGCCCGGGCGGTGGCCTGCACGAACCGCAGGTAGCCGAGGACGTCGTCGATGAGCTCGGGGCCGGCTACGGCGCCGTGCCCGGGGACGATGGTCGTCGCTCCGAGCGGCTCGATCACCTCCTCCAGGACCTGGACGGCACCGGCCACGGATCCCTGAAGGAGGAACGGGGTGCCGCCGTTGAACAGCAGGTCGCCGCTGAAGAGGACCTTCCGCTCCGGCAGCCAGACGATCGAGTCGTTGGTCGTGTGGGCGGCCACACCGACGTGGCGTACGTCGGCGCGCAGATCGTCGGACCAGACGGTCACCGAATCGGTGTAGGTGAGGAACGGCGGCTCGGGGACGATGTCACCCCAGTCGACCTCGGTCCAGAAGGGCGCCGTCGCCTTCGGGCCGCCCCACTGGAGGATGTTCGACCTGGTGGCCTCGTGCCCGACGATCGTGGCGCCGCCGAACAGATGGTTGCCGAAGGTGTGGTCACCGTGATGGTGGGTGTTGATCAGCGTCCGCACCGGCTGCGGTGTGACGGAGGAAATCGCGTCGAGATAGGCGCGGGTACGGCGTACCGTCGAGCAGGCATCCACGCTGATCACCCCGCGCTCGCCCACGAGGAATCCGGTGTTGTTGATCCACCAGCTCCCGTCTGGCTGTATGTAGGCGAAGACACCGTCGCTGACCTCTTCGACCCGAGGCGGGGGAAGTTGGGTGACGTCATGGTGGACAGTGCTCACCGTGGACTCCTGTCGTGGTGGGTGGGGTGGGCGGACATCGCCGTGATCATCGCATCGGCGTTCCGCGCGCCGGTACCCCACCACTCGGCCATGGTCGTCACTGGAGCATGCCGTTGACGATGTCGCCGTCCACCTTCGTGGCACCGGTGGTGTCGACCGCCGCCGATGTACTGGACCTGGCCCCGTCACGGCCCGATCGGAGGGCATGTGGTGAACGCGAGTTCTAATGCCGGAGGCGGTCCCTGCGGGCTCTGGGCGGTCGCGGCTCAAACTCGTTCGATCAGGGCGGTTCACTCCTTCAAGGGGTTGCGGACCGTACGGACCGGGCCGCAGCGGGGGATGCCACCGTCCTTGCGGCGGGTGTTCAGATCAGGACGGGCGGGACGGCGTCAGGTGTTGAGGGCTGGTGGGACGTGACCTGTACGAAGTCGCTCCGGCCGCAGTCGACCTGATTGATCGCGAACGCGTTCGTCGCGGCCAGAGCCGTTCGCTTTGCGATTTGCTTCATGGGAATTTTCTACCTTCCGGAAGTCGACAAAAAGCGAATCGATCGACTGTGATACGAACCGGCGGTGGACCAGGTTGTATCGCGGCAGCGGAGTTTTCCGGGGCCTGCTCTCAGGGCAACTTCGACGGCGGAACGGGCATTGACCTCGATCGTTCATGAGGGTCCGTCAGGGCGTGCTGCCGGAACCCGAGGTCTCGTACGCGGCCACAGTGGGGAGGCTGTCGGAAAAGGTTCTCCGGCACACCGAACCTCCCCCGGGCATTGCGCATCTTCAGGCGTGCAGGCGCGCACTGACCTCGCGCACCGATTCGTATTCGAGGGGAATCCGAAACTTCATGAAGAGCCAGCTGACCGCCGTGGCCCTTGCAGCGATCGTCGTCGCCGGCACTGCCGCTGCGGCCATCCCGGCCTCGGCCGCCCCCGCCAAGGCCGAGCCGACCCGCTGCCACACCGCCGACCTGAAGGCCGGCTTCGCCACGGGGGATGATGCGAAGCCGGAGATGGGGCAGACCAAGAAGCAGACGCAGGCGTACATCTGGTTCACCAACCGGAGCAAGCGCGCCTGCACCCTGTCCGGCTTCGCCGGTGTCGACATGATCGGCGCCCAGAAGACCGACGGCACCTGGTCGCTGGCGCGCTCCTCCAAGAAGCCCGAAAAGATGGTCCTGAAGCAGGGGGACACGGTGGACTTCAGCATCACCCTGCTCCCGGTGGCCAGCTCCACGCCCCGGGCGGAGAAGTTCGTTCCGGCGAAGTTCCTGGTCACCCCGCCGAACGAGACGAAGCACTTCACCCTGAAGTGGCCGTTCGGCGGCCAGATCCTCAAGCAGGACGGCGCCACCCACCCGGGTACCTACCTCAACCCGATCGGGCTGTAACCAACTGGACAGCCTCTGAGCTTCCCTTCAGCGTCACTGGTGGCCACCGCAGGACTCCCGGAATGAGTTGAAGCCTCCGGGTGGTGCGGTGGCCACGTCTGGCACGCGGCACGCCCGGCCTTCTCGCCGGGGCCTGGAGGTGGCCGAGGCCGAGGCCGATGGGTTGCGCGCCGAAGCCCTCCGCCGCTTGGCTGGGAATCCTCGGTCGCACGCGGGCGCTGCCACGAGCGCGCCACTGAGGCGACCCTCGCGACAAGGGCGGGGCCGAAAGCCCCGCCCGCTTCCACAGAAGCCCCGGCAGACTTCGTCGGGGGACGGCGAAGCTGAGGGCTCTCCCCGGCGGGCATACCGCTCCTCTGGGCAAAGTCACAGGTCAACGCCCTCCTGCTGACTGTCCCCGTGGCAGGCAGCGAGAGTTCGTGCCCTCGGCGTGCCCGGTCTTTGGCGCTTGAAGGGTAGGGAGGCTACTGACCTGCACTTTCGCGGATTCGCCGAGGTCCCGTCGCGGCGTCTACGCACCGCTGCCGACCGTGATTGGCCGCTCTTATGGGCACGCTATGGGCACGGCTTCGAAGGGGGCAGAGCGGGTAAGCGAGCGCTGCCCGGCGCCCGCCCGCGCGATGATTCCCTCGTTCCCGCCTGATTCGCACGCCCGACTGCGGAGCAGCAGGGGCGGGCCAAGCCCCCGCAAGCCGCCGTTCGGCAGGAGTCACCCCGCGGGCTGGGCGCGCCCGGCACGGGCCCTTATCGTTCGAGGTGGTGGCTGTCCCCATCGACGCGCAGCCAGTCAAAGCCCAGCGCCCGTAGGGAAGGAATCCAGACGGTCCAGACCAGAGGATCAGCTGTTCTAGATGGCATCGGATGTCACGGTGGCGGCCCGCAGCCGTCAGCTTCATTCTCGGGGAAAACCTGTTGTGGTTGCGGAGGACCGGGCGGCGTACTTGTGGCGCGGAGGGCGGCGACGGCTGCACCTATCTGCTGCTGGTCGGCCTCGGCGAGCGGCTGGCCCTGAATGGTGGTGAGCAGTTTCTGGGCGACTCGGACGAGTTTCGTGTTCGTGTTCTGAGAGACGGCGACCAGCACTTCCCAGGCGTCCTCGGCGGTGAGGCCGAATGTGGCCATCAGGATGCCTCTGGCCTGGTCGATAGCGGGGCGCGTCTGCATGGCCCGGCGCAGTTGGACGACCTCGGTGCGCAGGCTCTCGTCCTCCTCCAGGGCGTCCTCCTGAAGTTCTGCGGTTACGTCGGGGCCGCAGCCCGCGGCTGCCGAACTTTGCTGGAGCGTGAACAAGGGCCACGTGCCCGTCGCGCTCAGCAGCCGTTGCACCAGGGGGCTGGCGGCGCGGATGGTGACGGTCTTTCCGGATGCCAGGGCGTGGCGCCGGGCGGTGAGGAAGCAGTTCAGACCGCAGCAGTCACAGAACTTTGTGCCGCTGAGGTCGAGGTCGATACCGTGGCTGCTCTGCCCGACTGCCGCCCGCAGCACGGTCTGCACTGCTTTCTCCGAGCTGATGTCAAGATCGCCGCGGATCGTCACGAGCAGGCGCCCGCCGTGGGCCGAAACCCCGATCAGGAGTGCCCGCGGTCCTGCTTGCGCCGACGCGGGGTGGCCGACCGATGGTCTGCTTATGGTCTCGACCTCCCTGGCCCGTTGCCGGGGAAGCTTCAGCTCCCGCATGGCCGCCTCCTCTGTCGGCGTCCACTGTCTTCCGCATCCAGGCTGTGCCAGCTGGCCGTCGCCTGTCAAGAAATACGCGTAATTTATTTCAGTCTTTTGGATGCGTGAACGTTCGGTCCTATCCTGGCTGTATGGGAGAAGTACCCGAGCCACACACGGGGTGGACGTTCCTCACCAACCACGCCCGGGTGCTGGCCGCGATCGCGAGCAATCGCCGGACCCGCGTCCGTGACATTGCCGCCCACTGCCGGCTCACCGAACGCGCGGTCCAGAAGATCATTTCTGACCTGGAGGCGGACGGGTACCTCACCCACCGGCGTGAAGGTCGGTCCAACACCTATCGCATCCAGCCGGGAAACCCCCTGCGCCACCCGGCCGAGGCGGCCCTGACCGTGGCAGATCTGCTCTCCCTACTGGTCCAGCATGATGCTGAGCACGCCGAGGAGGCCAAGAGAACCGGATGACACATGATCCGGCGCGACGAGCTGCCGCACGTGCCGGGCAAGGGCCGGTGACCCGGGCAAGGAGTCCACGCGCCGACTTATGACCGTGGCCGATCTGTGCGGCGAGGAACTGGTCACCATCACCCCGGACGAGGACCTCGACCGTGCCGTCGAGTTGATGCGGGAGCACTCCGTTCGACGCCTCCCGGTCGTCGACGGTGACGAGCCGGTCGGCGTCATCTCGCTCAGCGACCTGGCGATCGAGCGCGATCGGGGATCCGCGCTCGGCGACATCAGCGCGGCCGGGCCGAACACGTAACGCGCTCGGGAAGTGGTGAGCCTGAAGAAGGGAAGGCCGAAGGGGCGGGCTCACCGCGCCTTCGGCTCTTTTCGCGCGCAGCACCGCGTCGTGCCGCCTGGATGCTGTGCGGTGGTATCACCGGACGAGGTGTCGACGAGAGCGCCGGGACCAGCGCCTACCGAACAGGACCAGGTCCGCCACGAAGGCCACGATGCCGATGATGAGGAGGTAAGACGGTCCCTCCGCCGTCGCGCCGATGAGCCCCAGGGCGATAGCCACGAGGATCAGGAACAGGAACAGCGCCCTGGTGAGCACATCCTCCGGCCCGTGCTGTGTGGGTGGTGAAGCCCAGGCCGTGCTCGTGGCGCGCGGCCATCGCGGGTTCGGGGCGGCCGCGCGCTGCTACGTGCGCGACGTCTGGTTCTACGCGCGGGGTCTGGGCGCGGGCGGGAGTCGTTTCGGAGCCCAGTGAGGGGTCGAACGCGGCGTCCACGTCGACCCGATAGCCTGCCCTGCGCAGTAGCGCGACGGCGGGAGCCTCGGACTGACGACGGTCGTCGGCTTCCCCTCGGAAGCACCCACGGCGTCCGGGGCGGTGTCTCCGAGTTGGTCCAGGTCAGCCCGCCCCAGGGGCGCTCAGGCTGGACTCCGCAGGAAACTCCCGGCGCTTGAACCAGGCCACGGAGTGGCAGGCCAGGACACTCCCTGACCTGTCACTGCCTCACGAAGCCGTCGGCGTCTACTCGTGGCTGCCATAGGGACGCGTGATGATCTCCATGCCGTGCCCGGCCGGATCCATGAAGTACAGGCCCCGCCCACCGTGGTGGTGGTTGATCTCTCCAGGCTGCTTCAGATGCGGATCGGCGTAGTGCGTGATCCCAGCCTCCTGGATACGGGCGAAGGCCGCGTCGAACTCCTCGTCGGAAACGAGGAACGCATAGTGCTGCATGACGACCGATTCCGCCGGGATGGCGGCGAAGTCCAGGGTGACCCCGTTGCCGGTGGCCACGGGAATGAACGGGCCCCACTCGGTCCCGACCTCAAGCCCCAGGATGTGCGCCAGGAACTCGGCCGACTCCCGGTTGTCCCGGGCATGGATGATGGTGTGATTCAACTCGACTGACATGTGTGGAATGCCTCCGCAAGGCACCTCACGGCACCTCCATGCCTCACCCAGCCGGTGACCGACACGCGATGCGTGCACATGATCCTAAACAGCAGCGCTCACGCCGTCGAGGTGCCTTCCGAGGAAGTGAACCTTTTCGGCCACGGAGCGTCGACCATCCCCGGCCCAGGCTGAGAACTGGCGACAGTTGAATGCGCGAGCCCACCAGTACGATCCCCCTGGGTGGTCCTGACCGGCAGTGGCCAGTTCGCCAAGAACCTGCAGGGCCGATACTCCGTCGACCAGGCCCAACACGTCTTCTGCCTGTGGGTCTCGGCTCTGCTCATCACCTTGGTGTGACATCGGATCGACCTGGGATGCTGGATTTGGTAGCAAGCGGGCTGTGCCGAGGAGTGCGCTGAGCTGTCATCCCTGCCGGGATTCCGTCTCAGGGTGCGGTGAGGCGTGCGATCGTTCCGATCTCCAGAGCGGTCCACATCGCGCCGTCTGGCCCTTGGGCTATGCCGTGGGGTTCCGAGGCCGGGCTGGGAAGGTCGTGTTCGTCGATACGGCCGTCGGGGGTGATCCGGCCGATGCGGTTGGCTCCCCATTCGGTGAACCAGCAGTTTCCGTCGGCGTCGGCGGCGATGGCGTGTGGGCGTGACGCACGGTCGGGCAGGGCGAATTCGTCGACCTTCCCGTCCGGCGTGATCCGTCCGATCTGACCGGTGCCGATCTCAACGAACCACATGGCGCCGTCGGCGCCGGCCGTGATGCCGACCGGGGCGCTGGCCGGTGTGGGCAACGGGTGAACGGTGACGTCACCGTGGCGTCCGATGGCGCCGATGGCGTTCGCCTGGTTCATCGTGAACCACAGCCGGTCGTCCGGGCCGGTGGCGATGGCTGACGGGAAGGCGCCCGAAAGCGGGAGAGGGAACTCGGTGACCTGCCCGTCGGGTGTGATGCGGCCGATGCGGTCGGCGTTGGCCTCGGTGAACCACAGAGCGTCATCGGGGCCCGTGGTGATGCCGAACGGCCCGGAATCCAGCGTCGGCAGCGGGAACGATGTGATGTTTCCGGTCGTGGTGATTCGGCCGATCCGGTGGCTGCGGAACTCGGTGAACCACAGCGCGTCGTCGGGCCCTGCTGTGATGATCGACGGGCCGCTGGAAGCTGGTTCGAGCTGGTAGAAGGTGACGTCGCCGTCGGGCGTGATGCGGCCGATCCGTCCGTGGTGGACCATCGTGAACCACAGTGCACCGTCTGGTCCGGCAGTGATTCCGTAGGGTCCGGCCCCACGGTCGGAGACGGAGAACTCTGCGATCGCAACGGGCGGACGACTCGGCATCGGTGGATTCCTTGATCGGTGCACGGTGAAAGTGCGACTGCGGATGCTATCCGTGCCCACAGCGACCACGCCCCTGGATATTCCAGTCCTGCGGCAGCAGCCGCACAAAGCCAGACATCACCGATCACTGGCGTCGCGGGGGAACTGGGGCCAGGGAAGTACAGCTGAACGAACTCAGCTCGCGGCCGAGCCGCTGGAGCTCGTCGTCTTTGGCCGTCAGGACCGAAGGTGACCGTGAACTTCTGGGCCTATTGCGGTGCTTGTGCCTGCCGGAGCCCAATTCGCATGCCTGTGGCGTCAGGTGAGGGGCGGGGAGGCCGTGGCGTCGGCTGCGGAGGTGACCGCAGCCGACGTAGCGGCTCAGTCGAGGTGGTCGGCGACCAGGGTGGCGAATTCGTCGGGGGTGGCGAGGCGGATGCCGAGGGTTTCGGCCTTGGCCCTCTTCGATCCGGCTCCTTCTCCGGCGACGACGAGGGTGGTCTTCTTGGAGACACTCGACGAGGAGCGGCCGCCGGCCCGTTCGATGAGTTCGTTCATCTGATTGCGGCTGAGGGTCTCCAGCGGGCCGGTCATCGCGCCGGTGACCACGACCGTCATTCCGGCCAGGGCCCCGGCCTCCGCCGACGTGCTCGGTGCGGCGGTACCGGCGGCGCTGTCCGCCGCGGTGGGAGGGGTGGCGCCGGGCTCGGTCATGTTGATTCCGGCGGCGGCGAGCTTGTCGATGAGCGGGGCGAGTTCGGCGAGTTCGGCGACGATCGAGGGGGCTTTCTCGGTGCCGATGCCGTCGACTTGCTGGATCGTTTCGGCAGCGGCGGCGCGGATGTTGTCCATGGTGGCGAAGTGCCGGGCGATGCGTCGCGACATGGAGCGGCCGGTGCCGCGGATGCCCAGCGCGCACAGCACACGGGACAGTGGCTGGTCCTTGGCCCTGGCCAGCGCGGTGAGGAGATTGTCGGTGCTGGTCTCGCCCATCCGCTCCAGGCCGAGGAGTTGCTCGCGAGTGAGGGTGAACAGGTCCGCGAGGTCCTTGACCAGGCCGGCTTCGACGAGTTGGACGACACGCGTGTGGCCGAGGCCCTCGATGTCGAGCTGGTCGCGACCGGCGGCGTAGGAGAGGGAGGCGACCAGGTGGCAGTTGCGCCCGTTCTCGCATCGCCAGCGCTGTTCGCCGGTGTCGATGCCGGCACCGCACCGAGGGCACACGTCAGGGAAGACGATGGGCTTCTCGTCTCCGGTGCGCAGGTGCGCGACGGGGGCTTCGACGCGGGGGATGACGTCGCCGGCCCGGTGGACCATGACGTGGTCGCCCAGGCGCAGGTCGCGGCGTGTGATGTCGGCAGGGTTGTGGAGGGTGGCGTAGGTGATGGTGGAGCCGTCGATCTCGACGGGGTCCAGCACGGCCCGGGGAGCGATGATGCCGGTGCGGCCCACGTTCCACTCCACCTCCAGCAGCCGGGTGATCTTCTCCACCGCGGGGAGCTTGTAGGCGATCGCCCAGCGCGGAGCCCGCGAACCGGCCCCTGCGGCCTGCTGGTCGGCGGCCAGGTCGGCCTTGACGACGATCCCGTCGATGCCGAAGGGCAGTTCCGCCCGCAGGGCGGCGATCTCCTTCACACGGGCCAGGACCCGTTCGACCGAGTCCGCGGTGATGCCGGGTACGGCGGTGGTGGCGGTCGTGTTGACCCCGAGCCCGGCGGCCCGCGCCATGAGGTCGCTGTGCGCGAGTTCGCCCAGCTGTGCGGCAAGCTGCTCCTCGGTCTCGGCAAGGGGCAGGAGACCGTAGCCGAAGAAGGTCATCGGCACGGTGTAGGCGCGGTCCTTTGCGCGCAGGGTGCCGGCCGCGGCGTTGCGGGGATTCGCGAAAGGCTGCCCGCCGTGCTCGGTGCGTATCTCGTTGGCGTGCTCGAACTGGACGGTGGTCATGAGCACTTCGCCGCGTACCTCGACCGTGATCGGCTCGGCAAGTTCGTCCGGCAGGCCCTCGATGGTGCCGATCGCGTGCGAGACGTCCTCCCCGGCCGTCCCGTCACCGCGGGTGATCAGCCGGCTCAGGCGGCCGCGGGTGTAGCGGGCGGCGATCGCCAGGCCGTCCAGCTTGGGCTCGACACTGAATTGGGTGGCGTCGCGGCTGATCCGTCTCGCCAGCGACGCCGTCCAGGCCGTGAACTCCTCCGCCGAGAACACGTTGTCCAGGCTGAGCATCGCCACCGTGTGCGGAACGTCCCCCTCCACGGCTCCGCCGGCGACCTTCCCGGTCGGCGAGTCGGGCAGCATTTGGTCGGGATGGTCGGCCTCCCACGCCGCGATGCCGCGCACCAGCCGGTCGTAGGCATCGTCGTCCAGTGCTGAGGTGCCGCCCGCGTAGTAGGCGGCCGACGCCTTCACCGCGTCCTCGACCGCCTGAGCGTAGGAGGCGGCATCCACGATCACAGCTGCAGGTGTTGTCATACCCGCCATCCTGCCTGCCACCACTGACAACGCCGACGGCCTCGGACGCGCTCCATGTGAGGGGTGAAGTGGACACCCCGATGGTTATTGCCGTGTATGCCCAGAGGGAACCTCTATCGCTGAATTGGGTGTTCATGTGAATGAACGATGCCCACGTGGGTGTACGTGACTGGGGTGTCCGTGCAAAACTCGTTCAACTTCCGTCCGTGAATGGGGAGTTGGAGGGATGAGTGCCCATGCGAGTTCCCCGACGTGCTGTACTGACCGCAGCGGCTGGTGCCGCCGCTCTGTGCGCGCCGACGACCGCCCAGGCGGCTCCGGATCAGGGTTCGGCACCATCGATGCGCCTGCTCCGTGCCGCCGCCGACTACGCGGTGGAGAAGATCGGCACTGTCGCACCAGGTGCGAGCGGTTTTCCCGTCGGCACGAAGTTCGAGAAGTGGGTCTACTCCCAGAACGGTGACTGGGTCGGGGGGTTCTGGCCGGGATCGCTGTGGATGGCATGGCTGTACAGCAAGGACGATGCCTTCCGCGCGCTGGCGCTCGAATCCGCGCAGCGACTCGCTCCCCGCCAGTACGACACGACCACCCACGATCTCGGTTTCCTGTTCTATCCGTCATGGGTCACCGCATGGCGGCTGACCGGCGACGACTCATGGCGGGCGGGTGCTGTGCGCGCTGCCGACTCACTGATCCGGCGGTACAACCCGAACGGGCGCTTCATCCGGGCCTGGGGCGCACTGGACGATCCGCGCAACGCGGGCCGGGTCATCATGGACACGATGATGAATCTCGACCTGCTGGCCTTCGCCAGTCGCCAGACCGGCGACGAGAAGTATCTCGGCATCGCCGTGGAGCACGCGAAGACCGCGCAGCGGGTGTTCCCGCGTCCAGACGGGTCGACTCCCCATGTGTACGACTTCGACCCGGACACAGGCGCACCGATCGGCCCGAACACCGTCCAGGGGTACAGTCCCACTTCGTGCTGGTCGCGCGGACAGGCCTGGGGGGTGTACGGGTTCACCACGGTCTACCGCAGGACCGGAGACGGACAGTTCCTGGCCACCGCGCGGAAACTCGCCGACTTCGCGGTGGGAGCCCTGAGCTCGGACTACGTCCCCGTATGGGACTATCGCGCGCCGCAGCAGCCGCACGACGTCAAGGACGCCTCAGCCGGTGCCATCATGGCGTGCGGTCTGCTCGACCTGTCCGCGGCGACGGGCCGGCAGGAATACCGTGCGGTGGCGTTGCGGCTGCTCGGCGCGCTGGCGCAGACCTGCCTGACGAGGAACTCGTCCCGCGCCGAGGCTGTCGTGGCGCGCTGCACCCGTAACCGGCCGGCCGAGGACGGGATCGAGATATCCCTTCCGTACGCCGACTACTACCTGCTGGAGGGCCTTCTGCGCGTGCTGCGGCCGCAGGATGTCGACCGGGCGATCGATCTGTCCACACTCTGAGTCGGCGAAGCCCTCATCGTTCTTGGCCATGTCAAGTCCCGAGCTGTCGGAACATGACCTCGGCGCAGGCTGCGGGCGTAATTGCAGTGCGGGCTTCACCGGAGACACCGGAAAGCGAATCGGAGCCCGGCCGGGGGCGGTTAGGATTTGGATATGGATGGGCGATATGCCTATACCTGGTGAGGTGGGGTGACATGTGATGGGCGGGACGTTGGATTTGGTAGGTACGCGGATTGCGGGCTACGAGGTCCAGTGTGAGATCGGACGTGGGGGAATGGCCGTCGTGTACTGCGCGAGGGACCTGCGTCTTGATCGGACGGTGGCGTTGAAGCTGCTTGCTCCGGAGATGGCTTGCAACGAGACGTTCCGCCGGCGTTTCGCACACGAGTCGCGCGTCGCTGCCGCGATCGACCACCCACACATCGTGCCGATTTTCGAGGCCGGTGAGGCGGACGGTCTGCTGTATATCGCGATGCGTTATGTGTCGGGTCTCGATTTGCGGGCTCTGCTTGACCGGGACGGCGTGCTGAGCGTGGCGGCCGCGCTGCGTATCGCGGGGCAGGTCGCGTCGGCGCTTGATGCGGCTCATGAGCACGATCTGGTGCACCGGGATGTCAAGCCCGGCAATATCCTGGTCACACAGGGTACGGACAGTGAGCATCCAGAGCATGTTTATCTCACGGATTTCGGGCTCACGAAGAAATCGCTGTCGCTGACGGGATTCACGACGGTCGGGGAGTTCGTCGGCACGCTGGACTACGTGGCGCCGGAGCAGATTTCAGGTCGTCCGGTGGACGGCAGGTGTGATCTCTACAGTCTTGCCTGTGTCGTCTGCGAGATTCTCGCGGGCAGTCCTCCATTTCGCCAGGATGATGATATTGCGCTGCTCTGGGCTCATCAGTACGACCCTCCGCCTGTGCTGAGCGAGATGCGGTCGGGTTTGCCGTCGGCGCTGGATGCCGTGGTCGCCAAGGCGCTTGCCAAGATTCCCGAGGACCGTTACGACTCCTGCCTGGAGTTCGTGGGCGCCTTGCGGGCTGCCGCGGGCGGTTCCGGTACGGACTTGCCTTCGCGGGATCGAGCCGATACCGGGGTGGCGGCGGCCACGCGGCATTCCGGACCGGTTCCGCATCCGCCGGCCTGGGCCCGACCGGCCTTTGGGGCATCGCGCGGTTAGGCATTTCCTGTGCTTTCAGCCCTCGGTGAGGAACTGTTCGGCCCAGACGGTCTTGCCGACGGAGGTGTGCCGGGTGCCCCAGCGTTGGGTGAGTTGCCCGACCAGAAGGAGGCCGCGTCCCCCCTCGTCAAAGGTGCGGGCGCGTCGCATGTGGGGGGCGGTGTTGCTGGAGTCGAACACTTCGCAGGTCAGGGTGTGGTGGTCGTGGATGAGGCGGAGCCTGATGGGGGGTCGGCCGTAGCGGATGGCGTTCGTGACCAGTTCGCTGACCACGAGTTCGGTGACGAAAACGGCCTCGTCCAGATGCCAGGCGGTGAGCTGCTCGGTGGCCTGCCGGCGGGCGTCGGCGACCGTGGCGGGGTCGAAGGGCAGCTCCCAGGTGGCGACCCGGTCGGTGTCCAGGGCCTTGGTGCGGGCGATGAGCAGGGCGATGTCGTCGTCGGGACGGTGGGTGAGCATGGAGGTGAGGACTCTGTCGCAGAGCGCGTCCAGGCTCTCGGCCGGATGGGCGAGGGCGGCGAACATGTTGTCCAGGGCGTCGTCGATGTCGTGGTCGCGGGTTTCGAGCAGACCGTTGGTGTAGAGGGCGATCAGGCTGCCCTCGGGCAGTTCGGTCTCGAAGACTTCGAAGGGCAGGCCGCCCAGGCCCAGCGGGGGGCCGGGCGGGACGTCGAGGAAGCGGACGGCGCCGCCGGGCGTGACCACGGCGGGCGGCGGGTGCCCGGCCCGGGCGAGGGCACAGTGGCGGGAGACCGGGTCATAGACGGCGTACAGGCAGGTGGTGCCGACGCCACCGGCGGTCTCGGTGGCGTTGTCGGCGCCGGCCTCCTCGGCGGACAGATGGATGACAAGGTCGTCGAGGTGGCTGAGCAACTCGTCGGGCGGCAGGTCGACGTCGGCCAGGGTGCGGACCGCGGTGCGTACCCGGCCCATGGTGGCGGAGGCGCGGATGCCGTGGCCGACGACGTCGCCCACGACGAGGGCGACCCGGGTGCCGGAGAGCGGGATCACGTCGAACCAGTCGCCCCCGACGCCCGCCTGGCTGACGGAGGGCAGGTAGCGGGTGGCGATGTCCATGGCTCCCTGCTCGGGCAGGATCTGGGGGAGCAGGCTGCGCTGCAGGGCCATGGTGGTGGTGTGCTGCCGCTTGGGGCGGCGGGCGCTGTGGATGCTCATGGCCGCCTTGGCCGCCAGCTGTTCGGCCAGCCACAGATCGTCCGAGTCAAAGGGGTCCGGGTGATCGTGCCGACCGAAGAGAGCCACGCCGAACGAGGTACCGGCCGCCCGGATCGGCACCACCATGAGTGAATGCGTCCGGCTGTCCCGGATCCAGGCGGCCTCGGGGTCCTCCTGTGCCCAGCGGGTGATGGCGTCCTCGTCGACCGAGAGGACCGCGCCCCGGCCCTTGACCAGGCACTGAGCGGGCGGCGACCAGGCCGGGCAGCGCCGGGCCCGGCCCGCGGGCCGGGGCGAGGGGTGCTGGTCCGTTACCGACCGCACGGCAGCGCGGCTGAGGGGTAGGCCGATGGCCGACCAGGAGGGTGGTGGCTCGCCGTGCCGGGGGGCGTCCAGCAGATCGATGGTGCAGGTGTCGGCGAGCCGGGGCACTGCGACGTCGGCCAGCTCCTGCGCGGTGCGGTGGGTGTCGGAGCTGGTGCCGATGTCCCTCCCGGCGTCGCTGAGCAGCCGCATCCGCCGGCGTATGAGGTCCTCGGACGGATGAGAGTGTGCCACCAGGTGTACGGCTCGTATCTGCCCGGTGGAATCATTCAGCGGGATGAGCCTGGCCTGCCAGGGGCGCTGTGGGTCGATGGGGTCCAGGCAGACGGGGGCGTCCTGCGGCTCACCGTCCTCGAGGACCGACCGCATCCTCCTCTCGGCCTCGTGACTGGCCGGGTGCGGCACGATGTCGGGCAGACGCAGCCCGCGCATGGTCTCCGCGGTGACGGACAGCGCATGCTCCATTCCGGCGCTGGCCCGCACCAGTCGCAGATCCTGGTCGAAGACCGCCATCACGCAGGGAGAGCGGTCAAAGGCCCATTCCCCCAGCGCTCTGTCGCGGTCGGGATGAGACGGGCCCGTCACGGCGGACACGATCAGCCACTCGGTGCCCCCGGCTCCGTGCGGGGTGCGTCGGTGCGCCAGCACCTGCCGCTCGATCCGGTGACCGTCCCGGTGGCGCAGCGCCACGGTGCCGCCCCATCGCCCGTATGCGGCCGCCTCCCGGTACACCCGTCCGGCGGCCTCGCCCGGCACGTCGGCGAGCAGGCGTACGGCCTGGTGCCCCAGGACCTCCGGGGGCTGGTAACCCAGCAGCCGCCTGGCGCCGTCGCTCCATCCCGTCACCATGCCCCGGTCGTCGACGGTGGCGGTGGCGGAGTAGGCCCCTGGAGGCACAGCGTGTGTCCGAGCCTGCGCCTGCTTGTTGGGAGGGGTGGGAAGTCGCTCCATCGCCGCTCATCCTTCGACGAACCTGCACGGCCGAGGCCCTTCAACCAGCATGATCCTGAAGGCCACGGAGCACCAATCCGCCGCCGGGCGGCTCCGGGCGGCTTGCGGTTCCTGTGGGGCGCCGGTGTCGCGACGTGCCCGACGGAGAGTCCCTGTGACACGCCTGTGACAGACGGCGGACAGCGTGATGACGTCGGGCGAGCAAAGTATTTGGAAACGGACAAATTGCAGTTTTCGGGCATGTGTCCTGCTTCCGTCGACGTGAGCAGCGATGGCCGAGCCGATCTGTAAGAGGAAACCCCCATGAGCCTCACCACCACCACGCCGCACGTCGAAGCCCCCGTGCCTGCGCTGGCCCCGCGCGAGCGAGAGACTCTGCAGCACATCGCCGCAGGTCACACCTATCTGCAAACGGCTCGCCACATGGGACTGTCCAAGCACACGGTCGACGCCTACCTTCGCCGCATCCGCGCCAAGCTCAACATCAACAGCACCGCCGAACTCACCCGGCTGGCCATCTCCCTGGGACTGTGACAACCCCGCCCGCGGACGGAAGCGACGAAGCACGGCCATGGCAACACCGCACCGGGGCCCGGTCCACCGGGAAGTGACGAACGGATCGGCGCGAACGCGGCGCACACCCTGGCTCCGTGCGTCGGTTACTTCATCGACTCGATCTCCCTGGTCACCTCCCGAAGTGGCCGTCCCCTGGCCTGACGACGTCCCCGGCGGGCCGCACCCCTTCGCGGTCAGCGCAGAGTGGGTACGCCACCGCATTCCCTCCGCTCGATCACCACCCCGGGCAGCCCCCTGCCCCACCGCTCGGTGATCCCGGCGAGCCGGGCGGTGTCCGGCGGGTTCTGGCCGAGGCCGATGGCGTACGTCGCCGACGCCGGGCCGGTCGCGAACGGGCGGGGCCAGCCGTGCGCGTCCGTCGTGCCGGCCTCTTCGAGGGTCGTGAGCAGCGAGCGTAGCCGCCCCCGGACACGGCCCCGGGTCTCCTCGAACTCCTCGGCTTCCGCCGGCCGTACGGTCAGGACCAGCCAGGCGGCGTGCCGACGGTGCAGTGGTGGGGGAGAGAGCAGTTCGGGCATGGGGTCGGTGCCCGTCCCCGCCGCCGTTTCCAGGATGTCCCAGGCCCGGTAGAGCTCGTGGGTCAGGAGGTCGCGGAAGCCGGGTCCGACCTGTCCGGTGCACAGGCGGACCGGGTCCGTCGGGGTCATGACCGACACAGCCGCCTGCGGTTCCGCGTCGGTGTCGCAGCCGGCGTCGGTGGCCGGCAGGGTGATCGGGTCCCGCCAGTCCCAGGCAGCCCAGGTGCCGAAGAAGTGCCGGAGCAGTTCCTCCGTGGGCAGGCCGGGGGCCTCGCGGGTCGTGCGGGCGGCCATGACGGACCAGGCCAGACCCGGCAGTCCGCCGAACGGGGCGGAGTCGAGGCCGCGTGCCTTCGCCCACGCCTTGACCGGGGCGGCCAGCCCGACGTACGCGGAGTGGTGGCCGTCGACGGAAGCTCGTACGGCCTGCGCGTCGCTGACCGCGCTCAGCGCGATCGCGGCCGCCTCACCCAGTTCGGCGCGCCGGTCCACCGCCTCCGCGGGGGCGAGTGACCCGGTGCCGACCACGGTCAGGTCGACATCCAGGTCGCCGACGCTCAGCCGCAGGCCCGGCACCCTCGCCCCGGTCACCCGTCGGACTCGCGTGGCGTCCGGCAGCGCCGCGGTCACTCGCGCCCGGACGTCGCAGATGTCGACGGTGCCCGGCACGGCCGCGACCAGGTCGAGGTCGGCTCCGGCGAGGGCACCACCCATGTGTCGTGAGCCGACGACGTGCACGGTTCCCTTGCCCAGCGCATCCGCGAGACGTCGAGCCGTCTGCCCGGCGGGGGCATGTCGCACTGCGGTGCCGGCGGACCCGGGCTCCGGGAGCGGCAGTGGCAGGGACCGTACCTCACCCGACCCGAGCGCGATCGTCGCCCGGGGCCGCATCGGCTCGTCGCCCCGGCGGGAGAGGACGACGAGCTCCCCGACCCGCGCCGACATGCCTCCGCCGATCCGGGCGGCGCAGTCGGCGGCGACCCGGTGCGGGTCCGGCGTACGGCCCAGGGTGAGGTGCGGGGTAAAGCCCTCGGCGCGGCCCCGGCAGCGGGGGAACAGCCGCTCCAGCGCCGTACGCAGTTCTGCCCAGGGGGTGGGGTCGGCCGCGGCCGGGTCGAGCCACACGGTCGCGTCGTCCCGGTGCCCGAAGGTGTGCACGCCCTCCAGGCGGGCGGTGAAGGCGGGGGTGGCGGCCGCCACTCGGGCCAGCAGCGGGAGGGCCTGGTCGAACGCGGACTCGGGGACGAATCCGAAGAGCAGGTTGACATGCGGCGGCCAGCGGTGGAGCTGTGGATCGTGTACGCCGCGGATGTCCTGGATCGTGGGCCAGAGCTCCTGGGGCGGTATCCACGCCACGGCCGTACGGGCGGTCGGCGGTATGTCGAGGGCCGTCTCGTCGGGTACGGCTCCGTCGACGCCGACGTCTGCCGCCACGCCGTAGTGGTCCGAGATGTACAGCCCGTCCGGAGCCGGCGAGTCGCCGAGCAGGGCGGCCTCGGTCGCGCGGAGCCCGGGGGAGCGCAGCAGGATCCGGTCCAGCCGGGAGACCCGGCCGGAGAGCGAGGAGACCGCGGCCAGCGGGTTGACGCCGGGGTCGAAGGTGGGGGTCCGGTCGGCGGGTCCGTGCACCTGCGTCCACGCGTCCCGGAGCCCGAGGGCGGCGGCCGGACCGTTCGGGCCGTCGTCGCCGTCGTTGAAGTCGCCGAGCAGGATCAGCGGGGCGTCCACACCGGCAAGTCCCTTGGCCAGCCGGGCCAGTTCGGCCTGGCGACGCGCGGGGCCGTTGTCGGAGTGGTCGCTGCTCAGGTGGGTGTTGGCGATCACGAGTGGTCCGGAGGCCGTCTCCACGGTGACGGCGGTGACGGCCTTGTGCGGGCCGAGTTCGTGCCGGCCCGCCTCCCGTACCGGCAGTCGGCTGAGCAGCAGGAGTCCGGTGTCGTCGACGTGTCTGCCCCTGGGGTCGGTGCCCACGGTGTAACCGGCGCGGACCCATGGGGCCGCCAGCAGCATGGCGAGCAGCTTCGGCTCGACCTCCTGCAGCGCGATGACGTCCGCGTCGGCTTCCTCCAGCGCCGTGAGCAGCAGAGGCCTGCGCCTGGCGGTGTCGATGCGGTCGCTGTCGTAGCGGTCCCAGAGCGTGTTCCAGGTCAGTACGCGCAGCGTCGCCCTGTCCGGGACGGCCGTTTCCCCGTGCGTGGCGTCGGCGATGTGCCATCCGGCTGCCGTGGGGTCCCATGCGCAGGGTGTCCCGGCGGTGAAGAACGGCGCTCGCAGGATGCGCGGGTCCTGTGCCCGGCCGGCCGTCGACACGTCGATGCGGTCCACGCCGCCGGCCCGGTCCCAGACCACCTCGCCGTCCGCCTCGACGAAGATCACCCGGTGCCAGGGGATGTCGCCCCCGGGTACGAACGCGGGCAGCGGGACGCGCTTGGGGGCGGCCCCGCGCTGGCTGATCCCGAGGACGAACCGGGCGGGGTCGAAGCGAGGGTCCCAGCGGACCCGGTGGTAGATGTCGTCGCTGGTACGCATCAGACCTCCCCTCCGTCCAAGGCGCCGTCGGTGTCGTCGACGGTTCCGCCCGCTCCGATGTACCAAGTACGGTGCGCCTGGCCGGGATACGGCGGATCGAACCGGCGCAGCTGCCCGGCGAGCACCTCCGGCGGCACCGCGTGGGCCCGGTCGGCGTTGCGCCGGGTCAGCGCCTCCTCCTCGACCAGCACGACGACTTGCGTGATGAGCGCGTCGCGGCGGCGCGCCACCCCCTGCACGAGTGACCGCTGTCGGCGGTCCAAGGACGTGGCATCCCACACCACGGTCCCGCCGCCGGCCAGCGCCGCGTCGAGCCGTTGCAGACCCTCTCGGAGCACCTCGGCGTTGGCCCGCTGGTCGGCGCGCGAGCCGCGGGCCTGCCGCAGGTCGTCGAGGGAGACGAAGGTGTCGACCCCCGAGAGTCCGGCGGCGAACGTGCTCTTCCCGCTGCCCGAAGGGCCGGTGAGATGGATCAGCCGGGGAAATTCCCCGCTCCGCCACCGCCAGGTCGCCGCCACGGCCTCCTCGACGGTGGCGACGCGCCCCGTGGCGTACGCCTCTCGTGCCTGCGTCCAGCACCGGTCCGCCGCGTCGGCGTCGCCGAGCCCGGAAAGGGCGTCGCGCAGTCCCGTGCGCAACGGCTCCAGCGGGGCCTCTGCCAGCAGTCCGGCCTCCTCCGCGTACAGCGCGGACCAGTCGACCTGCTCGCGCGCCTCGGCGTCCCGGCCGACCGCGACCGCCCCGGCGACCGCGTGCAGTACGCCCAGATCGGCCGCCACGGCCATGTGCCCCAGACCCGTGCGCCGTTCCTCGTCGGGGTAGGGCCGGTGCAGCAGGGGATGCAGCCCGACCAGGTCCGCGACCCGCCGGGCCAGCGGCATGCCGAGCGGCGCCGCCAGCCGGGGAGCCAGCCCGGCCCGGCGCCGCCTGTGCAGCAGGGCCGCGAGCACGCCCGCCAGCCGCGCGTCGCCGGTCCGCCCCAGCACGTCGAGCCTGGCCGACACATCCGCCACCACGGACTCGCAGGACGGATCCAGATCCTCTGGCTGCGTTCCCGTCGCGGCACAGAGCGCCATGACATCCGGGGTCGCGCTCGAACGCACGGCCCACAGGGCGGCGGCCGGGCCCAGACCGTTCTCCACGACATCGGCATGCATCCAATGCGTGTCGGTCTGCACATGCCCCGGCCGCACCCACTTGGCCACCCGCCGCCCGAACTCCTCGCGCCCGAAACCCTCGACGGTCCGTACGACGTAGCCCTCCTGCCGCGCGGAGTCCAGCCGCAGTGCCCGCACGGCACGTTCGTCGAACGTGCCCCGCCACAGCACCGGCGGCACCGGAACGCCGAGCCGCCCCAGGAACCGGACCGTGCGGTCCCAGTCCAGACAGCGCTCCCCGTCCCAGACCGAGAACCCGTAGAACCAGCTCTCCAGTTCCTCGTACGCGATCGAGTGGCGGGCGTACAGGTTCTCCCCGCATATCCGCCACCCCGTCGGGACGGCCGCGCCGATCCGCCCCTGCAAGCCCTTCACCCACGCCCGCGAGGGATGGTGTGCGGAGTCCAGTGAGCGGGCGTGCAGCCCGTCGGCGTACAGCGTCGTGTTCTCGCCGTCGAGCTTCTCGGTGACCACGACCTCCAGACCTCGAAGCCCCGACAGGTCAAAGACCCGTACGTCGTCCGGGCTCGCGCCGGGCGACCAGGGCAGGTGGGGAGTACGGGGATAGTGCACGCGCATGCTCACGACCTCGGGCGGGGGGACTTCGACGGCCTCGTGACCGGGCAGGCCCAGACGTTCGGACTGCATCCTGCCGAATCCCCCAGCGAAACTGCCTGACGACCCCGGCTGCGGCTGCGGGACCGAGGATGAGAGGGCCGACTGTAGTCGAGCCCACTGACGGAACGCCTGCTCATATTGGGGGCGATCCCAGGCGCTGCCCGCAAGGACGCTGACAACTTCGGCGCCCGGATCAAGGCCGCAGCCGAGGCGGCGATCGGTCCGCGCCGACGCTCATCCTGGTCCGACCCGGCCGTTCGACTGCTCGGCCGAGCGGGAACGGCGGTGGGCCGCGACCCGTTCGCGGGTTGCGCAACGGCGGGAGCAGTAGCGGCGTTCGGGGCCGCTGCCCTGGGTCACGAAGACGTTGTGGCACCTGGGTGACGCGCAGATCCTGCCGGGTGGGAGTTGGCGGTCCCAGAGCAGCACCGTCAGGGCCGTACAGGACGAGGCAAGGAGCCACTCGTCCCAGGGGGCGTCGTCGTCGTGGTCGAGGTGGGGGTGCCAGGGAGTGGTGCCGTCGTGCGATGTCAGGCGGAGTGGTCCGGTGTGTGCTCGCAGGAGGCGGTTGAGGGCGGCTGCGGCACCGTCGGTGTGCTCGGCGGCGAAAACCTCCCGCAACAGGGCGGCGGCTGACCGCATCAGGGCGACATCCTGGGCAGTGAGGTCGACGGGGTCCGTCTCGCCGTATTCGCGGAGCACCTCGGCGACCTGGCCGGGGTCGGGGTGGTCATCGGCCAGAGCGTTGACGAGGGCGGCGGTGCGCCGAGCCATGGTCAGCACCGAGTGCCGGGTGGACCAGTCGTCGATGATGGTGGACACCCGCGGAATGTAACGCATATTGAAGAAGTTTGAGTTACCTCCGTAACGTCTTGCGGATGACAAGGCGTTACTCGATCGGCTCCTATCTCACCGGCGCAGTCGCAGCTCGCGCCGGTGACGAAATGTCGGGCCCGGCGCTGATGCTGGCGGGATTCGCCCTCTCCGGATCGACCGCGGAAGCGTCGTTGTTGCTGGCGGGCATCACGTTCTCCTCAGCGGCAGGAGGGCCGTTGCTCGGGGTGCTCCTCGACAGGCGAGCACGACCGGGTCGCCTGCTGGCCGGAGCGCTCCTCGGTTATGCCGTGGGCCTGGGGGTGATTCTCGCGGGGCTCGGCCGTCTTCCGTTCGCCGTCACTGTCCTGATCGCGGTGCTCACGGGACTGCCGGCGCCGGCGCTGTCGGGCGGCTGGACGGCCCAACTGCCCCGCGTGGTGCCGGCGGAACGTCTGCCCCGGGCGAACGCGCTCGATGCCATGACCTTCAGCCTGGCGAGCCTGACCGGTCCCGCTCTCGCGGGCGGCGTGGCCGAAGCCCTGGGGGCGCCGTCGGCCGTGGGAGTCTCCGCGGTGCTCATCGGCTTGGCGATGCCCGCCGCGTGGTTGCTGCCCGCACACCCCGGCCGGACGCGGGGCGTGCGGGAAACGCCCCCGTCCGTGATCACCGACCTTGCCGCCGGAATGCGGGTCATCGTCAGGAACTCCCGTCTGGCCCGAGCAACCTTCACCTCTGTCGTCTGCTGTGCGGCTCAGGGCATGCTGGCGGCCTGCGTTCCGCTCCTGGGCGAGCGTGTCCTCGGCGGATACGGCCGCGGCGCGGTGCTGCTCTCCTGCGCGGCGGTCTCCGCCCTGGTGGCCAACGCCGTACTGGCCCGGTTCCCTCGTTCCCTTGCTCCCGACACGATCATCTGGGCCGGTTCCCTCGTGCAGGCTGCCGCGTTGGCTCTGGCCGCGTCGGGTCGGCCAGTCGTGCTCGCCATAGCCATGTTCATGGCCGGAATCGGTGAAGGGCCGCAGCTCACCGTCCTGTTCGCTGTGCGGCACCGAGAGGTTCCGGAGCAACTGCGCGGCCAGATCTTCACCACCGGCGCCAGCTTGAAGATCACGGGCTTCGCGGTGGGGGCGGCGATCGGCGGACAGGGCGCGGCCCGGTCCCTTCCCGGCACTCTGGCTGCGGCGGCAGGCGTGGCGGTCCTGGCAGCCGTGGTCTTCTTCGTGATCCCGTCGGGCACGCCCCGGGGCGGTGCCCGACCCGACTCGGCGTCCTGTCGCCGTCCGACTGGGCCAGTTGCCCGGCCGAGGGGGTGAAACCGTCACTATCATGACAGGTCAGCGGCCGTTTTCGTAGGACCGATGGCACAGCTCGTCAGCCTTGTCCGGGCCCTTCTCCGGCTCTCACAATCGCCGTCATGGATCACTCCGAGAAGGTCGATCAGGACGCGGTGCTGAGAGCGCGGACGATGCTGCTGGGATCCGGCCGGTTGAGTCTCGCCCGACAGATCGAGGCGTACCGGGTGCTCGCGAAGGTGGGCCCGCTGACGTACCTGCCGAAGCTGTGCGATGCGCTGGTCTTCTACGGCTATGAGCCGGAGTTCCGGGACCGGCCGGACATACGGCTGGCTCTGTAGGCGGAGGCGGTCGACGTTGCCCGGCGCATCGACGCAGGCGAACCGAAGAGGACCGAGTTGCTGGTTCGTGCCCTGGCCGCCTGTGAGTACGAGTTGTTCGCCGTCGGGCGGCGGGCGGAAGGTCTCGCCATGTGCGAGGAGATGGAGGAGGCCCGGCGGTCGAGTTCCGCACAGGGACTACTGGGACATCACCGTCTGGCCGTCGCACTGGCCGAGGGCGGACGTCACCTGGAGGCAGCGGAGATCTGCGGCAGGGAAGTCCAGGACGAGCGGTCCGCCGGTCCGAGGCGTGACTCCTTTTGGACCGTGGTCCCCTGGGCGGCCGAGCTCGATGCGGCCGGACGTCACGACGCGGCGCTGGAGGTCTTCGCGGAACTCGTGGACACCACCCGCGGCGAACTCGACGCGAGCGCTACTTCCCTGGCCATTCTGACGTGGAGTCTGGTCCACCAGTCCCGGATGCTGGACACGGCCGGACGCTGTGCCGAGGCCAGGGAAGCGCGCAAGGAGGCCCTTGTTCTCCTGACCGAACTGGGGGAGACCGGGGAACGCAAGACCTGGAGCAACACCCTTTCTTGGTGGACCACTCTGTTCGCCCTGTCAGGACGGTCGGCGGAGCCCGCGGGAACTCCGACCGAGCCGGCACCGTCGTTCGGCTCGGCCTTTCACCACTGGTCGCCCGACGTCAAGGAGGCGTACCTGGACGGCCTGGCCACTCTTGAGCAGGAGACCACTGCCCTGACCGCGGCGGCCAGGACCGACCCGCACGGACACTTGGCGGAATTGGCCGCCGTACACCGCAGGTTGACCATCCGTTCGGCGTGCTGCCGGGCGGAACGCGGCCACCGGATTCCGACAGAGCTCCGCCCCGTCTTCGACGAGGGCGTGGCACTGGCCCGGCGTCTGGCTGATCTGGCAGCACCCGGCCGAGGCCGGGAGGCGTTGGCCGGGGCGCTGACCGACCGTTCCATGTATCTCGTCGCGGCCCAGCAGTACGGCGAGGCCTACGAGGACTTCGTTCAGGTCGTCGCCCTGCTGGACTGAGGAGCCGGGCGCCGTAAGCGTTCGCGGGTAAGGGCGTTGCCCCTCCGGCCTGTCTCACCCGCGTCGGCTCATGTCTCCCGCAGCGGTGCGTACACGTCCGCCGACAACCCGAACGTCCAGGCGACGCCCTCCCGGGCCGTCCTGGTTGTCGGCGGGACGCGCAGCCAGTAGGTGCGCACGGTCCCGTCCGGCTCCGGGGTGGAGTTGAGGACCTCCACCATCACGACCGGCTCGTCGCCGTCCAGGCCGATGCGCCAGAGCGTGCCCGTCGTGTCCCGGTGCACGGGGCGCGCCCCGGAGTCCGTGAGATAGCGGTCGTAGCCGTAGTACTCCAGCATCACACGGCGCAGCTCGGCGTTCTCCTCGGCCCGGATCCGCTCCGGCGTCAGGGTGCGCAGCTCCGCGAGGAAGGAGGCCGGAACGGGCATGCCGCGCCAGGCATGCAGGGCGAAGCCGTCGGGATAGGCGAGTGCCGGCCCGTCCCCACGGTCGAGGCGGCCGGCCTCGTCGCGGTGCAGGGCGACCGGGCGTTCGCACACGACAGCCACCTCGGCGAACGGCCACCACCAGCCGGCGCTGCGGCACACCTCGGCCAGCCCGTCGAGCGGAGCCCGGTCCGTGGCGAAGGCGGCGAGCCAGGGCGCGTCGTGCTGGCCCAGTACGGCGTCCAGCAGAAGCAGCCGGATCTCCGCTTCTTCACGGGCGCGGGCCGCCCGGTCCGGCTTGCCGGTCCCGTCGGACGTGCCGGGCCGTTCGGCTCCACCGGAGCCGTGCGGGCCCGAGCCGGCGCCGGTGAGCTCCTCCAGAACGCCCTGGCGGATGCGTTCCACGAGCGTCTGCGTCGTCTCCCACAGCCTGCCGCCGGTGGCCGCCCAGTGGGCCGACCAGCCCTCTGCCCCCAACTCCGCGTGCAATCGGCCGCGTTCGTCCGCCCAGGGCGCGGTGCGCACCGCCTCCCGGACGCTGGGCCCGGTGTCCTGCGTGGTCCGTATCAGGGTGACCGCCTCACGGGGGGAGCCGGCCCACACCACGCGTTCCGGCTCCGTGAGTCCGGCCCGTCGGTAAGCCAGACGGACGCCTCGCTCGGCGCTCGCCCGGTCGGCGGGGGCCGTCTCCGTGGCGCACGCGCGCCACGAGGCGGTCTCCTCAGGAATACCGGCCCGGTCGCCGATCCCGGCCACCGCGTCCATGATGCTCATCGAACCCTCCGTCACCTTCCGCAGCACCTCGCTCAGTCCGCCACGATCCGCACGGACCCCGGCACGTACTCCCGCTGCCGGACCACCCGGTACCAGCCTTTGGGCAGGGCGATCGCCGCGTGCTCCTCATGGACCACCCGGCCACCCTGGGGGAGGCGCAGCAGCAGCGGGCCGAACGGCCCCGGCTCCCGCACGAGTTCGCCCGGCCCGAGGACCGCGTGCGCATGACCGGTGACCTCGCCCAGCGCCAGCACGAGCCGGCCCCGCCCGTCGCGCGGCTCCCTCGGGGCCGCGGCGACGTGCGACGGAACCGCCTCCTCCGTCACGGGCACGATCAGCACGTCTCCCTGCCGGTACACGGCATCCCTCCCTCCGGCCGACGCACCGCGCACCGGCCTCATGGCACAGACCGTAGAAGCCGCCACTGACAACGGACCGGATCCGGGCCCCACCGCACAGCGTTGTCAGTCCCACTTGGTACAACTGCGGTCATCACAGAACGGATCCTCTTTCGCCACGGGAGCACCCGCATGACCATCGGTGACCACCTTCACGCGCTGTACCGGCTCCCCGCCCGCACCTTCCCCGGCCCCGACGCCCGTACGGACGACCTGCCCGACGCGGACTCCGTGGCCTGGCGGATCACGAGTGACGTGTACGACGCGGACGAGGACTGGACGGAGGCCTTCGCCCGCTTCTGCGCCGCCGTCGACACGACCCGCGTGCGGGCCCTGGCGGTCGGAGCCTGGCAGGAGGCGTACGACACCGATCCGTCCGAGGTGATCGAGGCGCTGCTGGCCGCGCGGCACCGCTTCCCCGCCCTGCGGGCGCTGTTCCTCGGCGACATGGTCATGGAGGAGTGCGAGATCTCCTGGATCAACCAGACCGATGTCACCCCCCTCCTCGCGGGCTTCCCCGACCTGGAGGAGTTCGGCGTGCGCGGCGGATCCGGCCTGAGTTTCCCCGCCCTGTCCCATGCCGGGCTGCGCCGCCTCACCATGGAGTCCGGCGGGCTGCCCGCCGAGGTGGTCCGTGGTGTGGGCGCCAGCGACCTGCCCGCGCTGGAGCACCTCGACCTGTGGCTGGGCACCCCCGACTACGGCGGCGACAGCGAGGTCCCCGATCTGGAGCCGATCCTGTCGGGCGCCCGACTGCCACGCCTGCGCCATCTGGCCCTGCGCAACAGCGAGATGCAGGACGCCGTCGCCGCGGCGGTGGCCGCCTCGGCGGTCGTCGCCCGGCTGGAGGTGCTGGACCTGTCCATGGGTGTCCTCACCGACGACGGCGGCGCCGCGCTCCTCGCCGGTCAGCCGCTCACGCATCTCAAGCGGCTCGATCTCCACCACCACTACCTCAGCGAGCCGCTCCTGGAGCGGATACGTCAGACCCTGGAGCCGGCGGGCGTCGAGGTGGACCTCGACCGCGACGACGCGGACGAGGACCAGTACGACGACGGCACGGTGTGGCGGTACGTGGCCGTGGGCGAGTGAGCCCGAGTCCCATGAGCCACTACCCCTCGCACCTCCAACGCCATGTCGCCGTCGGTGCATGACCCGGGACCGCGCTTCGCGGTCGTCGGCAACCCCGAGAACCGCCGAGTCACCCTCTTCGGGGACGCGGTGCGCGCGGCCGGGCTCCCCGCCCCGCGTGTCGTCGCCTGGACGGACGTGCTGCGGGCCGGCGGAGCCGAGTTCGGGGCCGAGGAGATCGTCCGGATCGACTCGCCCGGTGAGAACGCGGAGGTGGACCGGCTGTTGCGGGGCGCCGATGATCCCACCCGGGTGGAGGGCTCGGCCCGCTGGTACGCAGGGTTCACCGCGGCGTTGCGCGGGCTTCGCGGCGGCATCCGGCTCGACGACCCGGACGATCTCGCGGTGCTGTTCGACAAGCGCCGATGCCACGCAGTCCTCGACTCGGCCGGAGTGCCGGTGCCCGCCTCGCCCACCTCGGGGCCAGGGGCCGCGCCGGTGCGCGGCTGGGACGACGTACGGGCGCTGATGCGGGAGCACCGGATGCCGCGGCTCTTCGTCAAACCCGCGCACGGCTCGTCCGCCTCGGGCGTGCTGGCCGTGGAGTCGGGCGGCGGCGGCCGGATCAGAGCGACCACTTCCGTGGAACGCGCCGCGGACGGCCGCCTCTACAACTCGCTCAAGGTGCGACGATACGAACGCGAGGCGGACATCGCGGCCGTCGTCGACGCGCTGGCCCCGGACGGCCTGCACGTGGAGCGCTGGCTGCCGAAAGCCTCACAGCACGGGCGCGCCGCGGACCTGAGGGTCGTCGTCGTGGCCGGCCGGGCCACCCACGCGGTCGTCCGTACCAGCCGCTCACCCCTGACCAACCTCCACCTCGGGGGCCGTCGCGGCGATCTCGACATGGTCCGGCAGGCCGTCGAGGCGGCGGGCGCCCGCTGGAGCGACGTGCTCGGCGTGTGCGAGCGGGCCGCGGACTGCTTCCCGCGCACCCTCTGCGTCGGCGTCGATCTGCTGCCCGCCGTGGGCTGGCGCCGAGCCGCGGTCGGTGAGGTGAACGCGTTCGGCGACCTCCTGCCGCGTCTCACCGGCCTGCCCGGCAGCGGCGCCGAGAGGCTCGACACCTACGCCACCCAGGTCGCCGTCGCCCTGCGCCGCATCGCTCCGGGCGGGCCGACCGTCCCTGCGCACCACCCGTACACAGAAGGAAATCCGCATGCCCTCGTCCGCCCCGATGCCTGAGCCGGACATGAACGAGGTCGTGGGCAGCCACGACCTCCTCCTCGTCACCCTGGACACCCTCCGTTTCGACGTCGCCGCCGAACTGGCCGCGGCGGGCCGCATACCGAACCTGGCCCGCCATCTTCCCGGCAGCCGCTGGCAGAAGCGGCACGCTCCGGGCAGCTTCACCTACGCCTCCCACCAGGCGATCTTCGCGGGCTTCCTGCCGACCCCGGCCGCTCCCGGCCCGCATCCGCGCCTGTTCGCCGCGAGCTTCGCGGGCAGCGAGACCACCGCCGACGGCACCTTCGTATACGACACCCCGGACCTCGTCTCCGGCCTCGCCGAGGTGGGCTACCACACCGTGTGCGTCGGCGGCGTGGGCTTCTTCAACAAGCAGGGTCCGCTGGGCTCGGTGCTGCCCGGCCTGTTCCACGAGTCCCACTGGGCACCGGAGTTCGGCGTCGCCTCACCCGCCTCCTTCGAGAACCAGGTGGCCTGCGCCGAACGCGTCGTACGCGAACTTCCCCAGGAACAGAAGCTGTTCCTCTTCGTCAACGTGTCCGCCCTGCATCAGCCGAACTGGTTCCACCTGCCCGGCGCGACGCGCGCGGCCGGTGACACACGCGCCACGCACGCCGCCGCCCTGGAATACGTGGACCGGCACATCGGACGGCTCTTCGCCGCCGCGAGCAGCAGACGCCGCTGCTTCGCCGTCGTCTGCTCCGATCACGGCACCGCCTACGGCGACGACGGCTACACCGGCCACCGCCTCGGCCACGAGTCGGTGTGGACCGTGCCGTACGCCCACTTCTTCCTGGACCACCCCGCCGAGGCCGCCCGATGACCACAGCCCAGCTCACCAGCCCCTACCAGCACTACGTCTACGCCTACCCCCACAAGACCGCCTACCGCCGCCTCCCCGAGCGGCCACCCCTGAAAGCCCTCTGGGCGGCGGAACCCAAGGACGCCCTCTCCCTCTACCTGCACATACCGTTCTGCGAGGTCCGCTGCGGCTTCTGCAACCTCTTCACCCGCATCGGCGCTCCCGACGGCCTGACCGGTGCCTACCTGGACGCCCTGGAACGGCAGGCCACCGCCGTACGCGCAGCCCTGGAGGACAAGGACAAGGACACGGACAAGGACGAGGTCCGGTTCGCCACGGCCGCCTTCGGCGGCGGCACCCCCACCTTCCTCACCGCCGCCGAGCTGGAGCGTCTCTGCGACATCGCCGAGCACCGCATGGGCGCCGACCTCCGCGCCGTCCCGCTGTCCGTCGAGGCATCACCCGCCACCGCCACCGCCGACCGGCTCCGCGTCCTGGCCGAGCGCGGCGCCACCCGACTCAGCCTCGGCATCCAGAGCTTCGTCGACTCCGAGGCCCGCGCCGCCGTACGCCCGCAGCGCCGCGCCGACGTCGAGGCCGCCCTCGGCCGCATCCGCGACGCCCGCATCCCGGTCCTCAACATCGACCTCATCTACGGCATCGACGGTCAGACCGAACAGACCTGGCTGCACTCCCTGGACGCGGCCCTGTCCTGGCGCCCCGAGGAGCTGTACCTCTACCCGCTCTACGTCCGTCCCCTCACCGGCCTCGACCGTCGCAGCCCCGACCCGGGCTCCGACCCCGCCTGGGACGAGCAGCGGCTGCGCCTGTACCGCGCAGGGCGCGACCACCTCCTGGCGCACGGCTACACCCAGCAGTCCATGCGCATGTTCCGCCGCACCGACGCCCCGCCGCAGGGCGGCGACGACTACGCCTGCCAGACCGACGGCATGATCGGCCTCGGCTGCGGCGCCCGCTCCTACACGGCCGGCCTGCACTACTCCTTCGACTACGCCGTCGACATGCACGAGATCCGCGGCATCATCGACGACTATGTGGCCGGCGACGCGTCCGACTTCGCCCACGCCCAGGTCGGCTACGCCATGGACCCCCAAGAAGCGCGCCGCCGCCACCTCCTGCAGTCCCTCCTCCAGGCCGAGGGCCTCCCCGTCGACGACTACCGGGCCCGTTTCGGCAGCCACCCCGCCGACGACTTCGGCCCCGAACTCGACCGCTTCGCCCACCGCGGCTGGCTGACCGGCACCGATCCGGCCACGCTCAGGCTCACGCCCGAAGGCCTCGCCCACTCCGACGCCATCGGCCCCGAACTGTTCTCCCCGACGGTGCGCGCCGCCATGGCCGCCTACGAGAGGAAGTGACCGGCCCGCCGTGGACCTGACCCTGCTCTACCGGGGGCCGCTCGCCTCCTGCGACTACGACTGCCCCTACTGCCCCTTCGCCAAGCGACGCGACTCGACCGCCCGACTGCGCGCCGACCGCGCCGCGCTGGAACGGTTCGCGGGGTGGGCGGCGGACCGGACCGACGACCGCTTGTCGATCCTCTTCACCCCGTGGGGCGAGGGCCTGGTCCGCTCCTGGTACCGGCGCACCCTTGCCGACCTGTCCCACCTCCCGCACATCCGCCGGGTCGCCATCCAGACCAACCTCAGCTGCCGCACCGACTGGCTGGCCGGGGCCGACCCCGACACGCTGGCCCTGTGGTGCACGTACCACCCGGGCCAGACCCCCTACGACCGCTTCCTCGCCAAGTGCCGCGACCTGGCGGACCGCGGCATCCGCTTCAGCGTCGGCATCGTCGGCCTGCCCGAACACCTCGACGCCGCCCGGCGCCTCCGCGCCGACCTGCCCGAGCATGTCTACCTGTGGGTCAACGCCGCCGAGGGCCACACCTATGAGGACCCCGAGGCCGACGGCTGGACCGCCCTCGACCCGCTCTTCCCGTACAGCCGCCACCCGCACAGCAGCGCCGGACTGCCCTGCCGCACAGGTGAGTCCGTGATCTCGGTCGACGGCGACGGCACGGTCCGCCGCTGCCACTTCGTCCGCGCCGTACTCGGCAACCTCTACGACGGCACCTACCGCGCGGCCCTGCGCCCCCGCGCCTGCCCCCTCACCACCTGCGACTGTCACATCGGCTACGTCCACCTGGAGACGCTGCCCCTGTACGACGTCTTCGCGGGCGGCGTCCTGGAGCGCGTCCCGGCCGTGGCCCCCGTGCTGTCTCACGAGGTGAACAGCACCAACTGATCAGCGACCCAGGGGTCGAAGGTCGTCAACTGGTCGGCGATCCAGGGGTCGGTGCGGTGGGAAGAGCGGTCCATCGCACGGAGGCCGCTGTCGGAGTGGTCGGCCACGGCGGCAGCCCGTGTGACGCCTGGCGCGGCGGTCCGAGAGGTGGCCGCGGGCGCGGGGCCGGCGGCTGCGAACGCGGCGCACGCGACGAGGGAGATGGCGATGCCCGCCTGGGCCAGGCGCCGCTTGGTCTTGTTCATGGCGTTCCTCCTTTGGGGCCTGCCGTTCATGACCCTGTTCAAGCTACGTTCGCCAATCTGCTTGAACAAGCAACTAACCGGGTGAGGTGAGGCACATGTCGATCGGGGTGGATGTGGGGGCTCGATATGTCATCATCGGATTCGTGCAAGATTCAACCATATTGCGGAGGCGGAACGCGGCGGAGCGGCGGATCCGTCACCTCTTCCGTCGGGTGCGGGTCAAGCACACCCGTCATGCGGTGCACGGCTTCAAGACGCTGATCGCGGCACTGCTCGCCTGGGTCGTCGCGGGCCAGTGGGCTCCCGGAGGGCGCCCCTACCTGGCGGTCGCCACGGCTCTGCTCATGGTCAACGCCTCCACGGTGTACCGATCCGTGACGAAAGCGGCGCAGAACGTGCTCGCGAGGATGGCCGGCCTGACCTTGGCCCTGGTGACAGCACGCCTGCTCGGGCCGACCGCGGCGGCCGCGGCGGTCATCGTCGTCATCGCCGTGCTGGCGGGGCCCCGCCGCACCGCGGACGACCGCCTGCAAGTCGCCTCGACCGCGGTCATCGGCCTGGCCGCCGCGGCGGCCGATCCCATGGCCGGTGTTGTGCCGCCGGTGCTCGAGACCCTCGTCGGCGCGGTCGTGGGCATCGCCGTGAACGCCCTCGTCCTGCCTCCGCTCTACCTGGAGGAGTCCGAGTCCGCTGTACGTGGCCTGGCCCATGCGATGGGGACGCTGCTCCATGACATGGGCGTCGGCCTGGCCCACCACCGGCTCGCCGCAGCGTCCCACACCTGGCTCCTCCGGGCGCGGAACCTGGACGAACGTCTGACCCGTGCCGAGGAACAGGTACAGCGGGCGGACGAGAGTCTGCGCTGGAACACGCGATGCGCCGCGCAGGCCCGGCGTAAGGGCGATCCGACCGCGAGCGAGGCCTTGAGAGCCCTGCGCGGGGTCTCCCTCCAGGTCCGCGGCATCGCGCGAACCCTGGCGGACAATGCCCACGGCAGCCACGCCGACCATCGCCTGGGTCAGCAGTTCCTCGACCGGTATGCCGAGACCCTGCAGCTGGCGGGAGCCGCCGTCCAGGCGTTCGCCGAACCGCTGTCACGCACCGGCTCGGGCGGGACGATTCCCCGGGAGAGGCTGCACGGGGCGATCGAGGGCGCAATGACCTGGCACGAGGCCATGACCGGCCGGATCGAGGGCGGCACCCTCGCCAGGCCGGGCGCGTGGCACGTGTACGGCTCGCTCATGACCGATGTGGAAAGGCTGCTGGCCGACCTGGACCGGGTGGACGTCCACGTGAGGAGAGTTGCCGCCCGGGCCGCGCGGTGAGGTTCGCCCATCTCCACGTCGTACGCGTGCGGCCCGGCCGGGCGTCCTCGGACCACCAGGGGCGCAGTCGGCGTGGTTCGGGCCGCCGTCGGCGACGGTGCCTCGGATCAGGACGGATCCGGGGCGGGGAACATGCTCAGCAGCATGACGCTGGGCTCGGTCGCTCGGACGGTGTGCGGCAGCCGGGCGGGCAGGTGGATCCAGCATCCCGGGAGGGCTTCGGTCTTCTCCTCGCCGAGCACCAGGTCGAGGCGGCCCTTGACGACCTGGATGACCACGGGCAGGGCCGAGGTGTGCTCGGTCAGTTCCTGGCCGGCGGCGAACGCGAACCCGACCACACGCAGCCGGTCGTCGCGGTACAGGACGCGGCTGAGGGTGCCGTCCTCCGGGACGGTCAGCTCGGCGGTCAGGTCGGTGATCACGGTGGCGGACATGAGGGAGTCTCCTCAGGGCTGGAGCGGGGTGGGGGCGGCGAGCAGGCTGATGGCGCCGAGGTGGGCGCGGTGGCGGCGGAAGACGCGGCGCATGTGCATGACCCGGCGGCGGGCGGCCGGGTCGCGCAGGGCCCGGCAGGCGATGCCCAGGGCTTGGGCCAGCCCTTCGTCGGCGACCAGTCGGCGCGGCTCGAGCAGCGCCATGGGTGCCGTCCTGCGGGCGATGACGGTGAAGCCCTCGTCGGCGAGGAGCTCGCTCCAACCGGCCGGGGTCAAGGGACGGGCACCGACGTGAATCGTCTCGTGCAGGTCCGCGGCGATCCGGTCGGCGAGCGCAGGGTCGAGGCCGTCGGGCAGCAGGCACATCTCGTGGATGGCGTACCTGCCGGTGGTGTCGTCGAGCAGGCGCCGGGCCTCTCGTACGACGCGCCGTTTGGCAGGGCCGGGCTGCATCGTCAGCATCGCCTCCCCGTACACCACGGTGGCGCTGCCGTCCGGCAGCCCGGTGGCCGCCGCGTCCGCCCGTACCGCGGACACCCGGGTGGGGGCGGGGGCGGTGAGGGTGCCCAGCAGGGTCACCGCGGCGGGATCGCGGTCGACGGCGGTGTAGACGGCGGGGTGGCGGGCGAGTGTGAGGCGTGCGGTGGCGCCGAGGCCGGCGGCCAGTTCCACCACCTGGTCGTCCGGGCCGACGCCCAGGGAGTCGAGCATCCACCGGGTCAGATCTAGCCCGCCGGGGCGCAGCACACGCTTGCCCAGGCGTGCCAGGAGCCAGTGGCCGGGCATACGGGCGGCGTCCAGTCCGTCGCCGGGGACGGGGATGTCCTTCTGGAGGGCCTGAGGGTGCGTCGATGCCATGCCTGTGCCTCGCTCTCTGCGCGCACCGTCACTACTTAGGCGAACCTAACTCGAAGGGGTGCTCAAGTGCGGGGGCCGAAGGTCCCGTCCGAGGGGCCATGCGGGCCGTCGTGCTCTGCCGGAGCGACGGACGTCCCGAAGGCCGGCGGCCGCCGCGGGCTGCCGTTCAGCGCGTGTCGGGTGCTCCGCCGAGTTCGCGTCCCGTGACCACTTCGGACTCGATGCGTACGAAGACCGTGTCCTGCAGGGGCATCCACGAGCTGGGGCCGGTCTGCTCCAGACGCTCCTGCTCGGCGGGGTCGCTCACCGCGGTGGCCCGTCCGGTGACGACCACGCTCCAGCCGGACTCCGTTGCCGCGTTGAACTCGTCCGCCTCGAAGGCGACAACGACGCCGTCGATGGCCCGCACGAGGTCGGAGGCGGCCGAGGTACGCAGGACGACGGCGCCGTCCGCGTCGAGGGAGAAGTTGATGGGGAGGACCGCGGGCAGTGCCTGCCGGGTGTACACGACCCGGCCGACCGGCACCTTGGCGAGCAGGCGCAGAGACTCCTGCCGGTCGAGTGTGCGAAAGCCATCGTTCTGGAACATCAGTCCATCGTTCCCGGCCGCGCCGCGAGGAGGTAGGGCCGACCGGCCCACTTGAGCGGCCCCGCGGACCAGGGGCGCCGTGCCCGACTCGCTGTGCTCGGGTCGGTCTGCCCGGGTCGGTCCGCCGAGCGAGCAGGCTTGTCGTTGCTTCCACGGAGCCCTGGGCGCCCCGGCCGTGCGGGGCGCCCAGGGCTCCGGTCGTCAGAAGGTGCCCGCGTTGAGCGCCTTCTGAAGCTGGCTGGTGGTGTTGGTGTCCCAGGTGTCCTGGGGCGCCAGTCCGAGGTGCTTGTCGAGGGCGGTCGCGGTGTCGGGGCCGGTGATGCCGTCCGCGGTCACGTGCAGGTAGGTCTGCAGGGCCTTGACGGTCAGCGGTCCGAAGGCGCCGTCGACCTCCAGCCCGGCGTTCCCCTTGCTGTTGAGGGTGCGCTGCAGGGCGGCGCATGTCGCCGGACCGAACTGCCCGTCGACGACCAGCAGGGCGGGCGGCGCGACCAGGGCCTTGGGCTTGATGACACCGGAGTGTCCGGCCAGGGCGGCCTTCATCAGCGCGGCGGTGTGGGGGCCGTACTGTCCGTCCACGGTCAGGTGGTTCCTGCTCTGGAAGGTCCGCAGCGCCTTGTCGGTGGCCGGGCCGAACTGCCCGTCCACGGTCAGCCCCGCGTGCTGGACGGTGTCGAGGTTCTTCTGCAGCGCCTTGACCGCCTTCCCCGTGGAGCCCAGCCGCAGGATCCCGTCGTGGGACGGCAGGGGAGCGGCGCCGTCGTAGGCGGGCCGGCCGTAGCCGACCACGCAGGCGCTGTTGCGCAGGCGGCGGCGGAAGGCGTCGGAGGTGTTGCCCTCCAGCGTGGTGATGGTGCCGTTGGAGTGGACCGCCTCCACGAGGCCGACATGGTCGATGCCGCTGATCGAGCGGCCGCCGGACCAGTCGAAGAAGACGACGTCACCGGCGCGGACACCGCCCAGGCCGTAGTGCCAGCGGCCGTGCGCCTGGAAGGCACGGGCGTGGGCGGTGGTCAGGGCGTACTTGCCCATGACGGCACTCAGGTTGCCGGAGTGGGCGGCCTCGTAGCTGATCGACATGTCGCACCACGGGCCGCTGAAGCCGTACCAGGAGGTGACGAGGTTGCGGTTGGAGCCGGGCGGGTGCTCGGCGGTGCCCAGCAGCTTGCGCGCGGCGGCGATCATGCCCTGTGCGGTTCCCATGTCACAGCTCCCAGTCGTCGTCGAGGGCGTCGATGTCCGAGGTGACCTCGTGGTCGGGGTCCTGACTGACGCCGGCCTGGTCGGGGTCGACGTCGAAGAGGCCGGCGCCTGCGGCCGGGTACGGCGGGGGCTGTTCGTTGTCCGTCATGAGCGTGGGCTCCTGTGTTCGCTTGGATTTCGGGTGATGGGTCACTGCGCCCCGCACGCCGGCGTCGGACGTCCATCGATCCGTCCGGTGCCCGGCGCCGAAGGGCTCGGTGACCGCCTTGCACCACCGAGTTCAGCGGCCCGGGAATTGAATGGGCAGCCGCCTTCGCCACCCTGATCAATGGCCGCACCGCAGGTCACAGGTCACAGCCCTGCTCGCTGACCGAAGAAGGCGCCTCTGGTTTGCCCTCGCGTCGCAGTGGCGCGTAGCTTCCCGGCCAGCACGCGCCGCATCCACGGGGGAAGCGGGACGGGGGAGGGGAGCTGGTGATGGCGGGGCGTCCCGAGAGCCCGCTGGACCCGAGCGCCGGGCCGGCACAGCGGTTCGCGGCGGAGTTACGCAAGCTGCGCGCGGAGGCGGGCAGCCCGACCTACCGGTCGATGGCGCGGCGCACCGGCCAGGGGGCGAGCACGCTGTCCCAGGCGGCCGCTGGGGAGCGGCTGCCCACTCTCACGGTGCTTCTGGCTTACGTCCGTGCCTGCGGAGCCGACGAGACCGAATGGGAGGGACGCTGGCGTCAGGCGGCCGCACAGGAGGCGGCCGAACCCCGCTCCCGGGAAGAGGAGGACCCCGAGCCGCCGTACCGGGGGCTGACCCGCTTCGAACCCGCCGACGCCGGCTCGTTCTTCGGCCGCGACCAGCTCACCGACCGCCTTCTGGAGCTCACCCGGTCCCGCAGGCTCACCGCCGTGTTCGGGCCGTCCGGGAGCGGCAAGTCCTCCTTGCTGCGCGCCGGCCTCATCCCCCGCCTGCGCGACCCGGAGCGGAGCGGGCCGCGGCCGGCCGCGCTGCGTGTCCTCACCCCCGGCGAGCATCCCGTGCGCACGCATGCCGAGCGTCTGGTCCCGAAGGACATGGACGGCGACACGTGGCTGATCGTGGACCAGTTCGAAGAGCTCTTCACCCTGTGCGCCGACCCCGTGGAACGCGACCGGTTCATCGACCACCTGGTCGCCGCCACCGATGCGGAAAGCCGGCTGCGGGTCGTCATCGCCGTCCGCGCGGACTTCCTCGGCCGCTGCGCCGAGCACGCACGGCTGACCGCCGCGCTGCAGGACGGGACCGTCCTCGCCGGGCCGATGAGCCGAGACGAGCTGCGCGAGGCCATCGTCAAACCCGCCCAGAGCACGGGCCTGATCGTCGAACGAGCCCTGACGGCACGCATCCTCGACGACGTCGAGGGGGAACCCGGGGCGCTCCCGCTGATGTCCCACGCCCTGCTGGAAACCTGGCACCGGCGCAAAGGCCGGGCCCTGGGTGTCGAGGCCTACGAGGGAGCCGGCGGCCTGCACGGTGCGATCGCCCGCACCGCCGAGGACATCTTCGCCCACCTCACTCCGGCACAGGCCGGGCTCGCCCGCCGCATCCTGCTGCGCCTCGTCACCCCGGGCGAGGGAACCCCCGACACCCGACGGCCCGTGCCGCGCACGGAACTCGACTTCGGTGACCTCACCGACACCGAAACCGTCCTCGAACGGCTCGCACGCGCCCGCCTGCTCACCCTCGACCACGACACCGTCGACCTCGCCCACGAGGCCCTGATCGCCGCGTGGCCCCGGCTGCGTGACTGGGTCGACACCGACCGGGAACAGCTGCGCCGACAGCGCAGGCTGACCGAGGCGGCGGCCGGGTGGGAGGCGCTCGGCCGGGACCCCGGTGCCCTGTACCGCGGCACCAGGCTGGACATGGCGGAGGAAGCGTTCGCCCTCGCCGACCGCAGGGGCGAACTGACCCGGACGGAGGAGGAGTTCCTCACCGAGAGCATCGACGCCCGAGACCGTGAACGGCGGGGCGCGGCGCGTACCACCCGACGGCTGCGGCGGCTCGCCGCCGGCCTGTCGGTGCTGCTCGTCCTCGCCGTGACGGCAGGACTGGTGGCCTGGCAGCAGAACCGCGCGAGCGAGCGGCGACGTGTACAGGCAACCGCGCGCCGCCTGGCGGACCTGGCGGGCACACTGCGCGACTCCGACCCGCAGACGGCCATGCGGCTGAGCGTGGCAGCCTGGCACATCGCCGACATCGCGGAGACCCGCTCGGCCCTCGTGGACTCCTTGGCCCAGAAGGACAGGGACGCCTTCGCCCCGCCGGACGCGGACCGCACCGATCAGGACTTCCTCACCGACGACGGGAACACCCTGGTCGAGGTCGCCGAGACGCGCATCACCACCTGGGACGTCACCACGCACCGCCGGACCGGTGTCCACCCCGGAACGGGACGCGGGGAGACCGCGCTGGCGCTGAGCCCGGACGGGCGCCGCCTCGCCCTGGCCCGGCACAACCGGATCGTCGTACAGGACCTGGCCACGGGAAGGCGGACCCCAGGGCCGCCCCGTCAGCCGAGCGACGTCGCCTTCGGACCGAGCGGGCACACTCTGCTGCTCGCCGACCAGATCCGCGAAGGCGGGTGGTTCGAGGTGTGGGACATCGCGCGTCGACGTGCGGTCCTGGAGCAGCACGTTCCGATCTTCGACCTCTCCTCGCCACCCGTCCTCGCTCCCGACGACCGGCACGTCGCCGTATGTCCTTCAAAGAGCCATGTCCAGCTCCTGACCGTCCCCGGACACCGAACCGTGCCGCTCGCACAGTCCTCGGCACGCGCGGCGAGCGGAGAGTGCGTGACGACGTTCAGCCCGGACGGCAGGAGGCTCACGGTCGCCACGGGTGCCGACGTCCTCACCTGGGACACCGCGACCGGAAAACTCGTCGGACGGTTCAGCGGCCGCGACATCGTGGAGTTGCGCTACAGCGCGGACGGCAGGACCCTGGCCGCCCTCGGCGCCGACCAGGTCTGGGTGTGGGACCAGCCCGCCGGCCAGGCCCAGCCGCGAGCCGGCTACCCCGTCCAGGCGCAGGGCGCATCCGACCTCCGGCCGGACCGGTCGGGCCGATGGTTCCGCTTCGTCACCGCGGACGTCGACAGGCCCGTGATGGTACGCACCGTCACGGGTGCACCACGGCCGCGCGCCGACGCCCCGTCGGACGAGACCTGGCTCAGCCCGGACGCCTCGCTCCTCGCCACCGCCCGTCCGGCAGGCGAGCAGGAGCGGTTCACCTTCACAGGAACCGGGGCCGGCTCACACCCCGACAAGACTCAGGCACTGCCCGTGTGCCCCGAGGCCCCCACCTCGACCGATGGCAAGATGGCTGACGGCTCGTCGGTGAACTGCAACTCCCTGCTGGCGTTCTCCGCCGACAGCCGGACGGCCGTGTACACCATGGCCGACCTCAACAATTCCGTGGCGCACCAGCGTTTGGCCGTGTGGCACGCCCGGGGCTCCCGAGCCGCCACCCTGAACCTGCCCGTCGACCCGCCAGCCGCGGTGGAGCAGATCGCCCTCGGACCGGACGGCCGGACCCTGTTCGTCTCCCTGGTCGATGACACGGAGGAACGTGTCGACGCCTGGGATCTGCGCTCGCGTACCAAGCGCGTCCTGCACCGTATCGGCGGCGGCATCCTGGCCGTACGCCCCGACGGGCAGGTGCTCGCGGCCTCCGACGGCCGCTATGCCGAGCTGACCTCGGGCCATGTGGCGGCGATGCCGCTGGACACCGATCTCGGCGACCTGGAATCCGGCGGAGTCGCCTCCCACGACAACACCAGGGACCTGACCGCACTGACCTTCAGCAGGGACGGGACCTATCTGGCCGCCGAGCAAGGACAGCAACGCGTCCTGCTGCTGGACGGACAGATGGGCAAAAGGCTGGCCTCCCTCACCCCGACGAGTCCCGCCGACGACTCCTCGGCAGTCGCGACCGCGCTCGCGTTCTCGCCGGACGCACGGACTCTGGCGGTGTCGAGCCCCACCGTCCAGCTCTGGGACGTCGCCGCGCTCCGGCCCATGGGCTCGGCACTCACCGATCCGCCCGACGGCGACGACCCGAACGACGGCGTGTCCACCCTGGCGTTCAGCCCTGACGGAAGGAGCTTGTACGCGGCAGGGCGCCACCCCCCGCTGCAGACGCTCCCCGCTTCCCCTGACTCGGTGGCCCAAACCGTGTGCCGAAGGGCCAGGGGAGGCCTCAGCCGCCAGACCTGGCACCGGCTGATCCCCGAACTCGATTACCGCGGCACGTGCTGAGCGGGTGTACCGCGTCCACCGATCGGACGGCCTTCACCACGACGCTGCGGGCGAGGCCGTGGCCGGCACTCGATCGGATCCCGTGCCGGCCGGGAGTGGTTGCTCGGCCCAGATCGTCTTGCCTCGTGTGTGGTAGCGGGTTCCCCAGAGCTTGGCGAGCGTCGCGACCATGAACAGCCCGCGCCCTCCCTCGTCGGTGTCCAGGGCGCGCCGTATGTGCGGGGACGTGCTGCTGCCGTCGGAAACCTCGCAGATCAGGGTCGTACGGTCGCGGATCAGTCGTAGGACGACGGGGGGCATGCTGTAGCGAAGCGCGTTGGTGACCAGCTCGCTGACCAGCAGTTCCGTGGTGAAGGCCAGCTCCTCCAGGCCCCACGCGGCCAGCTTCTGAACGGCCCAGGCACGTGCCTGTCCGACGGCCTCGGGGACGGACTCCACTTCCCGGGTGGCGTGGCTCTCAGGCGCGAGTGCGCGCACTCGTGCCAGCAGCAGAGCCACGTCGTCCTGAAGGTGGTCCGGAAGGAGCCGGCTCAGGACGTCGTCGCAGAGCGCCTCGAGCCCGCTGGACCGCCCGTAGGCACACGGATCCGGTCCGGGGCGTTGGGAGGGCCACGGCGAGCGAAGACGCGTCCGGGTTTCCCCGTCGTCGCCCCACGGCCTGCTCAGCCCAGCGGTGCAGAGCACGAGGGTGTCGCCCTCGGCGAGCGTCACGTGGTCGCACTCGAAGGGGATCCCGCCGGTGCCCAGCGGCGCGCCGACCGGGACGTCGACGCCTCTGACCCCTCCGGCGGAGGTCAGCACCGTCGGCAGGGGGTGGCCCGCGCTCGCCAGTGCCCAGGACGCGGAGATCGGGTCGAAGACCGTGTACAGACACGTCGGCCCCGGCCCGGCGAGGTCCGGTCTGTCCGACTGCTCGTCCCGGAGCCGCGTGACCTGATCATCCAGATGAGCGAGCAATTCGTCGGGAGAGTAGTCCAGCTCTGCCAGGGTGCGCACCGCTGTGCGCAGCCGGGCCATGGCCACCGCCGCATGCAGCCCATGCCCCCCGGCATCCCCGACCACGAGGGCGACCCGCGCCCCCGACAGGGGGATGACATCGAACCAGGCACCTCCCAGCACCACCTGCCCGGTCGCCGGCAGGTAGCGCGATGCGGTCTCGATGCCGCTGAGGGTGGGCAGGTGGTGCGGCAGCAGACTGCGCTGGAGCGCCATCGCCGTGGTGCGTTCGCGGGTGTACCGGCTCGCGTTGTCGATGCAGACGCCGGCCCGCGTCACGATCTCCTCGGCCAGCGGGACGTCATCGGCCTCGAACGGGTGCGCCCGGGCGAAGCGCGCGAACACCACGACACCAAGGACGGCACCTCGTGCTCCCATCGGCACCACCAGGCAGGAGTGAACTCCACGCTCTTTGAGCTCCGCGGCCCGCTCCGGGTTCCATGCGGTCAGTGCGGTGCTGAGGTCCTGCCCGGTCAGCAGCAGTGGCCTGCCGAGGACGAGTGCCCTGGCGCCGGGCCAGCCGGGCTCCGCGGCGAACGGATCGATCTCGCCCGTACCGAGCAGCCTCGTGGGGCGCTCCCCCGGCAGTATGGTCTCCGCGGCCCGCCGTAGCGGCTCGACCGCCCTGGCAGGGCCGCTCACCGGCTCTTCGCCGCCGAAGACCGATTCGAGCAGATTGACGTAGGCGTAGTCGGCGAACAGTGGCACGGACACGTCCGTGAGCTCCTTCGCCGTGTACAGGACATCCAGCATGCTGCCGATCCGGGCGCTGGCCGCGTTCACCAGGTCCAGCCGCTCCCGTGCCCTGGCCTCCTCGGTCCTCTCGAACACCATGTGCGCCAGCGCGATGACCTCTCCGTCTGTGTCGCGCAGTGGCAGGATGCTCTCCGACCACACCTTGTCCCGGTCCGGCTCCCGGGGATCACGGCCGCGCACCTCGGTGTCGGTCAACGCCTTGCCCTCGGTCAGGACACGCCGCTGGCGTTCTTCCAGCGCAGTCGTGTCCAGCAGCCCGGCCGGGGCCGCCTCCTGCATGGTGAGGCCGATGACGCTGTCGGCGAATCCGGGGGCGCGGCTGCTCGACCTGTTCTGGGCCAGGAACCGCAGATCGGGGTCGAAGACGTCGATGATGAACGGCGACTCGGTGAACAGGCCTCTCAGGAGCGCCTGGCGCAGCTCGCGCTGCCGGCCCGCTTCCGCGCTCTCGGCCTGCAGGAGGCATTGCGCCGCGTCGTCGCGGGCGAAGGGGTGTGCCCACAGGACCACCCCCACCGGGTGGCCGTCACGGTGACGCAGCGAAGAGGCGCCGACACGGGTGGACCGGTCGGCGCGGCAGAGGTCCGCGATCCGGGCCGTGTCGCCCTGCGAGAGCACCAGACTCTCCCAGGAAAGTCCCCGGGCCTGCGCCGAGGTGTAACCGAGCAGTCGCTCTGCTCCCGGGCTCCAGCTGACCACCACGCCGCGCCCGTCCACGACGGCGAACGCGTCCCCCCGTGGCTCGACCGGCGTGTCAGGCAGCATGGTGTCGCACCGCTCCATTCGGCATCGTCACGCCCGGGACACCCACATGTACATGGTGCCTCGGTCCATGACCCGTGGCACCCGCTGAATCGACGCTGCCCTGCGCTGTCGGGGCTCAGTGGACGGAGAACCCGCCGTCGACGAAGATCGCCTGCCCGGTGACGTAGCCGGAGGAGCGGCCGGCCAGGAACACCGCCGCTCCGGCGAAGTCCTCGGCCAGGCCGTTGCGCCCGACCATCGTGCGCGCGGCCAGCTCCGCCACCTTCTTCGGGTCGGACGACAACCGCGCATTGAGCGGGGTCATGACGAAGCCGGGCACCAGCGTGTTGCAGGTGACACCGTACGGCGACCACGCCTCGGCCTGGGAGCGGGCCAGCGACTCCAGCGCCCCCTTGGAGACGCCGTAGGCGCCGCTCTGGACGAACGCCCGGTGCGCCTGCTGGGAACTGATGTGGATGATCCGCCCGAAGCCCCGCTCCGCCATGCCGGGCCCGAACCGCAGGCCCAGCAGATAGGGCGCCTCCAGGTTCACCGCCATCGTGGCGTCCCACACGTCCTCGCCCAGCTCGCCCATCGGCGGCCGCAGGTTGATGCCGGCGCTGTTGACGAGAATGTCGGGCTCGCCGAACACCTCGGCCGCCTGCTCCGCCGCCGAGCGCACCCCGTCGCGGGTGCCCAGGTCGGCGCTCACCCAGCCCGCCCGGCAGCCGTCAGCCGCCAACTCGTCGACCGTGGAGGTCAGTTCCGGCTCCTTGCGCGCAACGACCACCACGCTCGCCCCGGCTCGTGCGAGAGCCCCGGCGATGGCCCGGCCGATGCCCGAACTGCCGCCCGTCACCACGGCGACCCGGCCGTCCAGCGAGAACAGTTCGGAGAGGTAGCTATGCGAGATCATGACCGCACCTTAGACGGAGAGTCCGCGACGACAGTGCCCCGGGCGGAACGCGTCGGTGGGGCACCAACCGGGCGGATCCGGCCATTGCTCGGGCTCTCTCCACCGTTGCGTGAACTCCCCGAGCGCGCTGTGATCCTGACACTGAGCCATGCGGCCGGTGCGTGTTCGACGCGGTGGTGACACCAGGGGTCCGGCGTGCGCGCCATGGGGCGCAGCGTGGAGGCTTGGTCGCCGGGCCGCGGCCAGGTGAGCCGGTGCCGGGCACGCGCAGCGGTGCGGCGGACGTTCCTGCCCGCCTGTGCGCGCAGGCACCCGCAGGACGAGCGAGCGGTGCCGCTCCGCGGAGCCCGGTGCCGTTCCCCGGACGAGCTGTCCGGTGCCCTGGTGACCGCGGTCGAGCCTCGCGTGACCCCGCCGTGAGGGGCGTGCTGTGGCGCGAATCAGAGAGCGGGCCGCCCCCTCGCACCCCTTTTCGCCCCCCGCGTTGCGATTGCCGCACCTTAGGGTGCCGAGCATGGCCCGTACTTGTGCACGACCGGATGAGCACCTCGGTGTGCTTCCCGGCCCGCTCACCTGTGGCACGGCCCTCAGGACCGCCCATGAGCGTCCGGTCGGGCCGGTCGGGCCGGGGCGGAACGGGTTCGGCCCCAGAGATGCCGGTGCAAGCGCTTTCGCGGCCCGCCGTCCGATCACTCCCGGCTCGCGCATACCCTCACATCACCGGCCTCATCACCGGCCTGCGGACCGGTTGCCACCGTGCCGCGCACACCGAAAGAAGGCAGACGCCATCGTGTTCCAGGAAACTCCCATCTACAACCGTCTCGTTGCCGAGCGAGGCGACATCCCCGCCCGTGTACGTGGCGAAGCCGATCGCATACGGCGTGATCTCGCCCAGGTGATGCGCTCCGAGCCAGGGGCCGCCGCAGGCCTGTTCGGACAGTCGGCCTTCTCGGCCGGAGAGTTCCTCCCGTCTCCCCGTAACCCGTTGGCCTGACCCCCCATCAGGACGGCGGGCGGGCCATCCGCAGTCGTTCCGCAAGGAGTTGGCGGCGTCGCCCCGACAGGCAGTCGGCGACGCCCTCGACCGATTCCACCGGCACACCCGGGCAGGTGCGCCGGCACCTGTCCCGACCCCGCCGCCCGGGCACGTCGGCCGAACACAACGCCGGGGCCGGACACCCTCGTTCCGCGTCTCAGCCGCGCGGCGCAGCCGTGCTGTGTCTGATGACCAGGGAGGTCGGGACGAGGTCGGTGCCGGGCCGGGAGGTGCCCCGGGTGCGGATCTGTTCGAGGGCTCCCTCGACGCAGCGGCGGCCGACCTCCGCGAAGTCCTGGCGGACCGTGGTGAGGGGCGGTACGAAGTAGGCGGCGTCGGGGATGTCGTCGAAGCCGACGACGCTGATGTCCGTGGGCACGGAGAGGCCGCGCTCGTGGAAGGCGCGCAACAGGCCCAGAGCCATCTGGTCGTTGGCTGCGAACACGGCGGTGCAGGCGGGTTCCTCGGCGAGGGCGAGGCCCGCCGTGTAGCCGGACTCGGCCGACCAGTCGCCGTGCAGGGGCGGCGGTACCGGGCGTCCGGCCTCCTCCAGGACCGCGCGCCAGGCCTGTGTGCGGCGCTGGGCGGCGAAGGAGGTCTGGGGGCCGGTCACGTGCCACACGGTCCTGTGGCCCAGGCCGAGCAGGTGGCTGACGGCCTTTTGGGCACCGTCGGCCTGGTCGGTGTCGACGACGCTGTAGCGGTCGCCGGCGTCGGAGTCCACGACGACGGCGTGCACGCCGGGCGGCAACTGCACGGTGGCGGTGTCGAGCAGATGGACCTCCATGATGACGATCACGGCGTCGACGGCCAGCTCGCCCATCCTCGTGAAGGCCCCCAGCACATTGTCCTGGGTCGGGACGTCGATGGGGATCAGGGTGATCGCGTATCCGTGGGCAGCGGCGTGTGTGGCGATCGCCTCCACGGTGCGGCTGTTGCCCGTGGAGGAGAGGCTGAACAGGATCACGCCGATGGTGTTGAACTGGCCGTAGCGCAGGGCGCGTGCGGCGCTGTTGGGCCGGTAGCCCAGTTCCCGCATCGCGGCGAGTACCTGCTCCCGGGTCGAAGTGATCACTCCGGGATGGCCGTTGGAGACCCGTGAGACCGTCTGGGAGGAGACGCCCGCCCGTCTGGCGACGTCGGCCATGGAGACGCGCTGCTTGCGGCGCTCGCCGGGCACACCGGATCCGCCCCGCTGAGCGCCGCCCGTGGGTGCGGGGATCCGCTGCACGGGGTCGTTCAGGTCCATCGCTCCGCCCGTCCCCGACTCCCTCGGCCCTGCTCCAGGTCACGTCAACACCACGCGATGGAAGGGATGTTACGCGTGGGAAACCTTGACGGCTCCTGAGGCGGATGCCACGATTCCGACGCCCTGAAGTTTACGTAAACATCGCCTGCAAGGTACCCCGGCCGAAGAACCGGCCGTCTTCTTGTCCACGGCATGTTTACGTAAACACGGGGCCGCGTCCGGTGGAGTCGCTCGTCCACACGCGAACTCCCCTCAGCCGAGCTGCCATCTCCTGAAAGGGCAAGCCGATGAGCAAGACCCCCGCACGTACCGGTCTCACCCCCCGACTGCGGACCGCCCTCGCGGCAGTCGCCGCGATCGCCGCGCTCGGCGGCTCCACCCTGGCCGGCAGCCCCGCCTCCGCCGCGCCCCGTACCGGTGACACCACCCGGTTCAAGGGCGTCAACTGGGCCGACCCGCGCGACAACTTCGCCGACGACCCGGTCGTCCTGTCCGGGCTCTCGCTCTCGGACACCTATGCCCAGACATACGTCAAGGCGAGCCGTGTGATCGCGGCGTTCCGCGCGAACCTGGGCGCCAACACGGTCCGGCTGCCCATCAACCCGTACACCGTCAACGGCTCCTACTGGAAGTCGTACCGTGGTGTCATCGACGCGGCGTCGGCCCAGGGCTTCAAGGTGATCGTCTCCTACTGGGAGGGCACGGGCGCCCGCAAGGACGGCTACATCGACGACCCCGCCACGTACTGGCCCATGTGGAACACCGTGGTCAAGGCCTACAAGTACGACGCTCACGTCTACTTCGAGCCGATGAACGAACCCCACGGCTACACGGACACGGAATGGGCCGACATAGCCGCGAAGTGGCTGGACACCTACCCGTCCGTTCCCCGCGACAGGGTCTTCGTCAGCGGTGCCGGCTACAACGACCACGTCACCTCGGTCTGCGCCGACCCGCGTCTGAAGGGTACTTACCTGTCGCTGCACCACTACGGGTTCTGGAAGGAGTACGCCACCTACGACCAGTGGGTGGCCGACCTCAAGGAGCGCATCGGCGACTGTGCCGACCGGACCGTCGCCGACGAGTTCGGAGCCCCGATGACCACCGGCCTCGACTACGACAAGGCGACTCCCGACAACAACTACGTCAACTTCATCCAGGCGGTCACCGACACGTTCCGCGAGCTGAAGATGGGGTCCGTCTACTGGCCGGGCCTGCGGACCGACGACATCTACTCCCTGCAGACCCTGGTCGGGCCCTCCTCCCGGCCGTGGCTGGCCACCACCAATCAGTCCGGGGCCGACCGCCTCGCCTGGGCCTGGGGACGGGGCAAGCCCGTCCAGCCCTGACCGGGGGCCCGCGGGGTTGCCGGTATGCGCCGCGTTCGTCTCCGTCCGCGCGGCGAACGTGGCGTCCGTCACCGTCCGCATCACCAACGAGTGCCCGGGGAGTGCGCGCCCGGGCTCACAGCCGACGGCATCGCGGTCCGGCCGCACGTCGTGCAGCCGACCCGGGTCCAGTGCGCCGGGCACCGACCCTGTTTCGCGTGCCGCATCGAACGGGGGCCGGCGGCGAAACAGGTGCCCGTACCGATCAGGAATGGAGAAGCACATACCCCCGAGCCACACGTAGTGTGAATGTCTCCACCCGACAGATGGAGACAGGATGAGCATGGCCACGAACACGGACGCGCTGTCGCCTGTGCCGTACGTTGCCGACAGCCATGATCTGATCCGTGTGCACGGCGCGCGCGAGAACAATCTCAAGGACGTCAGCATCGAGATCCCCAAGCGGCGGCTGACGGTGTTCACCGGTGTCTCCGGATCGGGCAAGAGCTCGCTGGTGTTCGACACGATCGCCGCGGAGTCGCAGCGGCTGATCAACGAGACCTACAGCGCCTTCGTGCAGGGCTTCATGCCGACGCTGGCCCGGCCCGAGGTCGACGTACTCGACGGGCTGACGACCGCGATCATCGTCGACCAGCAGCGGCTGGGCGCCGACCCCCGCTCCACGGTCGGCACCGCCACCGACGCCAACGCGATGCTGCGCATCCTCTTCAGCCGGCTCGGACGGCCGCACATCGGTTCGCCCAAGGCGTTCTCCTTCAACATCGCCTCGATCAGCGGCGCGGGCGCGGTCACCGTGGAGCGCGCCGGACAGAAGGTGAAGGAGCGGCGCAGCTTCAGCATCACCGGCGGCATGTGTACGCGCTGCGAGGGCCGGGGCTCGGTCACCGATCTCGACCTCACGCAGCTCTACGACGACTCCAAGTCGCTCAACGAAGGCGCGATCACCGCCCCTGGCTACACGGGAGGCGGCTGGAACTCGCGGCTCTACAGCGAGTCGGGCTTCTACGACCCGGACAAGCCGATCCGCAGGTTCACCAAGAAGGAGCTGCACGACTTCCTCCACCACGAGCCGACCCGGATGAAGATCGCGGGCATCAACATGACCTACGAGGGTCTGATCCCGCGGATCCAGAAGTCGATGCTCTCCAAGGACAAGGAGTCGATGCAGCCGCACATCCGGGCGTTCGTCGAGCGGGCCGTCACGTTCACGGTCTGCCCCGACTGCGACGGCACCCGGCTCAACGAGGGCGCCCGGTCGTCGAAGATCAAGGGGCTCAGCATCGCCGACGTCTGCGCGATGCAGATCAGCGATCTGGCCGCCTGGGTCCGCGGTCTCGACGAGCCGTCGGTGGCGCCGCTGCTGACGGCGCTGCAGCAGTCGCTCGACTCGTTCGTGGAGATCGGCCTCGGCTATCTCGCACTTGACCGGCCGGCGGGCACGCTGTCGGGCGGCGAGGCGCAGCGGGTGAAGATGATCCGCCATCTCGGCTCCTCGCTCACCGACGTCACGTACGTGTTCGACGAGCCGACCATCGGCCTGCACCCGCATGACAT
>NZ_JBIVBS010000023.1:0-127307 GCF_044746205.1 Streptomyces sp. NPDC086549 | reverse complement strand
GCTCGCGGGCATCGCGCCCGTGCCCACCGGCTCCGGCATGACCGGCGGCAGGCACCGCATCAACCACGGCGGCCACCGCCAGCTGAACGCCGCGATCTACCGAACCGTCATCGTCCGAATGCGGTTCCATCAGCCCACGATCGACTACGTCGCCCGCCGCACCGCCGAGGGCAAGACAAAACGCGAGATCATCCGCTGCCTCAAGCGCTACGTCATCCGCGAGGTCTACCACCTGCTCCGACCCGCTCCACGGACAGCCTCCGGAGCGAGTTGACAACTATAGGAGCGTCAATGCCCTGATGGAGTCCACGATCGGCCTGTTCAAGACCGAGTTGATCAAGCCTCGCCGGCCATGGAAGACGCTCTCCGAGGTCGAGCTGGCCACCGCCGAGTGGATCGACTGGTACTGCCATCGCCGACTCCACGGTGAGATCGGGCACATCCCACCCGTCGAATACGAGATCAACTACTACCGAGCAACCACGAAACCCCAGGTCGCAGCCACAAAGTAGAGTCTCGATCAAACCCGGAACGGTTCAGGACCGTTCGTGACGTGCGGTGGAACGAGCTCGTTTGCCACGCTGATAGCGGCGGCCACATACAAGCCGGCGTCCAGAAAGCATGCTGACGCTTCTCTCGCGCCAGTCGTACCTCGCGTTCCACGGCTGCCTCAGCTTTCGCGTCCGCGCGTGCAGCCGCCTCCCGCTACACGTCCAGTTGCCTCAGCTGGATTTGGTGTTCCCGCTTCAGTTGCAGTTCCAGGGCTTCGAAGACAACCTTGAGTTGCTCCGGTCCGCTGAGGGCGGCACTCCACTTCATGGCGATCTCCAGCCCCGCCGAGACGACAGGATCACCAGAAGAGGCCGCAGCGGTCTGTGGTCATGGGTTGGCCGTCGCAGTGGAACGCACGCCGGGCGTTGGAGAGGCGGACAGCGGGGGATAACTCGGGTGCAGAGAGGGGGACAGCGGATCCAGCGACTCGCACAGCGAGGACGGGAAGGCAGGCTCCTTGCGCTGCACGTCCCGGCAGCCTCCGGCCGAGGTCCGGATGATCGACTCCCAGCCCGATTTCTTGGCCCGGAAGAACCAGCGGTCGCCCAGACGGGAAGAGCAGGCAGGGTCCGTCGAGTCGCCGCAGGCCGGCCCCGTGCGCCAGGAGAAGTCCAGCACCAGCCACTTCCCGTCGCACCTCTCCGAGTCCCGGTACGTGTGCTCGGGCGCGCCGACCGCCATCAACGCCTGATCATAGGAGGCGGCGGTACAGCCGGTGGCCGGCGGTGTGCAGCCCAGCTTTCCGCACAAACGCAACGCGGGCGGCTTGGCACCATCGGCGGTGAAGCGGGTGTAGTGGTCGACGATCACGTCCCGGTCGCCCAGCGGCTCGGGCAGCCTGACCTTTGCCGTGGCCGTGCTCTCTTCGGTGCACCCGGAAGCCCTGTCCCCGGACGGCGAGGTGAAGGTGACCTGCACCCGCACGAGGTCCGTCATCGGGTCGGTGAGCGCTGCCTTGAGCTTGCGCACGCACGCGTGAGCACCACTGGGCACCTGCGTGTCGAGAAGCAGCGTGCGCCGGTCCCCGCCGAGATGGACTCCGGTGACCGCGGAAGGCTGCATCGTGGTCCACGGGATCGGCTCGATTGCCACCGGTGAGGGCGACCTCTCGTCCTCCTGACCGGCCACCTGCGTCCCGCACGCGCCGAGGAACAGCACGGCAACGGCGCAGAGCAAGGCGGCCGCTCGACGCGTTCCACCTGATCTTCGCAAGAGCGCTCAATCCCCCCGGCACGCACCGACGTTTCCCAGGCCAATATAAGACGGTGGCCGGGCTCACCAGCTGGGTGGGTGCGCTATCGAGCCGACGCTCTGTTGTAAGCCCCGTCGTGCGAGAATCGACTTACTCTGTTCCTCCCGGTTCCTCTCACCCCTGTCCCGCGTCTGACCAGCAGTTCCGGTCAGTCACGGACCGAACCGCGTTCACGCGACCCCAGAGCAGCAGGCCCGCCCCGCCGGGCGGGACGCGGCCGAACCTCCCCGCCCAACGTGGTCACGGAGTGGGCCCGAGGCCTGTCTGCGGCCGTCGGCGGTCGGGCCGGCCGACTGCGTCCGCGTCGGTCAGCGGGTGCGGAGACTGCCGGTGTACACGTCCGTACGGTTCTGTGGTGCGCCGGAGTTGGTCTCGGTGAGCACCGCCCGTACTCCCTTGCCGTCTGCCACCAGGCCTTGGTAGTCGCCGAGGAAGTAGCCCCCGGCGAACGGCGCCTGCAGCCAGTCGAAGACCCGCGAGATCCGTCGTTCGGTCCGGAGCTTCGGGTTTCCCTGCTGCAGCGCGGCCAGTTGGTAGGCGGTGGGCAGGGTGGTGGTGTTGCCGGGCTTGAGGAAGCGCAGGTCGTAGTAAGTGAGCGCGACCGTGCCCCGCTCGGCGACCGCGATCGACGGTGAGAAGGCCGGAACGCCCTTGGGGCTGATCAGCTCCGGGGTCCCCCAGGTGCGTCCGCCGTCGGTGGACCGCACAAGCTGGACGGAGTCGAACTTTCCACCGGAGAAGTCCGAGCCCTCGTAGGCCATGTACAGCGTGCCGGTCTTGGGGTCGACGGCCGGGCTCGGCAGGGTGGACCCGGCGCGCAGCAGTTTGGTGGGGTCGTTCGGGTCGACCTCCGGTACGGCGGTGTCCCGGGCCACGGTGACCGGGGCGCTCCAGGTCTCTGCGGCGTCGGTCGAGGTGACCACCTCGTAGCGGGCTTCGACGACGGTGCTCAGATCGTCGGCGTAGGTGATCCGGTCGAAGAAGTCGTACAGGGTGCCGGTGCGCCGGTCGGCGACGATCAGATGACCGATGGTCTGGGTGTTGGGCACGGTGCTGGTGTCGACGAACGGCCGGGCCTTGCTCCAGGTGCGGCCGCCGTCGCGGGTGAGGGAGATGTAGCCGGGACCGTCGAGGGAGCTGGGGCCGGGTGGGTCGTTGTCGAGGCGGTCCCAGACCTGGTAGGCGGTGCCCTTGCGGATCGGGTCGGCGGTGAGTGAGGGCTTGTCGTTGAAGAACGGCTGCTCGTCGACGTGCGTGGTGGTGAGGTTCCGCCAAGTGCGGCCGCCGTCGCGGGAGGTGACTGCCAGGAGGGCGCTGCGCGTGCTCTTCGTGAAGTCGACGCCCTCCCCGCCGGCGTAGACCGTGCCGTCCGGTCCGGTGCTCACCCAGGGGTCGGTGGCCCGCTCGTAGTCCGCGCCGCCGGGGGCGCACAGGCTGAACGGCAGCGTGCTCCGGTGGAAGGTGTGGCCGTCCGTGGTCCAGCCGGCCGCCAGGCCACGGGCGCCGCCGTCGTTCCAGCGGTCCTGCTGGAACACGGTGACCACGCGCTTGGGGTCGCGCGGATCGACGGACAGGTACGGCTCGACCTCGGTGGCCGGGTAGACGATGCTGTCGGGGGACCTCGCTCCGATGGTGCACTCCGCGTACGGGTCGCCGCGGGACACCTTGACCAGTGGTGTGCCGTCGGGGTTTCGGTCTGCTGCGGCGGGATTCGCGCCGGTGACCGTGACGAGCAGGAGCGCGGCGGTGGTGACGGCGGTCAGGGGCAGGAAAACGCGCATGCGGGATCTCCTCCGGGCCTGTCGGCCGTGGTACGGGACCGCCGTCATCGGGGCGGCCTGGGGCGCGGAGGAGTACCGGAACGCGAGGGTGGGGCGACTCCGCTTGGTCCTTTTCGGCGTTGCAGCCGGTGCCCTTGATGGGCCGAACGACGGAGTCATCCCCGGGGTCGTCGAGGAGCACGGCGGAGCCGACCGGCGGGTGCACCGTGCCGGTCGGCTCCTTGGTCGTGCTGTTACGGCGCCGTCTCGTAGGTCCCCGGAGAGGGCCGTGGGCCGCGTGCCGGTTGGCGATGCCGGCGGGGTCGGCCTTGGCTCAGACGAGTTGGTGGAGCGGGATGACCTGCTGGACCTCTTCCACGGTGGGGATGAGTCAGGGCATCGGCAAAGGGCCACCTCAATGCGGACAGCGGCGCGATCATCGCCCGCGCCAGAAGGAAGACCCCATCACCGTCGGCACATCCAGGCTCGATCGAGGCCGGCGGGACTGCTCATTCTTCTGCGCCTGTTCAAGACCTGCCGAGTGTCAACAACGCCCGTGATCCATACAGCTGGGAAATCCGAATCAATACAGCTGGGAAATGCGAACGACCTCGTCGGTCACTGTATGACGACATGGCCGAGGCCGTTCAGGACGGCGGTGAGCGCGGTGTTCAGGACGGCGCGGACGGTCTCGAAGCGGTGACGGCCCTGGCTTCGAGACGGTCGGCGTCCACCATCGCGAGTGCCGCGGTGTCGGGGCGGGCGCGGGCGATCCACCCGACGGTGGACCGGGTGCCGTCACTCCATACCCACCGCGCCGGGTGCACCGGCCGGACTGGTTTGCCCAGCCGTGCGCCCACCGGTCAAGTGATCGCCTGCGTGGTCCCGTCGGGCAGCGCGCAGGCGTAGCCGTCGTAGGGGCGTGCAACGATCCGTCCGCCGGCGGCCGTGCAGTCGTCTCTGGAGATGTTCGGAGACGAGGCGGCCCCGGCGCTGACAGCGCCGACGGCGCTCACGCCGGCAAGGGTTGCCGCGGCCAGGGCGAGGCCCAGGATTCTTCGCATGCGCATGACTTCCTCCTCCTCTCAGGCGCCTTTTTCGGCCTTCGGGAAGGCCAAGTCTCAAGACGACGGCGCCCTCTTACTCAGCATGGGCGCTCCGCATGATGCCCGCGAGGCAAGGCTGGGCGCCGCGCCCGGGCGGTGACTGCCCGGCCCCGGAGAGGCATGACGTCACCGACCTCGACCGGCCGCATCGGTACGCCGCGTGCGCGTCGGCAGAGCGGGGCGACGTCGATGTCCTTGGCGTCGAGACCGCCCACCGGGGCCGCGTTGTGTCCGGGCAGTCCGGGCGGTGAGGAGGAGACGGGCCGTACCTGCCTCCGACCGGTGCCGGCGGGCGGCTGCTGCGCGCGGTCCTCTAACGCGGTTCGTGGGCCGCCGCCCGGCAGGCAGCGGTCGCGGCGCCGCCCGCCACTCCGGCCCCGGTCAGCCCGGTCACACAACCTTGCAGGTCTCCGACCACGCCACGGCCGCAGGCCGCTGTGACGGAGTCGGAAGCGGTGGCACCGGCCAGTTCGGCCATCTGCGTGCAGGCGGGGATGTCCGCCCGGACCGCGGGAGCGGCGAGGACGGCACCACCGAGGGTGATGGTCAGGCCGGTGAGGGCACCGGCGATACGGGTCGACGTGCGCATGGGACGCACCTGCCTTCCGGGTTGGTCGCGCGGTCCAGGTCCCGGCGGGCCGGATCCACGCGGTAAGGCCGCCTGGCGACGCTCGGTGAGTGGTGCCCCGGCCGGCGGGCTCACAGACTGACCGCACGATTCTGCGTCGCATCCATTGAGCCGCACCGGGACATGGTCGCCAGGCCGAAGGAGAGGGCCCCGGACCGGATGAGACGCACTCGGACCTCCACTCGCGGTCCCCTCACTCCAGCGTCGCATCCTCTCCCCCGCCCGTCCTGGGCACCCGGGGGGGGCGGCCGCGCTGAGTAACTGCGATTGCGCGAAGCGCGGTAGCCGGCCCGTCCGGCCGACCAGGTGGATCGGACGGCCCAGCGTCCCGCCCTGCCTGTCCCCTGCACACCGTCGGGCGCGGCTCGGCCGGGGAGGCGGCCGGCCTTCGCTTCCCCGCGAGGTGCTGGGCCGAACGCGCACCACGCGCAGGCGCAACGCCCTGTCCGTGCCCGCAGAACCGAGCGGCAATGCCGGGTCGGCCTCTCGGTCTGGTCGCCCACCACGGAACGGCCCTGAGCTGATCAGCCCCAAGATGTCCGAGTTCAACGGAGCGCAGTCAGCACCAAACCAGCACGGGAGTCAGCACCGCACTGTCAAATCACCCCGAACTACGCGTCCCGGACGGCACTCGTTTCGACCACCTTCGAGCCCCTGAACCGCCCTTCCATGAGTCGGCATGGTGGCCACACGCATAGCCAACCCTCGAACTATGTTGCCCCACCACATGTGCCCCTGACGTGCGTGTTTCTACGGTGTGCCGACACGTACCCGTCCCCACCGCACACGAGGAAGTGGCGCACATGGCCTCCGGAACCACCGCTCCCCCACCACCCGTGAACCTCAAGCGCATCGTCGCCGCCAGCCTCATCGGTACCACCATCGAGTGGTACGACTTCTTCCTCTACGGCTCGGCCGCCGCTCTGGTCTTCAACAAGTTGTTCTTTCCGGACTCGGACCCGCTCGTCGGCACGCTGCTGTCGTTCCTGACGTATGCCGTCGGGTTCGCCGCGCGGCCCCTGGGCGCGCTGGTCTTCGGGCACTACGGTGACCGGCTGGGCCGCAAGAAGCTGCTGGTGCTGAGCCTGCTGCTGATGGGGGGCGCGACCTTCGCCATCGGGCTGCTGCCCACGCACGCCTCCGTCGGGGCCGCCGCTCCCGTCCTGCTCACGGCTCTCCGTCTCGTCCAGGGCTTCGCGCTCGGTGGTGAGTGGGGCGGGGCCGTGCTGCTGGTGTCCGAGCACGGGGACGCGCGGCGGCGCGGGTTCTGGGCCTCGTGGCCGCAGACCGGGGCGCCGGCCGGGCAGTTGCTGGCGACCGGTGTGCTGTCGCTGCTCACCGCCGTGCTGTCGGACGACGCCTTCGGCAGTTGGGGCTGGCGGATCCCGTTCCTGCTCTCCGGCGTGCTGGTCGTCATCGGTCTGTGGATCCGGCTGTCCGTCGACGAGTCTCCCGTGTTCCGTGAGGCGTTGGAGAGGGCGGAGGCCCGGAAGGCGGAGCGCGCGGGGGACACGGAAAAGCTGCCGCTCGTCTCCGTGCTGCGGCACCACTGGCGCGATGTGCTGGTGGCGATGGGCGCGCGCATGGCGGAGAACATCAGCTACTACGTCATCACCGCGTTCATCCTTGTCTACGCCACCACGTCCGCCGGCGTCTCCAGGCAGACGGCGCTGAACGCGGTGCTCATCGGTTCCGCCGTGCACTTCGCGGTCATTCCGCTCTGGGGCGCGCTGTCGGACCGGGTCGGGCGCCGGCCCGTCTATCTGTTCGGCGCGGCCGGGATCGGCCTGTGGATGTTCCCCTTCTTCTCGCTGGTCGACACGGGTTCGTTCGGGAACCTGGTCGTCGCCGTGACCGTGGGGCTGGTGCTGCACGGCGCGATGTACGCGCCCCAGGCCGCCTTCTTCTCCGAGATGTTCGCGACCCGGATGCGGTACTCCGGTGCTTCCATCGGCGCCCAGTTCGCCTCCGTGGCGGCCGGCGCGCCCGCGCCGCTCATCGCCACCGCGCTGCTCGCCGACTACGGCAGCTCGACCCCGATCGCCCTGTACGTGATCGCGGCGGCCGTACTGACGCTGGTCGCCGTCGGGATGGCGAAGGAGACCCGGCACCGGGACCTCGCCGATGTCGCCGCCGGGGCCGATGGCAGGACCGTGGGCGACTCGGAAACCGCCACGGTCCGGGCTTCGGGTGCGCCCACCACGTGATCCGGCACGCCCGCACCGGCCCCCGTACGGTCGTCCGTACGGGGGTCAGTGGCGCTCCGGTGCCGCCAGTCCGTGCAGACGCAGCGCGAGTTGGATCTCCAGGGCGCGTTCCGGGCCCTGCCAGTCGTCGCCCAGGAGGCGGGCGACGCGCTCCAGCCGCTGGGCCACCGTGTTGACGTGGACGTGGAGTTCGTCCTTGGTGCGGGCCGGGCTCATGCCACAGGCGAAATAGGCGTCGAGGGTGCGCAGCAGTTCCGTGCCGCGCCGTTCGTCGTACTCCACCACCGGGCCGATGGTGCGGTCGACGAAACCGGTGACGTCCCGCTCGCCCGCGAGGAGCAGACCGAGGAAGCCGAAGTCCTGGGCGGCGGCACCGTCTCCGGAGCGGCCGAGGAGGCGCAGCGCGTCGAGACAGCGGCGGCCCTCGGCGTAGGCGGCGGGCAGGGCGTCGGGGTGTGCGAGGAGGTCGTCGACGGGGGCGGAGGCGCCTACGGTGACCCGTTCGTGGACGGCCGCGCCGAGGTGGCGGGCGGTACGGCGGGCCAGCTCGGTGGCGGTGTCGGCGGGGCCGAGGGGCAGCAGCAGGACGGTGCCGCCGTCACGGGCGGCTGCCAGGCCGTGCCGGGTCGCGGCGAGGTGGGACGCGGCGGCCCACAGACGGCGGCGGGCGGCGGCCTCCTGTTCGGCGTCGACCGCCGGGTCGTCGAGTCGGGCGGCCAGGACGACATGGGTGGCGTCGAGGTCGGCGTGCAGCCGGGCGGCGCGGTCGCGCAGCAGACGGGGGTCACGGTCGCGGGCGTCGAGGAGGTCGTCGAGGAGTTCGCCTCGCACGCGTTGCTCGGCCTCGGCGGCGGAGCGGCGGGCGAGCAGGAGCAGGGAGGTGACCATCGCGGCGCGTTCCAGGGTGCGCTGGTCGACAGGGTCGAGGCCCGGGTGGCCGCACAGCACGAGGGCGCCGAGGAGTTCACCGCCCGCGGCCACCGCGGCGATCCAGTCGTCCCCGTGCCGCACCGCGTGGCCTTCGGCCCGGGACGCCTCCAGCGCCTTCGCCGGTGCGGCGTCCGCCTCCGCGAACTCGACCGCGCCGGCGAGGACTTGGGAGACCGCGGCGGCGACGTCGTGGACTCCGCCGCCGCGCAGCACCAGCTCGGCGAGCCGGTCGTGGACGTCCGAGGCGCGCTCGATGACCGCGCTGCGGTCCCGGATGATCTCGTTGGCGCGCTCCAGGCCGGCGAGCGCCGAGCGGGTCTCGGTGAGCAGGTTCGCGGTGTCGATGGCGGCGGCGGCCAGCGCGGCGAAGGAGCCGAGCAACGCGATCTGCTCCCGTTCGAAGACCCGGGCGCGCCGGTCGGCGGCGAACAGCACGCCGATGACGTTGGGCCCCAGCATCAGGGGCACGCCGAGGATGGCGACCAGGCCCTCGTCCCGCACACCCGAGTCGATGACGAGGGTGTGCTGGAAGCGGTCGTCCTTGAAGTAGTCGTCGGTGACGTACGGCCGGGCCGTCTGGGCGACGAGGCCGCCGAGGCCCTCCCCCATGCCCAGGCGCAGCTGCTGGAAGCGGGCCGCGACCGAGCCCTCGGTCACCCGCATATAGGTGTCGCCCCGGGCCGGGTCGTTGAGGCTGAGGTAGGCGACGTCCGTGCCGAGCAGCGAGCGGGCGCGCTGCACGATGGCCTGCAGGACCGCGTCCACGTCCCTGAGGCCCGCCAGGTCGTGCGCCGTCTCGAAGAGGGCGGACAGCTCCGCCTCGCGTCGGCGTCGTCCCTCCAGCTCCGCGCGGACCCTCAGGGCGAGGAGCTTGGCGTGCTCCAGCGCGGCGATCCGGTCGGCCGGTCTGCCCTCGGCGCGGGCGAGCAGCGCCGGCTGCTCGTACGCCTCCGCCGCCGCGTCGCGGGCGAGCAGTTCGAGGAACGGCGTCTCGGCGCCGCCGTCGGAGGTGACGGGGACGCCGGTCGGGGCACCCGAACCGGTGGCAGGGCGCCCGGCGGACTGCACGTGATCGCGGGACATGCTCACAGGATTCCGCATCGTCCGTCCGTCCCGTCGGGCCTGTGGAAAACTTCCGGTCCCGCGGGCGGCGGGCCGCTCAGTGCGCTGTCCAGCCGCCGTCGAGCACCAGCGACGTACCGGTCACGAAGGACGCCTGCGGGCTGCACAGGTACGCCACGGCCTCCGCGACCTCCTCCGGCTCGATGAGCCGCTTGACGGCGCTGTCCTGCAGGAGCACCTCGGCCAGGACGCGTTCCTCGGGGATGCCGTGCGCCCGTGCCTGGTCCGCCAGCTGCTTCTCGACCAGTGGAGTGCGCACATAGGCGGGGTTCACACAGTTCGAGGTGACACCGTGGGGCCCTCCTTCCAGCGCGGCCGTCTTGGACAGCCCTTCCAGCCCATGTTTGGCGGCCACATAGGCCGACTTGTAGGCCGAGGCCCGCAGACCGTGCACGGAGGACACATTGACGATGCGGCCCCAGCCCTGCCCGTACATGTGCGGCAGGGCACCACGGATGAGCCGGAACGGCGCCTCCAGCATCACGGTCAGCACGGTGTGGAAGACCTCGGGCGGGAACTCCTCGATGGGGCGCACCAGCTGCAGTCCCGCGTTGTTGACCAGGACGTCGGTGCCGGCGGCGGCGAGTTCCGCGGCATCCAGGTCGGTGAGGTCCAGCACCTGCGGTTCGACGCTGCCCGCCAGCGCCCCGGTGAGGTCCGCCAGCAGCTCCAGGCCCGCCGCGTCCCGGTCGACCGCTCTCACCTTGGCCCCGGCGGCCGCGAGGCGCAGCGCGCAGGCGCGACCGATGCCGCCGGCGGCTCCGGTGACGAGGGCGGTGCGGCCGCCCAGGTCGAGGGAGGGGGCGTGGGGGCCGGGGAGTGGGCTCTGCGAGGTCATGAGCCGACACTAGGCACCGGTCGCGGCCGCCCACATATGGTCTGCTCACATACTTGAGTCGAGACCTGTGGGGTCAAACCATGTGGGTGCCTCCGACATGGCCTGCTTGATCCGGAACAGCGCGAACTCGTTCAGCTCCGGCAGCCCGTCGACCGGGAACCAGCCGACCTCCAGTGACTCGTCGTCGTTCACCCGTGCCTCACCGCCCACGGCCCGGCAGCGGAAGGTGATGTCCATGAACTGGCACACGTCGCCGTTGTCGTAGGTGACGGGGGCCAGGGCCTGGACGAGCACCACCCGCTCGACGACACAGCGCACGGCCGTCTCCTCGAAGACCTCGCGCACGGCGCACGCCGCCGGCTGCTCTCCCGGCTCCGGGATGCCGCCGATCAACGACCACCGGCCGTTGTCGGCTCGACGGCCCAGCAGCACTCTGCCCGCGTCGTCGAAGACGACGGCGGCGACCCCCGGGAGCCACAGCAGCTGGTGGCCCGCGGAGGCCCGGATCGTACGGATGAATTCCGGAGTAGCCATGATCCCGACCCTAACGGGCCCGATCCGTCACCGCGGTGCGAGCCACGGTGCGTGCACGAGGCGTACGACTACGCGTTCCCGGCGCGCCGCCCGCGCAGACCGGCCCCGATCGCCCAGCCGAGCCCGCCCGCGGCAACCAGCACCAGGGCGATCTCGGGCAGGATGCCCAGCTCGGTGGCGGGCGTCTCGGAGGAGCGCAGCGGCACCTTCTGGACCAGGTAGGCGGGCACGAACATGCCGGTCTTCTGGGTGATCCTCCCGTCCGGCATGATGACCGCGCTGACGCCACTGGTCACCGGGACGGTCACGGTCCGGCTGTGCTCGACGGCACGGACGCGGGACATGGCGAGCTGCTGGTAGGTCATCTCACTGCGGTCGAAGGTCGCGTTGTTGCTCGGCACGGAGATCAGCTCGGCGCCGTCGGTGACCTCGGACCGTACGGCCCAGTCGAAGGCGGCCTCGTAGCAGGTGACGAGCCCGACCTTGGCGCCGTCGAAGTCGAACACGCCCGGCTTGGTGCCCCGGCTGAAGTCCTGGCGGACCATGCTGGTCCAGTTCTTGTTGATCGCCCCGACGAGCGACCGCAGCGGGAGGTACTCGCCGAACGGCTGGATCTGCCGCTTGTCGTACGTCTGCGTGGGCCCCTTGACCGGGTCCCACAGGATCTGCTCGTTGAGCAGCTTGCCGTCCCGCTCGACGACGCCGCCCACCGAGATGGGCGCGCCGACGGCCTTGGCAGCGTCGTCGATGATCTGGGCCGCGTCGGCATTGGTGAAGGGGTCGATGTCGGAGGAGTTCTCCGGCCACAGGACGAAGTCGGGCTTGGCGACCTTGCCCGCCTTGATGTCGGCGGCCAACTTCATCGTCTCCCGCGCGTGGTAGTCGAGCACCGCGCGCCGCTGGGCGCTGAACTCCAGCCCGGCGCGCGGCACGTTGCCCTGGATGACCGCGACGGTCGCGGTGCCGTTCTCCGCCTTGTCACTGACCAGCCCCCGGGCGGCCACCGCTCCCGCCACCGGGACGGCCACGCTCAGCAGGGCCGCGGCCGCGGCTGCCTTCCGCACGACCCGGGTGCGGCGTCCCTCGGCGGCCAGCCGCCCGGCCTCGTACAGACCGAAGCCGCACAGGACGACCGCGAAGCCGAGCACCGGGGTCCCGCCCACCGCGGCGAGCGGCAGGAAGACACCGTCCGCCTGGCCGAACGCGATCTTGCCCCAGGGGAAGCCGCGGAAGGGCACGCGCGCGCGTACCGCCTCACCCGCTATCCACACGGCCGCCGCCCACACCGGCCAGGCGGACAGCTTGGACACCGCTGCGACGCCCACGCCGGCCAGAGCCACGAAGACCGCCTCGATGGCGACCAGCGCGAGCCACGGCCCGGGGCCGACCTCCACGCCGGTCCACACCAGCAGGGGCAGCAGGAAGCCGAGGCCGAAGAGGTAGCCGAGGCCGAGGGCCGCCTTCCAGCTGCGGCCGCGCAGGACCCAGGCGAAGCCGGCGAAGGCGGGCACGGCGAGCCACCAGAGGGTGCGCGGCGGGAAGCTGACGTACAGGAGCACGCCGCAGATCGCGGCGGCTGCGGCCGGGACCATGCGGCGCAGCAGCCGAAGGCCGCGCGCGGTGGGCGCGAGCTGCGGCTGGAGCCGGTCCGACTGGTCGACGGAAGTTGCGGTGACGGTCACTCGGGGAGTGTACGGCGGGTGACCTTGATGCCGACAGCACGGTCCGGAGGGCGTCGGCAAGGACAGCCGCCACCCACGAGCCGGATCGTTCCTGCGCAACTCGTCCACAAAACGGTCATCTGCCGTTACGGTGTGCCGGAGCCCGTGTCGTGCGGCCGGTCGCGGCCGCGCGGGCGGCGCTGCCACAGGTCGGGGGACCGGGTACGAGGGGCGACGGGGTGGGGTCCACGGGGATGGCGTCCGCGTCCGGTGCGGATGCGGAGACCGACAGACGAAACGTTTCTGACGCGGCGGGCGTGGTGGTGCTCGGGGCGTGCGCCGTGTGGTCCCTGATCACCGCGGCGGCGCACGGCGGCCGGCCCGAGGGCGTGCTGCTCGCGGTGCTCGCCGTGGCCGCCGGGTACGCCTCGGGCCGGATCTGCGGAGCACTGCTGCCGGTGGCCGCGCCCTGCGCGGGGGCGCTGGCCGGGCTCGGGCTGGCGGTGGCCATGCCCCACCTGGCCCCCGGACCCCAGTTCGCCACACCGCTCGGGCCCGCCGGCGCGACCGCGGCACTGCTGACCCTCGCCACCGGAGCGGCGTGCTGTGCCGCCTGGGCCACGCCCGTACCGGCTCTGCGGCTCGCCCTGCGTCTGCTGGCACTCGGGATCACGGTGACCGCTGCCGTCGTGGGCTCGGCCGTCGGAAGTGCGCTGGGTGCCGCCGTCCTGCTGTGCTCGCTCGCCGCGGCCCGGCTGCGCCACCGGGGTCCGGGTATCGCGGGCCTGGCCCTGGCGGCGGCCCTGGTGACCGGCATGACCTGGGCGATCGCCGACAACGTCCTGCCGTACGGGCTCATGGCATCCCTGGAGGGCCGGCTCACCCCCCGACGCGTCCAGCTGTGGCAGGACGCCCTCCACCTGGCACGTCGGAACAGCGCCCTGGGTGTCGGCCCCGGCCGCTTCGGCGAGCTGAGCGCCACCGCGCGACAGGCACTCCTGCCCGACGGCAAGCCGCACTCCGCGCCCCTGCAACAGGCCGCCGAACAGGGGCTGGCCGGCGTGCTGCTCCTGGCGGCCGCGTTCTGCTGGATGCTGTACGCCCTGTGGCGCAGCTCCCGCACCACGCCGGTCGCGCTCACCGCGGGCGCCGCCCTGACGGCCCTGGCCGCCATCGCCACGGTGGGCAACGCCCTGAGCTTCACCACGGTGTCGGTGGGCGCCGGCCTGCTGGCCGGACTCGCCACGGCCCGCCCACTCCCCGACGAGGCCGCCGCGCGCTGACGGTCCGCGGGTTCTGCGGGTCCTGCCCGGGGATGCCGATACGGTCGCCGCCTCAGCGCGCCTTCAGAGCACCCTCGGCGCGCCTTCGGAGCACCCTCAGCGCGCGCTTCCCGGTGCGACCGACCGCAGGCGGTCCCTGATGGCCAGTACCGCGGACTCCGCGTTGTCCACGGTGACCGTGAACGTGTGGCCGTCCCCCAGGCTCAGGACGAGGCCCTCGCCGCGGCGTACGACGACCGCGGTGCCCTTCTCGGGGCGCCAGCGGTAGCCCCACCCGCCCCAGTTACAGGGGGTGACGTGCGCGACGAATTCGGCGCCGACGACCTGGGTGAGGGGGATCCGGCGGCGGGGCACGCCCATATGGCCGCAGCGGACCTCGACGCACTCCTTGTCGAGCTTCAGGTCGACGTGCACGAACGCGAGGGTGCCGAAGAGGACCAGCAGCCCGGCCGCGATGCAGCCGACGACGGACATGACCAGCGGGGCGACGCCCGAGGTCCAGGCGGAGTCCACGGCCAGTTCGATACCGAGGGCCATGCAGGCCGCGCCGACGAGCGCCAGCAGCCACTGGACCCGGTTGGTCGCACGCCCGGTCCATACCTCGCGTTGCGAGGTGTCCTCGTCGTGGGGGTGGTCCCTCATGACTATGAGGTTACTCAGATTTCGCTGCGCGGGTACCGCGTCGCAGAGGGTGACTCCCGCCGGACGGTCACGCCCCCCGAAGTCAGCGGGCGTAGGTGACGGCCGGCAGGAACCTGCCCTCGGCGTAGTTCAGGGCGGGGGCGGGCAGCTCGCCCGCGCGACCGCTCAGCAGCACGGTCAGCGTGCCCTCGGCCAGGGCGTCGGGCGCGGGCAGCTCGCCGATCCGGCGCAGGGCCTGGGTGGCCACCGCCCCGGCGGAGCCGTGGAGGACGAGCGGCGGCGCGTCAGGCCGCTGGACAGCGGCGCGGATACGTTCCGCCACCAGCTCGTAATGGGTGCAGCCCAGGACGACGGTCGTCACATCGCCCGGAGTCAGCTCGGCGGCCGCGGCGACGGCGGCGTCGATGGCCGCCTCGTCGGCGTGCTCCACGGCCTCGGCGAGCCCCCAGCACGGGACCTCGGTGACCGGGACGCCGTCGGCGAAGTCCTTGATGAGGCCGCGCTGGTACGGGCTTCCGGTGGTCGCGGGCGTCGCCCAGATGGCGACGGGACCGCCGCCGGCCGCGGCCGGTTTGATCGCCGGAACCGTGCCGATCACGGGGATGCCGGGTTCCAGGAGGGCGCGCAGGGCGGGCAGGGCGTGCACGGTCGCCGTGTTGCAGCCGACGATGAGCGCGTCGGGCCGGTGCGCCGCCGCGGCCTCGGCCACGGCCAGAGCCCGCCCGGTGAGGTCCTCCGGGGTACGCGGTCCCCATGGCATGCCGTCGGGGTCGAGGGAGAGGACGAGATCCGCGTCGGGCCGCAGGCGCCGTACGGCTGCGGTGGCCGCCAGCAGGCCGATTCCGGAGTCCATGAGCGCGATCTTCACCCGGCCACGATAGACGATGCGCCCCTGTGGGCCGGTCGGGTGGGGCAGACTGCGCGGGTGAGCGCCGTCGTGTGGATCTCCGCCCTGTCCCTCGCCGCCTGGCTGTGGCTGCTGCTCTGCCAGGGCTTCTTCTGGCGCACGGACGTCCGGCTGCCACCACGGAGGGATCCCGGCGACTGGCCGCAGGTGTGTGTCGTCGTACCGGCCCGCGACGAGGCCGCCGTGCTGCCGGCGAGCCTGCCGTCGCTGCTGGCGCAGGACTACCCGGGGCGGGCCGAGGTCTTCCTGGTCGACGACGGCAGCTCGGACGACACCGGGGAGCTGGCCCGCGAACTGGCCCGGCGTCACGGCGGGCTGCCGCTCACGGTGGACTCCCCCGGCGAGCCGCCGGCGGGCTGGACGGGCAAGCTCTGGGCCGTGCGCCACGGCATCGCCCTGGCACGCGCGCGTGACCCTGAATACCTGCTGCTCACGGACGCGGACATCGCCCACGCGCCCGACAGCCTGCGGCAGCTGGTGGCGGCGGCGCGCACCGGGGGTTTCGACGTCGTGTCGCAGATGGCCCGGCTCCGGGTGGAGAGCCTGTGGGAGCGGCTCGTGGTGCCGGCGTTCGTCTACTTCTTCGCCCAGCTGTACCCGTTCCGCCGGATCGGCCGGAAAGGGGCGCGGACGGCGGCCGCGGCGGGCGGCTGCGTGCTGCTGCGCGCGGATACGGCGCAGCGGGCGCGGATCCCGGACGCCATCCGGCAGGCCGTCATCGACGACGTGGCCCTCGCGCGGGCCGTGAAGGGCGCCGGGGGCCACGTCTGGCTCGGGCTCGCGGAGCGGGTGGACAGCGTGCGCCCCTACCCGCGGCTGCACGATCTGTGGCGCATGGTCTCGCGCAGTGCGTACGCGCAGCTGCGGCACAACCCGCTGCTGCTGCTCGGTACGGTCGCCGGGCTGGCGCTGGTGTATCTGGTGCCGCCCGCTGCCGTGGCGGCGGGTGCGGTGGCGGGGAGCACGGCGGCCGCGGTCACCGGTGCCTCGGCATGGCTGGTGATGACGGCGACGTACGTCCCGATGCTCCGCTACTACCGCCAGGCGCTGTGGCTCGCCCCCCTGCTGCCGTTCACCGCGTTCCTGTACCTCCTGATGACGGTCGACTCCGCGGTGCGGCACTACAGGGGGCGCGGAGCGGCCTGGAAGGGCCGTACGTACGCCCGGCCGGACGCCGCCGTACCGGACGAGAGCTGACGCCCTCCCCTTCTACTTACGGCCGGGGGTCCAGTTCATCCCCCACCCGTAGGCGTGGTCAACGGTCCGCTGGGGGCTCACGCCGCGCTCCGGCACCAGGTACCGCGCCTCGCGCTGCACGACCAGATCGGCACCCGTGTTGGTGATCAGGGCCAGCGCGCACACCGTGGAGGGGACGGTGCACTCGTCGAGGGAGAAGTCGATGGGCGCGCCGTGCTGCGGCTGGAGCGTGACCGTGGCGTGCAGGTCGGCGAAGGAGCTGGCGCCTTCGTAGATGGTCACGAAGACGAGGATGCGCCGGAAGTCCTGTTTGTGGTCAAGGTTGACGGTGAGGTTCTCGCCGTTCGCCACGGCGCCGGTCCGGTCGTCGCCGTCGAGGAGGATGTACGGGGGCCGGTGCAGCGATCCGAAGGCGTTGCCGAGGGCCTGTACGACCCCCTTGCGGCCGTCGGCAAGTTCGTAGAGAGCGCACAGGTCGAGGTCGAGGTCCCCGTGCGCCGCACCCCGCCTGCCGCCCCATCCGGAAGACTGCCGACGCATCTGCCAGTTGAGGTTGACGCGCATGGCGCCCGACGTGCCGCCCTGTTTGGCCAGCGACACCGAGGGAGCCGCCTTGGTGAGCGTCACCTTGCTGAGGCGGACGGGCTGGGCGGGCGGCACGGGCGGTGGCGGAGGCAGGTGGACGGGAGGCCCCGAGGGCGGAGGCAGGTGGGCGGGCAGCCCCGAGGGCGGGGGCAGGTGGGCTGCGGGGCCCGACGGCGGAGGCAGAGTGCCGGGAGGCGCCGCCGGGGGCGGCATCGTCACCGGGAGTGCGACGGGCGGGGCGGCGGGAGGTGACGCGTGCTGCGGCTCGTCCACGGTGATCCCGAAGTCCGTGGCGAGGCCTTCGAGTCCGCTGCTGTACCCCTGGCCCACGGCCCGGAACTTCCAGCCGCCCTGGCGACGGTAGAACTCGCCGAGCACGAACGCCGTCTCGACCGTGGCGCCCGGGCTGTCGAACCGGGTGACCACACCGCCCCGATCTGCGTCCTGAACCTCGATGTACAGGTCCGGCACCTGCCCGAACGTCCCGCCGTCCGCGGAGGCCGCGAGGATCACCCGCTCGACGGCGCCCTCCACGCGCGCGAGGTCGACGATGAGCGTGTCCGTGATCCGCCCTCCGGAGTCCCGCTTGCCCTCGTGCCGAACCGCGCCGGAGGCGTGTGCCGGCTGGTTGTAGAAGACGAAGTCCCCGTCGGAGCGCACCTTTCCCTCCGCGAGGAGCAGCGCCGAGGCGTCCGCGTCCGGGACGCCGGGTCCGGAGCGCCATCCCAATTCGACGCGCAGGGCCGTCGTCGGCACCGGCGCATTCGATCCTTTCGGCATTGACATGTACGCCCCCATCTCACGTGTCGCCGCGCCGGGCCGCACCCCGGCCGCCGATAGCCATCCCTACCCGACCAACCTATTCCCGAGGGACAGCGAACCCCCATGGGCGGCACAGGAAGATCCCTGGCCAACCCCCGGTAACCCACCAGGAACTCGGCCTTTACACGATCCAAACGTTGATCGCCGTCCTTTTTTGCCAAGTTCGCTCAGATTAGGGATCCCGCGTCACTGCCGACACGAAAAACAACCCTCTTATCGGTCTCCCCAACCAGCACATCGTGGGCTTAACTTATGGCCATGACCTCCCCCCGCTCCACTTATGGTGGCGGCTACTACTCCGCCTCCTTCCCGGACACTCCGATCTACGACTCGCTCGTGGCCGAGCGGGGCACCCCGCAGATCGCCCCGATCCGGGTCCCCGCCGCCTACGACACGGGCAGCAGCTTTCCGTCGATGGGCAGCAATCTCCCCGCCCTGCCGTCCGCGCTCCCCGCGCTCCCCGCGGGTCCGTCGCAGCAGCAGGCCCCCGCTTACGGCTATCCGCAGATGCAGCAGCCCGCTCCGCTGCAGCAGGCACCCGCCGCCTACATTCCGCAACAGGCCACCGCGCCCCGCGGCTACACCGGCCCGCAGCAGCCCCAGCCGCCGCGGCCGATGGCGCCGGGCAACGGCTACGAGGCGATGCGCCCCGCCGCTCCGCGGCCGGCGCAGGCCCCGTACCAGGACCCGTACAACAACCAGCAGCAGTACCGCGGCTACTGACCGGCCTCCCCCTGCTGTCGGTGCGGCCTGGCACCATGGCTTCATGGGGAACGCCGTACTGCAGTCGATTCATGTACACCCGGTCAAGGCGCTCCGGGGCACCTCGCCCCGGCAGGCCGTGGTGGAGCCCTGGGGGCTGTCCGGAGACCGACGCTGGGCGCTGATCGACGACGGGGGAAAGGTCGTCACGCAGCGCGAACAACCGCGCCTGGCGCTGGCCGCCGCCGAGCTCCTGCCCGGCGGCGGCATCCGTCTGTCCGCGCCCGGGCGGGAGCCGCTGACGGTATCCGTTCCGGAACCGGCGGGCACCGTGCCGGTGAGCGTCTTCGGAACCAAGGTGGACGCCGTCCCGGCGGCGGACGCCGCGCACGCCTGGTGCGGCGAGTACCTGGAGAGCGACGTCCGTCTCGTCCACCTCGACGATCCGGCCACCCGCCGCCCGATCGATCCGGACTACGCGCTGCCGGGTGAGACCGTGAGCTTCGCGGACGGCTATCCGCTGCTGGTCACGACCGTCGCCTCCCTCGACGCCCTGAACTCCCTGATAGCCCGGGGCGACCACGCCCACGAGGGCCCGCTGCCCATGAACCGCTTCCGGCCGAACGTGGTCGTGGCGGGCACGGAGGCCTGGGCCGAGGACGGCTGGTCACGCCTCGCCATCGGTGACGTGGTGTTCCGGGTGGCCAAGATGTGCGGGCGGTGCGTCGTCACCACGACCGACCAGTCCACCGCCGAGCGCGGCCGGGAACCGCTGCGCACCCTGGCACGGCACCGCCGGTTCGGCACCGACCTCGCCTTCGGCCAGAACCTGGTGCCGACGTCGACCGGCACGATCCGGGTCGGGGATCCGGTGCGGATCCTCGACCAGGACTCCAGAAGGGCGCCGTCTCCTGGAAGGGAGCGGTCTTCCACGGACGGCTCCGCGATCGTGGCATCACGCGGGGAACCGGACGCCGGGGCCCGGTCGTTGGGGTCGTGAGAAGTTCACGTGAGGTCCCGGTCAGCGGTCAGAGGTGATTTCGCACTCTCTTCCCCGGGCCCGCGCGTGAACGGCTCCGCCGGGGGTTGTCACGGAGCGGGAAGGGGGTGCGGGACCGTGCGAGCAATCAGCGGTCTCTGGCGCTGGCGGCGCAATCCGCTGCGCCGCACGACCGATCTGGTCGAGGCCTGGGTGGCCCTCGCGGCCCTGCTGCTGGTCGTGGTGGCCGCGCCCGTGATCGGCTCGCTCGTCGGCGCGGTGGCACAGGACTCCCTGCAGCGGTCCGTCCTGGACCAGCACCGCTCCCGCCTCCCGGTCACGGCCACCGTGGTGCGCGAACTGGACAGCGCCCGGCTGGAGCCCGACCCCGACACGACCTCGGCGCACGACACCCACAGCCGTGTCCTCGCCGACTGGACCGCGCCCGACGGCACCCGGCAGCACGGCGCGGTCATGTCGAATCTCAAGTCCCCGCACAAGGGCGACCACTTCGGGCTCTGGACGGATCCGCACGGCCGAATGGTCGCCCGCCCGCTGGATTCCGCCACGGCCACCACGCACGCCGTACTCGCGGGGCTCGGCGCCGCCCTCCTGGCCGCAGGCGCGGTCGAGGCCGGCAGGCGGCTGATCGTCTGGCGCATGGTCCGCCGCAGGTACGCGCGTTGGGATCAGGCCTGGGACCGCGCGGGCCCGGACTGGGGCAGGACCGGCACCGGCAGCTGACGGCCTTCCGCCTCTGGTCAACCCACCGCCTGCGCGCACGCTACGGTGGACCGGCCGAAGCATTCGGCACAGACCCGCGTGCGAGGGAGTCACAGGGGCCGCAGTGCCCCGAAGGCGAACGAGCCGTCAGTACGACCAGGTGGGGGCACGGCAACGCCATGGCACAGGGCACGGTCCAGGTGACGCACACCGGTACCTCGCGGTGGCGGCGCCGCACAGGTGAGTACGCTTCGCTCGCCGCCGCCCTGGAGGCCGCGGCCGACGGTGACGTCCTCACCGTCGCCCCCGGCACGTACCGGGAAAATCTCGTCGTCGAGCGGGCGGTGACGCTGCGCGGTCCCGAGGGTTCGCCCGGCTCGGTCCGTATCGCGCCCGTGGACGGGGTGCCGCTGACCGTGCGTGCCTCGGCCGTGGTGCAGGACCTGCACGTGGAGGGCCAGGACGCGGCCGCGCCAGCGCTGCTCGTCGAGGAGGGCACGCCGGAGTTGCTCGACGTCCGGATCGTCACCCGCTCCGCCGCGGGCATCGAAGTACGTGGCGGGGCCCGTCCGACCGTGCGCCGATGCACCGTCGACAACCCCGCCGGCGTCGGCGTCGCCGTACTCGACGGCGGCGGTGGGGTGTTCGAGGACTGCGAGGTGGTCGCGGCCGGCCAGTCGGGCGTCGCCGTACGCGGGGGCGCGCACCCCCGGTTCGAGCGCTGCCGGGTGCACCACGCCTCCGGCGCGGGCCTGATGGTGACGGGCGAGAACTCCGCGCTGGAGGCGGTGGGCTGCGAGGTCTACGAGATCCGGGGCTCCGGAGCCCAGGTCACCTCGCGTGCCACCGCACACCTGACCGACTGCGATGTGCACCGCACCACGGCCGACGGCGTCACGCTCGACACGGAAGCCGTGCTCACCCTCGCCGACTGCCGCATCCATGACATCCCGGAGAACGCGGTCGACCTGCGGTCCCGCTCGGTGCTGACGCTGACGCGGACCACGGTGCGTCAGTTCGGGCGCAACGGCCTGTCGGTGTGGGACCCGGGCACGCGCGTGGACGCCAACCAGTGCGAGATCTTCGACAGCACGGGCGACTATCCCGCGGTGTGGGTGAGCGACGGCGCCACGGCGGTGCTCGACTCCTGCCGGGTGCACGACGTGCCGGACGCGCTGTTCGTCCTGGACCGCGGCTCCCGCGCGGACGTCGTCGACAGCGACCTGTCCCAGGTCCGCAACACGGCGGTGTCGGTGAGCGACGGCGCCACCGCGCAGCTCGACGACTGCCGGATCCGGGACGCGGCCACCGGCGCCTGGTTCCGCGACCACGGCAGCGGCGGCACGCTCAACAACTGCACGCTGGACGGCACCCAGACCGGCGTGATCGTCACCAAGGGCGCCGACCCCACCATCGAGCGCTGCACGGTCGACTCCCCCGCGGAGGCGGGCTTCTACGTGTCGGCCGGGGGCCGGGGCACCTTCCTGGGCTGCCGGGTGACGGGCAGCTCCGGGTACGGCTTCCATGTGATAGACGGGAGCCGTACGACGCTGAAGAAGTGCCGCACGGAGCGGTGCACGCGCGGGGGCTACGAGTTCGCGGATGCCGGACCGGACTCCGGATCCGGCACGGGCCCGGTCGTGGAGGACTGCACCAGTGACGAGAGCGGAGCCGGGTTCAGGCCGTCGACTCCGGAGCCGGCCGTGCAGACGGCGAGCCAGTCCTCCGGCCTGCTGGGCGCGATCCCCGGGCAGCGCGCCACCGAGCAGGAGCCGCTCGTCGCGGCCGCGCAGCCGGAGAAGGCGACGCGGAGTTCGAAGGACGTGCTCGGTGAACTCGACGCGCTCGTCGGCCTGGAGAGCGTCAAGCGCGAGGTCCGCGCCCTCACCGACATGATCGAGGTCGGCCGGCGCCGCCAGCAGGCGGGCCTCAAGGCGGCCTCGGTCAAGCGCCACCTCGTCTTCACGGGCTCCCCCGGCACCGGCAAGACCACCGTCGCCCGCCTTTACGGCGAGATCCTCGCCTCCCTCGGCGTCCTGGAGAAGGGCCACCTCGTCGAGGTCTCCCGCGTCGATCTGGTCGGCGAGCACATCGGATCCACGGCGATCCGCACCCAGGAGGCTTTCGAGCGGGCGCGCGGCGGCGTGCTGTTCATCGACGAGGCGTACGCGCTGTCGCCGGAGGACGCCGGGCGTGACTTCGGCAAGGAGGCCATCGACACGCTGGTGAAACTGATGGAGGACCACCGGGACGCGGTGGTGGTCATCGTCGCCGGCTACACCGCCGAGATGGAGCGGTTCCTCTCGGTCAACCCGGGTGTGGCGTCACGCTTCTCACGGACCATCACCTTCACCGACTACGGCCCCGTCGAGCTGCTGCGGATCGTGGGGCAGCAGGCCGACGAGCACGAGTACCGGCTGGCGCCGGGCACGCCGGAGGCCCTGCTGAAGTACTTCAAGGAGATCCCGAAGGGCCCCGCCTTCGGCAACGGCCGCACCGCCCGCCAGACGTTCGAGGCGATGGTGGAACGGCACGCGAGCCGGGTCGCCCAGCTCGACGAGCCCACCACCGACGACCTGACCCTGCTCTACGACGAGGACCTGCCCGAGCTCCCCTGAGCACCGGCCTCGCCGGCCGGGCCCGCTGCGGCGGCCGGCTCGCCCGGTCGGCGCGGCCCCGGCACGTCCGGCCGCAGTCGCGTCAGCAGCAGTTCCCGCTCCTCGGCGAAGGCCGGGTCCGCCTGGTAGCCGGAGTGGCCGAGGATGGGGGCGGGCAGGGGATGGCCGGCCGTGCGGCCGTAGGCGAGGGGGTCGCGCAGCGGCTCGCGGTCCACCTCCGGGCCGTAGTCCCCGGGGAGGCGGACCGGGCCGCCGATGGGGTCGGTGAGGCGGTAGAGGTTGCGCCAGCAGGCGACCTCGCGGTGCAGGGAGCCGAGCGCGGCCGGGCCGAAGTGGGCCGGGAACCAGCGGCCGTACAGGCGCTCCAGCGGGCAGCCGTACGTCAGCAGCGCGACCCGCTTGCGTACGGACGGCCGCAGCTGCCAGGCCGCCGCGGCCGCGAGCACGCTGCCCTGGGAGTGCCCGGAGATCACCAGGCGCCCGCCGGTGCGCCGCGTCCAGGTCGCCATGCGCCAGGTCAGGTCCGGCACCGCGCGCTCGGCGTAGCAGGGGGGTGCGAAGGGGTGGGCGGCGCGCGGCCAGAAGGTGCCGACGTCCCAGAGGATGCCGATGGTGCGCCGGGCGGAGGCGTCCTTGTAGGCGCGTCGGCCCCAGGTGACGAACAGTACGAAGCCGAGTCCGACCAGCCAGGAGCCCAGCGCCTGCGAGGTCTCGGCCGCGCCCTGGACGACGGCGAAGGTGCGGCGGGTCGCCTCGCCAGGGGTCTTCTCGGTCACCAGGGCGCCCACCAGCGCTCCGGCGCCCACCAGGAAGGTGGCCGCCGAGACGAAGGCGACCACGAGGGGTACCCGGTCGGTGAGGGCGGCCATCGCCCGGGTGCGTGCGATACGGCGGGTGCGTGCCGTGTCCTCGGGCTCCCCCGGGTGGTCGCCTTCCACTGCGCCCCGCTCGGCACGGCACCGCTGCCAGGTGCGCCAGGACAGCAGGCCGGCCGGCAGCAGCAGGGTCGCGAGGAGGGGCGGGATCACCGAGGCCTGCCAGGTCAGCAGCACGGGTGGTCCGGCGATGGAGCCGCCGGTGCCGTCCAGCCAGTCGGCCACGCGTTGCGCGACACCGCCCGAGATCACCCCGCCCAGCGCGCAGGCGAGCAGCGCGACGGCCGGTCCGCCGAGGCCGCGCATCGCGGCGCGCGGGTCGGGTTGCCGGCGGTACAGATCGTGGGCGACCGCACCGAGGACGACGACCAGGACGCCCTGCGCCAGGGCGAGGCCGCCGAATGCCGTGTCCCCCGCCAGCCGGCCGGCCGAGTGCCAGCCCGGCCGCGACCAGCCCGCGTACAGCAGGGTGAGGGCGAGCAGGGTGAGGGCACCGAGCGGCAGCCGTCGTACGAGATGCTCGTCGAGCTCCTGGTCGAGGCGGTTCTCGCTGCGGCCCCGGCGGCAGACCACCCCGACCACGAGGGCCGCGAAGACGAGCAGCGCCGCGGGCAGGAGCCGTCCCGCCGTCTCCAGTGCCGCGGATCCGCCGGCCCGGCGGTCGAAGGCCGCCACGGGGGTCACGACGGCCGCGGCGACCGTCAGCAGGCCCGCCGCGGTGTGGGCGGCGCGCAGCCGGGCCACCAGGCGGCGCCCGTACCAGAAGCCGGGGCTGCCCAGCGAGGTGCGGTGGACGTGGTCGTCGGGTTCGGGAGCGCCGGTCATCGGCTTCGCGGACTCGTACGCGCTCCAGGTGCGGTGCGAGAGGTACCAGAGCAGGCCGGTGAGGGCGGTCGGCACCAGTGCTGCCACGGCGAGTCGCCGGCCGGGCCGGCTCCACCAGCCGTCGCCGGAGACCGCGGGTGAGAGGAAGCCCAGCCAGGAGTGGCGCCGGGCACAGGCGCGGGCGCCCGCGCACTGCCAGGCCGCGAGGTCCAGGGCCACCTCGCAGGCGGCCGCCACCAGCAGCACCGTCAGGGTGAGTCCGGCGAGCCGCACCAGCAGCCCGTACAGTCGCACCGCTCGTTTCCGGCCGCGCGCGGCGGGGCGCATCCAGTGGGCGAGGTTGACGACCATGAAGGGCAGCAGCAACAGCCACAGGGCGCGTGCTCCGTTCCCGGAGGTGAGGTTGCACCAGACGTACGCCTCAGGCACTGGTCCGCCTCGTCGGCCGACGGGCCGGGCCTCCGCGTCGGCGTCCTCGGCACGCCGGAAGACCGCGGCCGTGTCGTCACCGGTGACCCGTACCGTGCGCGGGTCGCCGAGCATCTCCTCGGGTGTGGTGCCGCCGACTCCGTGGACCAGCAGCTCGAGGTCGGTCTCCGGCTCCCCGGTCCGTGCGGCGGGGCCGTTCGCCCCGCCCGGGACGGCACTCTCCTGCGCACGTTCCACTGTTCTCGCGCTCCCCCGTCTCCCCCGTGACCTGCAGACGGCATGTGTCCGTATGTGTCCGCGCGGACTTCAGGATCTCCGTTTCCGGCGTGTCGTACACCTCTCGTCACGGAATCTCCCCGGTCCGTGTGACATCCGGTGGGACGGATGCTGACCGAATGACATGTGCGCGTCCGTGTACGTAGTGGCGCAACCGGGACCCTCCCGTGAAAGGATGGGACGCCCGCGCACGGGAGACGGGTGGAACGTCCTGGTCGGAGCAGGTACGCAGGGCGTGTCGGACGGCTTGAGGCGAAAGGACCGGAGCGTACGTGAGTGAGAATCAGAACCTCCTCGCGGAGCAGCGGCGCGCCCTGATCCTGGACGAGGTCCGGCGTCGTGGCGGCGTGCGGGTCAACGAGCTGACCCGCAAGCTCGGCGTGTCGGACATGACCGTGCGCCGCGACCTCGACGCGCTGGCCCGCCAGGGGGTGCTGGAGAAGGTGCACGGCGGTGCCGTGCCGGTCGTCGAGGCCAGCACCCATGAGCCGGGCTTCGAGGCCAAGTCGGGTCTGGAGCTCTCCGCCAAGGAGGACATCGCGCGGACCGCGGCCCAGCTGGTCACCCCGGGCACGGCGATCGCCCTGTCGGGCGGTACGACTACGTACGCGCTCGCGCACCATCTCGTCGAGGTGCCCGACCTGACCGTGGTGACCAACTCGGTGCGGGTCGCGGACGTCTTCCACGCGGCGCAGCGCACGTCGGGGCCGCGGCAGGGGGCGGCCACGGTCGTACTGACCGGCGGGGTGCGTACACCCTCCGACTCGCTGGTGGGGCCGGTGGCCGACCAGGCGATCGCGGCGCTCCACTTCGACCTGCTGTTCCTCGGTGTGCACGGGATATCGGTCGAGGCCGGGCTGTCGACGCCGAACCTCGCGGAGGCCGAGACCAACCGGCGGCTGGTGCAGTCGGCGCGCCGGGTCGTGGTGGTCGCCGACCACACCAAGTGGGGGACGGTGGGCCTGAGTTCGTTCGCCGCGCTGGAGCAGGTCGACACCCTGGTCACCGACGCGGGCCTGCCGGCCGAGGCGCGGGCGGAGATCTCCGAGCACCTGCGGCGGCTGGTGGTGGCGGGCGAGTCCGACGAGGATGCAGACTTCTGACTGACCGTCAGCTAGGGTGCCGGCCAACGGCCCGTTTCCTCGCGGGACTTCACGAGGAGGTCTGTCGTCCATGACTCACCGTCTGCGTCCGGTGGGGCTCGACTTCGTCGAGACCGCCCCCGTACGGCTCGTGTTCGCACGGGAGATGACGGCCGCCCCGGACGCCGTCTTCCGCGCGCTCGCCGAGGACGTGCCGGGCTGGCCGCGGTGGTTCTCGGCGGTGGCCTCGGCCCGGGCGACCGAGGACGGGCGCGAGATCCGGCTCAGGGGCGGCACGCGCTTCGAGGAGTCGGTGCTCGCGGCGAACGCGCCCGAGGTGTACGCGTACCGGGTCGACGTGACGAACGTCCCGGGTCCACGTGCCTGGATCGAGGAGTGGCGGCTCTCCCCGGCCGGCAACGGCACACGGGTGCGGATGACCTTCGCCATCGACGGAACCGCCCCGTTCCGCTTCCTGTTCGGCCTGGCCCGCGCGGGCACGGGCCGCGCGTTCCGGGACGCGGTCAGGACGCTGGACCGGCACCTCGCCGGCTAGGGCGGCCTGGGCGGGGGCGCTCAGTCCGGCCACACGCCCGTTTCCAGCAGGGACTCGATCGCCGCCGCGTACGGCGCGATGTCCAGGCCCTGCTCCTCCAGCCACGAGTCCGAGTAGTACTTGTCGAGGTACCGGTCCCCCGGATCGCACAGCAGGGTCACCACACTCCCCTGCCGCCCCGCGGCGACCATCTCGGAGACGATCTTCAGCGCGCTCCACAGCCCGGTGCCCGTCGAGCCGCCCGCCTTGCGGCCGATGGCCCGCTCCAGGGCACGGACGGCGGCGACGCTGGCCGCGTCCGGGACCTTCATCATCCGGTCGATGGCACCGGGCACGAAGCTCGGCTCCATGCGCGGCCGGCCGATGCCCTCGATGCGCGAGCCGCAGTCGCACGTGACGTCCGGGTCGCCGGTGGTCCAGCCCTCGAAGAAGCACGAGTTCTCCGGGTCGGCGACACAGATACGGGTGTCGAACTGCATGTAGTGGACGTAGCGCGCGATCGTCGCGGAGGTGCCGCCGGTGCCCGCCGTGGCGACGATCCACGTGGGCTCCGGGAAGCGCTCCAACTCAAGCTGGCGGAAGACGGATTCGGCGATGTTGTTGTTGCCGCGCCAGTCCGTGGCCCGTTCGGCGTAGGTGAACTGGTCCATGTAGTGGCCGCCGGTCTCCACCGCGAGGCGGGCGGATTCCTCGTACATCTTCCGCGAGTCGTCCACGAAGTGGCACTGGCCGCCATGGAATTCGATGAGGCGGCACTTCTCGGCGCTCGTCGTGCGCGGCATGACCGCGATGAACGGCACGCCGATGAGCCCCGCGAAGTACGCCTCGGAGACAGCCGTCGAGCCGCTGGACGCCTCGATCACCGGGCGGCCCGGCCGGATCCAGCCATTGCACAGGCCGTAGAGGAAGAGGGAGCGGGCGAGCCGGTGCTTGAGGCTTCCGGTGGGGTGGGTCGACTCGTCCTTCAGGTACAGGTCGATGCCCCATTTCTCGGGCAGCGGGAAGCGCAGCAGGTGCGTGTCCGCGGAGCGGTTCGCGTCCGCCTGGACCTTGCGGACAGCCTCCTTCAGCCAGTTCCGGTAGTCGGCGTCACTGCGGTCGACGTCGAGAGTGGCGCCGGTCCGGGTCTGTGGGGTGGTGCTCACGGCGGGGCTCCTTACGCTTCGCTTCGACTGCGCCCAGCGCGGCCGGCTCCTCGATCATAGGCAGCTTCCACACCACTTCTCACCTGCATAAACACACCTTTGGGCAGCCCAAAGAAGCCCCTGGGGCACACCTGCGCGAACACCTGGGGGCGCATTCGCACAAGTGCTCCGGTCACCGGTCGCGCACACCCCGTGCACACTGGTGCTCGACGCCTGGTGCGGGCAGACTGCACCGGACGGGACGAACGTCCCGCACGGGGGCGCACACTGGTTCACGACACGAACTGGACCACGCCGGACCACGGCCCACGAGGCACTCGGCCGGCGACCGACGCGCACAAGGGGGCGGGGAAGGATGGCGGAGCCCGAGTTCACGGCCATGGGCGTGCGGATAGGGAAGCGACTGCGTTCGCTGACCCGGGCCGGACAGGTCCGGATCAGCGACGGCAGGCTGGAGTTGCTCACGAGCTACGGCAGTGAGATCGACAGCGCACCGGTGCAGGCCGTGCGCGCCTCCAAGCCCTGGTTCGCCCCCGACGACCGGGCGTTGGCCGACCTCAACGGAAAGCGGTACCTGCTGACCCTGGGCGATCACGACCCCGCTCCGGGCGAGCCGGGGCCGCCCGCCGCACGCCGGTTCATCGAGGCGGTGCGCAGGGCGGCGGGGCGCGGCGGCTGAGCGGCCCCGAGGAACGGCGAGTTGCGGGACCGTGACCGCTGCGTCACGCTGGTCTCACGTCACTCTGGGTTTACCGGCGATAACGCTGCGAACCAGCCCGCCGGCCAAGACAGCAGGCGCGGCCGTTCGAACGCAAGCACCCTGCTGGATCCGTTCTCCGTGTTCTTCCGGACCTCACGTCGGGGAGTCGCAGCCGTGATCAGTCATCCGAGCAGGCACTGCACGGTGGAGCTCCAAGCCCTGCCGTCGCGGATCGGCCAGGTCCGCAGAATCGTATCTGCGCAGTTGCGCTACTGGCACCTGGACCCCTTGATAGACCGGGCCGCGCTCGGTGTGACGGAGCTGCTGAGCAACGTCCACCGGCATGCCCAGCCCGACAAGTCGTGCACCGTGGAGATGGAGCTGCTGCTCGACCGGCTCACGGTCTCCGTGCGCGACCACGATCCGCGCCTCCCCGTGGTGGACGACGTGGCGGAGGCGGCGGAGATCGCACCGCTGGCCACCTGCGGGCGCGGCCTGGCGATGGTGGCCGCCGTGAGCGAGAGCTGGGGGGTGCGGCCCGACGGCGACAACGGCAAGGTCGTGTGGTTCACCCTGCCCGCCGCCTCGGTGGCGAAGGCACAGCCACAGCTGACGCGTCGGCCGCGCCGCGCGGCCGCGGAGAAGCCCGCGCATCCGTTCGCGGAGGCCGAGCCGGCGGCCTGCGGCCCTTCTCCGGCACATGCTCCCGCCCGGTCGGTCGTTGCCGGCTGACCGGGCGGTGACCTGCTTCTCGTACGGCCGCCCGGTAGGGCGGTCCCGTACGGCCGCCCGGTAAGATCGTCTTGTACAGCCGCAGGTAAGACCGTCCCGCACGACCTCCCGGTAAGGCCATCGTGCACGGCCGCCCGGTAGGGCCGTCCCGCAACGCCTCCGCCATCACCGTCTGGTGCGGCCCGCCCGTACGATGCCCTCGTACGTCGCCCGGGTGCGACGGCGGTGCGTCACTCTGTGGCGATGGCCCGCAGTACGTCCAGCCGCGCCGCCCGCCGGGCCGGGCGCAGGCCCGCGAGGGCTCCGGCCGCGAGGCCGACCAGTGCGATCACGGCGAGCCGCACCGGCGGGATCGCGAAGGTGAAGGCGCTGTCGCTCGCGCCGTCCGAGGCCTTCACAAGGACCCAGCCGAGGAAGGCGCCGAGGCCGAGCCCGCCGGCCGTGCCGAAGGCGGCGACCAGGACCGACTCCCAGCGGACCATGGCCCTCAGCTGGGACCGGGTCTGGCCCACGGCCCTGAGCAGGCCGAGTTCCCGGGTGCGTTCGTGGACGGCCAGCGTCAGCGTGTTGGCGATGCCGAGCAGGGCGATGAACACCGCGAGGGCGAGCAGCGCGTAGACCAGGGTGAGCATCATGTCGATGCCCCCGGCCGACGACTGCGCGTACTCGTCGCGGGTCTGCACCTGCGGATTGCCGTACCGGGCGGCCGCCTTCTCCACCGCGGCCTTGCCTGCCGCCGTACTCACGCCGTCCTTGAAGGAGACGGCGACCAGGGTGTCGGAGTCCTGGGTGCGGTGCGGGGCCCAGGCCGCGCGCGTGATGACGTAGTCACCGGCGAGTTCGGACTGGCCGTAGACCGCGCGGACGGTGAAGTTCTCCCTCGTGCCGTCGGTGAAGGTGAGCCGGGCGGTGCCGCCGGTGCGCAGCCCCTGCCGGTCGGCCTCCTTCCGCGTGACGGCGATGCCGTCGGTGCCGAGATGGCGCAGGTCGCCCCGGACCGTACCGAGGTCGAAGGTCCGGGCGAGCGCGGCCGGGTCGGTGACGGTCAACGCCCGCCCACTGCCGTCGACTTCCGCGACCCCCCGGCCGAGTCCGACGGCGGTGTCCACCTCGGGCAGTCGCTGGACGGCGGGGGCCAGCCGGGGACTGAGACCGCTGCCCCCCGCGCCGAAGGACGGGGTGCTGATGGCGACGTCGCCCGCGAAGGACCGTGCCACGGTCTGGTCCATCGTCGCCTTGAGCGAGGCTCCGAACACCGTGAACAGCGAGACGACGGCGACACCGATCATCAGCGCGCTCGCGGTGGCCGCCGTCCGCCGGGGGCTGCGCAGGGCGTTGCGCCGGGCGAGTGCTCCGGTGACGCCGCGCAGCCGGTCGAGGGGGCTGCCGAGGAGCCGTACGGCGGTGGAGGAGGCGACCGGGCCGAGGACCACGAACGCGACCAGGGCCAAGGCGGCGCCGAGTCCCGCCAGCCACATGGACGGTGAGACCAGGACGCCGGTGAGCGCCACCGTGACCGCCAGGGCGGCGAGGGCCGTGCCGGTGACCGCGCGGAAGCGGGAGGCGCCGGAGGAGTCGACGGCCGTCTCGCGCAGCGCGGCCAGCGGGGCGGTGCGTCCGGCCCGTACGGCGGGCATCAGCGCCGAGCCCAGGCAGACCACGACGCCCACCGCGAGCGGCAGCGCCAACGACAGGGCCTTGAACACCAAGTCCCCGTCGGGGAAGGGGAATCCGATGGCCGGGAACAGCGCCTGCAGTCCGGCGGCGATCCCGATCCCGCCCGCGAGACCGGCGGCCGAGGCCGTCACGGCGACGGCGCTCGCCTCGACCAGGGTCGACGCGGTCACCTGGCGGCGGGAGGCTCCGAGGGCGCGCAACAGGGCGTTCTCACGGGTGCGCTGGGCCACGACGATCGCGAACGTGTTGTGGATGGAGAAGGTCGCGACCAGCAGGGCGACGCCGGAGAACACGAGAAGGAAGGCAGTGAAGACCGTCAGGAACTGGCTGGAGATCATGTCGGTGTTCTCGCGCGCCGACTCCTGGCCCGTGATGGCCTCGACTCCCTTGGGCAGCACGGGAGTCAGCCGGTCGACGAGTTCCGTCTGGTCCACCCCGGGCCCGGCCCGCACGGCGATGCTCGCCGCTCTGCCCGGCCGGGCGGTGAGGTACTTCTCGGCGTCGGCCTGGGTCATGCCGGTGTAGGTCATCTGCGCCATGCCGTCCGCGCCGCCGAAGGTCGCGAGGCCGACGATCGTCACCTTGACGGGGTCGGGTGTGCGCAGCGTCGTGGTGTCGCCGATCCTCAGGTGCCCCTTCCTCGCGGTGCCGCGATTGACCACGACCTCGCCGGGCTTCACCGGGGCACGGCCCTCGGCGAGCCGGTACGGGTTGAGCTCCGGGTCGTTGATCCAGTTGCCGGCGAGGGTGGGCGGTCCCTGGCCGCCGACGGGCTTGCCGTCGGCGCCGACCAGCTGGCCCGCGCCCTGGATGTCCGGAGCGGCGGCCGCCACGCCGGGAACCTTCTCGATGGTCCTCACCAGCGAGGTGTCGACCGGCCGGCGCACTCCCTGCGCCTGGCCGGGTGTCGTGATGGCGTCGGTGCCGCGCACGACCGCGTCCGTGCCGCTGGTCGCCTCGCCGAACATGGAGCCGAAGCTCGCGCGCAGGGTGTCGCCCATGACCAGGGTCCCGGCCAGGAAGGCGACGCCGAGGAACACCGCGAGGAACGTACCGGCGAAGCGGCGCCGGTGGGCGCGCAACGAGGACAGGCTCAGCCGCACGGAGGCGTTCATGCCCTCACCTCGAAGGCCTTCATGCGGTCCAGGACCTTGTCGGCGGTGGGGGATTCCATACGGTCCACCAGGCGCCCGTCCGCGAGGAAGACGACCTCGTCGGCGTGGGCGGCGGCGACCGGATCGTGGGTGACCATGACGACCGTGCGGCCCATCGCGCGGACGGCCGAGCCGAGGAGCCCGAGGACCTCCTCACCGGAGCGTGAGTCGAGGTTGCCGGTCGGCTCGTCGGCGAAGACGACGTCCGGGCGGCCGGCGAACGCCCGTGCCACGGCCACGCGCTGCTGCTGACCGCCGGAGAGCTCGGCCGGACGGTGGTGCAGCCGGTCCCGCAGGCCGACGACGTCGACGAGCGCGTCGATCCACTCCGCGTCGCCCCGGCTGCCCGCCAGGTCCAGCGGCAGGGAGATGTTCTCCGCGACGGTCAGCGTCGGCACCAGGTTGAACGCTTGGAAGACGAATCCGACCCGGTCGCGGCGCAGCAGGGTCAGGCGCCGGTCGTCGAGGGAGCCCAGGTCGGTGTCGCCGATGTAGGCGGCGCCGGAGGTGAGCGTGTCGAGTCCGGCCGCGCAGTGCATCAGGGTGGACTTGCCGGAGCCCGAAGGCCCCATGATCGCGGTGAAGCGTCCGGTGGGAAAGTCCACGTCGACCCCGTCCAGGGCCCGTACGACGGTGTCGCCGCGGCCGTACACCTTCACGGCACCCACGACCCGGGCGGCCGTACGGGCGGAGGTCACGGTGGTCGTGGTGGTCGTGGTGGTCATGCCGCACCGTCCTTGCCCGCGCGTCCGAACTGCTCGTCCAGGACGGACAGCCGCCGCCAGTACTCGTCCTCGTCGATCTCACCGGTGGCGAAGCGCCGGCCGAGGATCGCGATCGGCGAGTCGCCCGCCGGACGCCACGCGTCCATGGGGCGCCACGGTCCGCCGCGTCCACGCCGGACGGTGCGGCGCAGGACGGTCACGGCGCCGACCACGACGGCCGCCCAGATCAGCGGGAAGAACAGGAACCACGGGCCGGGGCCGCCGTCCCAGTGCGCCAGGGTCTGCATCTCGGTTCATCTCCTGTGCCGAAGCGTGTGGTGGTGATGCATCGAGACTGGCTCCGGGAAGGGGTCCGGGTCGTCGTACGGCCAGCGGCAGTCCACGTACCTCCCCGGGAGTACGCGGGCGCGGGGCGGATGCTCCGCCGGTCGTCGGCCGAAGGGGTGGCCGTGGGGTGGAGTCTGTGCGGGGGCGCACGGCCGGGGAACCGCGGGCTACCGCCGAGGGAGTACGCGGCGGTGTGTCCCGGGTTACGGGTCTACGGGTGGCGCGGGAGGAACGTGACGGGGGTGTCCCCGGTGTACTGGAACTCGCCCGCGGGCAGGCAGTTCAGGGCCGGGTCCGTTCCCAGTCCGTCGCAGTGTTCGGCCTTCAGCCGCATGAAGACCGTGGTCGTGTGCGTACCCGCGCTCAGCGGGCGCAGCACGCCGGAGGCGAAGCTGGCGAAGATCAGTCCATCCTGGGTGCTGAACCGGCGCAGGGTCTTCGGGCCGAAGACAGCGCTCCACTCCTGTCTGGTGCCGATGTCCTGGACGATCCGTACGCCCTGGAACTTCGAGACGAAGTCGTCCATGGGGTTGGGCCGGGAGGGAACGTACCCGGGCGGGTAGACGGCGCCCACCGCGCTGGGGGCGGTGCCCCAGCTGGGGAAGGTCCGGACCCACTTCTCGCCCACGAACGCCTCCCGGCAGGGCGGAGGGCCGATCAGCCGCTCGCGCACCCCCAGGAATTCGTTGAGGTTCACGCCTTCGAACACACAGGCGTTGGCGGTGGGAGGGGTCGCCTGGGCCGGCGCGGCGCCGACGGCGGTCAACAGGGCGGTCATCACGGCCGAGGCCAGGGCCCCACGGACCCGAGTGCGCTTCATCGGTGAACAACTGCCTTTCGGCTCGGCTGTCTCATGGCATCCCGAGCATCGGGCGCCCCGGCGGACCGGCCCCCGGCCAACACACACACGCGTCAGCCGCCCGGCCGCACAGCGTCATCCCGGTGAAGGACGGCGTCGCGGTCGCGGACCGGGACACCGTCCGTGCGTCACTGGAGCGCTTCCAGCGGATCGTCCAGCACCGGCTGCCACGCCAGTTCCGCCGCGCCGACCAGGCTGTTGTGGTCGAGGGTGCAGGGGTGGATCGGAACGCCGCCGCTCTGGCCCCACAGGCTGCGGTCGGCGACGACCGCGCGGAGGCGGTCGGGGTCGGCGTCGAGCAGGGTGCGGTGCAGGCCGCCGAGGATGATGCGGTCGGGGTTGAGGATGTTCACCAGACCGGCGAGACCCAGGCCGAGCCGGTCGATCAGGGCCTCGGCGGCGGTGCGCACCATGGGGTCGTGGTAGTGGTGGCGGAGCAGGTCGTTGGCCTGCTGGAGCAGGGACACCTCGGGACCCGGGGCGCGGCCCGCCTCGATGAGCAGGGCCAGCGGATCCGCCTCGACGTCCAGGCAGCCGCGGCTGCCGCAATGGCAGGGGCGGCCCTCGGGGTTCACCGTGAGGTGGCCGACCTCCAGGGCCAGTCCCGAACTGCCCGTGTGCAGACGGCCGTCCAGGACCAGCGCGCCACCGACACCCCGGTGTCCGGTGGCCACGCAGAGCAGGTCCCGGGCACCCCGGCCCGCGCCGTGCCGGTGCTCGGCCAGCGCGGCGAGGTTGACGTCGTTGCCCGCGAACGCCGGGCCGGGGATCCCGGCCGCACGCACGCACTCCGCGAAGATGCGGCGCACCGGCGCTCCCACGGGCCAGGCCAGGTGGAGGGGGTTGAGGGCCAGTCCGTCGGGTTCGGCGACGGCGGACGGCACGGCGAGCCCGGCACCCACGCAGCGGCGGCCCGTCGTACGGAGGAGTTCGGCACCCGCCTCGACGACGGAGCCCAGGACCTTCGCCGGGTCGGCGTCGACGGCCTCGCAGCCAGGGGCGGTCGCCACGATCCGGCCGCCCAAACCGACCAGCGCCGCCCGGAACCCGTCGGCGTGGACCTGTGCGGCGAGGGCGACGGGCCCGTCCTCGGCGACCTCCAGCCGGTGCGAGGGGCGCCCCTGGGAGCCGGCCGCGGCGCCCGGCCGGGCGTCGACCCGGATCAGCCCGAGCGCCTCCAGCTCGGCGGCCACCGCACCGGCCGTCGCCCGGGTCACCCCCAGTTCGGCGGTGAGCACCGCCCGGGTCGGCGCGCGCCCGGTGTGCACGAGCTCCAGCGCGGGCCCCAGCGCACCGCGCCCCCGGTCCAGCCGCGTCCTCGAGGTGGTCCCTTCCCCCGCCGTCCGGGGGTCCGCCTTGCCACTCATGAGGGCGAGTCTCCCATGATCCGCAGTCCGGCCGGCCGTCGTCGCAACCTAGAAGCCACTGACCCGCAGGGTGATGTTCAACCGCCCGGTGAGCCCCAGCGCGGGCGGCGCCGTACCGGGGTACACGCGAGGCACGCCGTGGTAGGCGAGGCGGGACGCGCCGCCGAAGACGAACAGGTCGCCGCTGCGCAGTTCCACGTCCGTGCAGGGCCTGGCCCGGGTCTCGGTGTTGCCGAAGCGGAAGACGCATGTGTCGCCGAGGCTCAGCGACACCACCGGCGCGTCGGACTTCTCGTCGCTGTCACGATGCATCCCCATGCGGGCGTCGCCGTCGTAGAAGTTGATCAGTGCGATGTCGTACGGCGCCGATGCCGCCGGCTCCGGGCCGAGCGCGTCGGCCACCGCCCGGCGGCCCAGCTCGCCCAGCCAGGCGGGGAACGGTTTCACCTGTGCCCCGTCGCCGTCGACGACGGTGCGGGCGTAGGCGTACGGATACCAGTGCCAGCCCAGGCAGACCTGCCGGGCGGTCATGGTGCCACCGCCGGGGGTACGGACCGTGCGCAGGCCCGCCGGTGGACGCGCCCACTCCCGGCAGGCCGCCAGCAGCTCCCGCTGGACGCGGGCGTCGAGCCAGTCCGGCAGGTGCACGGCGCCCGGGGCGACCTCGGTGCGTTCCCTGGGAAACAGCTCCGCATCCATGCGGTCCATCCTGCCCGAAGGCCTGCCCCGAAGGCCTGTCTCCAGGGCCCGCCCGACGGGGCCTGAGCTGCGGCTCCGATAGCCTGGACCCACGATGAGCGAGCGTATGACGACTTCGTGGGGCGAGTTCGAACTGTCCCGCTTCCCCGAGGATCCGCGCGACCGGCTGCGCGCCTGGGACGCCTCCGACGCGTACCTGCTCCGGTACCTGGACCAGGAGCGGGTCCCCCTGTCCGGCACGGTCGTGGTCGTCGGGGACCGCTGGGGCGCGCTGGTCACGGCACTGGCCGAGCAGCGGCCGGTGCAGATCACCGACTCGTACCTCAGCCAGGAGGCGACCCGGGCCAACCTCGCGCGGGCCGGCGTCCAACCCGGCGCGGTACGGCTGCTCACCACCCAGGATCCGCCGCCCGACCGCATTGACGTCCTTCTGGTACGGGTGCCGAAGAGCCTGGCGCTCCTGGAGGACCAGTTGCTGCGGCTGGCGCCCGCCGTGCACGAGGGCACGGTCGTCGTCGGCGCAGGGATGGTGAAGGAGATCCACACCTCGACGCTGAACCTGTTCGAGCGGATCCTCGGACCGACCCGGACCTCGCTCGCGGAGCAGAAGGCCCGGCTGATCCTCTGTACCCCGGCCCCGTCGCGGGAGCGGCCCGCCAACCCTTGGCCGTGCAGCTACGCCCTGCCCGAGGGGATCGGCGCGGTCTCCGGGCGCACCGTCGTCAACCACGCGGGCGTGTTCTGCGCCGACCGCCTCGACATCGGCACCCGGTTCTTCCTCCAGCACCTGCCTGCCGCGCGGGGCCCACGCCGGGTCGTGGACCTGGGGTGCGGCAACGGGATCGTCGGTACGGCGGTGGCGCTGGCCGATCCCGAGGCCGAGGTGCTGTTCGTGGACGAGTCGTTCCAGGCCGTGGCCTCGGCCGAGGCGACGTACAAGGCCAACGGGGTGCCCGGGCACGCGGAGTTCCGGGTCGGGGACGGTCTGGCCGGGGTGCCGGCCGGCAGTGTGGACGTGGTCCTCAACAATCCTCCGTTCCACGCCCACCAGGCGACGACGGACGCGACGGCGTGGCGGATGTTCACCGGGGCGCGGCGCGCGCTGCGGCCGGGCGGCGAGCTGTGGGTGATCGGCAACCGGCACCTGGGCTACCACGTGAAGCTGCGGCGCCTGTTCGGCAACAGCCAGTTGGTGGCCTCCGACCCGAAGTTCGTGGTGCTCAAGGCCGTCAAGCGGTAGCGGTGGCACAATGCCGGTCGTGACCTCAGGCATACGCCACACCGGATGGTGGATCCCGCTCCGCAACGCCGCGTTCTTCCTCGTGGGCGGCGCCCTCGGCCTGACCCTGATGGCCATGGTCACGCATCGGACGGCCGGGGCGGTGCCATGGGGCGGGCTGCTGTTCGGGACGGCCGTCACGGCGATCGCCGGTGCCGTGGCCGCGAAGAGGCGACGCTAGGGCCTGTCCGGCGGATCATGCCGCAGACGCGGGGCCTGGCACGCCCATCTGCCGCGTTGTCGTCGGTTGCCGACTCCCCCACGCTCGGCTGCGCTCGCGCGGGGGGACCCCCATCGCGTCGACGCCCTCCTCCGCCTTGCAGCTGGACGCACCACGCCCCGCTCACCCGGGTTGACGAGGCGCCGTTGCCTTCCTGCGACCTGATCCGCCGGACAGGCCCTGGCCGAGCACTCCGATGATCCGCGCCACCTCCCGCGCCATCGCCTCCCGGCCGACGGCGAGGTACTTGCGCGAGTCGACCGCTTCGGGGTGAGCGGCCAGGAAGTCCCGGATCGCGCCGGTCATGGCCATGTTGAGGGCGGTGCCGACGTTGACCTTGGCGATGCCGCCCGCGACGGCCGCGACCAGTCCGTCGTCCGGCACGCCGGAGGAACCGTGCAGGACGAGCGGCACGGACAGGGCGGCGGACAGCCGTTCGAGGAGTTCGTGGTCGAGGGCGGCCGTGCGGGTCGTCATGGCGTGGACGCTGCCGATGGCGACGGCCAGGGCGTCGACGCCGGTGGCCGCGACGAAGGCCTCGGCCTCGTCGGGGTCGGTGCGGGCCCCGGGCGCGTGGGCGTCCAGCGGCGGTCGGCCCTTTCCGCCGATCTCCCCCAACTCCGCCTCGATCCAGAGGCCTTGGGCGTGTGCCCAGCCGACGGTGGCGCGCGTCGTGGCAAGGTTCTCGGCATACGGGAGACGGGCCGCGTCGTACATCACGGAGCCGAATCCGGCGTCGGGCGCCTGGCGCAGCAGCTCGTCGCTCTGCACGTGGTCGAGGTGCAACGCGACGGGCACGGAGGCGTGTTCGGCGGCGACGGCGGCGGCGCGGGCCAGCGGGAGCAGTCGTCCGTGACGGAATTTGACGGCGTTCTCGCTGACCTGGAGGACGACGGGCGCCTCGACGGACTCGGCGCCGGCGATGACGGCCTCGACGTGTTCGAGCGTGATGATGTTGAAGGCGGCGACGGCGGAGCGGGCTTCGGCGGCGCGGGTGACGAGCTCGCCGGTGCGTACGAGGGGCACGGCTTCTCCTCCCGGGTCGTGGGTCAGGGCGCGAGGATCACCGAGCGGGTGAGGTGGCGGGGCCGGTCGGGGTCGAGGCCGCGGCGGGCGGCGACGGCCACCGCGAGGCGCTGGACGCGGACGAGTTCGGCGAGCGGGTCGAGCGAGCCCCCGATCCACAACCCGCCCGTGGCGCGCACCTCTTCGGCCAGCCCGTCCGGCGCCTCGCCGAGCATCCAGGTCGCCGTGCCCCGGGTGGTGATGCTGACGGGGCCGTGCCGGTACTCCATGGCCGGGTAGGCCTCGGTCCAGGAGAGCGCGGCCTCGCGCATCTTCAGTCCGGCCTCGTTCGCGAGCCCGACGGTCCAGCCGCGGCCGAGAAAGGTGAACTGGCCGCAGTCGACGAGCCCTTCGGGCAGCGGCGTCGACAGCGCGGTGCGGGCGTCGGCCTCGACGGCGTCGGTGTGCAGTCCGAGGTGGGCGCGGAGCAGGGTGAGCGCGCTGGTGGCAAACCGGGTCTGCACGACGGACCGTTCGTCCGCAAAGTCCAGCACGACGACCTCGTCGGCGGCCGTCGTCACGGGCGTGTCCGGGTCCGCGGTGACCGCGGTGGTGCGAGTGAGCCCCCTCAACCTCCCCAGCAGGTCAAGCACTTCGGTGGTGGTGCCGGAGCGGGTGAGGGCGACGACACGGTCGTACCGGCGTTTGTACGGGAACTCGGACGCGGCGAAGGCGTCCGTCTCGCCCTGTCCCGCGCCCTCGCGCAGAGCGGCGGCCGCCTGCGCCATGAAGTACGAGGTGCCGCAGCCGACGATCGCGACCCGCTCCCCCCGTCCCGGCAGCGTCCCGCCGTGCCGTTCCGCCTCCGCCGCCGCCCGTATCCAGCACTCGGGCTGGCTGCTGAGCTCGTCCTCGACATGGGTCATGCCGTACCCCTCCCTGCTGATTGTTCTTGCAAGATAGAGCCGAGTTTCGAGCACAATCAAGCATTCTGACGAGAGTGGGGTGCGCTAGGGTCGCGGAAGATCGAGGAACGGAGGCTTCGGATGTCGCGCGACGCCCGCTGGCAGACGCTGCTGGCACTGCTCGTCGAGCGCGGCCGGCTGGACGTCGAGGAGGCGGCGGCCGAACTGTCCGTGTCGGCCGCGACGATCCGCCGGGACTTCGACCAGCTGGCCGAGCAGCAGATGCTGGTGCGGACCCGGGGCGGGGCGGTCGTCCACGGGGTGTCGTACGAACTGCCGCTGCGCTACAAGACGGCCCGCCACGCCACCGAGAAGCAGCGCATCGCCAAGGCGGTGGCGGAACTCGTCGCGCCGGGCGAGGCGGTGGGCCTGACCGGCGGCACGACCACGACCGAGGTGGCCCGGGCACTGGCCGTGCGCGGCGACCTCGCCTCCGGTTCTCCGGCGCTGACCGTCGTCACCAACGCGCTCAACATCGCCAACGAGCTCGCCGTACGGCCCCAGTTCAAGATCGTGGTGACGGGCGGCGTCGCGCGCCCGCAGTCGTACGAGCTCATCGGCCCGCTCGCGGACAGTGTGCTGGGCCAGATCACGATGGACGTGGCGGTGCTCGGGGTGGTGGCCTTCGACGTCACGCACGGGGCGGCGGCGCACGACGAGGCGGAGGCCGCGATCAACCGGCTGCTGTGTGAACGAGCCGAACGAGTGATCGTCGCGGCCGACTCCAGCAAGCTGGGCCGACGGGCGTTCGCCCGGATCTGCGCGGCCGAGCTGGTGGACACGCTCGTCACGGACACGGCGGCCGCGCCGGACACCGTGCTCCGGTTCGAGGAGGCGGGGATCCGGGTCGTGACCGTGTGACGACCCGACGGGGAGACGTCAGATCCAGCCGGGTTCCGCCCGCACGAACCCCGCACCGCGCTGGTCGTTGCAGCCCGCCTCGGGCCGGCCCACGGGATCGGGCCAGGCCTGCTGGGCCTGGAGGGCGACGCTCACCAGGGTCATCAGCAGGTCGACGTCGCTCGTGGCGTCGAGGCGTATCGTCACCCACTGTGAACCCGGGACGATGCGGATCGCCCCCGAGCCCTTGAGGTCCTGGGCGAAACGCCGGATGGCACGGTCCGTCAGATGCAGGTCGACATCCCGGTCCGAGTGGAAGTGGGCGATCTCGCCCCGGTCCGAGCTGAGTGCCTGACCCAGGCCGCAGCTCGGTACGGCCTGTCTCAGGTCCGGCCAGGTCGCCAGTTGCGTGAGAGCACGCGAGGCCAACGTCATGCGCCCATAATGGCCCGCTCACTCTTCCGCAACCAGCACGTGAGCAAGCATTAACCGGCCTGTATCCGTGGTCTGTCCGAAGTCGCGCTATCGGAGAAGCGCGCATCAGCGCTCGTCGAGCAGGCTGTGTGCCACGAGTTGCCCGATACGGCGGACGGTGCCGTTGGCCGGAAGGAGAGCACACCAGAGGCCCTGGCCGCGCAGGCCGGCCGGAGCGTCGACCAGTACGTCGTCCTCGGCGCCGGACTCGACTCCTTCACCCAGCGCAGACCCGAAGTCGCCGCCGGGCTGCGGGTGTTCGAGATGGACCTGCCCGCCGTCGTCGCCTCCGTCGGCGTCACCATGTACCTCACGCGGGACGCCGTCGAGGAGACGCTGCGCCAGGTCACCGCACTGGCCCCGGGTTCCACGCCGGCCGCCGGCTTCATGCCGCCGCCGGACCTGGCCGAACCGGAGGAACGCCCGCTGCGCCGGGCGACGGAGGGGTTGGCACGGGCGGCCGGAACGCCCTTCATCGATCCGGGCCAGGCGCGGACGGCCGGGCTCGTGATGCCCGTCGCGCCCCTCTGCCGCCGGCTACAGGCCGAGGCGCAGCGGGAAGCGGGCCACGAGCAGGTTCGGGTCCCGCATGGTGAAGTAGGCCGCGTTCGGGATGTAGACGTTCCGGTCCCGTACGGCCACGGAGGTCGGGTTGGACAGTCCGTCCCGCCGCGTGAGCACGACCGAGTGGCTGCCGTTCGGGCGTACCAGGACGATCTGACTGCCGGCGGTCAGGGCGGCGAGCACCGTGTGCCCGCGTCCGGTGAAGGCGAAGTCGTCGATCCCGTGGAGCCCGGTCGCCCTGGTCTCGATCGCGCCTGCGGTGTCGTCCGGGCGGACGGGGATGCGCAGCAGCGTCCCCCGGTCGCCGTTGGACACCCACACGGCGTGACCGTGGACCTTGACGCCGTCGGCGCCGAGGCCGCCCGAGGGCGCCGGGGCCGGGGCGAGCGCGCTGCCCCTGGCCCAGGCCGTGGCGGTCCCGCCCTCCTGCGGGACGCGCCAGACGGTGCCGAGCACCGAGTCGGCGGCGTAGAGCACACCGCGGTGCTCGTCGAGGGCGAGTCCGTTGGGCAGTCCGTTCGCCGGCAGCTTCGCAATCTGCTTGGGTGCGCCGCCGCCGGGGCCGATGCGCCAGACGCCGGTCTTGCCGGTCCCGGTCGCGTAGGTGACGTAGAGCGTGCCGTCGTGGGCGCGGGCGATGCCCAGGACCACGGCGCTCTGGACGACAGGGGTCTTCGCGTTCCTCACGGCCGGCAGGGTCGCGAGAACCCGGGTGCGGCCGCTCCCGGTGACGTTCGCGACCTGCCGGGCGAACGCGAAGGTCAGGTCCGCGGAGCCGTCGCGCTCCAGCGCGACGCTCTCCGGTGTCCGTCCGGCGCCGAAGTCGAAGCGGGCGACGACGCGCGCCTGCGACAGCTCCGATTCGCCGCCCGACGCGGGAGCCGATGCGAGCACGCTGAGCGTGACGGCTGCCGCGGCGGCACCGGCCATGCGTGGAAGACGGGGCATGGGAACCTCTCTTCGAACGGGGAATGAGGCACCGGCATACGGGCCCGGACCACCATGACGGTGCGCGGGTGAGCGGCACCGGCAGCCCGGGCCGGGGGATCGCCCACGCGGGCCACGCCATGGGGCTGCTTGCCGCACGCGTGGGCGACGGCCGGGTGTGCGCCGGGTTCGGAACAGCATCCGGGCCGCGCTCGGCCACGGCTCGGCGGAGCCATCGCCGACGCCGTGGAGTGCTCGGCTTCGTGAGGCTGTGCTGTCCGCCGGCTCGACGACGACCGGAGCGCGCATGGCGGTGCCGAACCGGGCACACTCACCCGCATGGAGACTGCCGACTTCCTTCAGACCCTGGACCGGGAGGGGCGGCTGCTGGCCGCGGCCGCCGAGGTTGCGGGGACCGACGCCAAGGTGCCGACCTGCCCGGAGTGGCAGGTGCGCGACCTGCTGCGGCACACGGGCGCGGTGCACCGCTGGGCCGCCGGGATCGTCGCCGGCGGGCACACCGCGCCGCGCCCCTTCGGTGACCTCCCGGACCTCGACGGCGCCGAGCTCGTGACCTGGTACCGGGACAGCCATCGCCGCCTCGTCGAGATCCTGGCCGCCGCTCCGTCCGACGTGGCGTGCTGGACCTTCCACCCCGCCCCCTGCCCCTCGCCACTGGCCTTCTGGACCCGGCGGCAGGCGCACGAGACGACCGTGCACCGCTATGACGCGGAGTCTGCGCGCGGCGGTGTTCCGTCGCCGGTCGCGCGGGACTTCGCGGTGGACGGGATCGACGAGCTGCTGCGCGGCTTCCACGCCCGTTCCAGGAGCCGTGTGCGCACTCAGGAGCCGCGCGTGCTGCGGGTGCGGGCCTTGGCCACGGACGCCGACACCGGCACCGGCACCGGCACCGGGGACGTGTGGACCGTACACCTGTCGGCGGAGCCGCCCGTGACCGCGCGGGAGGGGTCGGGCGCGGCGGAGGCCGAACTGGCCGGTCCCGCCGACCAGTTGTACCTCGCCCTGTGGAACCGGGTGCCGATGCCCGGGGTGACCGGTGACGTTTCGCTGGCCGCACTGTGGCGGGAGACGTCGGCGATCTGACGGCGGCCGCTCAGCCCGCCAGCATCCGGGTCAGCACCGCGCGCTGCACCGGCAGCACCTCGCCGTGCAGCGTGCGCCCCTTTGCCGTGAGCCCCACTCGCACGCCCCGCCGGTCCTCCGCGCACATGGCCCGCTCGACCAGGCCGTCCTTCTCCAGCCGGGCGATCAGCCTGGACAGCGCGCTCTGACTGAGATGCACCCGCTCCGAGATCTCCTGTACGCGGTAGGCGCAGCCGCCGTCCGCCGCGGATCCCTCGGACAGCAGGTCGAGCACCTCGAAGTCGCTGGCGCACAGGCCGTGTCCGTTCAGGGCGCGGTCGAGCTCGCACTGCGTGCGGGCGTGCAGGGTGAGGATGCCCCGCCACTCTTCCACGAGCGCCTGCTCGGCCTTCTTCGCCGCCATGGCCGCACCGTAGCAGAGAACCGGAATCATTGCACCGGAATTAAATGCATTTGCATTCGATGCATGCGCATGTAGTCTCTTCGGCATGACCTCTCCGCTCACCGTCCCCGCGGCCCCGTCGTCGGCGGTTCGCTGGACCCCCCGGCTGTGGGGCACGCTGCTGGTGCTCTGCGCCGCGATGTTCCTCGACGCGCTCGACGTGTCGATGGTCGGCGTCGCCCTGCCGTCCATCGGCTCCGACCTCCACCTGTCCACGTCGACGCTGCAATGGATCGTCAGCGGCTACATCCTGGGATACGGCGGCCTGCTTCTCCTCGGCGGCCGCACCGCCGACCTGCTCGGCCGCCGTCAGGTGTTCCTGGTGGCCCTGGGTGTCTTCGCGCTCGCCTCACTGCTCGGCGGACTCGTCGACTCCGGCCCGCTGCTGATCGCCAGCCGCTTCATCAAGGGCCTGAGCGCGGCGTTCACCGCCCCCGCAGGCCTGTCGATCATCACCACGACCTTCCCCGAGGGCCCGCTGCGCAACCGCGCCCTCTCCATCTACACCACCTGCGCGGCCACCGGCTTCTCCATGGGCCTGGTGCTGTCCGGTCTGCTGACCGAGGCCAGTTGGCGGCTCACCATGCTGCTGCCGGCGCCCATCGCGCTGCTCGCCCTGCTCGCCGGTCTCAAGCTGCTGCCGCGCACCACGCGCGAGCGCGACCACGACGGCTACGACATCCCGGGCGCCGTCATCGGCACGGCGTCGATGCTGCTGCTCGTCTTCACCGTCGTCCAGGCGCCGGAGGCCGGGTGGGCGTCCGCCCGCACCCTGCTGTCGTTCCTCGCGGTCGCCGTCCTGCTGACCGTCTTCGTCCGGGTCGAGCGGCGCGCGCCGAGCCCGCTGGTCCGGCTCGGCGTGCTGCGCTCGGGCAGCCAGATCCGGGCCCAGCTCGGCGCGGTGGCCTTCTTCGGGTCGTACGTCGGATTCCAGTTCCTGACCACGCTGTACATGCAGTCGCTGCTCGGCTGGTCGGCCCTGCACACCGCGCTGGCCTTCCTGCCCGCGGGTGCCCTGGTGGCGGTGTCCTCGACGAAGGTCGGCTCGGTCGTCGACCGGTTCGGCACCCCTCGGCTGCTCGCGGTGGGCTTCGCGCTGATGGCCGTCGGGTACGCGCTGTTCCTGCGCGTCGACCTCGATCCGGTGTACGCGGCCGTCGTGCTGCCGTCGATGCTGCTGATCGGCGCGGCCTGCGCGCTGGTCTTCCCCTCGCTCAACATCCAGGCCACCAACGGGGTCGAGGACCACGAGCAGGGCATGGTCTCCGGCCTGCTCAACACCTCGGTCCAGGTCGGCGGCGCGATCTTCCTGGCGGTCGTCACGGCGGTGGTGACCGCGGGCGCCCCCGACCGTGCGACCCCGCAGGCCGTGCTCGACAGCTACCGTCCCGGGTTCATGGTGGTCACGGGCATCGCCGTGGCCGGACTGCTCATCACCCTCACCGGGCTGCGCGGCCGTCGTACCCGGCCGTCGATCGTGGTCGCGAGGTCCACCGTGGAGGAGGCGGACACCGAGCCGGTGTCGGTTCGCGACTAGCGCGACCAGGGGACGCCTCCGTGTGCGCCCGGCGGGGTTTCGCTTGCCCCGCCGGGCGCGCAGCTGTGAGACTGAGCGGGTGAACGGGTACGGGGGACGACGCAACAAGGCCGAACAGGACGCGGTGACGGTCGAGTTCGGGTACGCGCTGGTGAGCGCGGCGTTCGCCGCGGCGGTGGTGTTCGGGGCCGTTGCCGGACCGGCGTTGCTCTTCGATCTGCCGTTCCTGCTGTCCGCGCTGCTGCTTCGCTCCGGCCTGGTTCTGGCGGCCGTGGTCTTCGCCGCGCGGGTCGTGAGCGTGCTGGTCCGCTTCCGCCGGGGGCCTCAGCCCAGCCAGCCGGGCCGCACCAGCCCCGACTCGTAGGCCAGCACCACGAGTTGGGCCCGGTCCCTGGCGCCGAGCTTCACCATCGTGCGGCTCACGTGGGTCTTCGCGGTGAGCGGGCTGACGACCAGGCGGCGGGCGATCTCCTCGTTGGACAGACCGATGCCGACCAGGGCCATCACCTCCCTCTCCCGCTCGGTGAGCCGGGCGAGGGCGTCGGCGGCCGCGGGCTCCTTGGAACGGGCGGCGAACTCGGCGATCAGGCGGCGGGTCACGCCGGGCGACAGCAGCGCGTCGCCTTCGACCACCGCCCGTACCGCGCGCAGGAGTTCGTCGGGCTCGGTGTCCTTCACCAGGAAGCCGGAGGCACCCGAGCGGATCGCCTCGAAGACGTACTCGTCGAGTTCGAACGTGGTGAGCATGACCACCTTCACGTCCTTCAGCTCCGCCGAACCGGTGATGCGGCGGGTGGCGGACAGGCCGTCGAGGAGGGGCATGCGGATGTCCATCAGGACGACGTCGGGTTGCAGTTCGCGCACCTCGCGCAGGGCCTCCTCGCCGTCGGCGGCTTCCCCTGCCACCTCGATGTCCGGCTGCGCGTCCAGCAGCGCCTTGAAACCGGCCCGCACCAGCGACTGGTCGTCGGCGAGCAGTACACGGATCACCGGTCGTCCTCCTTGGCCTTCGCCTTCGACTTCAAGGGCAGTACGGCGAGCACCCGGAAGCCCCCGTCGGGGCGCGGGCCCGCCTCGATCGTGCCACCCAGCGCGGCGGCCCGTTCCCGCATTCCCGCCAGCCCGTTCCCGCTGCCGCCCGCGTCCGCGCCGGTCGCGGGTCCGTCGTCGTCGATCCGCAGGCGCAGCGCACCGCCGCAGGCGGCGTCGTCATTGCATCCCTCGAAGCACACGCGCGCGTGCCGCGAGCCCGAATGGCGTACGACGTTGGTGAGGGCCTCCTGGACGATGCGGAAGGCCGCGAGGTCGGCGCCCGGCGGGAGGCTCGGCGGCTCGCCCTCGACGTCTACCGTGAGGCCCGCGTCCGCCGCCTGTTCCACCAGTTCAGACAGCCGGTCCAGGCCGGGCGCGGGGGCGCGCGGTGCGGCGCCGGGGGCACGCAGGGTGTCCAGGACCTGGCGCACCTCCCCGAGCGCCTCCTTGCTGGCGGCCTTGATGGTGGTGAGCGCCGCACGCGCCTGCTCCGGGTCGGTGTCGAGGAGCGCGAGCCCGACGCCCGCCTGCACGTTGATGACGGAGATGCTGTGCGCCAGGACGTCGTGCAGCTCGCGGGCGATCCGCAGCCGCTCCTCGTCCGCGCGCCGGCGGGCCGCCAGGGCGCGGTCGGCACGCTCCCGGGCCCACTGCTCCCGTCGCACGCGGGCCAGTTCGGACACCGCCACGACGGCCACACCCCAGGTCGCGATGACGATCTCCTGGTTGATGTTCGCGCCCCCGTCGCCCGGCGGCGGAAGCCAGCGATAGAGCCAGAGCGCTACCAGCAGGTGCCCCGCCCAGAGCATCCCGATGGCGCCCCAGGCGGCCCGGCGGTGACCCGCGACGACGGCGCTGAAGCAGCTCACGGCGACGGTCAGGAACACCGGTCCGTACGGATAGCCCGCGCCCAGGTACACCAGGGCGGCGGTCGCCGTGCCGTACGCCACGAACGCCGGATACCGCTGCCGCCACAGCAGCAGTCCCGAGGCCACGAGCAGCAGCACGCGCGCGTAGCCGTCGAGTTGCTCGCGGTGGTACTGCCCGTGCGCGGCGAAGTGCGAGCCGGCCAGCACGAACGCCGTGAGCAGAACGGTGGAGCGCCACGGCAGGCGGGCGCGGCCGGGCTCGGCGTCGCCGTCCGGACGGTTCCACCACGGGGGACCGTACCGCCACCACTGGGGCGGTCCGTGCCCGCGCACGCGCTGCTCTCCCATGCCGCCACGCTAGACGTCGGCCGTCCGGGAGGACGTCAGCCGGGCGAGGTGATCACACGTACTCCCCGGGGAGTACACCCGCGGGCGTGATCAGCGCCCGCCCGCCAGCTCGTCCACCTCGGCGGCGAACAGCAGCTCGGGGTCGAACCCCATGCCGTTGAAATGGCCCGCGAGCTCCAGTGACAGCAGCCCGTGCAGCCTGGTCCAGAACACCAGCGCCCGGTGCAGGACCGCGGGCGGGGCCGGGTGTTCCCCCGCCCACTGCCGGTGTTCCGCGAGGTGGGCGTCGAACCCGTCGGCGCCGGGTGCCCCGGACCCCGCGGCCGCGCAGACGTCGAGCAGCGCGGACATGATCTCCTGGGCGATCGCGGTGATGTCGTCCGGCGCGTGGTAGCCGGGCACCGGCGTGCCGTAGACCAGGAAATACCGCTGAGGGTCCGCGAGCGCCCAGCGGCGCAGGGCGTGCGCGAGACCGGGCAGCCCGTCGCCCGAGTCGGCGGTGGCGCGGAAGGTGTCCGCCAGGCTGCGGTAGGCGTCGCGGATCAGCTCGGTGATCAGGTCGTCCCGGCCGCCGAAGTACCGGTAGAGCGCCGGGCCGCTCATCCCCAGCTCCTTGGCGATGGCGTTGAGGGAGAGCCCCGACGCGCCTGCCGTTGCGATCTGTTCCCGGGCCCGCTCCTTGATCTCCGCACGCACCTGGCTGCGGTACCGCTCACGGGGGCTCTCCGCGCCTGCCGTCATCGCCTCCACGCTCCTCTTCGTCCGGTTCGTTTCAACCTATCACCACAGCGATAGCCAATAACGGACATTCTCGCGAGAGCTTGACACTCACGCTATTGACCGTCATGTTAGTTATAGCTTCTAACGCAAACGAGTAGCTCTACACGGAGGTCGTCATGGAAAGCACGGAACTCGTCGAGGTCGTCCTGCCGGGAACGGTCGAACCGGAGGAGCTCCAGTTCCGGCGAGGGGACATACCGGCCGCGGGCGCCGGGCAGATCGTGGTCCGGATGGAGGCCACCGGGGTCTCCTTCGCGGAGCAGCAGATGCGCCGCGGGCGGTACTACGACCAGCCGCCGTTCCCGTTCGTACCGGGTTACGACCTGGTCGGCACGGTGCTCACGGCCGGTCCCGGTGTCGCGCCCGGCCTCGTCGGCAAGCGGGTGGCGGCACTGGTGAAGGTCGGCGGCTGGGCCAGCCACGTGGTGCTCGACGCGGCCGACGCGGTGGAGGTGCCCGAGGGCGTCGGCGCGGCGGAGGCGGAGACCCTGGTCGTCAACGGCATCACCGCTTGGCAGATGCTCCACCGCAGGGCCCGCGTGCGCAGCGGCGGGACGATCCTCGTCCACGGGGCCAACGGCGGTGTCGGCACCGTCCTCGTCCAGCTCGCGCGGGCGGCCGGCCTCAAGGTGATCGGCACGGCGTCGGCCCGCCATCACGACGCGCTGCGCCGGCTGGGCGTGACTCCCGTCGACTACCGCACGGAGGACGTCCCGGCCCGGGTCCGCGAACTCGCCCCCGGCGGGGTCGACGCGGTCTTCGACCACGTCGGAGGCCGCAGCGTGATCGACTCCTGGCGGCTGCTCGCGCCCGGCGGCACGCTCGTCTCCTACGGCAGCGCCGCGACCCGGGACGACACGGGCTCCAAGCAGTGGCCCGTCCTGAAGATCCTCGGCCGGGTGTGGCTGTGGAACGCGCTGCCCAACGGCCGCCACGCGTACTTCTTCAACGTCTGGGCGGGCCGCGCCCTGAACAAGGACCGCTTCCGGGCCCGGCTGAGCGCCGACCTGACCGAGGTGTTCCGCGCCCTCCAGCGCGGCGAGGTCACCGCCCGGATCGCCGCCCGGCTCCCGCTCACCCAGGTCGCCGAGGCCATGCGGCTGGCCGAGTCCGGCACGGTCGCGGGCAAGGTCGTCCTGATCCCCGGACACGAGGGCCCGGACGCGCCCTCCAGGTCCTAGGGGTGCCCTAGGGAAGGACCAGACCCACCCCATGGGCGAGCCGGGCGGCCGCTTGCCGGAAGAACGCCTCGCGGTCCTCCACCACTCTGTTGAACTGCCCGAACAGCTCGAACCCGACGAGGCCGTAAAGCTGCGCCCAGGCCGCGACGAGGGCCACGACCACCTCGGGCGGGAGGTCGGGGGCCAGGTCCGCGGCCATACGGCGGGCCTCGGGCTCCAGCTCCGCGAGCAGCGGGGTACGGGCCACACCGCGCCGCTGGTGTGCGTCGCGGACGATGCCGATGAGCAGGACCCCCACCCGGGCCGCGGGAGGGATGGTCGTCTCGGGCGCCGAGTAGCCCGGCACCGGCGAGCCGTAGATCAGCGCGTACTCGTGCGGATGCGCGAGTGCCCAGTCGCGCACGGCCTCGCACACGGCGACCCAGCGCCGGGCGGGGGCGGTGCCGCCGGCCTCCGCGGCCTCCGCCGCCTCACCGAGGGAGTCGTAGGCGTCGATGATGAGCGCGGTCAGCAGGTCGTCGCGGCTGGGGAAGTAGCGGTACAGCGCGGAGGAGACCATGCCGAGCTCGCGGGCCACCGCCCGCAGCGAGAGCTTGGCGGCACCCTCGGCCGCCAGCTGTCTGCGCGCCTCGTCCTTGATGGCCGCGGTGACTTCGATCCTGGCTCGCGCGCGGGCGCCCTGTGCGGTGCTCATGGGAACCAGTCTGCCACGGAGCGAGATCAGTGCACACAAAAGAGAGCACCGCTCTTGCTTTGGAGCGCCGATCTCGTGCAGACTCCTCTCAAGCGAGAGCACCGCTCTCCGAACTGCGAGAGCAGCCGCTCTCCCGTACCCAGGGGGTCACCATGTCCACGCACGTCAAGAAGCCCGGCTGGTTCACCGTCAATGTCTTCAACCGCTTCGTCGCATGGCTGACCCGTCGTGGCATCAGCGTGTGGGGCTCCCGGGTCCTGGCGGTCCGCGGCCGCAAGAGCGGCGAGTGGCGGACCACCCCCGTGAACCTGCTGACCGTGGACGGACAGCAGTACCTGCTCGCCCCGCGCGGCCACGTCCAGTGGACGCACAACATGCGCGCGGCCGGCGGCGGCGAGCTGCGTCTGGGCAAGAACGTGGACGTGTTCACCGCGACCGAGGTCACCGACGAGGACAAGGTCCCGCTCCTGCGCGCCTACCTCAAGCGCTGGAAGGCCGAGGTCGGGATCTTCTTCGACGGGGTCGGCCCCGACTCCCCCGACGACGAGATGCGCCGGATCGCCCCCGACCACCCCGTCTTCAGGATCACCGTCAAGAGCTGACCGCGTCCTCCGCGGCGGCGGGCGGTCGCCGGTCCAGCGCGGTCAGGGCGCGCTGGGCCATGGGGTGGGAGCGGACGAGTTCGCCCAGGGACGTCGAGCCCTGCGTGATGTCCTTGAAGGCCCTCCAGGCAGGGCGGAAGCCGGTGAGGGCCGCGTGGAACAGGCCGGGCCGGCGCTCGAACGCCGTCAGCATCCGCTTGCCGACACTCATCTCGACACCCAGCCCCGCCTTGATCGCGAACGCGTAGTTCAGCGCCTGACGGCGGGTGTCCACGGCGTCGTGCGCCTCGGCGATCCGGACCGCCCACTCCCCCGCGAGCCGTCCCGAGCGGAGCGCGAAGGAGATGCCCTCGCGGGTCCACGGCTCAAGCAGGCCGGCCGCGTCGCCGCACACCAGCACCCGGCCGCGCGACAGCGGCGAGTCGTCGGCCCGGCAGCGGGTCAAGTGTCCGGAGGAGATGGCCGGTTCGAAGCCGGCGAGGCCGAGCCGGGCGATGAAGTCCTCCAAGTACCGCTTGGTGGCGGCGCCTTCGCCGCGCGCCGAGATCACGCCGACCGTGAGCGTGTCCCCCTTGGGGAAGACCCAGCCGTAACTGCCGGGCATCGGACCCCAGTCGATGAGGACCCGCCCCTTCCAGTCCTCGGCGACCGTCTCCGGCACCGGGATCTCCGCCTCCAGGCCGAGGTCGACCTGGTCCAGCTTCACCCCGACGTGCGCTCCTATGCGGCTGGCGCTTCCGTCGGCGCCCACCACCGCTCGGGCCAGCAGCGTCTCGCCGCCCTGCAGTACGACGGCGACCGTGCGCCGGTCCGGCACCGCCGAGCCGTGCTGCTCGACCCGCGACACGGTGACGCCCGTACGCAGCTCGGCGCCCGCCTTCTGCGCGTGCTCGACCAGCTGCTGGTCGAACTCGGGGCGGTTGATCAGCCCGAACAGCATCTGCCTGGAACGGCGGGTACGGGTGAAGCGCCCGTTGTTGGAGAAGGTGACCGCGTGCACCCGGTCCCGGAAGGGCAGCTCGAAGCCGGGCGGCAGCGCGTCGCGCGAGGGACCGATGATGCCCCCGCCGCAGGTCTTGTAGCGGGGCAGCTCGGCCTTCTCCAGCAACAGCACACGCCGTCCCGTGACCGCCGCCGCGTAGGCGGCCGAGGCGCCCGCGGGTCCCGCGCCCACCACGACGACGTCCCACACCTGCTGCACGTCGTCCGCCGAAGAGTTCTCGCCGCTCACGATGGTCTGCCGCTCCGATCAAGCCGTCTGCCGCTCCCCCAGGCTCTCGGCTTCGCCCGAGCCGGGGGGACCCCATGTCCCCCGCATCCTACGGCGGACGTCGCCGCAGGCCACTGTGGCAGGATCGGGGCACTCACAGGTACAACGTCGCACCCACAAGGAGCGTGCCCATGTCGTCGAATCCGCTCGCCGAGACCGTCGCCGCCCTGATGCCCAGGGCGAAGGCGGAGCTCACCGAACTGGTGGCCTTCAAGTCGGTCGCGGACTTCGACCAGTTCCCCCGGAGCGAGAGCGAGGGCGCCGCGAACTGGGTCGCCGACGCGCTGCGCGCCGAGGGCTTCGAGGACGTGGCCCTGCTCGACACCCCGGACGGCACGCAGTCGGTCTACGGCCACCTGGCGGGGCCGGAGGGCGCCAAGACCGTCCTTCTCTACGCGCACTACGACGTGCAGCCGCCGCTGGACGAGTCCGCCTGGACCACCCCGCCCTTCGAGCTGACCGAGCGCGACGGCCGCTGGTACGGCCGCGGGAGCGCCGACTGCAAGGGCGGCCTGATCATGCACCTGCTCGCGCTGCGCGCCCTCAAGGCGAACGGTGGTGTCCCGGTGCACGTCAAGGTGATCGCCGAGGGCTCGGAGGAGATGGGCACGGGCGGCCTGGAGCGGTACGCCGAGCAGCACCCCGAGCTGCTGCAGGCCGACACGATCGTCATCGGCGACGCGGGCAACTTCCGCGTCGGCCTGCCGACCGTCACCACCACCCTGCGCGGCATGACCCTGGTCCGCGTGCAGATCGACACCCTTGAGGGCAACCTGCACTCGGGCCAGTTCGGCGGTGCCGCCCCGGACGCGCTGGCCGCGCTGATCCGCGTACTGGACTCGCTGCGCGCCGAGGACGGATCGACGACCGTCGACGGGCTCGCCCCGGAGACCCGCTGGGACGGGCTGGAGTACGAGGAGGCTCAGTTCCGCAAGGACGCCAAGGTCCTCGACGGTGTCGGGCTCATCGGTGACGGCTCGGTGGCCGACCGCATCTGGGCCCGCCCGGCCGTCACGGTCCTCGGCATCGACTGCCCGCCGGTCGTCGGCGCCACCCCCTCCGTGCAGTCGAGCGCCCGCGCCCTGATCAGCCTGCGGGTGCCGCCGGGCGTCGACGCCGCCGAGGCGAGCAAGCTGCTCCAGGCGCACGTGGAGGCGCACACGCCGTGGGGCGCCCGGGTGCGCACCGAGCAGGTCGGTCAGGGCCAGGCCTTCCGCGCCGAGCCCGACAGCCCGGCGTACCAGGCGATGGCCGACGCGATGGCCGTCGCGTACCCGGGCGAGGAGATGCAGTACGCCGGGCAGGGCGGCTCCATCCCGCTGTGCAACACCCTCGCGGGCCTCTACCCGGACGCGGAGATCCTGCTCATCGGCCTGAGCGAGCCGGAGGCCCAGATCCACGCCGTCGACGAGAGCGTGTCCCCGGAGGAACTGGAGCGGCTGTCCGTGGCGGAGGCCCTGTTCCTGCGCAACTACGCGGCGGGCTGAACCGCTCTGCCCACAGCAGAGGGCCCTCGCCCGCGGGCGGGGGCCCTCCCTACGGTCGGCGCATGGACGTCATCGAGCTGCTTCCGCGCCTCCACCTCCTGCGCTTCCCGGTCGGCCAGGCCTATCTCTGGCGCGACGGCGACGAGCTGACAATGATCGACGCCGGGACCATCGGCTCCGGCCGGACGATCGCCGACGCGGTCACGGCCCTGGGGCGGGCCCCTTCGGACCTGCGGCGGATCGTGCTCACCCACTTCCACGAGGACCACGCGGGCGGGGCCGGCGAGCTGGCCGCCCTGAGCGGTGCCGAGGTGCTGGCGCACCACCTGGACGCGCCGGTCGTCAGGGGTGAGGTGCCCGGCCCGCCCCCGGCCCTGGAGGACTGGGAGCTGCCGATCCACGCCGAGGCCGTGAAGCGCCTGCCCCCGGGTGACCCGGTCCGCCCGGAGCGGGTCACCGAACTGTCCGACGGTGACGTCCTCGACTTCGGCGGCGGCGCCCATGTCGTCCACGCACCGGGGCACACGGGCGGCAGTATCGCCCTCCGACTCCCCGAGCACGGTGTGCTGTTCACGGGGGACGCGGTGGCCGCGGCACCAGTCACCGGGTCCGTCGTGCCGGGCGTGTTCAACCTCGACCGGGCCCGAGCCATCGCGTCCTTGCACCGGCTGGCGGGCCTTGACGCGGAGGTGGCCTGTTTTGGTCACGGCGATCCCGTGGTGGGCGGGGCTTCGGCGGCCCTTCGGAAAGCGGCGGACGCGTACGGGAGTCCGCGCTGACGAGGGAGTGGGCATGCACGGTCCACGGCGGACCGCTTCGGCGGAACGTCCTCCACGTCTCAGCCGAGCGGAACACCTGCCTCCAGATACAGTGCGGCCCCGCGCTCACGTGCCCGCAGCGCCCAGCGCAGCCGCTCGTAGCGGACCGGCGGCAGCAGTTCGGCGGCCTCCTGCTCGGTGACGAAGCGCCAGTCGCGCAGCTCGGGTCCCGGCAGCAGCAGCCGGCCGGTCTCGGCCGAGTCGAGACGGCCGCCGTCGAAGAGGAGACGCAGCCCGCCGAAGCCGGGGGGCACCGGCTGTTCCCAGTCCACGACCAGCAGCCGCGGGACGTCCGCCAGCCGGATCCCGGTCTCTTCGGCCACCTCGCGGATGCCCGCGCGGGCCGGGGCCTCGCCGGGCTCGACGACACCGCCGGGGAACTCCCAGCCGGCCTTGTAGGTGGGGTCGACGAGCAGCACCCGGTCCTGTTCGTCGAAGAGCAGCACGCCCGCCGCGAGGGTCTCGGCGGTGGGCTCCGGGGTCTGCACGATGTCGCAGGGGGCGACCACGCCGCCGCTGACGGCCTCGGCGATCCGGACGGCCGTCTCGTACGGGGTGAGGGCGCCGGTGTCGATCGGATGGGCGTCGGCGGTGAGCCAGGAGGCGAGGGCGGCGCGGTACGGCTCGATGTGGTCGAACGACCACTGCCGAACCCGCATCTCGCCGTCGGACAGGTCCGGCGGGATCTCCCGCCCGGCTATTCGCTCCCGCAGGATCGTTTCCGCCGGGGCGAGGAGGATGTGCCGGACGGTGATGCGGCGCGCGGCGAGGCCGCCGAACATCTCGTCACGGTACTCCTGGCGCAGCAGGGTCATCGGGACCACGAGGGTTCCGCCGAGCTCGGCGAGCATCGCTGCCGCGGTGTCGATCACGAGCCGTCGCCAGATCGGCAGGTCCTGGAAGTCGCCGACCTCGGCGAGGCGCTTGGGCGGGAGCAGGTGCGTGAGCGCTCCGCCGATGACCTCGGGGTCGAAGAGCGTGCTGTTCGGGATCAGTTCGATCAGTTCCCGTGCGGTGGTGGTCTTCCCCGCACCGAACGCGCCGTTGATCCAGACGACGGTCACGGACTCCCCCTCTTCTGTTGGCCCCCTGTGGCTTGCCCGCTCCACACTGCCATGGAAACCAGCCCCAGCCGAGGCGTACGAACGGGGTGCCGGTGCCCCGCTTCGGGGCCCGGCACCGCACGACTCCCGTGTGTGGTTCTACTCCTGCCCCGGGGCGTTGTCCTCGATGGCGAAGCTGTCCTGGCTGATGGTGTGGTCGACCGTGCCGAGCGTGTCCGAGACGTTCAGATCCCCGGGTACCCCGAGTACATGGTCGTCCGCCCCGTGGGACGGGGTGATCGCGGCCACGACGAACCCGGTGGCGAGGGAGGCGATGGCGAGCATGCTGCGCTTCTTCATGCCCGGATCAACTACGGAAGCGGTCGGGAGTCACGCGGATCACGGCGGTTACGCTGATCGACGAAGGCCACCGCGGCGGTTGTCGGCGGCGAAACCACGTGGCACCCGTGATCGCACGCTCGGTATCGTCTGCCCCCGGCATCCCGACCTCCCGGCCTGCCGGCTTCCCGACCCGCCGACCTGCCGACCTGCCGACCCGCCGAGACGACGGCAGGCGCCGTACAGAGAGCGACTCCCATGACCAGCCCGCGACCGACGACGACCCTCTGGCGCCCCACCGGCCCCAAGGAGCTGGACCTGGTCCGCGAGCTGGACTGGCGCGCCTGGCCGCCCCGGCTGCCCGAGCAGCCGATCTTCTATCCGGTCCTCAACGAGGACTACGCGATCAGGATCGCGCGGGACTGGAACGTCAAGCACGACGGCGCCGGCTTCGTGACGCGCTTCGAGGTCGACTCGGACTTCCTGAGCCGGTATCCCGTCCAGCAGGCCGGCGGCGAGACGATCCTGGAGCTGTGGGTGCCCGCCGAGCAACTCGACGAGTTCAACGCCCACATCGTCGGCACGATCCAGGTGGTCCACGAGTTCCGATGAGCCGCTGCCGCACCGCCGGTGCGGCAGCCACCCCCGGTCAAACGTTCCTGCGCGCCCGGCGTCCCGTCCCGGTGTCCGTCGTCAGACTCCTGCCGCCGTCGCGTCCGGCCTGCGGGCCAGGGCGGCCGCCGCGGCGCCCACCAGGCCCGCGTCCGTGCCCATCTGAGCGGGCGTCACCGTCAGGCGCCGGACGAAGGACAGGGTCGCGTAGTCGGCGAGGGCCTTGCGCAGCGGCGTGAAGAGGACCTCGCCCGCCTTGCCCACTCCCCCGCCGATCACCGCGATGTCGATCTCGACGAGCGTCGCCGTGGCCGCGATTCCTGCAGCCAGCGCCTGCGCCGCACGCTCGAAGGAGGCCACGGCGACCGGGTCTCCGGCCCGGGCGGCGGCGGCCACCGCCGCGGCGGAGGTGTCGCCGTCGGGGCCGGGCCGCCAGCCGCTCTCCAGCGCACGCCGGGCGATATTGGGGCCGCTGGCGATGCGCTCGACGCAGCCGCGCGAACCGCACGGGCACGGGTCGCCGTCGAGGTCGACGCTGATGTGGCCGATGTGGCCCGCGTTGCCGGTGGGTCCGGGATGCAGACGGCCGTTCAGGACCAGGCCGCCGCCGACGCCGGTCGAGACCACCATGCACAGCGCGTTCTCGTGGCCGCGGGCGGCGCCCTGCCAGTGCTCGGCGGCCGTGATCGCCACACCGTCGCCGATCAGCTCGACCGGCAGTCCGCCGGTGGCCGCACGCACCCGCTCCACCAGCGGGAAGTCGCGCCAGCCGGGCACGTTCACCGGGCTCACCGTGCCCGCGGAGGCGTCCACCGGGCCCGCGCTGCCGATGCCGACGGAGCCCGCGCGTCCCCACAGCGGCGACTCGGCGAGCTCGCCGAGCACCTCCTCCACCGCCCGCACGACGGTCTCGCCGTCCTCCTGCGCGGGCGTCGCGCGCTGCGCGCGCACCTGGATCCGTCCGTGGCCGTCCACCAGCGCGCCGGCGATCTTGGTGCCGCCGATGTCGAGGGCCGCCACGAGGTCGGTGTGCATCAGAGTCAGATCTCCCCGTCAAACGTGAGAAACGGCTGCCCGGTCAAGCGGTGGGGGCGCAGGCCGGTGATTGCGGTGGACAGTGTCTCCTGCATCTGACAACGTTGTCCAGGCTCTATGCTCGACGCCACATCCTCATACAAGACCATGGACCGACGCATCCCCGTGGACGACAGGACAGGACGCCGCATCGTGCCCGAGACCACCCGCCGCGCCGCCGGCCTCCCAGAGCGCCAAGCCGGGACCCGCTACGGCAACCGTCCGACCATGAAGGACGTCGCGGCGCGAGCCGGAGTCGGCCTGAAGACGGTGTCGCGCGTGGTCAACGGGGAACCGGGTGTCACTCCGGACACCGAGCGCCGCGTCCAGGAGGCCATCGACGCGCTGGGCTTCCGCCGCAACGACAGCGCGCGGGTGCTGCGCAAGGGCCGCACCGCGAGCATCGGCCTGGTCCTGGAGGACCTCGCCGACCCGTTCTACGGCCCCCTCAGCCGCGCGGTCGAGGAGGTGGCCCGCGCCCACGGGGCCCTGCTGATCAACGGTTCCAGCGCCGAAGACCCGGACCGCGAACAGGAGTTGGCACTGGCGCTGTGCGCGCGGCGCGTGGACGGCCTGGTGGTCATCCCGGCCGGGGACGACCACCGTTATCTGGAGCCGGAGATCAAGGCGGGCGTCGCGACCGTGTTCGTGGACCGCCCGGCCGGGAGGATCGACGCCGACGTCGTCCTGTCCGACAACTACGGCGGTGCCCGCGCCGGTGTCGCCCATCTGATCGCCCACGGCCACCGCCGCATCGGCTTCATCGGCGACATGCCCCGCATCCACACCGCGGCCGAGCGTCTGCGCGGCTACCGGGCGGCCCTGGAGGACGCGGGGATACCCGTCGAGGACTCCTGGATGTCCCTGGGAGCCACCGACCCCGAGCGGGTGCGCCGGGCCGCCGAGGAGATGCTCTCCGGCCCCTCCCCCGTCACCGCGGTCTTCGCGGGCAACAACCGGGTGACGGTCACCGTGATCCGCGTCCTCGCCGAACAGTCCCGCCGCGTCGCCCTCGTCGGCTTCGACGACATCGAGCTCGCCGACCTGCTCCAGCCCGGTGTCACGGTGGTCGCCCAGGACGCCGCCGCCCTCGGCCGTACCGCTGCCGAACGCCTCTTCCGTCAGCTGGACGGGACACTGGTCACCCCGGAGCGCATCGAGCTGCCGACCCGGCTGATCACCCGCGGCTCGGGCGAGCTGCCGCCGGCGGACTGAGCCGCGGATGGCGGGCCGCACGCTGGCGGAACTGGGCCTCGCCGAGGCACCGCGCGACCATCCACTGACCTACCCGGGCGCCTGGCCCGCGGACTCCGGACTTCTCCACGGGGACCGGATGCTGCCGCTCGACCGGCTGGTGCGCGAGGACCGGGTGCCGGTCCTCGCGGTCGGGTCCAACGCCTGCCCCGGTCAACTCCGCCACAAGATGGCCGAGTCCGGGATCACCGCTCCGATCCCGATGGTGAAGGCCCGCGTGTCAGGGCGCGTGCGGTGGGTCGGCTTCGGCCGGGCGCCGGGGACTGCGGTGACCGGCCGGTGTGACCGGTTCCCCTACTTCGCGGAGGCCGTCGGGTCGCCCCGTCGCGGCGTTGCGAAGCCCTCCAGGTCGGCCCGGGTCAGGCCGGTCAGGCCGGCGACCTCGGCGTCGTCGAGCGCGCCGCAGTCGAGGCCGCGCAGCAGATAGCCGCTGAGAGCCCTGGCGGTGGCGGGCTCGTCCATGACGTCGCCGCCGGTCCGGTCGGCGTAGCGGGCGAGGCGGGCGGCCGCCTGCTCGAAGCCCTCGCGGTAGAAGGCGAAGACGGCGGCGTAGCGGGTGGGGATGTGGCCGGGGTGCATGTCCCAGCCCTGGTAGTAGGCGCGGGCGAGGGCGCGGCGGGTGAGGCCGTAGTGCAGGCGCCAGGCGGCGTGGACCTGCTCGGTCGGGCCGACCGGGAGGACGTTGGTGGAGCCGTCCGAGACGCGTACGCCGGTGCCGGCCGCCGCGACCTGCATGATCGCCTTGGCGTGGTCGGCGGCGGGGTGGTCGGCGGCCTGGTAGGCGGCGGAGACCCCGAGACAGGCGCTGTAGTCGAAGGTGCCGTAGTGCAGACCGGTGGCACGGCCCTCGGCGGCCTGGATCATCCGGGCGACGGTGGCGGTGCCGTCGGTGGCGAGGATGGACTGGCTGGTCTCGATCTGGATCTCGAAACCGATCCTGCCGGGTTCGAGCCCGCGCGCCTTCTCGAAGGCTTCGAGGAGCCGGACCATGGCGGTGACCTGCTCGGGGTACGTCACCTTCGGCAGGGTGAGGACGAGTCCGCCGGGCAGTCCGCCCGCCTCCATCAGGCCGGTGAGGAAGATGTCGAGGGTGCGGATGCCCCGGTCGCGCACCCCGGCCTCCATGCACTTCATGCGGATGCCCATGTACGGGGCCGCCGTGCCGTTCTCGTACGCCCCCGCGACCAGCCGGGCCGCGCGGGCGGCCGCCTCGTCCTCCTCGGCGTCCGGGCGGGGGCCGTAGCCGTCCTCGAAGTCGACCCGCAGGTCCTCGATCGGCTCGAGCTCCAGCTTGGCGCGGACGCGGGAGTACACCGGCTCGGCGAGGGTGTCGGGCAGGCCGAGAACGGCGGCGAAGGAGGCCGCGTCCGGGGCGTGTTCGTCGAGGGCGGCGAGCGCCCGGTCGCCCCAGGAACGGATGGTGTCGGCGGCGAAGACGTCACCGGGGACGTACACGGTGTGGACGGGCTGGCGGGTGCCGGGGTCGCCCGGGTAGCGGCGCTCCAGCTCGGCGTCGACCGGCGTGAGGGAGGCGCTGATCTGCTCGCTGACGGCGCCCGCGAGGCTCGTCGCCACCGTCTCCTGCTGACCCTGGCCCATCCCGCACCCTCCTGTTTTCCACTGTACGGAATCAACAATTCGTTGAATGAAGTTATCGGGGCATCTTCCGGACGGTCAACACCATGTCCACAGGAGCCACTCCGTCACCTCGGGCATGTTCACGCCCATACCGGTCCCGGGTATCTCCCGGGTATCACGCTTCTCCACGCACGACTCGTCTTACGCACGTGCACGACTCGTCCGGCCGTTGCCACCGAAGGAGCCTCCGTGCCGAACCACCGTCGAGTCACCCGCCGTCTGGGCCTGCAAGCCGTGCTGGCGGCGGCGGTCACCCTGCCCCTCTCCAGTGCCGCGATCTCCACCTCGTCCGCCTCCACCTCGTCCGCCTCGGCGCGGGCGCGCCGGGTGCCCCGTCTGGAGGTCATGACCTTCAACCTGCGTTTCGCGAGTACCGCCGAACCCAACAGCTGGAGCGACCGCCGACCGGTGATGCGCGAGCTGCTGCGCCGCGCGCACCCCCAGGTCATCGGTACCCAGGAGGGCCTCTATCAGCAGCTGCGGGACATCGACTCCGATCTCGGTCCGGACTACGAGTGGATCGGCACCGGTCGTGAGGGGGGCAGCCGCGACGAGTCCACGGCGATCTACTACGACACCCGGCGCCTGGCCCCCGTCGAGCACTACACCTTCTGGCTCTCCGACACCCCGGAAGTGATCCGCTCGAACACCTGGGGCGCCGCCTTTCCGCGTATCGTCACCTGGGTCCGCTTCCGCGATCTCGCCGACGGCGGACGGGAGTTCTACGTCCTCAACACTCACTTCGACCATGCGAGCCAGTACGCGCGCGAGCGCAGCGCCTCGCTGATGACCCAGCGGATCGCGCGGCTCGACCGCGCGCTGCCGGTCGTGGTGACCGGCGACTTCAACGTCGCCGCGCACAAGAACCAGGTGTACGACACGATGGTGGGTTCGGGGCTCGTCGACACCTGGGAGACTGCGGCATGGCGCAGCCCCCTGTACGCGACCTTCCACGGCTACAAGGGGCTCATACCGAACGGCGACCGCATCGACTGGATCCTGACCTCGCCGGGGGTGAGGACGTACCGGGCGTCGGTCGACACCTTCTCCGTGAACGGCCAGTTCCCCAGCGACCACCTGCCCGTGCGGGCGTCACTCGCTCTGGGATGAACCGAGGCCCCCGTGACCGGTGCGGTCACGGGGGCCTCGTACAGCCTGGCGGCGATCAGCCCTTGCGGGCCTTGATCTCCTCGGTCAGCTGCGGGACGACGTCGAACAGGTCGCCGACCACGCCGTAGTCGACCAGGTCGAAGATCGGGGCCTCGGAGTCCTTGTTGACCGCCACGATCGTCTTCGAGGTCTGCATACCGGCACGGTGCTGGATCGCGCCGGAGATGCCGTTGGCGATGTACAGCTGCGGCGAGACCGACTTACCGGTCTGGCCGACCTGGTTGGTGTGCGGGTACCAGCCCGCGTCCACCGCGGCACGCGAGGCGCCGACAGCCGCGCCGAGGGAGTCGGCGAGGGCCTCGATGATCGAGAAGTTCTCGGCGCCGTTGACACCGCGGCCACCGGAGACCACGATCGCGGCCTCGGTCAGCTCCGGGCGGCCCGTCGACTCACGCGGGGTGCGGGCGGTGACCTTGGTGCCGGTCGCCTTGTCCGAGAAGGAGACGGACAGGGCCTCGACCGCACCGGCGGCCGGGGCGGCCTCGACGGCGGCCGAGTTCGGCTTGACCGTGATGACCGGGGTGCCCTTGATGACACGGGACTTGGTGGTGAAGGACGCGGCGAACACCGACTGGGTGGCCACCGGGCCCTCGTCGCCGGCCTCCAGGTCGATGGCGTCGGTGATGATGCCGGAGCCGATGCGCAGCGCCAGACGGGCGGCGACCTCCTTGCCCTCCGCGGAGGACGGGACCAGCACCGCGGCCGGGGAGACGGCCTCGTAGGCGGCCTGGAGGGCGTCCACCTTCGGGACGACCAGGTAGTCGGCGTACTCGGACGCCTCGTGGGTGAGAACCTTCACCGCGCCGTGCTCGGCGAGCGCGGCGGCGGTGTCGGCGGCGCCGTTGCCGAGGGCGACGGCGACCGGCTCGCCGATGCGGCGGGCGAGGGTCAGCAGCTCCAGGGTGGGCTTGCGGACGGCACCGTCCACGTGGTCGACGTAGACGAGGACTTCAGCCATGGGAATGCTCTCCTGCGTACGAAAGTTGAGGGGCGGTCAGCGGGTGCGAGCCCTTAGATGAACTTCTGGCTCGCGAGGAACTCAGCGAGCTGCTTGCCGCCCTCGCCCTCGTCCTTGACGATCGTGCCGGCCGTACGGGCCGGGCGCTCGGCCGCGGCGTCGACCTTGGTCCAGGAGCCGTCGAGGCCGACCTCTTCGGCGTCGATGTCCAGGTCGGACAGGTCCCAGGACTGAACTGGCTTCTTCTTGGCCGCCATGATGCCCTTGAAGGACGGGTAACGCGCCTCGCCCGACTGGTCGGTGACGGACACGACGGCCGGGAGCTGCGCCTCGAGCTGCTCGGAGGCGGCGTCGCCGTCGCGGCGGCCCTTGACCGTGCCGTCCTCGACGGAGACCTCGGAGAGCAGGGTGACCTGCGGGACGCCCAGACGCTCGGCGACCAGGGCGGGGACCACACCGGCGGTGCCGTCGGTGGAGGCCATGCCGGAGATCACCAGGTCGTAGCCGGCCTTCTCGATGGCCTTGGCCAGCACCAGGGAGGTGCCGATGACGTCCGTGCCGTGCAGGTCGTCGTCCTCGACGTGGATGGCCTTGTCGGCACCCATCGAGAGGGCCTTGCGCAGCGCGTCCTTGGCGTCCTCCGGGCCGACCGTCAGCACGGTGACCTCGGCGTCGTCCGCGTCCTCGGCGATCTGCAGCGCCTGCTCGACCGCGTACTCGTCGAGTTCGGAGAGCAGGCCGTCCACGTCGTCGCGGTCGACGGTCAGGTCATCGGCGAAGTGCCGGTCGCCAGTGGCGTCGGGCACGTACTTCACAGTGACAACGATCCTCAAGCTCACGCCGGCTCTCCTACTGCATCGTCTCTTCTGGGCTGCCTCTTGCAGGCAGCATAGGCGCCTCAAGCGGCTGATCCCGGTCGGGGCGGCCGCGCGCTCCGAACGAAATATTACTCGCCAGTACACCCACTTCGCCGCCGCTAAGCAAGCGCTTTGGACTGTGACCTTCGCAACGCAGCGTAACCGGAACTCGACCGCTTCGCAGTTCGGCGGGCAGTGATCAATCGCGCAGTCCGTTGAACCGCCCCTGGTGGTACAGCAGCGGCCGGCCGGTGCCCGCGGGGTCGCCCAGGACGACCTCGGCGACCACGATGCGGTGATCGCCGGCGGGGACGCGGCCCACGATCCGGCACATCAGCCAGACGAGGACGTCGTCGAGGACGGGGACGCCTTCGGGCCCCTCACGCCAGGCAGTGGGAGCGCCGAAGCGGTCGGCGCCGCTGCGCGCGAAGGTGGCGGCCAGATCGCTCTGGTGCTCGCCGAGGATGTGGACGCCGACGTGATCGGCCGTCGATATCGCGGGCCAGCTGGAGGCGCCGGTGCCGACGCCGAAGGAGAGGAGCGGGGGTTCGGCAGATACGGAGGTGAGGGAGGTGGCGGTGAAGCCGACCGGTCCGGAGTCGCTGCGGGCTGTGATCACCGCGACACCCGCGGCATGTTGCCGGAAGGCGGAGCGCAGCAGGTCGGGAGAGGCGAGCCGGGAAGTACGGAGGTCGGGCGCGGCCGTCATGGAGTTGTCCTTCTTCGGGAGGTGGCGTCGGGGTCCGTTGCTGCTCAACAGCCCGGACAGCGCGCGCTCGCGGTGCGCTTCAGGTCCACGTGGACCCGCCCGAAGAGAAGGAGTTCCGTACGCATGGGGTCAGGCTGACGATAGGTGGCGTGCACAGTCAAGTACGTTCCGACATATGGGAGATGCCTCACCGCCTTTGACACAGCCGTCAAACCGCCTCTCCCAGCGCCGCGATCACATCGGCCTTGCGCGGCTGCCCGGCGGCGCGGCGCACCACTCGTCCGTCCCCGTCGAGGACCAGAACGGTGGGGGTCTTGAGGATCCCGAGTTCGCGCACGAGGTCCAGACGGGCCTCGGCGTCGATCTCCACATGGGTGACGCCGGGGACCATCGCGGCCACCTCGCCGAGGATGCGCCTGGTCGCCCGGCAGGGCGCGCAGAAGGCGCTGGAGAACTGCACGAGCGTGGCCCGCTCGCCGAGTTCGCCGCCCAACTCGGCCGCCCCGAGCCGCTTCCCGTCGTCGCGCCCGCGCACCGGCACTCTCCTGTTCCTCCGCTTGTGCAGCACCTGCACAAGCGTTCACGAGACCGCGGGGATTCCCGCCGCCGGAGAGATTCCCGGTGCGAGATGCGCCCTCTCGTCCGGCGGGTCACGGTACGCGCGGAGTAATGGTGATTCAAAAGACCGAGGTGGATCATAGGCCGACGTGACGAGGATCTCGCCGAACCGCGGCACCAGGACTGGCTCCCCGCCCGTTCTTCGGGCACGATCTGCGAGACGCCGTAAACCTACGGCTGCGTAACTTTCCCGCCGGGATCCCTTTTCCAGGCAGAGCAGAAAGGGTCCACCCCACCCATGGCAGAGCTGGTCTACCGTCCCGTCGTCGGTCTCGCCCTGACGATGTTCAAGGCCTGGGACCTCAAGATCGACTGCAAGGGCTCGGAGAACATCCCGCGCTCGGGTGGCGCGGTGCTGGTGAGCAATCACATCAGCTACCTGGACTTCATCTTCAACGGCCTGGCGGCGCTCCCGCAGAAGCGTCTGGTGCGCTTCATGGCGAAGGAGTCGGTCTTCCGCCACAAGATCTCCGGACCGCTGATGCGCGGGATGAAGCACATCCCGGTGGACCGCAACCAGGGCGAGGCGGCATACGCGCACGCGCTGGACTCCCTGAAGTCCGGTGAGGTCATCGGCGTCTTCCCGGAGGCCACGATCTCGCAGTCCTTCACCCTCAAGAGCTTCAAGTCGGGCGCCGCGCGCCTCGCGCAGGAGGCGGGCGTCCCGCTCGTCCCGATGGCGGTGTGGGGCACGCAGCGGCTGTGGACCAAGGGGCATCCGCGCAACTTCAAGCGCAGCCACACCCCGGTCACCATCCGCGTCGGCGAGGCGCTCGAAGCCTCCCGTGACCAGTACGCGGGCGCCATCACCCGGCGGCTGCGCGAGCGCGTCCAGGAGCTCCTGGACGCCGCCCAGCGCGCCTACCCCGCCCGCCCCAAGGGCGCGGACGACTCCTGGTGGCTGCCCGCCCACCTCGGCGGTACGGCCCCCACGCAGGAGGAGCTGAAGGCGGCCGAGGCGCGCTGACGCCCTCGGGCCCCGACGTCCCGGTCCGGCTGACAGGGTTCCCGATCGCGCCGGGAGCCGCGGGTCGCCGAGTGGCGGCTCGTGGCCCGGATGAACGAAGCGGCTCCGGCCCGGCGTTGCGCCCTCGACGACGGCGTGCGCCGCTCCCGAGGACGACCGCCCGCCGCGACGGCGAGGCCGCCGACTTCGCGCTCGCGCGCCCCGCGGCCTGTTCTGCGCGACCGCGACGGAGCACCGGTCAGGCGGCGGCGTGCACCGTGATCCGTGCGCCGGGGCTGAACTTCTCCAGCAGTTCGGCCAGTTCGGCGGCGGCCGTCCCGGCCTCGGCGGCCGGCATGGGCGGCAGGGTCTCCAGCAGGAAGATCCCGGAGGCCGTCCGCTCCGTGAGCCGGGTGCGCGGGCCCTGGCGCCAGTTCCAGCGGCGGCAGGTCACGCCGGCGTCGTCGCGCCACACCACCTCGCCCGCGTCGGGGTGCTCGACGACCTCCTCGCCGCCCGCGACGGTCACGAAGTCCTCGTCGCCCGAGGCGCGCACGAGGCGCATCCCGCCCTGGATGTGGTCGACGTCCTCGCCGCCGACCGGGACCAGATGGGCCACGCTGATCGCGTTGTAGAGGTCCACCAGCAGGTTGATGCGGGGCAGACCGGCGTCCGACAGCGCCCGCTTGGCCAGCGCCTCGGCCGAGTTGCGGGTGCGGGAGGGCTTGGAGCCGAACGCCGTGTAGACCTCGCGCCAGGCCGCCATGTGCGGGTCCTCGTGCACGGCGCGGCCGTCGAGGCGAGCGGTGAGACGGCGGGCCGCGTCGTCGAGGAGGGCGGAACTCGCCTCGGTACTGGGCCCGTTGACCAGGCCGTGCGCCTCGATCGCCACGTGGGTGAAGCCGGGCGCCAGGGCGCGCACCTCGTCGGACACGGTGAGCGTGAGAGTCATCTGCCTGGCCTCAGAGTGCGGTGGGAAGCGTCTTCCAGAGCTGCGGCCGGTCGGACGCCGCCTTCAGGGCACCGAGCACGACCGGATGAGGTTCAGCATACAGGACCGGATAGTCCACCTCATTGGACTCCGGATCCGGCACCCAGGCCAGCCGCTCGCCGTCGAGGGAGAACTGCGCGTCGACGCCCGGCTTGTTGCCGCGCGGATCCTGCCGGTGCCAGGCCCCGTTGAACCGGACGGCGACCAGTCCGTGCACGGCATGGCCGGTGCCGTCGTCGTGCGCGAGCCGCTGGTAGCAGAGCGCGGCGGGGATGTCCTCGGCGCGCAGCAACGCGGCCAGCGCGTGCGCCTTGGCGTAGCAGATGCCGGTGCCGAGCTCCAGGACGTCGGAGGCGCGCCAGGTCACGCGCGAGTCGCCGGAGTCCTGAGAGTGCGGGATGGCGTCACGTACGAACTCGAAAGCGGCTCGCGCATAGGCATACGAGTCCGGGACGCCCGCGGCCAGCCGGACAGCCGTCTCGCGGACCACCGGATGCTCATGGTCGATGATCTCGTCGGCGGCCAGATAAGCGGACAGGTCGGGGGTGTTCTGGATCAGCTCCATGCCCGCAGAGCATAGGAATGCGATCACCCGATAGTCAATGACTTTTCAGGCGACCGCATACCTATGCATAACCTCGTGTGGGATCGGTGGCTAGCGCGCCATCTCCTCCTTGACCGCCGCCACGAACGCGTCCACGTCCTCCTCGGTCGTGTCGTAGGAGCACATCCAGCGCACGACACCCGCGGCCTCGTCCCAGAAATAGAACCGGAACCGCTTCTGCAGCCGCTCGCTCACGTCGTGCGGGAGCCGGGCGAAGACGCCGTTGGCCTGCACCGGGTAGAGGATCTCCACCCCGTGCACCGCGCGCACACCCTCCGCGAGGCGCCGGGCCATCCCGTTGGAGTGGCGGGCGTTGCGCAGCCACAGGTCCTTGGCGAGCAGGGCCTCCAGCTGCACCGACACGAAGCGCATCTTGGAGGCGAGCTGCATGGACATCTTGCGCACGTGCTTCATCCGGCGGACGGCGTCCTGGTTGATGACCACGACCGCCTCGCCGAACACGGCACCGTTCTTCGTCCCGCCCAGGGACAGGATGTCGACGCCGACCGCGTTGGTGAACGTCCTCATGGGGACGTCCAGGGAGGCGGCCGCGTTGGCTATCCGGGAACCGTCCAGGTGCACCTTCATGCCGTGCGCGTGGGCGTGCTCGCAGATCGCGTGGATCTCGTCCGGCGTGTAGAGGGTGCCGAGCTCCGTGCTCTGGGTGATCGAGACGACCTGCGGCATCGCCCGGTGCTCGTCCTCCCAGCCGTACGCCTGCCGGTCGATCAGCTCGGGGGTGAGCTTGCCGTCGGGCGTGGGCACGGTGAGCAGCTTGAGGCCGCCCATGCGCTCGGGGGCGCCGCCCTCGTCGACGTTGATGTGTGCGCTCTCGGCGCAGATCACCGCACCCCAGCGGTCGGTGACCGCCTGGAGCGCGACGACGTTGGCGCCGGTGCCGTTGAAGACCGGGAAGGCCTCCGCCGTGGAACCGAAATGACTGCGGATGATCCGCTGGAGGTTCTCCGTGTAGTCGTCCTCGCCGTAGGCGACCTGGTGGCCGCCGTTGGCCAGCGCCAGGGCGGCGAGCACCTCGGGGTGCGCCCCGGCGTAGTTGTCACTGGCGAAACCGCGGACCTCCGGGTCGTGGTGGCGACGCGCGTCGGTCTTGGGAGGGTTCACGGCTTCTCGGTCAGCCACAGACGGTTTCCGTTCACTTCGGCGGCGGACTTCTCCCAGACTCCGGTGATGGCCTCGGCCAGGTCCTTGACGTCCGTGAAGCCCGCGAACTTCGCGTTGGGGCGCTCGGCGCGCATCGCGTCGTGCACCAACGCCTTCACCACAAGGATCGCAGCCGCGGACGTGGGACCCTCGGCGCCCTCGGAGAGCCCCGCCTTGCGGAAGTAGTCGGCCATGGCCAGCGTCCACGCCTCGGCGGCGGCCTTGGCGGCGGAGTACGCGGCGTTGCCCGCGGTCGGCCTGCTCGCGCCGGCCGCGCTGATCAGGACGTACCGGCCGCGGTCGCTGCGCTGGAGCGCCTCGTGGAAGGCGAGGGAGGTGTGCTGCACGGTCTTGACGAGCAGCAGCTCCAGGAAGTCCCAGTCGTCGAGGCTGGTCTTGGTGAAGGTCTCGCTGCCGCGCCAGCCGCCGACGAGGTGGACGAGGCCGTCGACACGGCCGAAGTCCTTCTCGATGTGGGCGGCCCAGTCGCGGGTGGACTCCAGGTCGAGCAGGTCCACCGTGTCCCCGGTGACGGTGGCGCCACCCGACGCGTAGCGGGCCGCGTCCACGGCCTCGGAGAGCCGCTCGGGGTCGTTGTCCGCCCCGACGACGGTGGCGCCCGCCTCGGCCAGCCGGAGCAGCGCCGCCCGGCCGGCGGGTCCACCCGCGCCGGCCACCGCGATCACCAGTCCGCTCAGTGCCCCGTTCCCGTTCCCCATCTTGGCCTCCTGCTGAGCGACGTTCTCGGTGCGGTCGCTCACGCGGCGACCTGCTCGGCGCTGTCCGCCGTGATGCCCTTCGTGGAGGCGATCACGTTCTTCAGCTTCTTCGACAATGCCTCAAAGAACATGCTCAGCGGAAACTCGTCCGGAAGCACGTCATCCACGAGCTTGCGCGGCGGCAGGGTCAGGTCCAGGGCGTCCGGGCCCTTGGCCCACTTCGAGCCCGGGTGCGGGGCGAGGTAGGCCGAGACCAGCTCGTACCCGGCGAACCAGTGCACCAGCTTCGGGCGGTCGATGCCGTCCCGGTAGAGCTTCTCGATCTCGGCGCAGAGCTGGTTGGTGACCTGCGGGGCGCGCTCCCAGTCGACGGTGAGCTTGTTGTCGGTCCAGCGGATGACGTCGTGCTTGTGCAGGTAGGCGAAGAGGAGCTGGCCGCCGACGCCGTCGTAGTTGCGCACGCGGTCGCCGGTGAGCGGGAAGCGGAACATGCGGTCGAAGAGCACCGCGTACTGCACGTCACGGGCCTGCGGGACGCCGTCGGCCTCCAGCTTCACGGCCTCCTTGAAGGCGGTGAGGTCGCAGCGCAGCTCCTCCAGGCCGTACATCCAGAACGGCTGGCGCTGCTTGATCATGAACGGGTCGAACGGCAGGTCGCCGCGGCTGTGCGTCCGGTCGTGGACCATGTCCCAGAGCACGAATGCCTCTTCGCAGCGCTTCTGGTCGTGGACCATCGCGGCGATGTCCTCGGGCAGCTCCAGGCCCAGGATGTCGACGGCGGCGTCGGTCACACGGCGGAAGCGGGCGGCCTCGCGGTCGCAGAAGATGCCGCCCCAGGTGAAACGTTCCGGCGCCTCGCGCACGGCGATGGTCTCGGGGAAGAGGACGGCGGAGTTGGTGTCGTAGCCCGCCGTGAAGTCCTCGAACTTGATGCCGCAGAACAGCGGGTTGTCGTACCGGGTGCGCTCCAGCTCGGCCAGCCACTGAGGCCAGACCATGCGCAGCACGACCGCCTCCAGGTTGCGGTCCGGGTTGCCGTTCTGCGTGTACATCGGGAAGACCACCAGGTGCTGGAGGCCGTCCGCGCGGTCCGCGGCGGGCTGGAAGGCCAGCAGCGAGTCCAGGAAGTCGGGCACCTGGAAGCCGCCGTCGGCCCAGCGGCGGAGGTCCTTCATCAGGGCCTCGTGGTAGTCGGCGTCGTGCGGGAGCAGCGGGGACAGCTCCTCGACGGCGGATATCGCACGGCGCACCGCCACCTCGACGTCGGCCTGCTCCGGGGCGCCCTCGGCGTCGAAGTCGATCGATCCGTCCTTGGACTGCCATGGCCGGATCTGTTCCACGACATCCTTGAGCACGGGCCACGCCGGGTGCTCAACGACCCTGGTCGCGGGAGGAACCTGCCCCTCCGAACCCACCTGCACAAGAATTTCCGTCATGACCCATCCTCCACGCGTGAACCTAGCGACAGCACACCGTATGCGTACGTGGTTTCTCTCAGCAAGAGGAGCCTCGGGAAAATATTCTGTTGACTCGCATGGTCACCGCTCTTTTTCCTGCCTGACACCGTGACGGCGCTCACTTCGACTCCGCCGCGACCGACGGTCGAGTCTCGGCGGACACCTGCGGTCACCGCTCGGATCCAGCCAGTCAATGCCCGGGAGACTCGCCCACGCGAGGGTGAGCGCCGGCGCGGGCACGGGCCAGGCGCGAGGCCGGTGCCCCCACCCGTCACCCCAATCCCCGCGTGTACGCGCGGGTTCATCGGCGGACCAGGCCATTAGGCTGCGACTCTGCCGCGTGGACAGCGACGTCCGCGAAGTCCGCCCCGTCCGCGCGCGAGCCGAGCCGCCGTCGACGGAAGCGAGTTGAACCTTGAACTTCCTTACCATCGGTCACCGCGGTGTCATGGGCATCGAGCCCGAGAACACCCTTCGTTCCTTCGTCGCCGCCCAGCAGGCCGGCCTCGACGTCATCGAACTCGATCTGCACCTGAGCAAGGACGGCGCCCTGGTCGTCATGCACGACGCGGAGGTGGACCGCACGACCGACGGGACCGGCCCGATCTCCGAGAAGACCCTTGCCGAGCTGCGCGCCCTGGACGCGGGCCGCGGTGAGCGCGTCCCCGTCTTCGAGGAGGTCCTGGACGCCGTGAAGGCGCCGCTGCAGGCCGAGATCAAGGACGTGGCGGCGGCCCGGGCGCTGGCCGAGGTGATGCACAGGCGGGACCTGGTCTCCCGGGTGGAGGTGTCCTCGTTCCACGACGAGGCGATCGCCGAGATCGCCCGCCTGGTGCCGGGCGTGCGCACCGCGCTCATCGCCAGCCGCTACGGCACCGACGTCGTGGAGCGCGCCACGGAGGCCGGCGCCGCGAGCGTGTGCCTGAACATCCGGCGGCTCACCCTGGAGGTCGTGGAGCACGCCCGCAAGGCGGACCTCGGAATCATCGGCTGGGTGGTGAACACGCAGGACCACCTGCGGCTCGTACGGGCCCTCCAGCTGGACGGCGCGACCACCGACTACCCGGAGATCAAGCGCACCGGCCGTTTCACGGCGTAACGGTCACGCGAGCTCCTTGAGCAGCAGCTCGAACTGCAGGTCGTCGCGCTGCGGAATGCCGCAGCGCTCGTCGCCGTACGGGAACGGCGTCATCCGTCCCGTACGGCGGTAGCCGCGGCGCTCGTACCAGGCGATGAGGTCGTTCCGCACGGAGATCACCGTCATGTGCATCTCGGTGACTCCCCAGGCCTCGCGGGCCAGGCGCTCCGCCTCCGCGATGACCACCTTGCCGAGGCCCCCGCCCTGGAGTGCGGGGCTGACCGCGAACATGCCGAAGTAGGCGTGGTGGCCGCGGTGCTGGAGCTGGCAGCAGGCGACGATCCGGCCGTCCCGCTCGACCGTCAGCAGCCTGCTGTCGGTCGACTTGATGACCTGGAGCACGGCCTCGGGGTCGGTCCGCTGCCCTTCGAGGATGTCCGCCTCGGTGGTCCACCCGACCCGGCTGGCGTCGCCCCGGTACGCCGACTCGATCAGCGCGACCAGCGCATCCACGTCTGCGTCGGTGGCGTCACGGAAGGTCGGGGCGGTGGCGGCGGTGTCCATGGGGCGGGTCTCCGAATCTGTGGCGCGGCACGGCAGTGACGAGGGTAGCGCTGCCACTAGGATCCGGGTGCATGGTGCACGTACTCAGCAGTCGTACCCTCCTGTGCCCGACCGACCCCGAGCGCTCCCGGGCCTTCTACGGCGGGCAGTTGGGCCTCGCCGTGTACCGCGAGTTCGGCATCGGCCCGGAGCGCGGCACCGTCTACTTCCTCGGCGGCGGCTTCCTGGAGGTCTCCGGACGGTCGGACACCCCGCCGTCCCCGGCCGTGCGGCTGTGGCTACAGGTCCCGGACGTGACCGCGGCGCACGAGGAACTGCTGGCCAAGGGGGTCGGGATCGTCCGCCCGCCGGTGAAGGAGCCCTGGGGTCTGGTCGAGATGTGGATCGCGGATCCGGACGGCACACCGATCGTGCTGGTGGAGGTTCCGACGGATCATCCGCTGCGGTACCGGCCGGGGATCTAGCCGGCCGGGCCCGGCCGGTCCGGCGCTGAGGTCCGTCGGTGCGGGGCGTGTTCCCAGCCCCGGTCCGTTCGGGTCAGCTCGTGGAATCCCGCCGTGAGCAGGTGGTCGGTCCCGGCCTGGTCGTCGGCACCTCCGTACGCGAGGAGGCGGTCCACGCCGCACAGCCTGAGCCAGTCGGCGGCGTGGGCCAGGAGGCGGTGCGGCCAGTCCTCCCCGTGGCGGCCGGGGGCGATGTGGAGGTTGCCGATGTCGGCCAGGCCGGCCGCGCGGACGTGGCGTTCGGGGCGGGCCAGGGTGGTGTCCACCTCGATGTAGCCGACGGGGGTACCCGCCTCGTGCGCGGTGAAACGGGTGCCGCACGCCCCCGGTGTGCGCTCGACCGTGACGCCGGGGCGCGGTTGCGGACGGGGCAGATCGGACACCCACGCGATCAGGATCACCTCCGTCGTCCCGGTGTGCCGGAATCCGCCGCGCTCGTAGACGGTCCGGACGTGCGGCCAGTTCCGGGGCAGGCCGTAGACGGCGGGGGCGGGCAGATCGCCGGATGCGTGGCGGACGCGGACGTTCCAGCGGGCGAGCCGGGCCAGGCAGGCGCTCATGAGCAGGCCGGCGGCCTCCTCGGTGTCCGGGCGGAAGGAGGCCGGCGGGTGCCACAGGAACCAGCCGATCTCGCCCGCGTCCCGGTAGTGCGGGCCGACCTCGGCGTCGGGGCGGTAGCGCAGCAGGTGTGCGGCGGCGACGACGTGGCGGCGCTGCTCGGCGACCAGGGTGATCCGCTCGCTCACCCACGGGTCGGTGACGAACTCGTCCGGCTGCCGCTCCAGGCTGCTGAGCACCGTGTTCACGGAGACGGAGACACCAGGGACGACGGCGGCCACATGGGCGTTCACCAGGTCCGTGAGCTGGTCGCGGTCGTCACGGCGGAAGGGGCGTACCTCGGTCATGCGTGACCTCCGGTCGGGAACCGTCGGGGGAGGCCGCCATGCGATGCGGTACGGGGCCAGCGTACGACCGCCGCTGCGCCGTCGGCGAGAGGGTTTCCCGATGGCCGCCGTCCGTGGGCGGGGCTAGCGTGCTGAGAGGGACCGATTCCCGCGCCAGGCCGGGAGGAGCGCCATGAAGTTCGAGAAGCCGGTGACCGGCGGACCCTGCTGGACGGAGCTGGGGACGACTGACCTGGAGGGCGCCAAGCGGTTCTACACGGAGCTGTTCGGCTGGCGTCCGGAGACGGATCCGCGCGAGGAGGCCGGGAATTACACGGTCGCGCACCTGGGGGACGCGGCGGTCGCCGCGCTCACCCCGCTGTACCAGTTTCAACCGGTCGCGTGGAACGTGTCGTTCGCGGTGGCGGACGCGGACGCGACGGCCCGGACGGTCGAGGAGGCGGGTGGAACCGTGATCCTCGGTCCGCTGGACGTGTTCGACGTCGGCCGCTTCGCCGTGGCCCTCGACCCGACGGGCGCGGCCTTCCATCTGTGGCAGGCGCGGACGTTCCCCGGTGCCGGACTGTTCAACGCCCCCGGCTCGCTGGGCTGGGTGGAGCTGGCGACCCGTGAGACCGACCGGGCACGGGACTTCTACACCACGGTCTTCGGATGGACCGTCAACGCCTCGCAGTGGTACACGCAGTGGGGCATCGGCGGCGAGGACTTCGGCGGGATGGCGGACATGGGCGACCGCTTCCCGCCCGAGGTGCCCCCGCACTGGATGCCGTACTTCGCGGTGGCGGACGTGGACGCCACGGCACAGGTGGCGGTCGCGGCCGGCGGTTCGGTCCTGATGGAACCGATGTCGATGGGAGACGTCCGGCGCATCGCGGTGCTGCGGGATCCGCAAGGAGCTGCCTTCGGGGTGTACATGGAGGGCGGGGAGGGCTGACCGTCAGGCCAGCGGTGTCACCGTCACCCGGTCGATGACCGGGGCGTACGCCGAGCGCCGGGCACCGGGGTTGCGGCCCGTGCCGTCGAAGTCGGGCAGCTCGTCGGCGGTGAAGGTGAGGGTGTTGGCGCCCTGCCGCAGGGTGACGGGGACGGCGAGCGTGCGGAAGTCGTTGAAGTGGAAGGTGGTGGGGAACAGGACGCGGTGCGGGGCGGCACCGTTCACGCAGAGGTCCGCGTGGCGGCAGACCGGGTCGGGGTTGTAGTGGGTGGCGGGTGCCTGTTCGCCGTTGGAGTAGCGGATGGTCAGCGCGTGCCGTCCGGCGTGCTCGGCGGTGACGGTCAGGGTGAGCGCGTTCGCCGGTCCGCCGCCGATGCCGTCCACGGCCTTGCCGCCGGTGGCGAAGGTGTGGGCGCCGGTTACCTTGGCCCTGCCGGTCAGGACGCCCTCCTCGGCCGCGTACTCCGTGGCGCGCAGCAGCCCGCGTGACGGCCCGACGAGCAGCCGGTCCACGACGAGGCGCTCCGCCGCCCCGGTGATCGTGACCTTGTTGACGCCACCGGCCAGGAAGAGCGGCACGGCGCCGCGCCGCACGCGTCCGGTCTCCTCGCCGTTGACCGTCAGCCGCCCCTCGCCCGGGCCGAGGAGGCCGACGGTGACGGTCGCCTCGCCGTCGTCGGGGGCGTACACCCAGAAGGTGGCGGTGCCGCCGCGCGGCAGTACGGCGGCGCCGGGGCCCGACTCCCCGCGATGGTCGTGGCTCACCCGCGCCCCGCCGCCGAGGTGCGCGTACTCGGCGTCGTACAGGCCGGGCGCGGTCACGAGCTCGTCGCGCAGGGCGAGGTCGAGCCGGTCGACGACCGCGTCGCCCTTGGTGGCGCCGAGTTCGGGGTCGCGGGCGGACAGGGTGAGGGTGTGCCGGCCCGCGGTCAGCTCGACGCGGGTCTCGGCACGGCCCCACACGGCCCACTTGTAGCCGAGGGGGAGCCGCAGTTCGCGCGGCTGCTCACCGTCGGCGCGCAGGAAGACGTTGGTGGGGCCCTGCTCGCCCACCCCCTCGGCCAGGTTGTGGGAGTTGGCGTAGACGGCGACGTCGTACGTCCCGTCGGCGGGGACCTCCACGTCGAAGGCGAGGGCGAGGTCGGAGCCGGTGCGCAGGCCGCCCACGTGGTAGCCGCCGGAGGTGGCGAACTTCCCGACGTCGTCCGGGGATCCCTCGGGACCGTTCCTGCGGTGCCCGCTGCCCGTGTGCGCCGCGTCCTCGGCCTCGTACGTCCGCCGCCAGCCGGCCGAGGGCTGGGCCGGGACGGCTCCCTTGCCACCGGGCGAAAGGATCACCTGGTACGCGGACATCTCCGCCAGGTCCGTCAGACGCAGTGTCACTTTCCCGTCCACGACGGGGAGTTCGCGGTCGAGGAGGCGCAGCGGCTGGGCCGAGGCGCCGACCTGTCCCGTCCAGGGGATCTCCTGGAGCCGTATGTGGGCGGTCGCGCCGAAGAGGCCGGGGTCGACGCCCTCGAAGACGAGGCCGGCGGCTCCGCTCCCGCCGCCGAACAGCACCCGCGCCTGCCGCTTGTCCCGGTCCAGGGCGGCGACGCCCTGGAGGGTGTACCGCATGCCGGGCCGCGGCGCGGTGACCCGGACGGTGTCGCCGGTCAGCTGTCCGTAGGCGTTGAACAGCCACCACTGCCCGTTGCCCTTGTTGGCCTCGACCGCCGAGTCGTTGAGGTTTCCGTCGATGTTCCAGTACGCCATGTCGGCGTCGACCTTGGACTCCTCGATGGCGGCGATCCACTGGACCATCCGGCCCGGGACGGAGAGGTGGTAGTTGTGCGCGTACTCGTTGATGTTGACGGGCAGCGGGCCGATCCCCAGTTCCTTCTCCATGCGGCGGTACTTGGCGACGTCGGTACGGATCTCGTCCGGCGAGGACAGCTCATGCCAGGTGATCACGTCCGGCAGCACACCGTTGTCCCGGGCGAACTCCAGGAATCCCCGCACCTCCTCGTACAGGATGCTGGTGTTGGGGCCCGCGATGCGGGCGTCCGGGTCGAGCTCCCTGATGAGTCCGTGGACGCCCTTCCAGGCGGCGAAGAAGCGCGCCGGGTCGTCGCGCCAGGAGACGGTGTCGTAGCTCCACTCCCCCGTGCCGAACATGTTGCCCTCGGGCTCGTTGAACGGCACGTACACCACGTGGGACCTGAGGGCGCCCAGCGACAGCACCTGTTCGACCTGCCGGCGGACCCTGGCCCGGAAGTCGGCGAGCCGTTCCTCGCCGGTGGCACCGGGCCACTCGTAGGGGAAGCCGCGGTAGGTGTCGGTCATGTAGACGTAGACGTCCCGGCCGCCCGCCGCCACGAAGGACGGCAGGATCTCCAGGGCGTCGGCCCCGGGGTGCTGGATGCCGTCCTGGGCCTTGGTGGAGACCGTGCGGACGTACATGCCCTCGACGACGTTCCGGCTCGGCACACCGGCGCCGTACAGCCCGTACAGTGTGCCGCTCGCGCCGCCGTGGAAGGCGCCCGTCGGGGTGGCCAGGTCGACGGTGAGCGTCTGGACGGAGGAAGCTGCGTCGGTCACGACATCGATCCCCTGTTCGTGATTTCGTACACCAGGCGGTGAATCGAACCGACCGTAGGGATCACCTCGCGTCCGCGTCAACGGTCCCGCACCCGGGGCGGTCTCCGCGCGTCTCAGGCGCGCAGCGCGCCGATGCGTCCCTCCAGGCGGCTCAGCAACTCGGCCAGCAGGCCCGCCAGTTCGCCCTGGCCCTCGGGGGCGAGGACCGACAGTACGGCGGTCTCGTAGCCGAGTTGCTCGGGGAGGATGCCGTCGACGAGGTCACGGCCGGCGTCGGTGAGCCGGACGTGGGCGACCCGGCGGTCGCGGGCGTCGCCGCGGCGCTCGACGAGGCCGCGCTCGGTCAGGTGCTTGAGGCGCTTGGTGACGGCGGCACCCGAGGAGAAGGTCTCCCGGGCCAGCTCACTGGGGGTCAGTTCATGGCCGGTGCGGCGCAGCGCGCCGAGCAGGTCGAACTCGGGGCGGCTGAGGCCTGCGCGGCGCAGCGGGGCGTCCTCGGCCTGCTGCAGGAGGGCGGCGCAGCGGTTGATGCGGCCGATGACCTCCATGGGCCCGGTGTCCAGCTCGGGGTGGACGGTCTGCCACTGCCGGACGACCGCGGCGACGGTGTCGCCCCTGCCCTCGCCGTTGTCGGCCGCCGGTCGTCCGTTCGTCGCCGTCATGGCCGTACGTCCTCCGTTGTCGTCGTCTTCGCGGTCCGCGTGCCGGGCCGGGAGTGCAGCCCCTGGCGTCGTACCGTCGCGGCGAGCGTACGGTGTCCGGACCACTCGGCGAGCACGACCCGCTCCTCGGGCAGGGCGCGTTGCCGCCACTCGCCGGACACGGTGTCGGCCGTGGCGCGCAGGTCCGCCAGCGCGGCGGCGAGTCCGCGGCGGGCCGCCTCCAGGTCCCGGGGCGCCGGATGCGGCTCCGCGAGGAGGCGCGCGGTGCGCTCCCGGGCCCGCTCGACGGCGGTCAGCGCGTGCTCGACGCGGCCGCCGGCCCGACGGTCGGTGACGGCTACGGCCGCGACGAACCCGACCAGCGCACCGACGAGGGTGTCGGCGACGCGCTCGGTGATCAGCTCGCCGGAGTCCTGCGTCCGGGCGAACTCGGTGACGAGCAGGGCCATCGGGGTGACGAAGACGCTGCCGAGCCAGTAGTTGCGGCCCATCAGCGCCTCGGCGCCGAAGTTGAGGGCGAGGCAGCACAGCACGAGGGCGGCCGGATGGAGGTGGGCGAGCGGGACCGTCACGGCGAAGACGAGGACGCCGACGAGGTTGCCGACGACGCGCTGGACGCCCCGGCTCCAGGTGAGGGTGACGTTGGCCTGGTAGAGGGAGGCCGCGGTGACCAGGGCCCAGTAGGGGCGGCCGACGCCGAGGGCGAGGGAGGCGTATCCGGCGAGGGCGCAGCCGAGGGCCGTACGGGCGGCGATCGGGGTGAGCGGTTCCAGCCTGTGCCACAACGGGAGGTGCCCAGTGGCGAGTTCGGTGTCGACGCCGGGGAGTTCGCCGGCGGTGTCCGCCGGGTGGTCCGCCCGCGGGACACGTCCGGCGCCGCGCAGGTCGCGCGCCCAGGAGCGCAGCCGCTCGGGGTCCGTGTCCGCGGGTGCGGCGAGGGCGGCCTCGGCGCGGACGACGAGCCGTTCGAGGGCGCGCCGGGTCCGGTCCGCGCGAGCGTCGTCGGCAGGCAGCGACCGCCAGGCCGCCTGTACGGCCGCGGCTGTCGCGGCACGGGCCCGGTCGTGGCCGTCGGCGGTGCCGTCCGTGGCGGCGTACGCGGCGGCGTACGCGGCGGCGGCGTCCAGGGCGTGGGCGGTGGCGCGGCGCTCGGGTCCGTGCGGGCGGACCAGTCCCGGCGCCATGCCCACCAGCCAGGCCCAGCCGCCCGCGGCCAGCGCCAGCCCCACGTGGCCGGGTACCTGGCCGAGGGTCTGCGGGGCGAACAGCGAGGCGGAGCTGATGAAGGTCAGGACCACGTTCCCGGGCGGGCCGACGCGGGTGGCGTCGCACAGCGCCTTCTGGACGGCGGCCATGAGCGCGCCGACGGTGACCAGCGCGACGGCGTCGACGGTGAGCGACGCGGCGATCAGGGCAGCGGCGAGGCCGCCGGCCATGCCGAGCACCACCCAGGCCAGAGCGCGGGCCCGGGCCGCATACGGGCGGTTGTGACCGTAGAGCGCGCAGAGGGATCCGGCCATCGTGTACATGGCGAGATCGAGTCTGCCGAGCGCCAGCAGAGTCAGGTTGGGCGGGGCGACCGCGGCGACCACGCTGAGCGCCGGTTTGAACCAGATGTCGGAGGGCCGGCCGAGGCGCAGTACCCCGGCGAGGGGGAGGCGAAGAGGGGGCGTCGCACTGCTCATATCATCAATTTAGCATGTGTTTTATCTGTAAAATATTTGGAGCTTGCCGCGCCGCCCCCCTCGTCACCTGCTGTGCTCCGCCGGATGCTCCCCGTTTACATCCTTGCGCTCGCGTGCGCGCCGCATGTCCCGGGCATCGCATCCATCGACGGATCGTTTGCTGAGTGCTGCGTGCTGTGTGCCGAGCACGGAGCGGGGAGGTGCGCGTGCACGGACCGGCTTCGCTCGGCTGGCTGCTGGTCGCGTTGTGTGCGGCGACCGGCGCCTACTGCCTGCTGCGGATGCGCAGCAGTGTCGAGGAGCAACGGCGCGCCGCGGGCGGCGAGGCGCTGATGGGCTTCGGAATGGCCGCCATGGCCGTGCCGGCGGCGGTGTTCACCCCACCGTCGTGGACGTGGCCGCTCTACGCGACGTTGTTCGGCGCGGCAACGCTGCGCGCCCTGTGGGCCGCGCGCAGCGCCCCGCACCATCTGCACCACCTGGTGGGCACGGCGGCGATGGTCTACATGGCGCTCGCGATGACCGCCTCCCCCGGACACCGTCACCACGTGCACGGCGTCCCCGGAGTCCCCCTGGTGACAGGCCTGTTGCTCATCTACTTCACCGGCTACGTCCTGCTCTCCGGCATCCGCCTGGTCCCCGACGCCGGGGCGGCGAGCACCGGGACCGTCGTCGGCTGGGGGGATCGGCTGGAGCTGGCGCGGGCGTGCCGGCTGTCGATGGGGATCGGCATGGTGGCGATGCTGCTGACGCTCTGACCCACATCACCACGCCCGCGTGCACGCGTTGTACGAAAGCGTTGCCTGCGTCACTTCGGCGCGGCGGACCGTACCCGCGGGCGGCCCCCCGCTCATAGGGTGCTGCCCATGATGGTCCCCGCGGCACTGCTGCTGCTCGGCGCCCTGACCGCCGTCGCCGCTCCCCGGCTGCTCGCCCGGGCCGACTGGCCGGACCGTGAACCGGTGGTGGCGCTGTGGGTGTGGCAGTGCGTGGTGGCGGCCGTATTGCTGTGCTGCGCACTGTCGATGACGCTCAGCGCGGCGGCGGCCTGGCAGGCGGTGCGCGGGCATGTGTTCGGCCCCGCGCCGCGCTCGGTCGTGGACGCGTACGCACTCGGCGGGACCGGCCCCTGGGCGGCGGCGACCGCGGTGGCGCTCGCGTGCGGCGGGCTGTGGAGCGGGGCGATGCTGGTCCGTGAGGTCGTACGGGCCGGCGCGCGGCGACGCCGTCAGCGGGCCGAACTTCTCGTGCGCGCACCGCTGTTGCCTGGCGAGGAGCCCGTCAGCGGGCGGCTCGTCCTGCTGGAGGGGGAGCGCCCGGATGCCTGGTGGCTGCCCGGTGCGGCACCGCAACTCGTCGTCACCACGGCCGCGTTGCGCCGTCTGAAGGGGCGGCAGCTGGACGCCGTGCTGGCCCACGAGCAGGGCCACGCGCAGGCCCGGCACGACTGGCTGCTGCACTGCTCGGCCGCGCTGGCGGGCGGATTCCCGCAGGTGCCGGTGTTCGCCGCGTTCCGCGACGAGATGCACCGCCTGGTCGAACTGGCCGCCGACGACATGGCCTCCCGCCGCTTCGGCCGGCTGACGACCGCGCTGGCGCTGGTGGAACTCAACGAGGACCGGGGTGTGTTCGGCCCCTCCCCCACGCCGCAGGCCCATGTCCCGCAGCGTGTGCACCGGCTGCTGACTCCCCCGGACAGGCTCTCCGCGATGCGCCGTCTGCGGCTGACGGCGGCTGCGGCTCTGGTGCCGGTGATCCCGGTGCTGGTGGCGCTCGTACCGGGACTGCGCGCGCTCGGCTGAGGCTGCGGCGGGCTCTGCGGAGTCGGCCTCCCGCCCCAGGCGTCGGCGAAGACCGCGGCCTGCCCCGCCAGAGCCGGGCACGCCCTGTGGCGCACGGCAAGGCACCCTCACCAACGGACGATCCCGTTCAGCCCCACAGCCCGATCGAACTGACGCACACTGGACGGCGGTCATGCGCCGGGCGGGCCCCGGTAGGGTCCGGCGCATGGCTGCCGTCCTCTTCGATTTCTCCGGAACCCTCTTCCGCATCGAGTCCACCGAGTCCTGGCTGCGTGCCGTACTGGCCGGGAAGCCCCTCACCCTGACCGAGCCCGAACTCGCCGAAACCGCACGGGCACTGGAACTCGCCGGTGCGCTGCCGGGCGGGGCGGTCCCGGCCGATCCGCCCGAGGACCTCGCCGACGTGTGGGCGGTCCGCGACGAGAGCGCCGAACTGCACCGGGCCGCGTACACCGGCCTGTCCCGTCGGGTCACGCTCCCCGACCCGGCGCTGCACGACGCCCTGTACGAGCGGCACAAGTCCCCCGCCGCATGGTCCCCGTACCCCGACGCCGCCGAGGTGCTGCGGACGCTGCGCGAGCGCGGGATCGGGGTCGGCGTCGTCAGCAACATCGGCTGGGACCTGCGCCCGGTCTTCCGCGAGCACGGGCTCGACGCGCACGTGGACGCGTACGTGCTGTCGTACGAACACGGCATCCAGAAGCCGGACCCACGGCTGTTCGCGGCCGCCTGCGAGGCGCTCGGTGCCGATCCGCGGGACGTACTGATGGTCGGTGACAGCCGCGCCGCGGACGGCGGCGCGACGGCCCTGGGCTGCCGGGTGCACTTCGTGGACCATCTGCCGGTGACCGAACGGCCGGACGGGCTGCTTCCGGTGCTGGACCTGGTGGGCCGGCCCGAGGCCGGTACGCGCCGTCCGCCTGAGACGATCCCCCGCGTCGCCCCAGACGGACGGCAGCCCTGAACAGGCCCGCGCCGAAGCCGGGCCTGATGCGTTGAGTATAGTTGGCTGGCAGCCAGTCAACGCAGGAGTTACAGCATGTCCCCGCGCAGCGCCTCGGTCAATGAAGAGTTGCGCCGACGTTCCCGGGAGCGGCTCCTGCAGGCCGCGGTCGAACTGGTCGACGAGCACGGATTCGAGGCCACGACCCTGGGCGACATCGCGGACCGGGCGGGTTCGGCGCGCGGGCTGGTCTCTTACTACTTCCCCGGCAAACGCCAGCTGGTGCAGTCCGCGGTGCACCGGCTGATGCACCGCACGCTGGAGGAGGCCCTGGAGCGCGAGCCGCGCACCGAGGACGGCCGGGAGCGGCTGGCCCGGGCCATCGACGCGATCCTGGGGCTGGCGCGCGACCGGCCTGTCCTGATGCGACAGCACATGGCGGGGCTCCTGCAGTCCCAGGGGTTCGTGCAGTGCCCCGAGCAGCGCCGTCTGGCGGAGCTGCTGAGCGACACCGTCACCCGGTACGGCTCCGAGGACGCCGCGGCCGACTACCCGATGCTGCGCGCGCTGCTCATGGGGGCGGTGTACTCGGCGCTGGTCCCCGGGGTGCCGATGCCGATCCCGGTCCTGCGGGCCGAGTTGTTCAAGCGGTACCGGCTCGACCGGGAACTGGGCGTTCCGCCCGGGACCGAGCCGTCCGGCGGGACGGGCGAGAAGGATCTGTCGCGGTTCTTCGCGACGGACGACCGGCCGGAGTAGCCCCCACACCCTCGACGGCGACGCGTCCCCCGCACTTCGAGGAAACACGCCACGTAGCCCCGTGATAGCACTCCGTACGAGCGGACACGCGCCCACATCACCCGGCCGCACCCTGTCAGTGCGGGCTCCGCAGTGCAATGCTGGACACACCAGCGATCTCCTCCGGTCTCCCGGGGAAGGAGTTCCGCCGTGCTGCGTGTCGCCGTCGTCGGCTCAGGGCCGAGCGGGTGCTACACCGCCCAGACCCTGGTCCAGCAGGACCCGGACGTGCTCGTGGACGTCCTGGACAGGCTGCCGTGCCCGTTCGGTCTGGTGCGCTACGGCGTGGCACCGGACCACGAGAAGATCAAGTCGCTGCAGGGGAACCTGCGGACGGTCCTGGAGCACGACCGGGTCCGGTTCCTCGGCGGCGTGCGGGTCGGCGGCCCCGGTGGGCTGCCCGTGGAGCGGCTGCGGGAGCTCTACCACGCGGTGGTGTACTGCGTGGGCGCCTCGACCGACCGGCACCTCGGCATTCCCGGTGAGAACCTGCCGGGCAGCTGGTCGGCCACCGAGTTCGTGTCCTGGTACAGCGCGCATCCGGACTCCGTGGCGGAGGCCTTCGTACGCGAGGTCCGGTCGGCCGTGGTCATCGGCGTGGGGAACGTCGCGGTGGACGTCACGCGGATGCTGGCCCGCGGCGCGGCGGAGCTGAGCCCCACCGACATGCCGCAGGACGCGCTGAGCACGCTCGCGGCGAGCCGGGTGACCGAGGTCAGCATGGTGGGCCGGCGCGGCCCCTCGCAGGCCCGCTTCACCACCAAGGAGCTGCGCGAGCTGGGCGGCCTGCCGGACACCGAAGTCGCCGTGGATCCGGCCGAGTTGGCGCTGGATCCGGCCTACGCCGACCCCTCCGGGCTGCCCGCCCCGCAGCGCCGGAACGTGGAGGCGTTGCGCGGCTGGGCGGACGGGCCGCCCGGGGCCGCGGCGCGCCGCATCCGGCTGCGTTTCTTCCTGCGCCCCGTCGAGCTGCTGGCCGACGGCGGCCGGGTGGGCGCGGTGCGGTTCGAGCGGACGGTGCCGGACGGGCACGGCGGCGTGACCGGGACCGGCCGGTTCGAGGACGTGGAGGCGCAGTTGGTGCTGCGCTCGGTGGGCTATCGCGGAGTGCCACTGGAGGGGCTGCCGTTCGACGCCGAGAGCGGCACGGTGCCGAACGCGTACGGCCGTGTCGCGCGGGGCTGCTTCGTGCCCCCGGGCGAGTACGTGGCCGGGTGGATCAAGCGCGGCCCGACGGGTGTCATCGGCACCAACCGCCCGTGCGCCAAGGAGACGGTGACGCACCTGCTGGAGGACGCCCCGACGCTCGTGCGGAAGGACGTGCCGCCGGATCCCGTCGCGGCGCTCCGGGCAGAGGGGATCGTGCCGGTCGAGTGGAGGGGGTGGCAGGCCATCGAGCGGGCCGAGGCGGAGCTCGGGGCCCGGCTCGGGCGGAGCGTGGTCAAGCTGGCCGACTGGGACTCGCTGCTGACGGCGGCGCGGACGGCGGTCTCATAGCTCGCGGTCTCATAGCTCGCGGTCTCATAGCTCGCGATCCCGTGGGGCATGCGGTCTCGGTCTGTCCGGATGTCGCCCCCTCACCGCCGGAACAACCCCACCGGAACCGCCCCGGCCAGCACTCCGTAACCCTCCGGATTGAGATGCAGCCAGTCCCCGACCTGCAATCCTGGCAGCAGCCGCCCCGGATTCTCCGGATCGCGTACCGCCCGGTCGAAGTCGATCACCGCGTCGAAGTGGCCGCGCGCGCGGATCCAGGCGTTCACGCGCTGCCTGGACCGCTCCCGCTCGCCCGCCGGGTCGTCGTAGAGGGTGTTGCCGCCGAAGGGGAGCAGGGTCGCTCCGTAGACGCGGATGCCCTGGGCGTGGGCACGGACGACGATCTGCTGGTAGGCGGCGACGAGGTCGCCGGTGACACGGCGCTGGGCGTCGGGGGTGGCGTCGGCGGTGCCGACGTCGTTGACGCCCTCGAAGACGATCAGCCGGCAGACGCCACTGCGGGAGAGGACGTCCCGGTCGAGGCGGGCGAGGACGTTGGGGCCAAGGCCGTCGTCGAGGACGCGGTTGCCGCCTGCGGCCTGGTTGAGGACCGCGATGTCCGAGGTCGCGGGGCGTGACCGGAGGCGGTCGAAGAACTGGTCGGGCCAGCGGTCGTTGCCGTTGGTCGTCGAGCCGCGGCCGTCGGTCAGGGAGTCGCCCAGCACCGCGACCGCGTCGGTGGAGCCGGGCGCGAGGACCTCGACGTCGCTCAGCAGGTACCAGTGATTGACGGGGGTGGCGCCCGGCAGGTCCTCGTCCTTCGTGTGGTCGCCGTTCAGGAGGTACGAGGTGGTGCGCGAGCCCGGGTGCGAGGTGAGCGCGAGCGAGGGCTGGCCCTGCGCGGTGTACGCCGTGACCGTCAGGTCGGATCCGGCGCCCAGGTCGAAGTCGAGAGGGTCGGAGACGACTTGGGCCCCGACCGGGACGGTCGCGGAGACTCGACCGGAGAAGGTGACCCGCCGCGTGCTGCCCGGCTCGATCGCGCTCACGCCCGCCTCTCCGTCCCGAGGGGGCGCCACCGTCACCGCGGTGAGCGGCAGCGGGGTGTCGCCGTAGGCGTTGGAGAACCGGAGCCGCAGGCGGTGACCGCCCACGGAGATGCGCACGGTCTGCCGCACGGTGGTGTCGGCCAGGACGGACCTGTCCCCGGTGAAGGGCGCGGGCGGCAGGTTGGCGGGCTCGGTGAGCTGGGGCATCCCGGTCCAGGTGTTCACCCAGTGCCGTCCGGCCCGGGAGGTGCCCGAAGTCGCCCGGGGGACGGCGGAGTCGCGGTCCGCGACCAGGGCCGTGAGCGCCGACGACGTCACGACGAGGGCGAGCGCAAGGACGCAGGTGCTGATCAGGGTGGCGAGTGGCACGCTTCTGAGCGGCTTCACGGGGACCTCTCCGGTGGGGGCGGCGGTCGGTCGGGGGCGCGCGGCCGTCCCGCGCGCCCCCGGCCCGTCAGCTGACCGTGCAGGTGGTGCCGTTGAGCGTGTAGGCGGTGGGGGCCGCACTGTTGCCGGTGTGGGTGGCCTGGTAGCCGATGCCGACGCTCCCGTTCGGCGCGATCGCCGCGTTGTACGAGACGTTGGTGGCCGTCACCGCCCCGGACGCCGGGCTGTACGTGGCGTTCCAGCCGTTGGTGATGGTCTGGCCGGAAGGCAGGGTGAAGCCCAGTCTCCAGCCGTCGACCGCCGTCGTTCCCGTGTTGGTGACGGTCACGGAGGCGGTCAGGCCGGTGTTCCAGGCGTTGGTGGTGACCGTCACCTTGCAGCCGCCCGCGGGGGGCTGGGGCGCGGGTCCGCCGCTGTCCAGGCCGAAGAAGGTGAGCGCGCGGGACGCCATGCCGTAGGAGTACAGGTTGTGGCCGACACCCTGGAGGCTGACGGCCTCCACGGGGGCCTGGTCACCGGTGCCGCCGTAGCGGGTGCGGGTCCAGCCGGAGGCGGGCGTGTCGGTGGCGGCCGGGGTCTGGCCGACGCCGAGCACGTTCGTCCACTGCTTGATCTCCTCCCCGAAGTTCGGGTAGCGCAGCACGTCGTCCTCGGTGCCGTGCCAGACCTGCATCCGTGGCCGGGGGCCGGTGTAGCCGGGGTAGGCGGCACGGACCAGGTCGCCCCACTCCTGCGGGGTGTGGCCGACGGTGCCGCCGGAGCAGGCGCTGTTCCACTCGGAGCCGTCGGTGGTGGCGAAGCAGCCGAAGGGCACGCCGGAGAACGCGGCGCCCGCGGCGAACACGTCGGGGTAGTCGCCCAGCAGGACGTTCGTCATCATCGCGCCGGAGGAGATGCCGGTGACGAACACCTTGCCCGTGTCGGCCGAGTAGGCGCGGGTCACCCAGTCGACCATCGACCTGATGCCGACCGGGTCGCTGCCGCCGCCGCGGCGCAGCGCCTGCGGCGAGGAGACGTCGAAGCACTTGCTGGCGCGGGTCACCGAGGGGTACACGACGACGAATCCGTACTGGTCGGCCAGCGAGGCCCACTCGGTGCCGGAGTACATCGCGGGCCCTGAGCCGGTGCAGTAGTGCACGGCCACCACGACGGCGGGGTGCGCGGTGACGCTGTTCGGCACGTACACGTACATCTGCAGATTGCTGGGGTTGTCGCCGAAGCCGGTGACCTCGGTGAGCGTGGCCGTGGGGACCGCCTCCGTGCGGGCCGAGGCCGGCGCCGCGACGAGTACCGTCGCGGCGAGCAGCGGCAGCAGCAGCGCGCCCAGGAAGGCGAGCAATGACGAGCGCAGCGGTTTTCTCACGTGGTTGACGGTGGCGCCGACTGTGGGGGGCACGTCCTTCGTCCCTTTCTGATCGCGGCTCGTGCGGCGTCGTGCGGGAACAGGTCGTACAGCTCGTACGGTCGTACAGGTCGTACAGGTCGTACGCGGAACATCGGCATCGTGGCATGGACGCGGCCATCATGGAAGCGCTCCCACACCACTTCGCGACCGGCCCGAACGCGTTCCGCGCGAGACGTTGACTAGAAAGCGCTTGCATCCTACGGTCCGTTCAACAGTGTGACCACGGGGCCCGATATCAGGCCCATAAAGGCCCCGACTTCCTCAATCAGCGTTCCGCATGGCGTACGACATTCACGTACATGCCCCAACCCCCACGGAGGGACGCACCCGCATGCGCACTCACAAACCACCTTCGGACACCGGACGCGCGGTTCTCGGCGGCCTCGCCGCCCTCGGGCTCTCGGTTGGCATGATCATGACGGACGGTTCTCCGGCGAGCGCCGCCACCTGGCCGACCGCCAACGGCAGTCAGGCCGTCACGGCCACCATCCCGGTCTCGGGCACCAAGGACTACGGGATGAAGCGCCTGTACGGCAGCGGCGACCTGGGCACCGCCGGCCAGAGCGAGGACCAGGACCCCATCCTCGAACTGGCCCCCGGCGCCGTCCTGAAGAACGTCATCATCGGCTCGCCCGCCGCGGACGGCATCCACTGCCTGGGCAGCTGCACGCTGCAGAACGTCTGGTGGGAGGACGTCGGCGAGGACGCGGCGACGTTCCTCGGCTCCTCGTCGTCCAACGTGTACACCGTCTCCGGCGGCGGCGCGAAGGAAGCGAGCGACAAGGTGTTCCAGTTCAACGGCGCCGGAACGCTGAACGTCTCGAACTTCGCGGTGCAGAACTTCGGCACCTTCGTCCGCTCGTGCGGCAACTGCAAGACGCAGTACAAGCGGACCATCAACCTCAACACCATCGAGGCGACCTACAAGGGCGGCCGGATCGTCGGCATCAACACCAACTACGGCGACAGCGCGACCCTGAAGGCCGTCACGATGGTCGGGGACACCAGCAAGAAGATCGTTCCCTGCCAGAAGTACATCGGCAACAACACGGGCGCGGAGCCGAGCAAGAACGGGACGGGCGCCGACGGGACGTACTGCAGGTACGCCTCCTCCGACATCGTCTACCGCTGACCCGCACACACACGGCCGTCATCCGGAATCCGGGTGGCGGCCCGCGGTCCGCGACAGGCTCTAGAGGCGGCCCAGCAGCAGATCGAGGGCCTTGGTGGCGTCACGGCGGTTCTCGGCCTGCGACTCCTTGCCGTTGCGAGTGACATACGTCTGCATCACGAACTGCCCTTTGCGGCCGGTCAGATTCGTGTAGTAGTTGTCCGCCTTCCGGCCGTCCCCGTCGACGACCAGCCGGCCTTCCTCGCCCACCACTTCGTCGAAGCCCTTCAGCTCCGGAATCCTCACCTCGTGCACGCCGTCCCACCGCGCGAGTCCCTCGGCCTCCTTCACCATCGGGCATCGTCGCACCTCCGAACGCAACCGGGACAGATCGGCCCGAGCGAATTCCGGCTTTCGGTAGACGACGATCTGCGAGCTGGCGAGAACCGTGCCGTCCGGTTTCCTGACATTGCGCCGCATGGCGGCCAGGGCATTCGCGATCGACCGCGACGCGTAATCGCAGTTCTGATCCGTCACCCCCTCCGTCATGTCCTCGCTTTCGTAGGGATCCCCCTTCGTGACACCCATTCCCCAGTCCGCGGGCGCCAGCGCCACGCGTCTCGCGATCTCACGGGCCGCCGCGGGGGAGCCGACCTCCTCCTGCTGCGTCTTCTGGCCTTCGTGCCGGTCGGCGGTGACCACCAGCAACACCACGGCACCGGTGACGGCGACACCGGCGGCGGCGAGCGCGGGAAGCCCACGCCACCAGGGTCGCCGACGGGGCGGCGGGCCGGGTTCCGGCGCTCCGCCCAGCGGACCGGGTGGCGGACCGGAGGGCGGACCGGACGCCGGACCGGGCAGCGGACCGGGTGGCGGACCGGAAGGAGGACCGGACGGCGGACCGGACGGCGGACCGGACGGCGTTTGACTGCTCACGTGCCTCGTGTACCACCCGTGGGCCGTACGCCACCCGGCCGGGCGCGGAGATCACCTGACTGACCGGGCCAGTTCCCGCTGGTAGTCCGCGTACGTGGCGCGCAGGGCCTCCCCCGGCCAGTCGGCGGGGAGGAGCGCGGGGGGAAGGACGGGGTCGGTGAGCAGATGGCGTACGACCGCGGCGAAGGCGGTGAGGAGGTCGGCCGGGCGGTGGGACCCGGCGATGTGGGCGAGCAGGGCACGGGCGGTGGCGGCCCAGGCGTCCAGCGGCCACAGGCCGGCTACCAGTTCGTGCGGGGAGCCGTCGGGGCGGGCGGTGTAGGACTGGGCGACACTCCGCAGGTCGTCCGGCAGGGAGCGGACCAGGTTGGCGGGCCGCAGCCACACGCCCTCGCGGAGTTCGGCCAGGCGCAAGGCGGTCAACCGAGCGCGCAGCTCCGCGCGTTCGGCGGGGCCGCGGCCGGTCGCCGTGATCACCACCATCTCCCAGTCGCCCTCCCACGCGCGCGTGCAGGGGTGCACCGCGTCGTCCTGGCGGCGCTGGCGGGCCAGCAGCCGGTCGCTGAGCCCGTAGACGGCGTCCGTGCGCCGCAGGTCGCCGGAGGCGGCCATCCGGCTGAGCGCGGCCCGCAGGGTGGAGCCGCCGACACCGAAGGGCTCCACCAGCCGCACGAGGTCCTTCACCGGCAGCTCCGGCGGATGCGTGCCGAGCAGCAGGCTCAGCACGACCGATCGCGCGGACAGCGGCCGCAGGTCGACCTCGCCGGGCTGCACTGACACGTTCATCCGCATGGGCACGTACTGTACGTGCGCCTTCTTGTTGCATCATTGCTACAGTCGCACTAAGAGCGCAACATAGCCGTATGGTCCCGACACCCGCACAGCCTCAGCCGCAGTACGCCACCCACGACGTCACCAACCAGGCCCCGCCCCTGGCCCCCTACGACGCCTCCGAGGACCCGGCTCTCCTCGAGGGGCTGCGCCGCGAGGGGGCCGGCTGGGCCGAGGAAGGGATACGGCGCCTCGGCCGGCGCTCCGGGAGCGCCGAGGCGCAGGAGTGGGGTGAGCAGGCCAACCGGCACGAGCCGGTGCTGCGCACCCACGACCGGTACGGCAACCGGATCGACGAGGTGGAGTTCCACCCCAGCTGGCACCACCTGATGCGGGTCGCGGTCGCCGAGGGCCTGGCGGGCGCGCCCTGGGCGGACGACCGGCCCGGAGCCCACGTGGCCCGCACCGCGGGCGGCCTGGCGTGGGGGCACACCGAGGCCGGACACGGCTGTCCGACGTCGATGACGTACGCGGCCGTCCCCGCGCTGCGCGCCCAGCCGGATCTCGCCAAGATCTACGAACCGCTGCTGACGAGCCGGGAGTACGAGCCGGGGCTGCGGGTGCCCACCGACAAGCGCGGGCTGCTCGCCGGGATGGGCATGACGGAGAAGCAGGGCGGCTCCGACGTCCGGACGAACACCACCGTCGCCACGCCCACCGCCGAGTCCGGTATGTACACGCTGCGCGGGCACAAGTGGTTCACGTCGGCCCCGATGTGCGACGTGTTCCTCGTGCTGGCCCAGGCTCCGCAAGGCCTGTCCTGCTTCCTGGTGCCGCGCGTCCTGCCCGACGGCAGCCGCAACACGTTCCGCATCCAGCGACTGAAGGACAAGCTGGGCAACCGGTCCAACGCCTCCTCCGAGCCGGAGTTCGACGGGACCGTGGCCTGGCTGGTGGGCCCCGAGGGCCGGGGCGTGAAGACGATCATCGAGATGGTCAACTGCACCCGGCTGGACTGTGTGATGTCCTCGGCGACGCTGATGCGCAAGACGCTGGTCGAGGCGGGCCACCATGCGCGGCACCGCAGCGCGTTCGGCGCCCGGCTGCTCGACCAGCCGCTGATGCGCAACGTCCTGGCCGATCTGGCGCTGGAGTCCGAGGCCGCCACCACGCTCACGCTGCGGCTGGCCGGGGCGGCCGACCGGGCGGTGCGCGGGGACGCCGGGGAGCAGGCCTTCCGGCGGATCGCGACCGCCGTCGGCAAGTACTGGGTGACCAAGCGGGGCCCGGCCTTCACCGCCGAGGCCCTGGAGTGCCTGGGCGGCAACGGCTATGTCGAGGACTCGGGCATGCCCCGCCACTACCGGGAGGCCCCCCTGCTGTCGATCTGGGAGGGGTCGGGGAACGTCAACGCGCTCGACGTGCTGCGGGCGCTCGGCCGCGAGCCCGGCGCCGCGGAGGCCCTGTTCGCCGAACTCGCCCTGGCCCAGGGGGCGGACGCGCGGCTGGACGCGGCCGTGGCCCGGCTGAAGGACCGATTGGCCGAAACCGATCAGACGGGCGCACGCCGATCGGTGGAGCTGATGGCCCTGGCCCTCCAGGCCTCCCTCCTCGTCCGGCACGCTCCGCCCGCGGTCGCCGACGCCTTCTGCGCGAGCCGGCTCGACGGCGACTGGGGGCACGCCTTCGGCACGCTGTCCGGCGCGGCCGACCTCGGCGCGATCCTGGAGCGGGCACTGCCCGGCGGAAACTGATCCCTCCCGCCGCGCACGCCGCCCGTGGCCGGTGACAGCCGACGGATCGCACACAGTCGCCGCTCGACTCCGCTTCGTTGTCAGTGCGGTGGTGCAGACTCGCGACCAGGTGGCAATCGCCTGGGGAGGACAACGTGTTCACGGGGATCGACGAGGTCGACTGGGCTTCGCTGCGGCACGCGTACGGCAGCGCGGAGGACGTACCCGCACTGCTGCGCGGGCTCGCCTCCGCCGACCCGGCCGAGCGCGAGGCGGCGCTCGACGGGATGTACGGCTCGGTGCACCACCAGGGGAACGTGTACGACTCGACGCTGGCCTGCGTCCCGTTCCTGTTCCGGCTCCTGGCCCGCGCGGAGGTGCCGGACCGGGGCGGCATGGTCGAGCTGCTGGTGAGCATCGGGGCGGAGTGCGCCGGCGGCAGCTGTGCGCGTGCCCATGCCGCGGTGCGCGCGGGTGCGGAGGCCTTCGTCGCCCTGGCCGGCGACCCGGACGCCGGGGTGCGGCGGGCGGCGCCCGGGGCGCTCGTGCGGTTCCTCGACGAACCGGCGCGCGTGCTGGGCCTGTTACGGCAGCGGCTCACGGTCGAGCGGGACGACCGGGTCCTGCTCGCCCTGACGGAGGGCCTCGGCCACTTCGTGCGGTGCCATCCCGGACACGCCGTCGAGGCGGTGGACCTGCTGGCCGCGCAGAGCGCCCCGCCGTACGGTCCCGGGCTGCGGCTCGCCTCGCTCGGCCAGCTCGCGCTCGGCGCGCCCGACCGGCTCCCGGCCGATCTGGTCCCCACCGCCGTGCGGCTGCTCCGGGACAGGTCGGAGCACCGGTCCGGCGCACCGGACCGCGCCGGGACGGACACACTCGTCGCACGGATCCGGCGGCTGCGGCCCTCGGACGAGGAGGGCTCGCACCTGCTGCGGACCCTGCACACCGGGCTGGGCGACCGGGTGGCCGACCGGATCGCCCTGCTCACCGGGCAGTTGACCAGCCCGGACGCCATCGACCGGTGCAACGCGGTGTGGATGTCGGCGGCGCTGTTCCGCGAGTGGCGCGCCGACCACAGCGGGCCGATCGCCCTGATCGGCGCCCAGCTCCGGGAGGATCAGGACCAGTTGCGGGACGCCTCGGTCTCCGTCCTGTCGGAACTGTTCGGGCTGGCCGCGCCCGCCGCCGACGACCTCTGCGCGCTGCTGGCCGAGCGGCCCGGACTGCGGGTCCACCGGTGGGAGCGCGGGGCACCCACCCTGGGCGGCCCGCTCAAGGCCCTGGCCAGGAGCGGTGATCCGCGGGCGGTACCGATCCTGGCCGACGTGCTCGCGGGGCCGGTCGTACCCGACGACCTCGGACACGTGATCGTCCATCTCGGCCGGTCCGCGGGCCCGCTCGCTCCCGCACTGCGGCGCAGGCTCGGCCGGGTCGACCTCCGTTCCCCCGAGGTCGCCGACCGTGCCGTACCGCTGCTGTCGGCTCTCAAGGCCCTGGGCGACACGGCGGCCGTCCCGGAGGTGCTGCGTCTGCTCAGCGGCGCGCCGGGCGACCTCGGATCCCGGGACGCCGTCGTGCCGAACCTGGCCCGGACACTGGGGTCGTTCGGGGCCGCAGCGCGTGTGGCCGTGCCGGTCCTGCGGGGGCTGCTGGACACCGGGTACGCGGCCGCGGCCGCGGGGGCGCTGTGGGCAGTGGAGGGGGACGCGTCCGCCGTACTCCCCGTCCTTCTCCGGGAGTTGACGCACGAGCAGTCCGGTCGCCGCAGCGTCGCCGCCGGGGAGCTGGCCCGGCTGGGTCCCGCCGCCCGCGCCGCACTGCCCGGGCTGCGCCGCATGACGGAGTCGGCGGACCTGGTGTGGGAACGGACGTCCGCCGCCTGCGCCTTCTGGCGGATCGGCGGTGACGCGGAACCCGTGCTCCCGGCCCTCCGCTCCGCCTGGACGGAGAACCCCCACACGCGCGGCACGATCGCCGGCTGCCTCGCCGGGACGGGCCCGGCAGGCGCGCCCCTGTGGGACCTGGCACACACGGAACTCGCCGCCCCGCGCCGCCACACGGCCCGCGCGGACGGGTACGGCAGCCACGACATCCTGAAGGACGAAAGGCTGCTGAGGACGTGCCGGGAGGTGCTGAGGGGCCTGTAGGGGGTCGGTTTCAACGGTGCTCCGACGCGTGGTGGAGCGTGGGACAGGCAGACGCACGCCCACGAGGCAGCCGGTCCCGACGCACTGCGCCCCGCGCCGGATCATCGACGCGCCGACGCGTGACGGGGCCTCGGGCAGGCGGACGCACGGGCGGATCCGGACCGCAGCGCCCGCACGTGCCCACGGGCGGGAGCCGTCGGCCCGGTGCCGGACCGACGCGGCTGCCGGAATCGCCGGACGCCGAGCCGACGGGCAGACCGTGTCGCCCCGGCGGCCGGAACCGGGGTCACCCCGCCGTCCGCCCCCACTGCGGGCCCAGTCGCGCCCACTCCGCGTCCCACCGGTCCATGCGCCGTCGCTCCAGGCGGGCACGCAGGGCACGGCCGGCGATGAAGGGAACCGCTGCCGTGCTGACGCCGGCCAGGACGCCGATCAGGCCGGAGCGGAAGTGGCCCTGGGAAACAGTGACGGGTCTGGTGACGAGGTGGCCCTGCGGGTCCGTCCAGACGGTGACCGGGGCGTCGGCCGCGCTGCCGGGCGCGACCCGCGCCTGACCGGTGTGCGACGAGCCGTCGGCCACGGTCCAGCGCACCTTGGCCCACACCCGCTCGCCCACGCCGGTTTCGGTCTCCGAGGCGGAGGATCCCGGTGCCTTCCCGACGACCCGTGCCACGACGGGGCGCCACTCGACGCGTTCCCGGGCCAGGCCGTACTCCACGGACCGGGCCGTCACCAGACCGGCGAGCACCCCGGCCAGGACCGTGAGCAGCCAGGCGCCGAGCACCACCCAGGCCTCCACCACGTCGGCACGACGCCGGAGCGGGTTGCGCCGCCAGCGCCACAGCCACACCTTCGGACCACGGAACGCCATCAACGGCATCCTCCTCACGAGCGCACGGACAGGCCGGACCGCCCTCCCATACGGGAGAGGTCCCCTCGTTGCTCACGGCGAGCCCCCGCCCCGACGGTCGCACGAGACTCCCCGCCCGCGCAGGCGTCTGCCGAAACGGACCCCCGGATTTCCGCGACAGGCCGACACCACGCCTCTGACCTGCGACGAAGCAATGTCCAGGGGTGACTGTCAGTGGCGGGGTGCAGACTGGCCGATGTCTGAAAACTCTCTGTGAGAAACACATCCCGGAGGTGGTCGGCATGACCGAGGTACTGCTCGCCGTGGGCACCCGGAAGGGGCTGTTCATCGCACGACGGCGAGCCGGGGCCTGGGAGTTCGACGAGAGTCCGTGCTTCAACGCCCAGGCGGTCTATTCGGTCGCCATCGACACCCGCGGCCGCACCCCGCGGCTGCTGGCCGGCGGCGACAGCTCGCACTGGGGCCCGTCCGTGTTCCACTCCGACGACCTGGGCCGCACCTGGACCGAGCCGTCCCGGCCGGCCGTCAAGTTTCCCAAGGACACCGGCGCTTCGCTGGAGCGGGTCTGGCAGCTGCACCCGGCGGCCGCCGAACCGGACGTGGTCTACGCGGGCACGGAACCGGCCGCCCTGTACCGCTCGACGGACCGCGGGGAGAGCTTCGAGCTCGTCCGGCCGCTGTGGGAACACCCCACGCGCTCACGGTGGGTGCCGGGCGGCGGGGGCGAGGGGCTGCACACCGTCGTCACCGACCAGCGCGATCCGCGGGCGGTCACCGTCGCCGTCTCCACGGCCGGGGTGTTCCGCACCACGGACGGCGGCGCGAGCTGGACGCCGTCCAACTCCGGTGTGTCCGCGGTGTTCCTGCCGGACCCGAACCCGGAGTTCGGCCAGTGCGTGCACAAGATCGCCCAGGACGCGTCCTCCCCGGACCTGCTGTACCTGCAGAACCACTGGGGGGTGTACCGGAGCGACGACGCGGGCGCGCACTGGACGGACATCGGCGAGGGCCTGCCGTCCACCTTCGGCTTCGCGGCGGCCGCCCACCCGCACCGCGGCAACACGGCGTACGTCTTCCCGATCAACGCCGACGCCGACCGGGTGCCCGCCGACCACCGCTGCCGGGTGTTCCGGACGGCGGACGCGGGCAAGAGCTGGGAGCCGCTGTCGGCCGGGCTGCCGACGGAGGACCACTACGGCACGGTGCTGCGGGACGCTCTGTGCACGGACGACGCGGATCCGGCGGGCGTGTACTTCGGCAACCGCAACGGCGAGGTGTACGCCTCGGCCGACGACGGCGACAGCTGGCGGCAGTTGGCCTCCCATCTGCCGGACGTGCTGTGCGTGCGGGCCGCGGTCGTCGGATGAGGTCGACCGCCGCGAGGAAAGGAAGTTCCGGTCGTCCGGGGCGACGGTTCGGTCAACCTCGGTCGGCCTCCGGCCACCGCTTGATCGTCGCCCCGCGTACGGCAGTAGGGTGACGCCGTGGCACCACGACCCTTGCATGAAATCGTCGAACCGGGCTGGGCGAAGGCCCTGGAACCCGTGGCCGGACAGATCGCTTCGATGGGCGACTTCCTGCGCACGGAGATCGCCTCCGGACGCACCTACCTGCCGGCCGGGCCGAACGTCCTACGGGCCTTCCAGCAGCCCTTCGACGACGTACGCGTCCTGATCGTCGGCCAGGATCCGTACCCGACACCGGGACACGCGGTGGGACTGTCGTTCTCCGTCGCGCCTGAGATCCGTCCGCTGCCGCCCAGCCTGGACAACATCTTCCGGGAGCTGAACGCCGACCTGGGCCTGCCGCAGCCGTCCAACGGCGATCTGACGCCGTGGGCGCAGCAGGGGGTGCTGCTGCTCAACAGGGCGCTCACCACGGCCCCGCGCAAGCCGGGTGCGCACCGTGGCCAGGGCTGGGAGGAAGTCACCGAGCAGGCCATCCGTGCGCTGGCCGCGCGGGGCAAGCCCCTGGTGTCCATCCTGTGGGGCCGCGACGCCCGTAACCTGCGTCCGCTGCTGGGCGATCTGCCGGCCGTGGAGTCCGCCCACCCCTCCCCGTACTCGGCCAACGGCGGCTTCTTCGGCTCCCGCCCGTTCAGCCGGGCCAACGACTTCCTGATCCAGCAGGGGGGACAACCGGTGGACTGGCGCCTGCCGTGACCGGTGGCGCGGGGGACGGGTCCGGCTTCCTGGCCGTCGACTCGGGGGGCTCCGGTCTCCGTGCCGTCGTCGGAGTTCCGGGCCGGGGGCTGTCGGCCGTGCGGGAGTCGGGGGAGCCGGTCAGGACCGGCGCGCGGGGGATCGACCCCGGGCATCTGCTGGAGCTGCTCCTGCCCCTGGTCCGTGATCTGACCGCCGAGGCCGGCGTGGGCGGGCTGGACACCGCCGTCGTCGGCGCCGCCGGGTTCGCCACCCTGGGCGACGCGTTGCGCGCCGAACTGCCGGGTGCGCTGGCCCGGGAGCTCGGCGTGCGCACCGTCGCTCTCGCCGCCGACGCCGTCACCGCCTACGTGGGCGCCCTCGGCCCGCGCCCCGGTGCCGTGGTCGCCGCCGGTACGGGGCTGATCGCGATCGGCACCGACCTGACGGGCTGGCTGCGGGCGGACGGCTGGGGCCATCTGCTGGGCGACTGCGGCAGCGGGGCGTGGATCGGTCGGGCCGGTCTCGAGGCGGCGCTGCGCGCCCACGACGGGCGGGCCGGGGGCTCCGTACGGCTGCTGGCGTGCGCCGAAGATCAGTTCGGCCCGATGCCACAGCTGCCCGGACGGCTCTACCCGCGCTCCGACCGTGCCGCGGTCCTCGCCTCCTTCGCTCCCCGGGTGGCCGCCTGCGCGACGGACGACCCGGTCGCGGCGGGCATCCTGCGCTCGGCGGCCCGGCACATGGCCGAGTCCGCCGCCGCGGTGTGCCCGCCGGCGGGCGAGCCCCGCATCGCCCTCACCGGTGGCCTGTTCAAGATGGGCGACCCGCTTCTCGTACCCCTGGGCGAGGAGTTGGCGAGGCGGCTGCCGCATGCCCGCCGGGTGCCGGCCGAGGGGGACCCGCTGCACGGAGCCGTGCGGGTCGCGACCGGTCTGGCGGCCGGGCGGCTCACCCTGCCGAGTGAAGAGGCGATGTTGTACACCATGACCACAAAAGGTGACTGATCCCCTTGAGGTATTAAGTGTCCGGCAAGTGCCCCGATCCCGTGTGATGCGCGCGTAACTCATCAGACAAAACCGGACGGATACCGCTCACCTGCACCCTCCCCGAACAGGGGAGCCCAGAAAGCCACTAACATGCGGCTCCATGAGCTCCCCCACTGGACCCGCGTCCGGCCTGCCAGTACGAATGCCGCGACCCCGCCAGCCCGGACGGCACCGCCGCCCCGAACCGCTGGTGGCTCCCGAGGGCGCGCCCGCGCTCGTCCTCGCGGTGCCGGGTACGCCCAGCGCCGCCACGCGCAGCCTCGCAGAGGAGGTCGTGAGCATCGCCCGCTCCGAGCTGCCCGGCCTGGACGCCCGGATCGGGTACCTGGACGGGGACGACGCGGAGTTCCCCACCCTCACGTCCGTCCTCGCGCACGCCGCCGAGGAGCGCACCGCCCGCTACGAGCAGGCCGTTGCCGCCGGCGTCGAGGCCAAGGCGCCCGACGGCCCGGTCGCCGTCGTCGTTCCGCTGCTGGCCGGTCCGGACAGTGCTCTGCTGCGCCGGGTGCGCCAGGCCGTCATGGACAGCCGGGTCGCCGCCGATCTGACCGACGTCCTCGGCCCGCACCCGCTGCTCGCCGAGGCGCTGCACGTGCGCCTGTCCGAGGCGGGCCTCGCCCGCGCCGACCGCGCCCGTCTGTTCACCGTGGCGACCGCCGCGGACGGCATCGTCCTCGCCTCCGTGGGGGGCGACGAGGCCGTGCAGGCGGCCGGGATCACCGGCATGCTGCTCGCCGCGCGGCTCGCCGTGCCGGTGATGGCGGCGGCTCTGGACCAGGAGGGTGCGATCATCTCCATCGCCGAGCAGCTGCGGGCCTCGGGCTCGCAGCAGCTGGCGCTGGCGCCGTACCTGATCGGCCCGGAGATCGACCCGGGTCTGCTGGAGGCGGCCGCCGCCGAGGCCGGCTGCGCGACCGCCGAGGCGCTGGGCGCGTACCCGGCGATCGGCAAGCTCGCCCTGGCCAAGTACACGACGGCGCTGGGTATCGCTCCGCAGCAGCCGCAGGGCACTCCGGTCCGCTGACGTATCACGGCATCCGTACGACACAGGGCCCGCTCCCGGGACGGAGCGGGCCCTTCGCCTTGCGTGACGCGGATCGGCGGCGGGGTCGGCCGCGGGGACGGCGGCCGGCCTCAGCCGAAGACCACGCAGGAGGCCGCGGGCACCACCACCGAGCCGTCGTAGCGTGGCATCCCGGTCTCCGGGTCGATCGCGAACCAGGTCACCTCGCCGGAGCGCTCGTTGGCCGCGTAGAGGAAACCGCCGGACTCCGCCAGGGCGCGCGGCCAGTGGCCGCCGCACGGCACCGTGCCGGTCAGCCGCAGCCCCTCCCCCTCGACGGCGAACACGGACAGCACGTCCTCGCCGCGGGTCGCGGTCCACACGAAGCGGCCGTCGGGTGAGACGACGATGCCGGAGGGGTAGGCGTCGCCGGCCGGGGCGCCCGGCAGGACCGGGGTCTCGGTCAGCGGCTTCAGGGAGCCGCTTGCGGCGTCCCAGCGGCACACGGTGACGGTCGGGGTGAGTTCGTTGACAACGTAGGCGTGGCCGCCGCCCGGGTGGAAGGCCAGGTGGCGGGGGCCGGAGCCGGGGCGCAGGGCGATCTCGCGGTGCAGTGCGAGCGTGCCCCGGTCCAGGGTGCACACCCGTACCGAGTCCGTGCCGAGGTCGACGCTGACGGCCCAGCGGCCGCTGGGGTCGGGCTGGACGTGGTGGGCGTGCGGGCCGCGCTGGCGGCGTTCGTGCGGGCCGGATCCGGCGTGCTGGAGCCGGCCGGACGGGATGGGTGCCAGGGTGCCGTCCGCGCGCACGGGTACGGCGGTGACGCTGCCGGAGCCGTAGTTGGCGGTCAGGACGTGTCCGTCGTACAGGCTCAGGTGCGTGGGCCCGCTGCCGCCGACAGGTACCGGAGGACCGGCGAGCCGCGGCTTGTCGCCCTCGACGCGGTACGCGGCCAGCGCGCCGTCGGTGGTCTCGCTGACGGCGTACAGCGTGTCCCCGTCGGGCGACAGGGCCAGGTAGGAGGGGTCGGGGACGCCGTCGACGCTGCCGAGCACGGCCAGCGCGCCGCTGTGCGGGTGGACGGCCGCCGTGACGATGCCCGGGCCCCCCGCCGCCGTGAACGACCCGATGAACGCCCTGCGCCGCCTGCCGCCGTCTGCCACAGCTGTCCCCTCTCGGTCCGAGCCAGTCCCGGGCCGACGGTAGCAGTCGATCACCAACGGTCTAGACCAAGGTCCCGGTCCGTGGCGCTGATCGGGCGAGCGGACGCCGTGTCACCAGTCGGACGGGGTGTGACCGGTCGGACCGGGTGACGACGGCACGCGGCTCAGGCTCCGACGAGGGGCGAACCGGAGGGAGAGCGCAGGGGCTCCGCCAGGTCGGCCAGGGCCCGCTCCAGGCCGTGGAGGTGGGCCAGGGCGGGCTCCACGGGCGGCTCGGCGGGGCGGGTGACGTGCTCGGGAGTGCCCTGGGTGAGGGCCTCGACGGCCACCTCCACACGCCGACAGGCGGCGGCCAGCCGCGCGTCGTGGGAGGCGTCCGGGTCGGCGGCGACCGCGACGAGGCCGCGGATCTCTCGGGCGCAGTCGTCGAGCAGGGCGAGCACCCGGCGGGCGCGCCGCTTGCGGGCCGGCATCGGGTTCAGCGGGTGGACGAGCGGGGCGACGGAGAGCCGTACCCGGCCGAGCAGCTGCTCCAGCTCGGCCACGCGCGCCACCGGGTCGGCCGTGGGCGAGCCGGTGGTGGGGGTCCCCCCTGCTGGAGTGGAGCCGAGAGCTCGGGAGAGGGCCGCGGCCTCCTCGGTGCAGGCGTGGACGCAGCGCAGGGCGCGCTGGATCCAGACGTCGGTGGTGGTGTGGGTGGTGACGGGCAGCACGAACAGCACGGCCAGTACCGCGCCGAGGGCGCCCACGCCGGTCTCCGCGAGGCGCAGGGCGAGCAGGCCGGGGCTCAGGACGCCGAGGAGGCCGTAGAGCAGTTCGGCGAGCAGTGTCACCCAGAGCATCATCCAGGTGTACGACACGGCGGCCGTGTAGAAGATGCCGAAGACGGCCGCGGCGACGAGGACCGCGCTGGGCAGCGGCGCCCCGTCCACCGGGACGGCGACCAGCAGACCGAGGCCGATGCCGATGACCGTGCCGAGGACCCGGCGGAAGCCGCGGACCAGCGTCTCGCCGCGCGAGGCGGTGTTCACGAAGATCCACCAGGTGGCGCCGACGGCCCAGTACCAGCGCTGGCCGGACACCAGCTGGCCCACGACGAGCGCGAAGCCCGCGCCCGCGGTCGCCTGGACCGCCTGCCGGGTGGTCACCCGGGCGAGGCCGGTGCCGCCCGGCGGGGCGGGCACGGGGGCCGGGGGCAGGCGGCGCTCGTAGCACCACAGTCCGAAGCGCACCGCCCCCGCGACGAGCACCGCCAGGACGACGGCGACGTACAGCTCGGGCAGCCGCTCTACGGTGGCGTGCACGAACTGGGCGACGAAGAACGTCATGAAGGCGAACACGCCGAGGCTGTGGCCGCGCGGCCCCCACCGGCGGGCGTACACCCCCGCCCCGACGACCGCGAGGAACGCGAGGTCCCGGGCCACGGGGTGGTCGTGCAGTCCGGCCGCGGCGGCGAGCACCGGCAGGCCCACGGCGGGCAGCAGGGCGGTGGTGAACGCCTGCCCGCGCACGGTGGCGTCGGTGACGGTGAACAGGGCGAGCAGCGCGGCGAGCCCGCCGGTGACGGTGCCCACGAGGGAGTGTCCGGCCAGGCCGCAGACGGCCACCGCCAGTCCGATGCCGAGGACGGCCCGCGCGGCGAAACGCAGCCGCAGCCGCCCCGGGTCCGGAGCCACGAACACTCTCTTCAGCACTGCTTCCCGCCCCCTGTGGACACCGGCATGGAAAAGGCGCCGCGGGATCCGCAGCGCCATCGACACACCCATGAGAGCATCCGCCGGGACACTGGCTCAAGTCCCGACTGAATTGCAGGGCCATTGGCACAGTGACGAGTCTCGACCCCCGCCGTCACAAAGGCCAACGGACCAGGTCGGACGGCACACCCGGGCTGCGCATGGCTGGGCCATCGGTACAGTCGGTGGTGATCACCGAAGCAGGAGGAGGCCGAAGCGCCATGGCCGTGGACGAGCTCGACACCCGCATCCTGCGGCTGCTGCTGGAGCAGCCTCGGACCAGTGTGCGCGAGTACGCCCGTATCCTCGGCGTCGCCCGCGGCACCCTCCAGGCCCGGCTGGACCGCCTGGAGCGGGACGGAGTGATCACCGGCACGGGCCCCTCGCTCTCCCCCGCCGCGCTGGGCCACCCGGTGCTGGCCTTCGTGCACATCGAGGTCACCCAGGGCCATCTCGACGACGTCGGGGATGCGCTGGCCGCCGTACCGGAGATCGTCGAGGCCTTCTCGATCACGGGCGGCGGGGATCTGCTCACCCGGGTCGTGGCGCGTGACAACGCCCACCTGGAGGACGTGATCCAGAAACTGATCAGCCTGCCGGGCGTGGTACGCACCCGCACCGAGGTGGCGCTGCGCGAGCGCGTCGCGTACCGGCTGCTGCCCCTGGTGGAGTCGGTCGGCCGCACGGCGGCCCGCGGGTGACGCTTGGCATCCTGGACGCCATGAGCAACCTCGGCGGCCTCGGTGACGTCTCGGTCATCTTCGATCTCGACGGAACGCTCGTGGACAGCGAGCCCAACTACTACGAAGCGAGCCGGGAGACCCTCGCCGAGCACGGCGTGCGGAGCTACACCTGGGCGGACCACGAGGGCTACGTCGGCGTCAGCACCCGGGAGACGGCCGTCCTCTGGAAGGAGCGCCACGGTCTGAGCGCCACCGTGGACGAGCTGGTCGCCGCCACGGACCGCCGCTATCTCGCGCTGGCCCGTACCCACACGCGTGTGTACCCGCAGATGCGGAAGTTCGTGGAGCTGCTGGCGGCCGAGGGCGTGCCGATGGCCGTCGCCTCGGGCTCCTCCCCCGAGGCCATGGCGGCGATCCTGGCGGGCACGGGACTGGACGCGTATCTGCGCACGGCCGTGTCGGCCGACGACGTGCCCCGCGGCAAGCCCGCGCCCGACGTCTTCCTGGAGGCGGCCCGGCGCCTCGGGGCGGTCCCGGCCGACTGCGTGGTCCTGGAGGACGCGGCACCGGGCGCGGCCGCCGCGCACGCGGCGGGGATGCGCTGCATCGCGATCCCGTACGTCGCCGCCCAGGCCGACGCCCCGGAGTTCGCCACCGCCGGGCTGCTCCTGCGAGGCGGCCAGGCGGACTTCACCGCGCGGGCGGCGTACGAGTGGCTGCTGGGTAGGGGTAGGGCCTGACCGTGTTCTGACCAGGTTCTGATCGTGTTCCGATCGCCTCTGGAGGAGTCGATGGGTGCTGACGGCGTGCTGATAGCCAACCGCGGGGAGATCGCCGTGCGCGTCCTGCGGACAGCGGCGGAGGCGGGGCTTCGTACGGTGGCGGTGTACGCCGAGGGAGACGACCAGCATGCCCGGCTCGCCGACGAAGCGGTGCCGGTGGGCGACTACCTCGAAGCCGACGGCCTGCTGGCCGCCGCCCGGCATACCGGTTGCGGCCTCCTCCACCCCGGATACGGCTTCCTGAGTGAGAGCGCCGCTTTCGCCCGCCGCTGCGCCGGGGCCGGGATCACGTTCGTCGGACCGTCGCCCGAGGCGCTGGAGGTATTCGGCGACAAGGCGCGGGCGCGTGAGGTCGCCGCCCGGGCGGGCGTTCCGGTGCTTCCCGGGACGCGCGGGGCGACGAGCCCCGAGGAGGCTCGGGAGTTCCTCGCCGGCGGGCCGCTGATGGTCAAGGCGGTCGGCGGGGGCGGCGGGCGCGGCATGCGGGTGGTACGGACGCGGGACGAGCTGGCGCGGGCCTGGGAGCGGTGCCGTTCGGAGGCACAACGCGCCTTCGGGAACGGCGACTTGTACGTGGAACGCCTGCTCGAGGGTGCCCGGCACATCGAGGTGCAGGTGGTGGGCGACGCGGCCGGTGCCGTCACCCACCTCTGGGACCGGGACTGCACCGCACAGCGCCGCCACCAGAAGGTGATCGAGATCGCGCCCGCGCCCGGACTTCCGGACGCGGTGCGGGAGAAGCTCACCGACAGCGCGTTGCGGCTGGCTCGCGCCGCGCGCTGCGCGAGCCTGGTGACCGTCGAATTCCTGGTCCGTGGCGAGGAGTTCCACTTCATCGAGGCCAATCCCCGGCTCCAGGTGGAGCACACGGTCACCGAGGAGGTGACCGGAGTGGACCTGGTCGCGGTGCAGTTGCGGCTGGCTGCGGGCGAGACGCTCGACGGTCTGGGGCTGATGGGTCCGCCCCCGATGCCGCGCGGATTCGCGGTACAGGCGCGGGTCAACGCCGAGGTCACGGCCGCGGACGGTGCGGTACGGCCGTCGTCCGGACGCCTCACGCGGTTCGACGTGCCGACAGGGCCCGGCATCCGTGTCGACACCGCGCTGCGGGCCGGCGCCGAGGTGGGCGTGCGATACGACCCGTTGCTGGCGAAGGTGGTCGCGCACGTGCCGTACGGCGGCGTCGACGCGGCCTGCGCGCGGGTTCGGCGAGCGCTGGGCGAATTCGCGGTGGAGGGGGTGCGGACGGGGATTCCGCTGCTGAGAGAGGTACTCGCACAGCCGGACTTCTGGGCCCACACGGGGGTGGTGGAGGAGCGGGCGGGGGCCTTCGCACGGGAGGCGGCCGGGGCGCCGCAGGACGAGGGCACGGTGGTCGCACCGATGAACGCGACCGTCGTCTCCGTCGACGTGTCCCCGGGCGACCCGGTACGCGCGGGGCAGCAGTTGCTGGTGCTCGAAGCGATGAAGATGGAGCATGTGATCCCGGCTCCCGGTTCCGGCGTCGTGGCCACCCTGCACGCCCGCCCCGGATCGACGGTCTCCGAGGGCAGCCCGCTCCTCACCCTGAAGGACCTGTCCGCCGCACCCGCCTCGGAAGACGCGGCCGCCGAGGAGGCCGATCCCGATTCCCTCCGCGCGGACCTCGCCGAGGTCGTACGGCGGCACGGCTTCGGCCTGGACGGGAACCGGCCGGAGGCGGTCGCGAAGCGCCACGCGCTCGGCCGCCGCACGGCCCGGGAGAACATCGAGGACCTGTGCGACCCGGGCACCTTCACCGAGTTCGGCGCGCTGGCGATCGCCGCCCAGCGCCGGCGTCGCTCGCTGGACGACCTGATCCGGTCGACACCGGCGGACGGCCTGGTGACCGGCACCGGGCGGGTCGGCGGCCGGCCGTGCGTGGTGATGTCGTACGACTACACGGTCCTCGCGGGCACGCAGGGGCTGCAGAACCACCGCAAGACCGACCGGATGCTGGAGATCGCCGGGGAGCGGCGGCTGCCCGTGGTGCTGTTCGCGGAGGGCGGCGGGGGTCGTCCCGGCGACACGGACACCACGTCCGTCGCGGGACTGGACGTGACGACATTCCACCGGATGGGGCGGCTCAGCGGCAGGGTCCCGCTGGTCGGCATCGCCTCGGGGCGCTGCTTCGCGGGGAACGCGGCGCTGCTCGGCTGCTGCGATGTGGTGATCGCCACGCCCGAGGCGAACATCGGCATGGGCGGTCCGGCGATGATCGAGGGCGGCGGGCTGGGTGTGTACCGGCCGGAGGAGATCGGGCCGCTGTCGGTGCAGGTGCCCAACGGAGTGGTGGACATCGCGGTCGCCTGCGAGGCGGAGGCCGTGCAGGTGGCGCGGCGCTGTCTGTCGTACCTCCAAGGCGTGCGGGAGAGTGGGAAGGCGCCCGACCAACGGCTGCTGCGGCACGTGGTGCCGGAGAACCGGCGCCGGGCGTACGACATGCGCGCGGCGGTCGACGGGCTGGCGGACACGGGCTCCGTCCTGGAACTCCGGCCGGAGTTCGGCATCGGCGTCCTGACCTGTCTGATCCGTGTCGAGGGCCGCCCGTTGGGCCTGATCGCCAACAACCCGCTGCACCTGGGCGGCGCGATCGACGCGGACGCGGCCGACAAGACCGCCCGCTTCCTGAGCCTGTGCGACGCCTTCGGCCTGCCGGTCGTCTCGCTGTGCGACACACCGGGCTTCCTGGTGGGCCCGGACGCCGAACGGTCCGCCACCGTACGGCACTTCGCGCGGCTGTTCGTGACGGGCGCGAACCTCCGCGTGCCGCTGGTGAGCCTGGTACTGCGCAAGGCGTACGGCCTCGGGGCGATGGCCATGATGGGCGGCTCGACCCGCGCTCCCCTGGCCACGGCGGCCTGGCCGAGCGGTGAGTTCGGCGGCATGGGTCTGGAGGGCGCGGTCCGCCTGGCCTACCGCAAGGAGCTGGCGGCCATCGCGGACCCGGACGACCGCGCCCGCGCCTTCGAGGCCCGTGTCGCCGAACTGTACGAGCAGGGCAAGGCGGTCAACGCGGCGGCCGCGCTGGAGGTCGACGCGGTGATCGACCCGGCGGAGTCGCGCCGGTGGATCCTGGCGGCACTGGACGGGGACGGCGGCCTGCCTGAGCGACGGGGCTTCGTGGACACCTGGTGAGGAGCCGGCCACCTGCGGGGCGGCGCCTCGCACCGACCGTCCGGTGCGGCCCTCGTCGGCGAGTGGCGTTGTCCGACAAGCTGCTGCCGTAACTGCCGTACCTGCTGCCCCGCCGCGAGGCGGCTCCGGCGGCCCCCGTCACCCGGTCGGTGCATGCGGAGCAGGAACCTGTGTTCGGCTGTGCCACGCCCCTCCAGCCCAGCAACGCCATCACCGGCACGCCCCGTGGGCGGCCGGCAGCGGCGTGCGGCGGCAGCGGCACGACGAGCGCGGTGCGGCATCGGTTCCTACCGTGATCGCAGGACAGCACAGGAAGGCGAGCGCATGCCCACCGACCCGATCCATGGCGAGCCGGACCGGCGCGCCGCCCACGATCCGCGCTCGCCGGACCCCGGCGCGAGACACGCGGTGCGCCGCGGACGCGGCGGACCGCTCCGGCCGGAGGCCCCATGACCACGGTGCAGGCCCGCCCGTCGGAGCCGATCGCCGACGAGCGGCGCTGGAAGGCGCTGGCCGTCTGCCTGACGGCGGGCTTCATGACGCTGCTCGACACCTCGATCGTGAACGTGGCGCTGCCCTCGATGGACCGGGGTCTGCACGCCGCGCAGGCCGACCTGTCGTGGGTGGTCTCCGGTTACGCCCTGACCTACGGTCTCTTCCTCGTGCCCGCGGGTCGGCTGGGCGACCTGCGGGGCCGCAGGGAGACCTTCCTCGTCGGGATCGCCCTGTTCACGGTGACCTCGGCGGCCTGCGGGCTGGCGCCGACCGCGGGGTGGCTGGTGATGTGCCGGCTGCTCCAGGGCGTGGCGGGAGGCATGATCGCGCCCCAGGGCTCGGGGCTGATCCAGCAGATGTTCCAGGGTGCCGAGCGCGCCCGGGCGTTCGGCATGTTCGGCAGCGTCGTCGCCGTCTCCACCGCGGTCGGCCCGCTGGTCGGAGGCCTGCTGATCGAGGCGTCCGGCAGCTGGCGCTGGGTGTTCTTCGTCAACCTGCCGATCGGCGTGGCCGTGTTCGCCGCGGCGCTGCGCCTGCTGCCCGAGTCCCCGCCGAAGGGCGCCCGGGAGGGTTTCGACGTGCCGGGCGTGCTGCTGCTGGGCGCCGGTGCGCTGGCGATGATGCTGCCCCTGGTGCAGGAGCAGGCGTGGCCCGGGCGGCGCAAGTGGGTGCTGGTCCCCGTGGCCGTACTGCTGCTGGCGGGGTTCTGGGTGTGGGAGCGGCGGCAGGGGCGGCTGGGGCGGGGGCCGCTGGTGGACCTGCGGCTGTTCTCCCGGCGGTCGTTCACGTGCGGCGCGCTTCTGAGCCTGGTGTACTTCGCCGGCTTCACCTCGGTCTTCTTCGTGTACACGCTGTTCCTGCAGAACACCCTGGGCTACAGCGCGCTGGCGGCCGGGCTGGCCGCGATGCCGTTCGCCGTCGGATCGGCGGTCGCCGCGCTGGCCGGGGGACGGCTGGTCGTCCGGTACGGCCGCAGGCTGGTGGTCTGGGGGCTGTGCGCCGTCGTGCTCAGCCTGCTGGGGACGGTGGCGGCCGTGTGGCTGGTGCCGGGTACGGGCGTGGGGTGGGCCGCGGCGCTGCCCCTGCTCGTCGCCGGGATCGGCTCGGGCCTGACCACCTCACCCAACACCGCCCTCACCCTCGCCCGTGTCCCGGTGCGCCGAGCAGGCGCGGCCGGAGGGGTCCTGCAGATGGGGCAGCGGGTCGGGTCGGCCGCCGGCATCGCCGCCGTGGGCGCGGTGTACTTCGCGCACCTCGCCAACCACGGCCGTGCTTCCGGGGCGCTGCAGCTGGGCGTGCTGACGGCTCTCCTGTTCGTCCTGGCCGGGCTGGCCCTGGCCATCGCCGACCTGCGCGAGCGCGCCGAGCAGCCCTGACCGTGCCGTGGGGCAGCGCCGCCGGGCCGCTCGGCGCTGCCCGTCAGCCCGTCAGCCCGTCAGCCCGTCAGCCCGTCAGCCCGTCAGCCCGTCTGCGGCGGATCCCCGATCCTACGAGCGCTTCCGGGGCTTGCCCCGCTTGGCGCCGCCCTGCGAACCGCCGGAACGTCCCCGTGGGTTCCGCGCCGCCGACTTGCCCGCGGCGGGCTTCTTCTCGGGGCGTTTGCGCTTCTCCTGCGCCGGGGGCTGGGCCTGGGCGCGGCCGCGGGTGCTGTTGACCGTGCGGCCGCGGACGATGCCGATCAGGTCCTCGACCAGGTCGGTGGTGGCCTCCTCCAGCCAGGACAGGGCGACGCTCGACTGGGGGGCGTCCACCACCGTCCGGTAGGTGAGGTCCCTGCGGTGATGCAGGCGGGCCAGGGACTGGGGGACGACCAGGAGGCCCACGCCCGCCGCGACCAGCTCGATGGCGTCCTCGGTGGTGGCGGGGCGCTCGAAGGCGGGCTCCCCCGGCGGGCTGTCCCAGTCGAAGACGTCGTCGAGGGGGTGGAAGAGGACCTCGTCGGCGAGGTCGTCCAGGGTGACCTCCTCGGCCGCCGTGATCAGGTGGTCCTTGGGGACCACGACCACCGTGGCCTCGGTGTAGAGGGGGATCGCGCTGAAGAACGTACGGTCGACCGGAAGCCGTACGAACCCGGCGTCCGCCGCACCGCCGCGCAGCAGGTCGGACGCCTCGGCGGCCGTCACCTGGAGCAGGGTGAGGGGGATGTCGGGCAGTCGCTCGTTCCAGATCCGTACCCACTTGGCGGGCGTCACGCCAGGGACGTACGCGAGCCGGAACGACGGTGTTTCCTCCGAGCCTGTCACCAGGCCAGGTTACCGGCCGTGGTCGGGCCTCCCCCACTCGGCCGATACCCTTGACCTCATGAGTTCGCAGCAGACCGGCCAGACGATGAAGCCCGCCACGGCGGCGAAGAAGCTGGGTGTGTACCTCCCCGCCACCCCCGCCGAGTTCCAGGAGGGTGTCATCTCGCGAGCCGAGCTGAACGAACTCCAGGCCAACCCGCCCGAGTGGCTGAGCGAGCTCCGGCGCAACGGCCCGCACCCCCGCCCGGTGGTGGCGGCGAAGCTGGGCGTCTCCATCGCGGGCCTGGCGCGCGGCGGGGTCACCGAGGCGCTGACCTCCGAGCAGATCGAGGCGCTGAAGCAGGAACAGCCCGAGTGGCTGGAGAAGGAGCGCGCCACCCAGGTCGAGGTCCGCAAGGAAGCGGTGCGGATCAAGAACCTGAAGCGGGAGAAGGAGCAGGGCGCCGAGCAGGGCTGAGCGCCCGCCCGACGCGCCGTCCCGGCCGTCCGACGGCACCTGCGTCCGGTCCCGGCCGGCCTTGCCGGGAATGCCGGCCGCGTCATTGCGCCTGAAGCCCGGTACGGGCCGCCAGGCGGCGGAGGACTTGCGGCCGGTCCCGGTCCACTCCGGCCCAGCCGCCTCCGGCCCGGCCAGCTTCGGCCGGACCGCTTCTCGCCCGGCCGCCTCTAGCCTGACCGCCACCGGCCCGGCCAGCTTCGGGCCGGTTCACTCCGGGCCGGTTCACTCCGGGCCCGGTCCGCTCTCGTGGTGGCCGCAGCCCTCCAGAGCGGCGCGGTCGGCCCCGCCGCTGCCGGCCCGGAGACCCCGGTCGACGACGGCGAAGGTGCCGCCGGTGCCGGAGAAACCGGCGCACCGCGTAGCCGATGGCGCTGCGCGCGCTCGGGCCGTCGAAGCGGCTGCGGCAAGCGGCCGACGCGTCCCCCACGAGTCGACGACGGCGGCCGAGCGCACCACCTCAGCCCTCCCCGTCAGTACCCGGACCGGTCGGTGGTCCAGGCCGAGCGGCATGCTCGCGGCCGTCATCCACCGGAGCCGGAGGCGTTGTCAGTGGCCTCCCCTACAGTTCCCGTCACTTGATCACTGCGGTGCGGGGAGGCACGTATGGGGTGGGTTCCGGCGGGCGACTACGAGGTCGCTCTCGACGGCGCAAAGGTGGTGTGCCGCAACGCCGCCGGACGGCGGCTGAAGTCCGTGCCGGCCAAGCTGTCGGACGCCCCGGCGGTGGTGGGGCTGCGGCAGCTCGCAGAGTGGCTGGAGCGGCACGAGCGGCAGTGCCTGACCGACGTCGAGCGGTGGATGGTGCGCTCGCTCCCGGTGCCGCTCGCCGTCGTCGCCCGCGTCTGGCCGGACCCGGCCTGGCAGACCGCCCTGCGGGACGTCGTCGTCACGGGGGCCGACGGAGAGGTCGCCGGCTTCCTGCGGGACGCCGACCCCGAGCGCGGGCTCGGTCTGGTCGACCTCGACGGCGACACCGTGCGCATCGCACCCGAACTCGTCCGCATCCCGCACCCGGTGCTCCTCGACGACCTGGAGGAGCTGCGGGAGTTCGCCGTCGAACTCGGCGTCGAGCAGCGGGCCCAGCAGCTCTTCCGCGAGGTGTGGCACCGCCCGGCCGCACTCGACGCCGAGGACACGCAGGTCGGGGAATACGCCGGCGGAGCGTTCAAGGAGCTGCGCTTCCTGCACGGCAGGGCGGCGCAGCTGGGCTACCGCGTACGCGGGGGACACGCCGTCTGCTCCGTGCTGGAGGACGGCCGCGGTGTCGAGGCCCGGGTCTGGATCGGCGACTACGACGGCTACGAGGAGACCGAGACCGGTCCCCTCATGTGGACCGACGCCGCGGGCCGGGCGCTGAGGCTCGGTCAGGTCGGGCCGGTCGCCTGGTCGGAGGGCATGCGCATGGCGGCCGCGCTGTACGCGGGGCGGGACATCGAGGACGAGGAGCGGGCGGCATGACGACCACGACGTACGACGAGACCACCACGGCAGCGCTGCTCGACGCGGGCGCCGTCCTGCCCCCGGGCACCACCGCCCGGGAGGACGCGGACACCCTCACCGTGCGCACCTACACCCACCCGGCGCTGGCGGACCGGCGCGTGGTCCGCCTGGTGCCGGACACCCTCGGCGAGGCCGAGGACCTGGCCCTGGAGTTCCTCGGACTGGCCCGGGAGCAGGAGACGCCCGAGGTCGGCCAGGTGCGCCGGGAGACCCTGGGCTTCCCCGCCTGGGCGCTGGTCAACGACCCGGCCAACGGCCACCACGCGCTGGCTCTGGTCAAGGACGTCGAGCGGCTCGCGCGCCAGGCCAAGTCCCGTCCGGGCACCGCCAAGGAGGGCTTCGAGGAGCTCGGCACGCGGCTGGGCCGGGCCGTGCCCCACTTCCTGCCCACCTTCTACGAGCAGGCGGCCCGGGTCTTCCTCCAGCACGAGAACACGACGTACGCCGCCGCCTTCTTCGGCAAGGCCCGCGAGGCCGAGCGCGTGCACGCCCTCACCGTGGACGAGGAGCGGCAGCGTGCCGTGTTCCTGGAGTTCGCCTTCGCGGGCGCACTGACCGTCAAGGCGCTCAAGGAGTACGTGAAGGACCTCGCCCGCCGCCTCGACCCCGCGACGGCCTGGGCACAGTTCCGGCAGCTGACGGTGGAGCGCTGCGCGGCGGGCATGCCGCCGTACGCCTCGCTGCCGCAGGATGCGCGTGGGCTGATCAAGGCGGCCGGTCTGGACCGGACCACCGAGGAGTGCGCGCTCGTCGCCGATCTGATCGCCTCGCCCGCCGCCGTCCGGGCGCCCGCTTCCTTCTGGTCCGCCTACCGCTCCGTCCTCCCCGTCCTCGCCGGACAGCGGCCGGCCGTCCGGGCCCGTCTGCTGGAGATCATGCCGGCCGGGCTGGGCCGCCAGGTCGCGGACGACGAGTTCTGGCTGGCCCTGCTGGCGGAGTGCGGGGCGGAACGGCTGCTGACGGAGGGGGACGACGTCGACGCGGCGGACTGGCTGAGCCGTTGGGCGCTGCACCGCAAGCACGGCGGGTCGGTCTCCGACCGCTCTGCGGCCACCCTCGCGCTCGTCGGGCGAATGGCGTCCCGGCTGCGTGCCGACGGACGGGGGGTCGACCTCTTCACCGGCCGCTGGCACGCCGGTGCCGATCTCGACCTGCTGGACCTGTGCGTGGCGGAGGGCATCCCGCTCACGGTCCCCGAGGCCGGCACGGATGTGTACCTGGGCCTCGACCGCTGGCTGCGCGGCTCCGGGGACGGGCGGCGCGACCTGGTCGCCACCGGGGCCGACGCGCGTTTGCGCACCCTGCTGCTCCGGGCGGTGGGCACCCTGGGCGAGCACCGGTCGGCCACGGACCTGCTGAAGGCCGCCGAGCATCCCGTGCTCTCCGACGTGCTGCGGGAGTGGCTGGAGTCGGCGGCCGGGGAGTTCGCCGGCGCGGTGGGCCTGCCCGGCGCCCGCGCGGCGCTGGAGCGGCTGCGTCCCTTCCGCAGCGTGGCCGCCCAGGTCGGCCCGCTCGCCGTAGCCACGGTCGCGGAGCACCGGGTCGCGCCGCTGCTCGGCCGCACCCTGCGCGCGGGCATCCTGGACGAACTGGGCTGGCCCGCGCTGGAGGAGGGGCTGCGGCTGCTCGGCAAGCAGCCCAGGAAGGCCGAGGACGACACGCTGACCGTCACCGAGGCCTGGCCCGCGCTGATCCTCGCCCGGCGGCACAAGGCGGTCGTCGTCGGCCCGGACGGGATCCTGCTCGAACACGAACTGCGGCTCCCCGCCGACCTGGACCGCTGGCAGCGCCCGCGCTTCCGCTGCACCGACGGCGAGTTGCTGGTCATGTGGCGCCAGGGGGCCAAGCAGTCCGCCTACTGGTCCAACCGGCCGGACGAGGTGTTCACCCTGGGCGGCGAGCAGATCCCCACCTGGTGGTCCGGCCACGACACCGGCACCCCGTCGATCCCGCTGCCCGGCGGGGGCCGCGCCACCGGCGGCCGCACGCTGCACGCCGGTGACACCGTCCTGCCGCCGACCCGTTCCGTCATCGGCGACGGCACGACGTACTGGCGTCAGGGCAGGCAGGGCCAGGAGACGGTGTGGCTGGAGTACGACCCCGACACCGGCACGCACGGACGCGCGTCCCTTCCCGCCTTCCTGCGTTCCGGCATCCGCGAGGGCGCATCCCTGCGGCCCGCGCACTGCGAGGTCCTGCCCCTGCAACCCGGCCTGGAGCACAGCCCCTTCGGCACCGACGGCACGGTCCTCGGCCACTGGGTGCGCGAGGAAGGAAAGGGAGCCGAGGCGAGGATGGTCGCCGGTACGCCGGACGGCCGGACCGTGACGCTGCCGGCGGAGCGGGGCCGGGCGTACCGCGTCCCGCTGGGCGCGCTGCGGCTGCCCGGAGGCGCCGAGCCCGTCGTGGCACACGTCAACATGAGGGTGTCCCTGTTCGCGGCCGACGACACCTCCTCCGCCGGTGAACTCGGCCACGTCAGGCCGCACGACCAGGGCGGGGAGTTCGCCGCCGGCACCCGCCTCGTGCCGCCGGTCGCCTTCTGGCACGCCCTGCGCCCACGCGACGAGCAGGGCTCGGCGGTGCTGCGCGCCCTGACCGACGAACGGGCGGCCGAGGTGCTGCGGGTGACCGCGGCGGCTCTGGCCGAGCGGCAGGAGCGGATCACCCGGGCGGGTGGCCCCGGCGCCGCGGCGGCCGACGACCCGTCGGCCGGGACGGCCGCCGGCGGCAAGCCGGTCGTGCCGACCGCGGACCAGGTCGCCCAGCGGGCCGTGCGCGACGCCCTGCCCGAACTCACCGACCAGCGGCTCCTGATCGGTGTCGCCGCCCTCGTCCTCTCCGCCCTGCGCGTCGCCGAGTCGGCCACCACCTTCGTGACACCTCCCGCGGAACGGCCGCTGCAGCCCCGCCGCGCCGCGGGCATGTTCGCCGACTACAGTCCCCGGCACGGCGAGGATCGCACCCTGCACGACGCCGCCGCCGGCATCGCCGAGATCAGCGGCTGGTCGGGCGGGGAACGGTGGAGCGTGCTCCGGCAGATCCGGTCGGTCGACCACGTCCTGTCCGGCAAGCCCGCCGACGGCAAGCCGCTGCCCGACCCCGAGCGGCACACCGCCCTCGGCGACGGCTGGCGCAGCGACGAGCACACGATCCCCGGCATCGGCATGGTGTGGCCCTCCGTGCTGAGCACACTGCGACCGCTCGCCTACCGGGCCGCCTCGCCCGCCCTGACCGACGCCCAACGGGAGCCGCTGCTCCTACTGTTCGAGGCGATCGGCGAGGGCCCGCTGGCCACCCCGGACGGCACGCTCCGCGAGATCGTCCTGAGCGAGCCGCACGACAAGCAGCAGCGCGCCGGTCAGGTGCTGCGCCGTGACGGCCGTACCGTCGTCGTGCTCGGCTGCCAGAGCATCGACGGCCAGCGGGACCGCGTCAACTGGCTGGCACTGGACCACGACCCGTCCGGCGCGTTCGGCGCGGTCGCTCACTTCACGCTCGACAGGGAGACCCGGCACACGTCGGCGATCTCCGCGGAGCGGCTCGCCGCCGTCACCCGGCTGATCCGGGACAAGGGCGCGGCCGAGTGGCGGTCCGAGGCGCCCGCCGCTCTCACGGCCGCGACGGCCGGCGGACTGGGCCCCGTCCAGGCCACCGTGCTGCTCGCCGGGCAGCCGCACGCACCCGGCACCGAGGGGCTCGCCACCATCGGACTGAAGCCACGTCAGCGGGACATCGGCACCGGCATGCTGGGTTCCCTCGGCCGACGGGACCGGACGGCACTCATCGGAGCCCTGCTCCCCGAGGACCCCGCCGACCTGTGGACGGCCGGACCGGACACACAGGCCGCCGGCCGGGTGTGGGCCGAGCGCCTCGCGTGGTTCGTCCGCCTGCCCGAGGACATCGCCGCCGACCTGCCCGGCGTGTCCGTCGGCTCCGCCGAGGCCGTGCTCAACCCCGGGCGCACCCCCTGGCTCAGCCGCACCACGGTCCAGCGACCCGACAAGGACGGCAACCTGGTCGCGGACGACCCCGCGGCCGTCCCCGGGCGGTACGACCTCACCCGCGCCGTCGATGCCCTGGCCACGCTCGCCTACGCCCTGCCTTACGGTCACCCCCTGCGCGCCGCGCTGCCGGACGGTCTGGCCGCGCTGCGCCGCCGCGTCGCCGACCCGGAACTGCTCGTCGACCTCGACGTCGAGTGGACGGAAAAGGGCGGGTCGACCGCCGTCGAACTCCGCAAGGCGTACGGGCTTCCCGCCACCGGAGGCGCCGACGCGCAGGGTCTGACGCGGCTCGGCGAGGCGCTCGTCCTGCGCCCCTGGTACGGCGACACCGAGACGGTCCTGGTCCGCCCGGCCGGGCTCACCGGCCCGGACGACGCGGTCCTCGGGCTTGTCGAGGGCCTGGTGGGCCGGGCGCGCGGGGGCGGTGTCCGGGCGCTGCGGACAATCCTCGGCGACGACCTCGCCGGGGCCCTCGCGGCGGGAACGGACGCGGAGGGGCCCACGGGCCACGCCCAGGACTCGGCCACGAGCGTGCCCGCCCTCGTCACCGAGGTCGCCACCGCCCACGGCCTGGGCGAGGACGCCGCGGCGCTCTACCTCCAGCTGCTGGCGCTGCCCGATCCGACGGACCGCAACTGCGCCCGCTGGACCGGCTGGAGGCCCGCCCGTATGAAGCAGGCCCGTGCCGAACTGGCCGCGACCGGCCTGGTCGTCGAGGCCAAGCGGCCGCGCGCCGGGCGCACCCTGTTCCTGCCTTGCGGCTGGAACGACCTCAAGGCTCCGGCGCTGCCGGTGGAGACCTGGAAGGAGGGCCTCTACCCGGTCTCCGGCCAGGGCCGTGCCGTACCGCTCCTCGCGGTGCCCGAGCTGTTCGCCCGCGCCTGGGACCGCGTGCGTACGGGAGACGCTCCGGCGTACGAGGAACTGACCACCCGGGCCACCCGGAGGGGACGCCGCCGATGACCGCGCCCCAGCACCCGCCGACGACCACCACCCGTACCACCCCGAAGGACCACCGCCGATGACCACCGCCCTCGCCCCCGACGCGAACCGTCAGATCGTCCCGCCCGAGGACAGGCACGCCACCGAACTGGCCTTCCTCGCGGCCTACGACGACGGGCCGCGCCCGCCCGCCTGGCGGCTCACCCCGCGTGCGGTCGTCACGTTCGTCATGGGCAGCGGCGGGCAGGCCCTGAAGCTGCCGGACGGCGCCGAGGTGCCCGACGATGTGCCGCGCAGGCTGGTGGTGAAGGACAAGTTCGTCGGCGACCGGGCGCTGGTGGAGCGGTGTGTCGTCACCCTCGCGGGTGAGCGCGGTCTGCTGCTCGTCGGCGAGCCCGGCACCGCCAAGTCGATGCTCTCCGAGCTGCTGTCCGCCGCCGTGTGCGGCACCAGCGGGCTTGTGGTGCAGGGTACGGCGGGCACGACCGAGGACCAGCTCAAGTACGGCTGGAACTATGCCCTGTTGCTCGCCAAGGGACCCAGCCGGGAAGCCCTCGTGCCCTCCCCCGTCCTCACCGCGATGGGCCGGGGTGCCATCGCCCGGGTGGAGGAGGTCACCCGCTGTCTGCCCGAGGTGCAGGACTCCCTGGTGTCGTTGCTCTCCGAGCGGCGCATCGCGGTCCCCGAACTGGCGGGCACGGACGACTCCCTGGCGCACGCGGCTCCCGGCTTCAACCTCATCGCCACCGCCAACCTGCGGGACAAGGGCGTGTCGGAGATGTCCGCCGCGCTCAAGCGCCGGTTCAACTTCGAGACCGTGGGCCCCATCCCGGACCTGGACGCCGAGACCGCGCTGGTGCGCAGCCAGGCCCGCGCGTCCGTCGAGCGGGCCGGGGCGCCCTTCCAGGTCGACGACATGGTGCTGGAGGCCCTCGTCACCGCCTTCCGCGACCTGCGGGAGGGCCGGTCGGCCGAGGGCTGGGAGGTGGAGCGGCCCTCCACGGTGATGAGTACGGCGGAAGCCGTCTCCGTCGCCGGTGCGCTCGGGCTGGCGGCGGCCTACTTCCCCGGGGACCGCGACGTGCTCGGGCTGCTGCCGGGGCATCTCCTCGGCGTCGTCCGCAAGGACGACCCCGCCGACGCGGCCCGGCTGCGCGGCTACTGGGACGGTCCGGTGCGACGGCGCGCCGAACAGGGTTCGGCCACCTGGCGAACCCTGTGGGACCTGCGCACGGTCCTGGAGGGCTGACGGCCGTGCCCCTGCCCTCGCCCTCACCGGCCTCCCCCGCGTCGTCGGCCTCACCAGCCTCCCTGGCCTCTTTCACCTCGTCCGCCTCGTCCGCCTCGCCCTCCGCCTCCCCGGTCTCGCCAGCCTCCCCGGTCTCGCCAGCCTCCCCGGCATCACCCGCCTCGCCCGAGGAGGCCGTCGCGGCCCTCACCGACCCGGCGGCGCCCTACCTCATCGGTGTACGGCACCACGCGCCCTCGCTGGCCGCCGCGGTGCCCGCGCTCCTCGAAGCGGCGAAGCCGGACGTGCTGCTCGTCGAGCTCCCCGCCGAGATGCAGGAATGGCTGCCGTGGCTGGCCCACGAGGAGACCAGGGCCCCGGTCGCCCTCGCCGCCGCCCCTGTCGGCGGGGGCGGCGGCCCGGCCTTCTACCCCTTCGCCGACTTCTCGCCCGAACTGGCGGCGGTGCGCTGGGCCGCGCGGCAGGGCGTGCCGGTCGTCGCCTGCGACCTGCCGCTGGCCGACCGGGCGTGGGGTGAGGAGCGCGCGGGGCGGGCACAGGCTCCCGGCGGCCCCGGCCTGGCCGTGGCGCTGCGCTCACGCCTCACCGGCCGCCCCGGGGAGGACCTGTGGGACCGGCTCGTCGAGGCCACCGCACCGGGCTCGGCTCCGGAGGCGTTGCGCCGCGCGGCCCTGCTGACCGGGTGGGCGCTGCGCGAGGACGCGGTGGTGTCGGGGGGCGTGTCCGAGCTGGACCTGCGGCGCGAGAGCCGGATGCGCTCCTGCCTGGCCGCCGCCACCGCGAACGGCGAACGGGCCGCCGTGCTCGTGGGTGCCTTCCACGCCCCGGCGTTGACGGCCCCGACCGCCGGGACGGAGCCCCGCGCCGCCGAGGCCGCGTCCGCGGCCGTAGCGGCAGGACCAGGCGCGCCCGAGCCCGCGCCGCCCGTGGCCCGGGCCCACGGCGAGCGCCCCGGTTGGACGACCTCGCTCATCCCGTACACCTACGCGCTCCTGGACGAGCGTTCCGGCTATCCGGCCGGGATCCGCGACCCGGAGTGGCAGCACCTGGTGCTCGACGCGGCGGGCGACCCGGCCGCGCTGGAGGAGGCGCTGACCCGGGCGGCCGTACGGGTGTGTGCGGAACTGCGTGCCCTCGGCCACCCGTCGGGACCCGCCGACGCGCGCGAGATCGTCCGGCTGGCCGGAGACCTCGCCCGGCTGCGCGGGCTGCCGGCGGCCGGCCGGGGCGAACTGGTCGAGGCGGTGCAGACGGTGCTCGCGCAGGGGGAGCCGTACGGGCGCGGACGGGCCGTCGCACGCGCGATGGAGAAGGTGCTCGTCGGAACGCGCGGCGGCCGCCCCGCACCCGGAGCGCCACGCAGCGGTCTGGCCCCCGCCGTGGAGGCCGAGCTGGCGGCGCTGGGACTGCCCGGACCGCAGGACAGCGGCCCCGGTACGGCCCGGGACCTGCGCCTGGACCCGCTCCGTTCCGACCTCGACCGGCGACGTGAACTCCTGTTGCGCCGGCTGACGGTGTGCGGGGTGCCGTACGCCGAGCCCAAGGAGGTCGTCGGCGCGGGCGGGGCCGAGGCGCTCACCTCACGCTGGGAAGTGCGCTGGACCCCCGCCACCGCGGCGTTGCTGACCACGGCCGGCGTCCGTGGCGTCACCCCCGCCCAGGCCACCGAGGGCGTGCTGCGCGAGCGACGGCGGGCGGAGCACGACGAGGGCGGATCTACGGCCGCGCAGACTCTGCACGGTCTGGAGCAGGCGGCTCAGTGCGGTCTGCCGGGGCTGACGGACGAGCGGCTCGCGGACACGGCCGACGTACTGCCCGACTCCGGCACACTGCCCGAACTCCTCGCCGGCCTCGCCCTGCTGGACCGGCTGCGGGCCGGTCACATCGCCGGACTCGAAGCTGACGAGGACCGTGCGGCCCGGGCGGCCGCCGTGGCCGAGCTGCTCACCTCCGCCGCGGTGCGCCAGGTGGACGGCCTCACCGGTTCCGAGGACCCCGCCGACGCACACGCCCTGCTCGAACTCGCCCACCGCGCGGACCTTCTGGGCGGTATTCGGCTCGCCGACGCCCTCGCCCGGCTGGCCGCCGACGGGTCCCCGCTGATGCGCGGTGCCGCGGGAGCCGTACGCGTGCTCCTCGGCCACGAGGACCCCCGGCTCCTCGGCGACCGCGTCGCCTCCTGGGTCGACTCGGCCTCCGGCCCCGAGACCCGCTCCGCCCTCACCGCACGGCTCACGGGACTGCTGACCGCGGCGGGCCAGCTCCTGGAGTCCGCGGCCCCCGCGCTGGAGCCCCTGCTCAACCTCGTCCCGGAGCTGACCGACCGGGAGTTCCTGGACCGGCTCCCCGCGCTCCGGGGAGGCTTCGACACCCTCAGCCCGGCCGCCCGCGACCGCCTCCTGTCGGCCGTCGAGGAGCGCCTCGGCACCAGTCACCTGGCCGACACCGCCGGACTCGACCCCGCCGCCCTCGCCACCTGGACCCGCGCGGACCTCGCGGCACGCGAGGCCCTCGGCGCGCTCGGGCTGCTTCCGGCACCACCGGACCACGAAGAGCGGAACCACGAAGAGCGGAACCACGAAGAGCCGGTGCCCACCACCGGACCGGCCGCTGGAGGGCCACCGGGCGAAGCGCACCGGCTCGCCCCCGCCGACCGCTGGCGACTGCTGCTGGGGCGGCGTACCGACCGGCTCCCCCCGTCGGCATCGGCGCTTGCCACCGCGCTGGACGAGCTGTACGGCAGCGGACGCGGCGAGGGCAGCCGGGGTGATCTCGGCGGGCGGGGCCGGGGCGGCGGCCGGGAGGCGCCGTACCCCGGGGTGCGCGAGTGGTCCGAGGAACTGGCGGCCCTGTTCGGGCCGGGCATCCGGGAGGAGGTGCTGGCCGCGGCCGCGGCGGCGGGCCGCCGGGACGTGCTCGCCGAGCTGGATCCGGACACGGTGCGGCCCTCCGTCGACCTGCTGCGCAGCGTGCTCCGGCACGCGGGCGGACTGCCCGAGGCCCGGCTGGCCGCGCTGCGTCCGCTCGTACGGCGCCTGGTAGAGGCGCTGACCCGGGAGCTGGCCACCCGGCTGCGCCCCGCACTGCACGGCACGGCCCTGCCACGGCCCAGCCGACGGCCGGGCGGCGGCCTCGACCTGCCCCGCACACTGCGGGCCAACCTCGCGACCGCCCGGCGCGGCCCGGACGGCACCGTCCAGGTCGTCCCCGAGCGTCCCGTGTTCCGCACCCGCGCCCGGCGCGCCTCCGACTGGCGGCTCGTCCTGGTCACCGACGTGTCGGGGTCCATGGAGGCGTCCACGGTCTGGGCGGCCCTGACGGCCTCGGTGCTGGCCGGGGTGCCGACCCTGTCCACGCACTTCCTGGCCTTCTCCACGAAGGTCATCGACCTCACCGACCATGTCGAGGACCCGCTGTCGCTGCTGCTCGAAGTGAGCGTGGGCGGCGGCACCCACATCGCGGCGGGGCTCCGGCACGCCCGCGAGCTGGTCACCGTGCCGTCCCGCACCCTCGTCGTGGTCGTCAGCGACTTCGAGGAGGGCTATCCGCTGGGCGGGCTGCTCGCCGAGGTCCGCGCGCTGGTCGGGGCCGGCTGCCACGTCCTGGGGTGCGCGAGCCTCGACGACGCGGGCCGGCCCCGGTACTCCACCGGTGTCGCGGGACAGCTCGTCGCCGCGGGGATGCCCGTCGCCGCCCTCAGCCCGCTCGAACTCGCCCGCTGGGTAGGGGAGAAGATCGCATGAGCACGGACCTTCCTCCGGTCGCCCCGGCCGTGACCGCGGAGCTGGTCGCGGCGTTGTCGCCGCGGCTCCGCAAGCGGCTGGACGCGGCCGTCGGCAAGCTGGCCGGCCGGCCCGTCGTGCGCGACGGCGACACCGTGCGCATCGCGCTCGACGCCGACACCGACCTCGAACTGCACGCCCCCGGCTCCACGGTGAGCAGTGCCGACGCGATCCGCTGCGGGTGTCTGCTGGCGCCGGACTGCCTGCACCGGGCCGCTGCGGCGTCGGCGGCCCCGATCGCCGACGCCGACGCCGATGCCGATGCCGAACCGAGTGGACCGGCCGAGCCGCGGGCGGAATCGGGCCCGGCCACCGGGCAGCTCAAGGCAGGAGGGGCCGACGGGGCGGAAGCCCCGCCCGCGGCGGAGCCGGAGGGCGCCACCACCGACCAGCGCGCCGCCGCGCGGGCGTTGTACGACGCCGCGGCCGCCGTGCTCGCCGCCGGCACCGACGGCGCCGGCGGCGTGCTCCAGGCGGAGCTGCTGCGCGCGGCGCACGGCGCGCGCCTTGCGGGACTCCCCAGGGCCGCCGCCACGGCGGTGTCCGTGGTCACCGCGTTGCGCGCGGCCCGCTCGGCGGACCCGGCCTACCGGCTCACCGACCTCGTCTCCGCCCTGCGCGAGGTCCTGGCCGTCGCCCACCGCGTCCCGTACGCCACCGGCCCGGAACTCGCCGCGCTGCGCGGCACGGCACGGCAGCCGTACACCCCGGACGGCTCGCTACGCCTCTACGGCCTGTTCTCGGAGCCCGTGCTCACGGCGAGCGGCTACGCGGGCGCCGTCACCTGGGCCGCCGACGCCGACGGCCGCCTCTGCACGGTCTCCGACGTGGCCCCGGGCGGCTCCGGCCGGGCCGTGGGCGCGGCCGACCGGACCGTGCGCATCGGTGACACGGCCCTGACCCACCGTGAGCTGTCGCGTGCGGGGCTCGCGGTCTCCGGTGCCACCGTCTCCCCGACGGGCCGGCTGGGCGCGGGTGCGGGCGTACGGGCGGTCCGGGCGTCCGGTGCCGTCTGGCACGACGAACCTCTCGACCGGCTCTGGGCCGTGCCCGCCGCCGACCAGGTCACCCGTGCCCTGGCCGGCGGCCACGACCTGCTGTTCCTGGATGTCACCCTCACCGGCACGGTCCGTGAGTCGGCGGGCGACTGCCTGCTCGCCGACTGCAACGGGCTGACGCTTCGTCTCGTTGCCGCCCACGACGACCCCGCGCTGCCCTGTCGTGACAACCTCCGCCTGCTGGCCGCCGCCCGGGGCAGCAGGCTGCGGGTCGTCGCCCGTCTCACCCCGGCCCCGCACCCCCGGGCCCTGCTCCTGGCGAGCGACCACCCGAAGGACCCCGGTACCCGTCTCGACCTGGGCCTGGACCGCCTGCGGCGCGCGGACCTGCCCGACGCGACGGCACCGGCCGCCGGAGCTGTCGAGGCCACTGTCGACGAGGCGCCGCTGTACCTCCTGCGCCGCCGGGTCCAGCAGGCCGCCTCCGGGGGCCGACAGGTGCTCGCCTTCCCGGGGAACGGAGTCGCGGACGGCTCGCGTCTGCGCAGGCACGGCCTGGCGACCGCGGGCGATCTGCTGGACGGGCTCCACTCCGCCGCGGCGGACCGTTCCCGTGACCCGTTCGGCCGGCTCCTCCCGGCCGACACGGACCGCTTCGCCCGCGCCTGGCTGGCCGCCGCCGTCTACACCGAGGCGGTCGACCGGGCGCTGTGTGCCGCGGCGTGGAGTGCGGGCCGCCGCTCCCCCGTGTCGGCGGCCCGCACTCGGTGGTGAGTACATCCGAGAACATGAATGTGGCCCGGTTGAATTCTGGAGGACCGAGTGCCGCGCGGGTATGGGTACAACTGCGTACGCGAACGAGCGGAGAGGGACAGGTGACACCAACGCCGGACGGAGCCTACGAACGCATGGTGTCGGTGGCCGTCGCAGCGCTCCACGAGCGTGATCCCGAGCGGCTGTGGCCGCTGCTGGCCGCGGCGCTGCCCGGCCTGTTCGGCGGGGACGCGCTGATCTACAAGCTGGACGACTGGAGCGAGAGCGCGGGCACCGTCCGTGTGTCGCCCGGTGCCGCCGCGGAGTTACGCCTGCTCGGGGCCGAGGACCTGGGTCTGCTGCGCGCGGGGTACCCGTTCGCGGCCCTCTACTCGGCCGAACACGAAAGTGTCCCCGTCTCCGCGCGCCAGGTGGCCGGTCCGGTGTGGCCGACGAGCCCGACCGCGCGGCTGCTCCGCAGGGTCCTGGGCACGCACGATGTTCTGGCGGTCCCGCTGCCGCAGACGAGCACCCCGATCACCGGGTGCATGGTCTTCCGCTCCGGTACGGACTTCACCGACGACGACATACGGATCGCCCGGCGTACGCAGTCGCTGCTGGCCGCCGTCGAGCAGCAGCGTCAGCTGCTGGAGCACTGGCAGCGGCAGCTCGTGGCCCGCGGCGCACCGGGCGCTCCCCACGAGCCGGCGGAGGACTGCGCGCTGACGCCCCGGGAGACGACCGTCCTGCTGTTGCTCGCGGACGCCCTGACCGCCGCCGCGATCGGCCGCCGCCTCGGCATATCCGACCGCACGGTGCACAAGCACGTCGAGAACATCTACCGCAAGCTCGGCACCCGGGACCGTGTCAGCACCGTGCTGCGCGCCCAGCAGATCGGCCTGGTCCCCCCGCCCGGCGCCGCACCGCTTCAGGCACCGCCGGGGCAACACAACCGCGTCTGACGGCCGGGGGGCATCCTGCTCCCTAGACCGGGGGCTCGTGCACCGAGGGCCCCTGGACCCGGGTGTTCGGGTACCGCACCGCGAGGGCCGCGATGTCGTCCTCGAGTCTTCCGCCGCTGTAGTGGAGCAGGTCCCGGTGGAGCCGGTCGAGCAGCTCGCGGGGCGGCGCCAGACCCTGCTGCCGCATCCAGTCGGGCAGCGGGAAGAACTCTCCGGCGCGGTCCCGGGCCTCCGATACGCCGTCGGTGTAGAGCAGCAGATGGTCGCCGGGGGTGAACGGGACGGTGTCGACGTAGTACTGCTCACCGATGAGCGCCGCGAGGTTGAGAGGCGGCGAGGCGGTGGTGGGCTCCAGGACGCGGAGGTTGCCGCGATGCACGAGCAGCGGCGGGGGGTGCCCGCAGTTCAGAATTCTGATCTGGCCGCCGCCGTGCGGGATCTCGGCGATGAGGGCGGTGGCGAAGCGCTCCGGCAGATCCTTGCCCGGGAACGCGGCGCTGTGGCGGGCGATGCTGGTCTCCAGACGGTGGATGATGCCCGTCAGCTCGGGCTCGTCGTGTGCGGCCTCCCTGAAACAGCTGATCACCGCGGAGGCCGCCCCCACCGCGGACAGCCCCTTGCCCCGCACGTCACCGATGAGCAGACGGACCCCGTACGGGGTGCCGGCCGCCTCGTAGAAGTCGCCGCCGATCCTGGCCTGCTCCTGGGCCGCCAGGTACAGCGACTCGATCTCGACGCCCTCGATGCGGCGCGGCAGGGGGCGCAGCAGCACCCTCTGGGCTGCGTCGGCGACGAGCCGGACCTGGAGCAGGATCTCCTCCCGCTGGAGTCGGACGTGGCTCGCGTATGCGGCCGCCAGAGTGACCGCGACGATCGCGGCCGACGTGTACTGCGTCCCCAGATCGGCGTAGAAGAAGCTGAGAGTGATCATGACCAGCAGGCAGAACGTACCCAGCAGGATCGTGGGGATCACGGGCCACATCGCGGCGGCGAGGGCGGGGGCGGCGGGCAGAAGGCGGCTGATGGCGATCTCTCTCGGCGTGGCGAACGCCAGGCCGGCGACGAGGGCAGTCAGGATCACCGGCGCGAGCCGGGCAAATTCCCACCGACTGCCGTAGGGGGGACGACGGAGCTGCAGCCGCCCGGGCATGATCACAAAATGCATCATATCGACTTAGAGCGGGCATCGATCCGCGAGGACGGAGGCACTTCGGGTGCGGTGCCCGAAACGACGGGGGAAGCCATCGGATGTGGCACGGATTCACCGGTGCTACAAAGGGCATATGGCGAACCGTTTCGCCGCTTTTCGACATCTCTCGCTCAAGCCGCTGGTCAGCAGGAGCCCGCGCAGCGTCGCCGGGCAGGTCTTCGCTCTCCAGGTGGCCGTGGTGGTGCTGCTCGTGGCCTGCAGCGTGTTCGTCCTCGCCCTGCAGTCGAAACGGGACACCACCGCCGAGGCCGTACGCCGCTCCATCGCCGTCGCGGAGACCTTCGCGAACTCTCCCGGCGTTCTGGAGGCGCTGAAGCTCCCCGAGCCGTCGAAGGTGCTGCAGCCGCTCACCGAGGCGGGGCGCAAGGCTGCGGGCGTCGACTTCATCGTGGTCATGGACACGAAGGGAATCCGCTACACCCATCCCATACCGAGCCGGATCGGGAAGCGCTTCGTCGGCACGATCGGGCCGTCGCTGGCGGGAAAGGTGTACACGGAAAGTGTCCACGGTCCGCTGGGCCACGAGGTGCAGGCCACTGTCCCCGTCAAGGACGACGACGGCAAGGTGGTGGCTCTCGTCTCGGCGGGGCTGAAGGTCAAGAACGTGTCCAGTGCGGTGAACCGGCAGCTGCCGATCATCCTCGCCGCCGGGGGCGGAGCGCTCGTGGTGGCGACCGGCGGGACCGCGCTGGTCGGCAGACGGCTGCGACGCCAGACCCACAGCCTCGCCCCGGCCGAATTGACCCGGATGTACGCCCACCACGACACGGTGCTGCACTCCGTGCGCGAAGGAGTGCTCATCGTCGCCGGCGACGGGCGGCTGCTGCTGGCGAACGACGAGGCGAGACGGCTGCTGGAACTGCCGCCCGACACCGAGGGACGACCGGTACGGGAACTGTCGAGCCTGGACCCCGAGATGGTGGCACTGCTCGTCTCCGGGCGTGAGGCCATCGACGAGGTGCACGCCGCCGGGGAGCGACTGCTGGCGGTGAATCAGCGGCCGACGGACCGTAGGGGCGGCGGGGCCACGGTGGTGACGCTGCGTGACTCGACCGAGCTGCAGGCGGTGTCGGGCCGGGCGGAGCTGGCGCGGGAGCGGCTGAAGCTGCTGTACGACGCGGGGCTGGGCATTGGGACGACGCTGGATGTGGTGCGTACGGCGGACGAGCTGGCGCGGGTCGTGGTGCCCCGCTTCGCGGACTTCGTCACCGTGGATCTGGCGGATGCGGTGCTGCACGGCGAGGAGCCGGCTCCTACGGCGACCGGCATGCGGCGTGTCGTGGTGCGCGGAATCCGGGAGGACCATCCGCTGTACAAAGAGGGCGAACTGATCCACTTCTTGCCGTCCACGCCCCAGGCGCGCGGTTACGGCAGCGGGCGCTCCGAGCTCGTGACCGATCTCACGGCGGTGTCAGGCTGGCAGGCGCAGGATCCACAACGCACGCGGGAGATCCTCGCCTACGGCATTCACTCGCTCATCGCCGCTCCGATCCGGGCCCGGGGTGTGGTGCTGGGCATGGCGAACTTCTGGCGCGCCAAACGGCTGGAGCCGT
>NZ_JBIVBS010000022.1:0-140728 GCF_044746205.1 Streptomyces sp. NPDC086549 | reverse complement strand
CGCAACATGGTGACGGGTGCCTCCACCGCCGAGCTCACGGTGGTCCTCGTCGACGCCCGCAACGGCGTCGTCGAGCAGACCCGCCGGCACGCCGCAATCGCCGCCCTCCTCCGCGTCCCGCACGTGGTCCTCGCGGTCAACAAGATGGACCTCGTCGACTACCAGGAGTCCGTGTTCGCCGCGATCGCCGAGGAGTTCACGGCGTACGCGACCGAGCTGGGCGTCCCCGAGGTCACCGCGATCCCGATCTCGGCGCTCGCGGGCGACAACGTCGTGGAGCCGTCGGCGAACATGGACTGGTACGGCGGGCCGACGGTGCTGGAGCACCTGGAGACCGTGCCGGTCAGCCACGACCTGGCGCACTGCCACGCACGGCTGCCCGTGCAGTACGTGATCCGGCCGCAGACCGCCGAGCACCCGGACTACCGGGGCTACGCGGGCCAGATCGCCGCCGGTTCGTTCCGCGTGGGCGAGCAGGTGACGATCCTGCCGTCCGGCCGGACGACGCGGATCTCCGGCATCGACCTGCTCGGCACGCCGGTCGACGTGGCCTGGACGACCCAGTCGGTGACCGTCCTGCTGGAGGACGACATCGACGTCTCGCGCGGCGACCTGATCGTGCCCAGCAAGGACGCCCCGGCGACCACCCAGGACGTCGAAGCCACCGTCTGCCACGTCGCGGACCAGCCGCTGACCGTCGGGCACCGCGTGCTGCTCAAGCACGGCACCCGCACGGTCAAGGCGATCGTCAAGGACATCCCGTCCCGTCTCACCCTCGACGACCTGTCCCTGCACCCGCACCCGGGACAGCTCGTCGCCAACGACATCGGCCGGGTGAAGATCCGCACCGCCGAGCCGCTGCCGGTCGACTCCTACGCCGACTCGCGCCGCACCGGCTCGTTCATCCTGATCGACCCGAACGACGGCACCACGCTCACCGCCGGCATGGTCGGCGAGTCGTTCGCGTCCCCGGAGCCGGTCAAGGACGAGTCCGAAGACGACGGCTGGGACTTCTGACCATGAAGTCGACCGATTTCTACTCGATGTTCGCGAAGGAGGGCGGCCGCGTCGGCAGCGGCGACCTCGGCAGCGGGCAGGGCGGAGTGGCGCGATGTGCGCGGTGACGTGCGCGCACTGCCGGCGCGCCCGCACCCCCCACCGCAAGCGAAGACCTGCCGATCTCCCGGCCGCGGCCTGACAGACCGTGACCGCCGGGCCAACGAGAGGAACCCCTCCCGTGCCTGCCACCCGCTCACCCAGTTCGGCGTTCCTCCGCCGCGGCACAGCCGTGCTCGTCGCCCTCCCCCTTCTCATGCTCGCCGCCTGCGGCTACGGGTCGAAGGCCGACGAGGACACGGCCGACGCGAAGGTCGCCGCCGGTGCCGAGAAGGTCGACGGCCTCGACTCCGTGAAGATCGGCTACTTCGGCAACCTCACCCACGCCACCGCGCTGGTCGGCAAGCGGAATGGCTTCTTCCAGAAGGAGCTCGGGGCCACGCGGGCCAAGTACCAGGTCTTCAGCGCGGGCCCGTCCGAGACCGAGGCCCTCAACTCGGGCTCCATCGACATCGGCTGGATCGGTCCCTCCCCGGCGGTCAACGGCTACACCAAGTCGGACGGCAAGAACCTGCGCATCATCGGCGGTTCGGCGTCGGGCGGTGTGAAGCTGGTCGTCAACCCGGACAAGATCAAGTCCCTGAAGGACGTCAAGGGCAAGAAGATCGCGACGCCTCAGCTCGGCAACACGCAGGACGTGGCGTTCCTCAACTGGATCGCGGAGCAGGGCTGGAAGGTCGACGCGGAGAGCGGCAAGGGCGATGTCTCCGTCGTCCGCACCGACAACAAGATCACTCCGGACGCCTACAAGTCCGGTTCCATCGACGGGGCCTGGGTACCGGAGCCGACCGCGTCCAAGCTGGTCGCCGAGGGCGGCAAGGTGCTGCTCGACGAGTCGACGCTGTGGCCGGACAAGAAGTTCGTGATCACGAACATCATCGTGCGGCAGTCCTTCCTCAAGGAGCACCCGAAGGCCGTCGAGGCGGTCCTGAAGGCGTCGGTCGAGACCAACAAGTGGATCAACGCCAACCCGGACGAGGCGAGGGCCGCGGCGAACAGGCAGCTGGGGCTCGACTCCGGCAAGGAACTGCCGGCCGACGTCCTGGACCCGGCGTGGAAGTCCATCCGGATCACCGACGACCCGCTGGCCGCCACGCTCGACACCGAGGCGCAGCACGCGGTCAAGGCGGGTCTGCTTGAGAACCCGAAGCTGGATGGCATCTATGACCTCACTCTCCTGAACAAGGTCCTCGTGGCCGCGGGTGAGAGCTCCGTCAGCGACGCCGGTCTCGGCGTCAAGTAAGTCCGGATCCGAGAGTTCCCAGGAGGTGACGATCATGGCAACCGCCCTCGCCAAGGCCGATGACGTCGAGGTGGTCGAGTACGCCGCCCGCATCGAGCACGTCTCGAAGTCCTTCGCCGGCCCCGCCGGGCAGCAGCTCGTGCTCGACGACATCACGCTGGATGTCGCACCGGGCGAGTTCGTCACCCTCCTGGGAGCCTCCGGCTGCGGCAAGTCGACCCTGCTGAACCTGGTGGCGGGGCTCGACAAGCCCTCCGCCGGAAGCATCGCGACCCATGGGCGCCCCGCCCTGATGTTCCAGGAGCACGCCCTGTTCCCGTGGCTCACCGCGGGCAAGAACATCGAACTCGCCCTGCGGCTGAGGGGAGTTCCGAAGAACGAACGACGCGGCCGCGCCGAGGAGCTCCTCGAACTCGTACGACTGCAGGGCTCGTACGGCAAACGGGTGCACGAACTGTCCGGCGGCATGCGCCAGCGCGTGGCCATGGCCCGCGCGCTCGCCCAGGACAGCCAGCTGCTGCTGATGGACGAACCCTTCGCCGCACTCGACGCGATCACCCGCGACGTGCTGCACGACGAACTCACCCGCATCTGGGCCGAGACCGGACTGTCCGTCCTGTTCGTCACCCACAACGTGCGCGAAGCGGTCCGCCTCGCCCAGCGGGTCGTGCTGCTCTCGTCCCGTCCGGGCCGGGTGGCCCGCCAGTGGCAGGTGGACATCCCCCAGCCACGGCGCATCGAGGACGCGCCGGTCGCCGAACTGTCCCTCGAGATCACCGATGTACTGCGTGGGGAGATCCGCCGTCATGGCCAGCACTGAGACGAAGACCGCCGCGGACGCGGGGAGCGTCGAGGCGGGTCTGGACGCCCTGGAGACCGCCGTCACCGGCCGGACCCCGTTGCGGCAGACCTTCACCGGCAAGATCCTGCCGCCGCTCGTCGCCACCGCGGTGGTGCTGGTCGTGTGGCAGGCGCTGATCTCGTTCAAGATCGTCGACGATCCGACGAAGCTTCCGTCGCCCGCCGACGTGGGCAGCGAGTTCAAGAACGCCTGGCTGGAAGGCAAGCTGCTCGGCTACATCTGGACGAGTGTCTCGCGCGGTCTGCTGGGCTTCCTGTTCGCGCTGGCCATCGGCACCCCGCTGGGTCTGCTGGTGGCGAGGGTGAGGTTCGTGCGCGCGGCCATCGGCCCGGTCCTGTCCGGTCTGCAGTCGCTGCCGTCGGTGGCGTGGGTGCCGCCGGCGGTGATCTGGCTGGGCCTGAACAACTCGATGATGTACGCGGTGATCCTGCTCGGCGCGGTCCCGTCCATCGCCAACGGCCTCGTCTCCGGCATCGACCAGGTGCCGCCGCTGTTCCTGCGGGCGGGCCGCACGATGGGCGCGACGGGGCTGAAGGGCGCGTGGCACATCGTCCTGCCCGCCTCGCTGCCGGGCTACCTGGCGGGTCTGAAGCAGGGCTGGGCCTTCTCCTGGCGCTCACTGATGGCCGCCGAGATCATCGCCTCCTCCCCCGACCTGGGCATCGGCCTCGGCGCACTGCTCGAGAACGGCCGCAACGCCAGCTCCATGTCCATGGTGTTCGAAGCCATCTTCCTCATCCTCTTCGTCGGCATCGCCATCGACCTGCTCATCTTCAGCCCGCTGGAACGATGGGTCCTGCGCAGCCGCGGCCTGCTGGTCAAGAGCTGAGGTCCCATGCGTCAGAAGCCGGTTCTTCTCGTCATCGCCCACGGCAGCCGTGACCCGCGGCACGCCGCGACCGTGCATGCCCTCGTGCGGCGGGTACGGTCGCTGCGGCCGGGGCTGCGCGTGGAGACCGGCTTCCTGGACTTCAACATCCCGTCCGTGCACGGGGTGCTGGAGTCGCTGGCGACGGAGGGCGTACGGGACGTCGTGGCCCTGCCGTTGCTGCTGACCCGAGCCTTCCACGCGAAGGCCGACATCCCCGCCGTGCTGCGGGACGCGCCGTCGCGGCTGCGGATCCGGCAGGCGGAGGTGCTCGGCCCGTCCCCGCTGCTGCTCTCGGCGCTGGAACGGCGTTTGTACGAGGCGGGGCTCGCGCCCGCCGACAAGTCCTCGACCGGGGTCGTGCTGGCCTCGGCGGGGTCCACGGACCCGGAGGCGATCGCGGTGATCGCAGCAATCGCGCGGGAGTGGCGGCACACCGGTTGGTGCGCCGTGCGACCCGCGTTCGCCTCCGCTGCATTTCCCGCGGGGTTCCCACGCACCGAGGACGCGGTGCGGGAGCTGCGCGACCTCGGCTGTGAGCGGGTCGCGGTCGCCCCGTACGTGCTGGCCCCCGGCTTCCTGCCGGACCGTATCGCGCGGGGCGCGGCGGAGGCGGACGTCCTGGCCGACGTGCTCGGCCCGGCGCCGGAGGTGGCACGGGTGCTGCTGGAACGCTACGACGCGGCGCGGGCCCCGATGCTGGCCGCTGTGGGGGCCTAGCGGCACAGGTCGTCGCCGAGGCGGGTTCTGGCGTAGCGGACGATCCGGCCGCTGCGGGTGCGGGTGAGCAGGCCCGCGTCGTAGAGGACGGCCAGGTGCTGGCTGACGGCGCCGGGGGTGATGTCGAGGCGGTGGGCGAGTTCCGTGGTGGACGCCGGTTCCGCGAGGAGCAGGAGAAGTCGGGCGCGGGGGCGGCCCAGGAGCCGTATCAGGGCGCGGTCGGTGACCGGGGGCGGTTCCTCGGAGAGGGTGGCGCGGCCGCGGGCCGGATAGATCAGCGTCGGTGGGCGCGAGGGGTCGATCAGGGGCTGGGCGCCGCGGGCGAACAGTGTGGGCAGCAGCACCAGGCCCCGCCCGGCGATGCTGATCCCGGGCTCGGGCCAGGGGGCGCGCGCCCAGAATCCCTGGGTGACCAGCCGGAGGTGGTGGCCGGTCCAGCTGAGCCGTGAGTCGAGTCCCGACAGGAGTGCGCCCGCTCCCTGTTCCGTCAGTACCCGTCCCCGGTGGGCGAGGTCGGCCTCCAGGATGCTCTGCACCCTCGGCCACCAGTCGTCGGCCAGGCAGGCGTGCCAGTAGGCGTCGAGGGCGTCCGCGATCCGGGTGAGGAACGCGGTGGGGTCGGCGAGGCCGCGGGCGACGACGGGCGGCAGGGCGTCCTCGGTGCGGTAGGTGGCCCGGAAGTCGGCGTCGACGAGGTCGGGCGGGGTGGCGCGAAGCTGGTCCAGTTCGTCGGCGAAGGCGGGGCGGGCCCGTTCGGGGCGGGGGGTGAGGAAGTCCGGCACCCACAGCCAGGGGGCGACGAGGGCGGTGAGCAGTTCGCGGTCGAGGGACTCCATGCGGGGGCGGATACGGCGCAGCCAGGGCCGGTGGTGCGGGTAGCGGGCGGGGTCGTGCAGGCAGCGCAGCGAGAACACCGTCTCCTGGAGCGGGGAGTACGCGAAGGAGGTGGTGGCGAGGTCGCCCACGGCGAAGCGGAACTCGATCATTTAGTGCCATGCTAAATCATTGTCGACGCGGGTCGGAGGCCAGCTTTGCTGTCAACATGACCACGACACCCGCTTCCTCGGCTCCTGACCAGGGCAGTTCCCCGGCCGGCACGGAGACCCGGCAGCACGCCACCCGGGCCGCCGGCTTGCTGCCCGCCGACCCGGTCCTGCGCAAGGCCGCGCTGCTGACCATGGTCAACTCCCTCGGCAACGGCCTCTTCTTCCCCCTCGGCGTCCTCTACTTCACCCGTATCGTCGGCCTCGACGCGACCGCGGTCGGACTCGGTATGACGGTCGCCGGGCTGGTGGGGGTGGCCGCCGGGGTGCCCGCGGGGCGGGCCGCGGACCGGTGGGGCGCCCGGCGGGTGGGTGCGCTGCTGTGGGGCGGGACCGGGTTGGCCACGGCGTCGTACGTCCTGGTGCACTCGTACGCGGGTTTCCTCGTCGCCCTGGTCTGTACGACCGGGCTGCTGATGGCGAGTCGCGGGGCGCAGGGGGCGCTGTACGCGGACGTGCTGCCGGCGGCGACGCGGGTGGAGGCCCGGGCGTATCTGCGGACGGTCACGAACGTCGGGATGGGCATCGGCGGGGCGTTCGGTGCGATCGCTCTCCAACTCGACACGCGGGGCGCCTATGTGACGGTGATTCTGGTCAACGCCCTGTCGTTCACCGGGCCCGCGTTGCTGTTGCCCCGGCTGCCGCTGGCGCCGCACGTCCTGGAGCGGCCGTCCCTCGCGGCCGACGCCGCGGCCTCGGAGCGCTGGCGCGCGGTGCGTGATCTGCCGTTTCTCGCGGTGACCGTGCTGAACGCCGTGCTGGTCGTGCAGTACACGCTGTCCGAGGTCGGGCTGCCGCTGTGGATCGTGGAGCGGACCGAGGCCCCGCGCTGGACCGCGGCGCTGCTGATGATCGTGAACTGCGTGCTGGTGGCCCTGCTCCAGGTGCGGGCCGCCCGTCGGACGTCCCAAGTGGCCGGCGCCGTACGGGCGATGGGCTGGGCCGGGCTGCTGCTGGCCGTGTCGTGCGCGGTGTACGCGCTCTCGGCGGGCCTCTCCCCTGTGTGGGCGGTGCTCGCGCTGATCGTCGGCTCGGTGGTGCAGGTCCTGGCCGAGGTGCTGTCCGCGGCCGGCGGCTGGACCCTCGGCTACGAACTCGCCGACGCCCGTGTCCACGGGGTGTACCAGGGTGTCTTTGGCGCCGGCATGTCCGCGGGGATGATGGCGGGCCCGGCGCTGGTCACCGTGACGGCGATCCAGCACGGCAGGTACGGCTGGGCGGCCCTCGGCGTGCTGTTCGCGGTGGCGGGCCTGGCCGTCCGTCCCGCGGTGCGCTGGGCGCAGCGGGACGGGGACTGGCGGGGCGAACCCGTGTGAGGGGCCCGCGGATCGTCCGCGGTCCGGCGCTCCCCTGTGACGTCGGACCGCGGACGACCGGCCGGCACACGGCTTCCGGCTCCCGCGAGCCTCCTTGCCGTGCCCGGCCTCTTAGTACTGCGTCACTTGCTGCGTAAGTGTCACACCGGGTCAGAATCCGGCTCCCTAGGACCCCGAAGGCCAACGGGCGGACGGGGTAGGCCAGTTGTTCCCCGCCCGGCTGATGCTTGATCAGATCAGTCGAAGCGGAGTCCTCCCGTACGGGTGCGCTTGAGCTCGAAGAAGTCCGGGTGGGTGGCCAGGACGCGGAAGCTGTCGAAGAGTTCGGCCGCCCGCTCGCCTCGCGGAACGGCACGCAGCACCGGGCCGAACCACGCCGTTCCGTCGACGTGAAGGGTCGGTGTTCCCACGTAGGCCCCCGATTCCCGTTCCACGCCCGCCTCATGGCTCCGGCGCACCGCGTCGTCGTGGGCCGGGTCGTGCGCGGCGGCCGCGAGGTCGGCCGGGAGCCCGAGTTCGGCGAGGGATTCGGCGATCACCACGTCGAAGTCCTTCGTCCCGCGGTCGTGGATGCGGGTGCCGAGCGCCGTGTACAGGTCGCGCAGTACCCCCTCGCCGTGCCGTTCGGCGGCGGCCACGGCGACCCGTACCAGGCCGATCGAGCGGTTCACCAGGTCGCGGTACCAGTCGGGGAGTTCGTTGCCGGTGTTGTGCAGGTACAGGCTCATCACATGGAAGCGGAGGTCGAGCGGGCGTTCGCGCTCGACCTCCAGCAGCCAGCGGGAGGTGATCCAGGCGAAGGGGCAGGCCGGGTCGAAGTAGAAGCTGACCGGGGTCCTGGTCTCGGAGTGCGTCATGACGGCGACGCTAGTCCGCCAATGGTCCAGGATCACGGCCCACTTGCATGCTCTCTCATTGATCCATTTCCACGACCCCGATGTCGATCCGCCCGAGCCGCTCCGGCTCCGCGATCACCTCGATCTCCGTGATCCGGTCCTCCTCGACCGTGAAGGCCAGCACCAGGCGCAGCCGGCCGGACGGCGCCATCACCAGTCCGAACCCGCCGTCCAGCAGGGCGAGTCCGGTGAACTGCGCACGGGCCACGGCGGCCATGGCGCCGCGGGCGACCGGGTCGGCGCCGCGGACGGTGACCGGTTCGGGGGTGGGGACGACCAGGGCGTCGGCGCGCAGGACCACGTCCGGGTCGAGGAGCGCCACCAGTGCCGCGAGGTCCCCGCCGCGGGTGGCGGCCAGGAAGGCCTCGACGGCCTTGCGACGGCGGCCCGGGTCACCGGTGGGATCGGGGGTGTGTCCCCGGACCCGCCGACGGGCCCGGCTGGCGAGCTGCCGGGTGGCGGCCGGGGTCTTCTCGATCAGCGGGGCGATGTCGTCGAAGGGCACGGCGAACATGTCGTGCAGCACGAAGGCGACCCGTTCGGCCGGTGCCAGCGCGTCGAGGACGACCAGCAGGGCGACCCCGACCTCGTCGGCCATGAGCGCCTCCCGCGCCGGATCGCCGCCGCCCTCCGCGCCGGTGGCCGCGTCCGGCTCGTGTGTCTCCAGGGACTCCTCGCGCCGGGTGCGCCGCGCCCGCAGCAGGTTCAGGCACACCCGGGTCACCACGGTGGTCAGCCACCCGGTGAGGTTCTCCACCCCGCTGATGTCGGCCCGGCCGGCGCGCAGCCAGGCGTCCTGCACCGCGTCGTCGGCCTCGGCCGCCGAGCCGAGCAGCCGGTAGGCCACGGCCGTCAGATGCGGGCGGTCCGCCTCGAATCGCTCGGCCAGCCGAAGCCCGCCGTCCCCCGTTGTGTCGTTCACCGTGCCGTGTTCCCTTCTCCGTCCGGATGCCGTGAGCGGTCGGGGGATACGAAACGCCGGGAGAGCCGAAAGATCAACTGTTTGCGGGCAGTTCTCCGGCCGGTCGCGGGTCCCGGCCGCTCGACGCCAGCGCCCGGTCGAACACGGGGGCGCCGTCGGGCACCGGCACCGGGTCCGCGAAGCCGTCGTACTGGCGGTAGAGGTCGCCGTGGGTCTCGACCACGTCGAGGACGAGGCGGGCCGCGCCCTCGGAGACGCGGTACTGCTGGCCGGTGGCGGTCGCGACGTCCCAGCCGTGCACCGCCGTCTCCTTGATGATCATCGACGCGAGTTCGGCGGCCGGCATCTTCGCCATGCCGAGGTCGACCTCGCCCTCCCACACCGCCGGGTCCGCCCAGGCGGCCACCGCGCGGTCCAGCTGGGCGGCGTACGCCTCGGCCCAGTCGGGGTCCGCGGTGAAGTCACGGGCGGTCAGCTCCTCGGGGAGCTGCTTGCGCAGGGCACGGTGTTCCAGGCCGTGCGAGGTGTACAGGACCCAGTGGTTGACGAGGGCGCGGACGTCCCAGTCGGTGCAGTGGGTCGGGTCGTCGAGCTGTGCCGCGGTGACACCGCGCGCCACACGCGCCGCCTCGGCAGCACATTCGATCATGTACGGGTGCATGTCGTCGTACGTCATGCGTCTCACGCTAGGGAGAGCGCGCTCAGGTCTCTTGAACAAACGCGACAGCCTCGTCCGCCAGCCGTACGAGCTCGGCGACCGGCATCGACCCGGCGGCCCGCCGCTCCCGCGCGAACGCGTTGGCGAGCCGCTGGAGCAGCTCGTTCAGCGGAGTCGGTACGCCGTGCAGACGGCCCAGGAGGACGATCTCGCCGTTGAGGTGGTCGGCCTCGATGGTGCCGGTGCCGCGGGCGAGGGACTGCCAGGAGGAGCCGCCGCCGCTCCGCGCGCCGTCGAGCGGGACGAGGGTGATCTTGTCGCCGCGGGCGGCCTTCTGTTCCTCGGCGCTCGCGTACGCGAGCCCGGCCGCGTCGAGCACGCGCTCGCCCTCGGCCCGCACCCTGGCGTAGAGCGCCTGTGCCGCCTCGTCCTGGAGCGGACCGCTGAGCGCCTCGACGGCGTTGCCGAGGTTGCCGAGCAGCTTGGCGTACTGCCAGCGGGCCACGTCGGCCACGACCGGCGCCTCGAAGTGGGAGGCCGTCAGGTCGGCGGCTATCCGCCGGGCGGTGTCGTCGATGCCGTGCGGGTGGCGGCCGAGGTACAGGATGCCGGTGAGCGGGGTACCGGCGGCGGAGACGACTCCGGGTTCGACGAAGGCCGAGGGCAGCCAGACGCAGACGCCGTACACATGCCGGAAGCGGCGCAGCGCGAGGCGCTGGCTCTCCACACCGTTCTGCGCGCAGACGAGGGGGAGCCGCTCGGCCGCCGTGCCGCCGCCCGCGACCGGCACCGGGGCCCACGTCTGGAGGGCGGCCACGCTGTCCTGTGTCTTCACCGCCAGCACCAGCACGTCGTCGGCGCGCAGTTCGCCGAGGGGGCCCGGTCCGTCGACGACCGGCAGCCGGTACGTCAGCTCTCCTTCCGGCACCCTCAGCCGCAGCCCGCCCTCGCTCAGCGCCGTGTGATGCCGGCCCCGCGCGACAAGGACGACCTCGTGCCCGGCTTGGGCCAGCCGTCCCCCGACGGTTCCGCCGACCGCCCCCGCCCCGATGATGATGTAGCGCATGCGGAGAGCCTCGCACATCCGTGCGCGGCCCCTCGGTTGACCTTGTCCCTGGGGCAGGGCCGAGGGTCGCGGGCATGGACGACTTCTACCTGAGGCAGACGCCGTACAGCGATCCGGGCGATCTGGACGTCGGTGACCTGCCGCGCGACCCGCGCCTGCTCACGGCTCTCGTACGCGGCCTGGTCCTCCACCGGCTGGAGGGCGAGCGGGTCGGGTACGACATCCCGCGGGCGCGGCTGCATCACGACGGCGAGACCCGGTACGTCACCGGGATCCTGCGGATCCTTCGTGAGCGCAAGAACGCTCCGCTCACCGAGAGGCGCTCGTACGACGAGCAGTTCGTGGGCACGTGCCGGGACTATGCGCTGCTGCTGTGCTCGCTGCTGCGGGCGACCGGGACCCCGGCCCGCGTCCGGGGCGGTTACGGCACCTACTTCGTCGCCGGCTTCCACGACGACCACTGGGTGACCGAGTACCAACTTCCGGACGGCGCCTGGCGGTTGGTCGACCCTCAGGTGTCCGCCGACTTCTACGACGTGCCCTTCGACCCGCTGGACGTGCCCCGGGACCGGTTCGTGGTGGCGGGGCAGGCGTGGCGGGCCTGTCGGGCCGGGGAGGCCGACCCGCGGACGTTCGGGGTCTGGGCCGATCCCGAACTGCGGGGCATGTGGCTCGTGTTCAACTCCGTCGTCCTTGACCTCGCGGCTCTGGGCGGCACGGAGCCGCTGCCCTGGGACGGCTGGGGGCTCGCGGGCCCGCAGGGCTACGCGTCGCTGACGGAGGACGACCTCGCCCTGATCGACGCCGTGGCCGCGGCCGGCACGACCGAGGAGTTCCGGCGCCTGCACGCGGACCCGCGGCTCGCCGTGCCGCGCGAGATCCTCTCCCTGTCGCCCTTCCTGGGCCCGCGCACGGTCACTCTCCCCCGGCGGTGAGCTCCACCAGTTTGACGACCGTGTTCCAGTTCCGGCTCGTGGCGATCAGCCCCTTGGTGACCCGCGGCCGGGACAGGACCTCGGCGAGTTTGGAGCGGCCGAGGCCCTCCGGGGCGTACAGGTAGAGCGCGCGGTCGCCGAGCCGGAACTCCTCGGGGAGATGGGCGGCCGGGTCGATCCCGGCGAAGCGGTCCGCGGTGACCGGCGCGGAGAAGTACGTGACGTGGAGCTGCCTGGCCTCCAGTTCGGCGGCCGGGAAGGGGCAGGACTCGGCCACCCCCCGCAGGTAGGCGTGGTCGCGCACGATCACGTCGACCGAGAAGCCGAAGTGCCGCTCGACGGCATCCGCGAGCTCCGCGGCCAGGGACTCCTCGTCGCCGCGGCCGGTGGCGAAGACGGCCTGGCCGCTCTGCAGATGGGTGTGTACGCCGCCGTACCCGAGGCCTTCCATGAGCGTGCGCAGCTCGGCCATCGGGAGCTTCTTCCTGCCGCCCACGTTGATCCCGCGCAGCAGCGCCGCATACGTCGTCATCCGGACACCATAGAGCGGTTGTCGTGCCCCGTGGGGGTGGGCACGACAACCGCTCGCCCGTGACGGGCTGCGCGAAACTCTGGCCGATCGGACTGGTGCGGATCAACAGCTTCACGCAGCTGTGACTTGATCAACAAGGTTTCGTCATCACAAAGTGGATCTCTGCCGACGGAACGGACGCCCCTGATCACCACCCCCTAGAGGCTCGGATAGATGTAAGGGGCCGACATCCTCCTCAGCGGTGAGACCCCGGAGTCCGAGAGGAGGACACCGGCCCGCCGCACTTCACCGGGCAGCACGACGAGACGTTCTTATCCAGCCCATACCTTCGAATCGGACACAGCGAAGACGTGGCGGCGGGGGCCGTCACCGCACACGAGGGGGCAATCCCGTCATGGGGAACGGAGACACGCGGGTGCGGGGCCTGGCCGCCCGGGCCGGCGGCTGGAGCGCCCGGCACCGGTGGGCCGCCGTCGGCATCTGGATACTGTTCGTCGTCCTGGCCATGGGGCTCGGTTCGGCGGCGGGCCGGGTCGACGTCGACGAGGCCGACCAGCTCAAGGGCGAGACCCACACCGCCGCGAGGATCATCGACGACGCGGGGATCAAGCAGCCGGCCGGCGAGACGGTCCTGATCCAGTCGAAGGACGGTTCCGTCAAGGCCGCGGACGCCGAGTTCAAGGCCGCCGTCGCCGACGTCGTCAAGGCGGTCGAGGGCACCGGCGAGGTCACGGGCGTCACGTCGCCGTACGACACCGGGACCATCGCGAAGGACGGCCGCAGCGCGCTGGTGCAGTTCGACATGCGCGGCGACGCGGACACCGCCGCCGACCGGGTCGAGCCGGTGCTGAAGGCCGTCGCGGGCGTGCAGAAGGGCCATGGGTCGGTGCGGGTCGCGGAGATCGGCTCCGCCAGCATGCAGAAGCAGTACAAGGACGCCTTCGGCAACGACTTCCAGCAGGCCGAGCTCTCCGCCGTGCCGGTGGCCCTCGGCATTCTCCTCATCGCCTTCGGTGCGCTGGTGGCCGCGCTGCTGCCGGTGGCGCTGGCGATCACCGCGATCATGGCGACGATGGGTCTGATGGGCATCGTCAGCCATCTGCAGGCGATGAGCGACACCGCGAACTCCGTGATGCTGCTGGTCGGTATGGCGGTCGGCGTCGACTACTGCCTGTTCTACCTGCGCCGGGAGCGCGAGGAGCGTGAGGCCGGGCGGGACGCCGGGACCGCGCTGCAGATCGCCGCCGCCACCAGCGGCCGCGCGATCATCGTCTCCGGTGTCACGGTGTGCGTGGCGATGGCGGGCATGCTCTTCACCGGACTCTCCGGGTTCGAGGCGATGGGCCTGGCCTCGCTGATGGTCGTGGCCGTCGCCATGGTCGGTTCCGTGACCGTCCTGCCCGCGCTGCTGTCCCTGCTGGGCGAGCGCGTCGAGAAGGGCCGGATCCCGTTCCTGCGCCGCCGCAAGCGCGCCGGCGGCACGGAGAGCCGGTTCTGGACCGCCGTCCTCAAGGGCGTGCTCGCCAAGCCCCTGGTCTCCGTCGTCGTCGCGGCGGGCGCTCTGCTCGCCGTCGCCGCGCCGGCACTGGGCATGAAGACCTCGCAGCTCACGCTGGACCAGGAGTTCGGCGACTCGCTGCCGATGGTGCAGACCTACGACCGGGTCAACGCGGCCTTCCCGGGCGGCTCCGAGCCGGCCTCGGTGGTCGTCAGGGCGAAGGACATCAACGCGCCCGAGGTACGGCAGGCACTGGCCGACTTCAAGAAGCAGGCGATCGACTCGGGCGCCTCGCAGGGCCCGATCGAGATCAAGCTGCACGACGCGCAGAACGTCGCCCTGGTGTCCGTGCCGCTGGTCGGCGGCTCCGACATGGGCAAGGCGACCAAGAGCCTGGAGAAGCTCCGCGACGAGGTGCGGCCCGCCACTCTCGGCAAGGTCGAGGGCGTCCAGGCGCCGGTCACCGGACAGGTCGCGGGCAACCACGACTTCAACGACCAGCTGATCGGCTCCGTCGTCCCGGTCTTCGCGTTCGTGGTCGTCTTCGCCTTCCTGCTGATGCTGCTGTCGTTCCGCTCGCTGACCGTCGCGATCACGTCCATCGTGCTGAACCTGCTGTCGGTGGGCGCGGCCTACGGCATCCTCGTCGCCGTCTTCCAGCACGGCTGGGGCGCCTCGCTGGTGGGCGCGGAGGGCGTCGGCGCCATCGTGACCTGGCTGCCGCTGTTCCTCTTCGTGATCCTGTTCGGTCTGTCGATGGACTACCACGTGTTCGTGGTCTCCCGGATCCGTGAGGCGCGGCTGCGCGGCCGTACGACGAACGACGCGATCCAGCACGGCGTGGTCACCACGGCCGGTGTCGTCACCAGCGCCGCGGTCATCATGGTCGCCGTGTTCGCGATCTTCGGCACGCTGTCCATGCAGTCCATGAAGCAGATGGGCGTCGGCCTCGCGGCCGCGGTGCTCATCGACGCCACGGTCATCCGCGGTGTGCTGCTGCCCGCGGTGATGGCGCTCCTCGGTGAGCGCAACTGGTACCTGCCGAAGTGGCTGCACCGGATGCCCGACTTCACCCACGACGAGTCGCCGGAGGCTCTGGCGCCGGCCGTACCTGACGAGAGTGAACCGCTGAGGGTCTGAGCCTTCTTACGAACCTCTGCGGAACGAGGGCCCGTTGGTCTCCGGGGGAGCCAACGGGCCCTCGCCCGTGCCCCGCACCGGGTCGGGCCTGCACGGATGCCAGACTGACCGTCGGACGGCGAGCACCTGACGCCGTCGCGACGTCGAACATGGAGGCGGAGGATGGACGAGGCACGGGCGCGGGACGTACTGGCCCGGGCGGGGGTACTGCCGGGTCCGGCACGGGACGCGCGACTCCTCGCCCTGGGCGAGAACGCGGTGTTCGCCGCCGGTGACCTGGTCGTCAAGGTGGGCCGCGACGCCGAGCTCCTGGACCGGGCCCGGCGCGAGCTGGAGATCGCCGGATGGCTGGCCGAGGCCGGCGTGCCGGCGGTGCGGGCGGCCGGGTCCGGGGCGCTGCTGGTGCAGGGACACCCAGTGACCGTGTGGCACCGGCTGCCCGCCTCCGTACGGCCCGCCGAGCCGCGGGATCTGGCCGAACTGCTCCGGCTCGTGCACGCGCTCCCCTCCCCCGCCTTCGCGCTGCCGCGCCGCGAGCTGCTGGACGGTGTGGAGCGCTGGCTGCGGCTCGCGGGCGACGCGATCGACCCGGCGGACGCCGCGTATCTGCGTGAGCGGCGTGACGGCTTCGCGGCGGCCGCGGCCGCGCTGACGCCGCAACTGCCGCCGGGGCCGATCCACGGCGACGCGCTGCCCCGCAATGTGCACATCGGCCCCGACGGTCCGGTCCTGGTCGACCTGGAGACCTTCTCCGCCGACCTGCGCGAGCACGACCTGGTGGTCATGGCCCTCTTCCGCGACCGCTACGGCCTGCCCGCCGGGGCCTACGACTCCTTCACCGAGGCGTACGGCTGGGACGTGCGCGAGTGGGAGGGCTGTTCGGTGCTGCGCGGTGCCCGCGAGACGGCGAGCTGCGCCTGGGTCGCCCAGCACGCCCCGGCCAACCCCGAGGCGCTGGCCGAGTTCCGGCGCCGGGTGGGGTCGTTGCGGGACGGGGACGAGACGGTGCGGTGGTTTTCGTTCTGAGCCCATCACGCCGCCCGGCGCCGGCAGGCGTATGACGTTGGCGCCGACGCCGGGTGTGCGCAGCCGGGCGCTTTCCGGCGGGGCGTTGGCGCCGACGCCGGGACCGCGCAACCCGGCGCTGACAGGATGCCGCCGCGCCCACCCGTGCCGCCCCAGGCGGCACGACTGCTCGCAGCTGAGCGGAACAGGAGTCTTCTCGCCCGCGGCTACGCGAATCGCGCGCCCGCGCCTGAGCGGATCGGGCGCGCGCAGCCAAGCGGAGCGGAAGTCCTCTCGCCCGCGGCCACGCGGGTCGCGTGGCCGCGGTCATGCGGATCGCGCGTCCGTGGCTACGTCGGGCGGCTCTCCGCCAACTGTCGCAGGGGCCATGTTCCGTCGATCACCGCGTCCTGGTCGCCCTTGCTGCGGAGGAACTTCTGGAAGTCCGCCGCCCATTCGGCGTACCAGTCGATCTGGCGGCGGTGCAGCTCCGCTGGACCGAGGGCCGCGATCTTGGGGTGGCGGTCGGCTATCGCGCAGGCCAGGCGGGCCGCGGCGAGGGCGTCGGCGCAGGCGTCGTGGGCGGAGTCCAGGGCGATGCCGTACTCCGCGCAGACGGCTTCGAGGTTGCGCTTGCCCCGGCGGTAGCGGTCGACCCACCGGTCGATGGTGTACGGGTCGACGACCGGGGCCGGGTCGATGCCGCCCAGGCGGTCGGACAGGGACGGCAGGCCGTACCGCCGCAGTTCGGCGGAGAGCAGGGTCAGGTCGAAGGCGGCGTTGTAGGCGACGACGGGTATGCCCGTCCTCCAGTAGGACGTGAGGACGTCCGCGATGGCGTCCGCGACCTGGTCGGCCGGCCGGCCCTCGGCCGCCGCGCGTTCGTTGCTGATGCCGTGCACGGCCACCGCGTCGGCCGGGATCTCCACGCCCGGGTCCGCCAGCCACTCCCGGCGCCCCACGGGCCGGCCGGCCCTGACCTCGATCACGGCCCCCGTGACGATGCGCGCCTCACGCGGATCGGTCCCGGTCGTCTCCAGGTCGAAGCCGATCAGCAGCTCCCGGTGCCAGCCCATGGGCGGCCCCCCTTCTTGGTGGTGCTTTCCCCCAGTGGTCTCCACGATCGCATGCGCCACTGACAATCCGAGGACCGCGTTCCGCTTGCGCCCGGTGACGGTTCAGGACACAGGCCGCGAATCCGCCCAGTTCAGCTCGAATTCCTCACGGTATGTCGGGAAGAGGCCGCCTTCGATCCCTTCGTCGACATCACCCGCCTTGACCACGTGGCTTCCGTTGCGCAGCACCAGCACCGGCACCTCCATCCCTCGTGCCCCGCGCAGATAGGACTGCACGACGGCGACGCCGTCCGCACCGTCGCCGTCCACGAGGTAGGCCGTGAAGCGCGGCGTCTCGTCGTACACCTGGATCTCGAAGGCGCCCGGATCGCGCAGCCGGGACCGCACCCGGCGCATGTGCAGGATGTTCATCTCGACGGAGCGGCTCAGTTCGCCCCGTTTCATCCCGAGTTCGCGCTCGCGCCGCTTCACCGCGCTGGAGGCCGGGTTCAGGAAGAGCAGCCGCACCCGGCAGCCGGACTCGGCCAGGCGCACCAGCCGTCGTCCGGAGAAGTTCTGCACGAGCAGGTTGAGGCCGATGCCGATGGCGTCGAGGCGGCGGGCGCCGCCGAAGATGTCCTCGGCGGGGAACTGGCGCAGCAGCCGCACCCGGTCGGGGTGCACGGCGACCACGTCGGCGTACCGGTCGCCGACCAGGTCCTCGACGGCGTCGACGGGCAGCCGGCGCGCGGACGGCACGTCGCCGCCCGCGCCGAGCATCTCCAGCAGCCGGGCGGAGGCGCGTTCGGCCTGGTTGAGGACGGCCTCGGACAGGGCCCGGTTGCGGGAGACGACGTTGCGGGTCACTTCGAGCTCGTCCAGGGCGAGTTCGACGTCCCGGCGCTCGTCGAAGTAGGGCTCGAAGCACGGCCAGTGCTGCACCATGAGCTCGCGCAACTGGGGCAGCGTGAGGAAGCTGAGGACGTTGTCGTCGGCCGGGTCGAGCAAGTAGCCCTTGCGGCGGCTGACTTCGCGCACGGCGACCGCACGCTGAACCCACTCCTGCCCCGCGGGGCCGGCCGCGGCGACCACCCACTCGTCGCCGTGGACGGGTTCGTAGATGGGCCGCAGAACAGCGGCCACGACCGTGCGCAGCCGCTGTTCGACGAGGTTCAGCCAGATGTAGGCCCGGCCGGCCCGCTGGGCGCGCGTACGCACCTCGAGCCAGGCGTCGGCGTCCCAGTCCAGTTCCGGCCCGATGGCACCGGCGTCCATCGGCCGCGCCAGGGACACCGCGCCGGGCGGGACGTCTGCGGAGTTCCCCTCGTGACCCTCGTCACCAGGGGGCAGCTCCAGCCCTCCCGAGCCCACCCGTGCACCGCCTTCCGCTCCCCCGAGCTCTCCCCGTCTCAACGATCAAGGAAGGGTACTCCGGGAGCGGTCGACGGTGCAGCTGGATGGACAGGGTCGTTTCTCAACTACGAGGCCGCCAGTGCCCGTTCTGCCACGCGAGCTCGTCGGGAGTGAGCGGATTCATAGCGGTGACGTCGCGCGGGGCGATGGAGAAGCCCTGCCAGTGGACCGGCATGGGCTGCTGGTCCTCGTCCCGGGCGATGTGGTGGAAGCCCACGTTCATCCAGACCACCGGGTGGGTGAGCGTCTGGCCGTTGACCCACTTGTCGACGGACTTGCCCGCTCCGGCGGGGCAGTTGCCGGGGTTGTTGCTGGCGAACTGCTCGCACTTGTTGTACTCGGTGAAGTACACGTCGTGCTTGGTGAAGCTGCGGCCCGGGTACCTGGTGGTCGGGCCGGGGACGATCTCGTACGAACGGGCGTGCCCGTCCTTGTTCTTGCCGGTCGCGCTGACCATCCGCCACCAGCGGTAGGTCTTGGCGTCGCCCGCGAGTTCCTTGGTGACGTTGGTGCGGGTGGTCTTGTTGGTCGGCGCCTCCTGACCGTGCGCCGGCGCGCTGACCGCCGAGTCGTACTGCTCGACCTTCCCCTTGGAGGAGCCGTCGAGGCCGAAGTCCAGCCGCCAGAAGACGTTGTGGCTGTGGCTGGTGGCGTAGGCCTTGGCGCCCTTGCCTATGGGCCAGCCGCGGCCGTCGCCGGCGTCGTAGTCCTCGTAGGAGAGGCTGCCGGTGGCGCCGACGTTCATGTTGATCGTGCCGTCGTCCTGGAAGCGCCACTCGGTCATGTACTCGTACCAGCCGACCTGGTTGACCGTGTAGACCAGCAGGTCCTTGCCCTGGGCCTGGTAGACCTTGTTCGCGCTGTCGCCCTGCATGCGGTAGGCGTGACCGCGCGAACGGGTCGTGGTGCACAGGCCGTTGACGTTCGCGTGCGCCGGGTCCCAGGAGTCCGGGACCTTGACGCTCTTGATGGTTCCGCCGGGGCACTCGCCGGGGGCCAGGTTCACCAGGCCCTGCGCGAAGCCGAAGCCGGTCAGGTCGTCGTACTCGACGCTTCCGTCGTCGTACGGGACGTCGATCTGGGCGAGCCGGGCGCTGTTGAGGACCTTGATCGGCGCGCTCTCGCCCTTGGGCTGGTAGGAGACGTCCTCCAGGACCATCCCGGCCTTGCTGTCGTAGCGCCAGCACATCCGCCAGGTGGTGCCGCTGGAGAGCTTCTGCTCGATCTTGTAGTTGGCGCTGCAGTCGGCGGCCGCCGCTGCCGCCGTCCTCGGCTGGGCCACGGCCGGCCCCGCACCGGTCGTCGCACCGGCGGCCAGCGCGGCCACCGACAGGCCAACGGCCGCCCGCGTGCGGACACGGCTGTTTCCCCGTGGCCGGGGGCCGCTGATTGAGCTCTTTACGCGCATGACGAAGAGACTCCCTTGAAGGAGATGCGAGTGGGAAAGATGAACGGACGGCGGCTCAGTCGCGGCCGAGCTTGGCGACCTTGCGGGCGCTCAGGTCGATGATCAGCGACCTGGCATCGATCCAGGGGCCGTTCTTGACCTTCGGGAACAGCCGCACACACCGGTGTTCGCCGCACTTGTCGAGCACGGCGGGCTGGGCGCCCGGAGTGGCCCGGTAGACCGCGCCATTGAACAGCAACTGGTCCGGGGAGGTGAGCTCCTGGCCGGTGGCGTCCTTGTAGTCGGCCTTGAGGCCGGCGCCGAGCGGGTCGGCGATCAGGATCCTGGCCGCCTCGGCGTTCTCGGCACGGCTCAGCGGCGGCTGGACGCCGTGCTGGGTGCCGGTCTTCACGACCTTCCCGGTGTCGAGGTCCACCGTCTTGGTGACGAGGGTGTCGTTCCGGTAGTCGTAGAACGTCACGTCCGCGCGGCGGGGCGCGTTCGGGTCGTCCAGTTCGCCGGCGTCCGGGTCGGCCAGGTCGACGGTGAGGCGCTGCGGGCCGCGGCTGCCCTTGACGTTCTCACTGGAGGCGAGGCCCTGCCCGCCCGCGGCGATCTTCTCGACCCGCGTGATCTCGTCGTCGGTCAGCGGGTCGCGGCCCTTGCCCTTCTCGCCCTCGGCGGGGGCCTGTTCGACCACGCCCGGCGCGGCCGTCGTGCCCTGCCCCGACGCGGCCTGCTGCGCGGACCCGCCGCCCGACCCGCTGCCCCCCGATTCGTCCGCCCCCGCGGTCCCCGGCAGCGTGATCCCGACCATCACCGCGGTGCCGGCCACCGCTATCGCCGCACCGGCCACCACCTTGCCGAGATGGCGGTGCACTATTTTGCGCACATCTTCCCCTTACTCCCCGTGATCCCCGGGAGTACGTGTCTGCCCCACTGATTCGGCATCAGCGTTCACACGAGTCGCTGTATGCACCGGTCGCCCGGTAAGAGGGACGTAAGTCACAGGGGGTTCCATCACTTTCGGGGAGACTCGTGGGCAAGGCATCCCCAGGAGCGCGGGACACCTGAAAGAGTCGTTGCCATGCAGGTCTGGCCTGGACAGGCGTATCCGCTCGGCGCCACGTACGACGGCGCCGGGACCAACTTCGCGGTCTTCACGGAGGCCGCGGACCGAGTAGAGCTGTGTCTGCTGCACGACGACGGCTCGGAGACGGCGGTGGAACTGCGGGAGAGCGACGCGTTCGTGCGGCACGCGTACCTGCCGGGCGTCATGCCGGGGCAGCGGTACGGGTTCCGGGTGCACGGCCCGTACGACCCGGGGCGCGGACTGCGCTGCAACTCCGCGAAGCTGCTGCTCGACCCGTACGCGAAAGCCGTCAGCGGGGCGGTCCGGTGGGGCGAGGAGGTGTACGGCCACCACTTCGACGCGCCCGAGAAGCGCAACGACCTGGACTCGGCCCCGCACACCATGACGTCGGTCGTGGTCAACCCGTACTTCGACTGGGGCGACGACCGTCGGCCGCGCACCGAGTACCACCACACCGTGATCTACGAGGCCCATGTGAAGGGCCTGACCATGCGCCATCCGGGGCTGCCCGAGGAGCTGCGCGGCACCTACGCGGGTCTCGCGCACCCGGCGGTCGTCGAGCACCTGACGAAGCTCGGCGTCACGGCCCTGGAGCTGATGCCGGTGCACCAGTTCGTGAACGACCACCGCCTGGTCGACATGGGCATGAACAACTACTGGGGCTACAACACCATCGGCTTCTTCGCCCCGCACAACGCGTACGCCTCCTGGGGCGACCGCGGCCAGCAGGTCCTGGAGTTCAAGTCGGCGGTCCGGACGCTGCACGAGGCCGGGATCGAGGTCATCCTGGACGTGGTCTACAACCACACCGCCGAGGGCAACCACCTGGGCCCGACGCTGTCCTTCCGGGGCCTGGACAACCCGTCGTACTACCGCCTGGCGAACGACCCGCGCTACTACATGGACACCACGGGCACCGGGAACTCGCTGCTCATGCGGTCCCCGCACGTCCTGCAGCTGATCATGGACTCGCTGCGCTACTGGGTCACCGAAATGCATGTCGACGGCTTCCGCTTCGACCTCGCCGCGACCCTGGCCCGGCAGTTCCACGAGGTGGACCGGCTGTCGTCGTTCTTCGACCTGGTGCAGCAGGACCCGGTGGTCTCGCAGGTCAAGCTGATCGCCGAGCCGTGGGACGTGGGCGAGGGCGGCTACCAGGTGGGCAACTTCCCGCCGTTGTGGACCGAGTGGAACGGCAAGTACCGCGACACCGTACGGGACCTGTGGCGGGGCGAGCCACGCGCGCTCGCGGAGTTCGCGTCCCGGCTGACGGGTTCGTCCGACCTCTACCAGGACGACGGGCGGCGCCCGCTGGCCTCGATCAACTTCGTGACCTGCCACGACGGGTTCACGCTGCACGACCTGGTGGCGTACAACGACAAGCACAACGAGGCCAACGGCGAGGACAACCGGGACGGCGAGAGCCACAACCGGTCCTGGAACTGCGGCGTGGAGGGCGACAGCGACGACCCCGGTGTACTGGCGCTGCGGGCCCGCCAGATGCGGAACTTCGTCGCGACGCTGATGCTCTCCCAGGGCATGCCGATGATCAGTCACGGGGACGAGTACGCGCGCACCCAACGCGGCAACAACAACGCGTACTGCCAGGACAGTGAGGTGTCCTGGCTCCAGTGGCCCGACCCCGGCGAGCGCGGCGAGCACGGCGGCGAACTGCTGGAGTTCATGCGCGCGATGGTATGGCTGCGCAAGGACCACCCGGTCTTCCGCAGGCGGCGCTTCTTCCACGGGCGCCCGGTGGAGGGTACGCACGACGAGCTCTCCGACATCGCCTGGTTCACCCCTGAGGGCAAGGAGATGACCCAGCGGGACTGGGACTCGGCGCGGGCCTCGGCGCTGACGGTGTTCCTCAACGGCAACGCGATCTCCGAGCCAGGCCCGCGCGGGGAACGTATCGGCGACGACTCGTTCCTGCTGATGTTCAACGCCTCGCCGGAGTCCCTGGACTTCGCGGTGCCGGTCGATCACGGCCGACAGTGGCAGGTCGTGGTCGACACCGCCCGCGTCGACGGGGTGCCGCCGGGTACGGGTCCGAAGGTGGCGGCCGGGGAACGCCTGACCCTGGTGGACAGGAGCCTGACGGTGCTGCAGCGGCCCGCCTAGCCGCGTCCCCGGGACCTTCGCCCACGCGCGTGTGCCGGGCTTCTCGCTCGAATGCCGCTCGCGCGCGTGGGGCAGGTGGCGGGGGTGGTGACAGGAAGGGCGGCGGGATGGGTACGTAGGTCTGCATGACATCTGAGCGACCCGGACCCGTGGTGCCGACGGCCACCTACCGGTTGCAGCTGCAGCCCGTGTTCCCGTTCGCGGCCGCGGCGGCCGCCGTGCCGTACCTGGCGTCGCTCGGCGTCTCGCACCTGCACCTGTCCCCCGTCCTGGAGTCCGTTCCGGGCTCCACCCACGGATACGACGTCGTGGACCACGCGCGCGTGCGCGGCGAACTCGGCGGGGAGGAGGGCCTGCGCGCGCTGTCGCGTACCGCTCGGGAGCACGGTCTCGGCCTGGTGGTGGACATCGTGCCGAACCACATGGCCATGGCCCCGCGCCACAACCGCGCCCTGTGGGAGGTGCTGCGGGAGGGTCCCAAGTCGCCGTACGCGCGCTGGTTCGACATCGACTGGGAGGCGCAGGACGGACAGGTGCTGCTGCCGGTGCTCGGCGGCCCGGTCGGCGCGGAGATCGGGCACCTGGTGGTCGACGGGGGCGTGCTGCGCTACCACGACCACGTCTTCCCGCTGCGCGAGGGCACCGAGGAGCTTCCGCTGCCGAGGCTCCTGGACGCGCAGTGGTACCGGCCGGTGTGGTGGCGGCTGGCCCGTACGGAGCTCAACTACCGGCGTTTCTTCAGCATCTCGGAGCTCGTCGGGGTGCGGGTGGAGGACCCGGAGGTCTTCGAGGCCACGCACGGCAAGATCCTCCAGCTGCTGCACGAGGGCGTGGTCGACGGGCTGCGCATCGACCATCCCGACGGTCTCGCCGACCCCGACGGCTATCTGGCGCGGCTGCACGCGGCGACCGGCGGGCGCTGGACGGTCGTCGAGAAGATCCTGGCCGACGGGGAGCGCCTGCCGGCCTCGTGGCCCGTCGCGGGCACCACCGGCTACGACGCCCTCCGGCACGTCGACGGCCTGTTCACGGACCCGGTGGGGGCCGGTGAACTGCTCGGGCGGTACCGGCGGTTCGCGGCTCCGCAGACGGACCGGGGCGGCGACTGGGCGGCGACGGTGCGGCGGGCGGCGTACAAGGTGCTCACACACGAGCTGGCCGCCGAGACGGACCGGCTGACCCGGGTGGCGAGCCGGCTGTGCACAGGCTCGCCGGACCCGGCGCTGCGCGACCGCGCCCCCTGGGCGCTGCGCACCGCGCTGCAGGAGCTGCTCGTGCGGCTGCGGGTGTACCGGCCGTACGCGTCCGGTGACGCGGCCCGTGTCGTCACCGAGGAGGCCGCCGAGGAGGCCCGCCGTGCCTTCGTCGTGCCCGAGGAGGGCGGGGCGGTCGACGTGGTGCGCGAACTGCTGGTCGGGCCCGCCGGTGACGGCCCCGGGGTCGCGGAGTTCCGCGCGCGGTTTGCGCAGACCTCGTCGGCGCTGCGCGCCAAGTCCGTGGAGGACACGGCGTTCTACCGCTATGTTCCGCTGCTGTCGGCGACCGAGGTGGGCGGCGACCCGGGCCACCCGGGGGTGTCCCCGGAGGAGTTCCACGCGTACTGCGCGCGTGTGCAGCGCGACTGGCCGGTCACCGGGACCGTGGTGTCGACGCACGACACCAAGCGCAGCGCCGACGTGCGCGCGGCGCTGGCCGTGCTGACCGAGTGCCCGGGGCGCTGGGCGGACGTGCTCGCCGAGGTGACCCGCGACGGCGAAGGCGTGCCGGACGCGCAGCTGGCGTGGGCGGCCTGGCAGACAGTGTTCGGGCTGGGCCCGACGGCCGGGGAGCGGGTCCGGGAGGCCCTGCTGAAGCACGTGCGCGAGGCCGGCCTGTACACGAGCTGGACGGAGCAGGAGCGGCCGTACGAGGAGGCGGTGGCGGCGTTCGTCGCGGAGGGGCCGTGCGGGGCGCCCGGCGAGCGCGTGGCCGCTCTGCGGGGCTCCCTGGAGGCACACATCCGGGCGAACGTGCTGGGCACGGCCCTGGTCCACCTGACGATGCCCGGGGTGCCGGACCTCTACCAGGGCACGGAGGGCGAGTACCGGGCGCTGGTGGACCCGGACAACCGGCGGCCGGTGCGGTTCCCGCCCGCGGCGGCCGAGGCCTCCGGGGTGTCGGTGGAGAAGGCCGCGGTGACGGCGGCCGCGCTGCGGCTGCGCGCGCGGCGGCCGGACGTCTTCGGCGACACGGCGACGTACACGCCGCTGGCCGCGGAGGGCCCGGCCGCCGCACACTGCGTGGCGTTCGCGCGCTCCGGGGAGGTGGTGACGGCCGTGACGCGGCTGTCGCTGCGGCTGGCGGAGGCGGGCGGCTGGCGTGACACGCGGCTGCCGCTGCCACCGGGGCGGTGGGCCGACGCGCTGGCACCCGAACGGGAGTTCACGGGGCACGCGCGCGTGGCGGAACTCTTCGGGGGGATGCCGGTGGCGCTGCTGGAACGGGTCGCGGACGAGGGCTGAGACCCGGGCGCCCCGCAGCGCGGAGCGGTCCGGGCCGAGCGGTGAGCCGGGCCCGCGGCCCGCGATCGGGGTCGGCGACGTCCGTGCACGGTACGGACGGGAGGCCGGGGCCCGTGCGGCGCCGGCGGTGCACACGCGCGGTGTCCTCGTACGGCGGCCGGAGGGGGCGACGACCGTGGCGGCGGGCTGCCGGTCGCGGAACTCGGACACCGGGTCGGGCTCGCGGGTGGTCGCACGCACGCGTGGATGTGTTCAGCCGGCCGCCGTGTCGCCCGGGCCGCAGTCCTCGTACGTCCGGACCGGTGCGGCGGGCATACGCGGGGACGGCCAGGTCTCGCGCAGGAGGTCGACGAAGGCCTCGGCGGCGCCGGTGGGCGGCACGCGCGCGTAGACGGTGAGGGCGCGTCTCCAGGGCGGGTCGGGCGTGAGGACCACGCAGTCCTCGCCGACCGCGCCGCGCACGATGTGGGCGGGCGCCACGCACACCCCGACTCCGGCGGCGGCCATACGCACGGCCGTGGACGTGTGCGGCTTCGTGGTACCGGCGGACTGGAGCCGGCTGGAGACGGCCGTACCGGCCATCCACGTCGTGGGCGACCTGCTGCCGCCGCCCTCCCTCGGGCTGGCCCACGCCTCCTTCGCCGAGGGCCTGCTGGTGGCCGAGACGCTGGCGGGGCTGCCGTCCGCGCCGGTCGACCACGCCGCCGTGCCCCGGGTCACCTACTCGTCGCCGCAGACCGCGTCCGTGGGGCTGAGCGAGGCGGAGGCACGCGCGCGTGGGCACGACGTCGAGGTCAACACGATGCCGCTGACGGCCGTCGCCAAGGGAATGCTGCACGGGCAGGGCGGGATGGTGAAGGTCGTCGCCGAGGCCGGCGGTGGACAGGTGCTCGGCGTGCATCTGGTGGGTCCGAACGTGTCCGAGATGATCGCCGAGGGCCAGCTGATCGTCGGCTGGGACGCCCAGCCCTCCGACATGGCCCGGCACGTCCACGGGCATCCGACGCTGTCGGAGGCGGTCGGCGAGGCGTTCCTGACGCTCGCCGGGCGAGGCCTGCACCAGCAGTGAGCGTGAATGCTCCTGGGCGCCCCCAGGAGCCTCCGCCGCGACGTCCTTGACAGTTCACCTACTCCGTGCGGCACTGAAGATGGCGAAGACGGGCGGACAAGTCGGGGGTGAGTCTCCTGCCGGAGCTGCGTTACCCCAGTGTTCCCGAACTGGTAGCAACCGCCCGGGCGTTGGCTGCTCACCGGCCGGGCCTGTGCACCTTGCGGCAGGTGGGATTCTCGCGCGCGGGAAGACCCCTGCACCTGTTGTCCGTGGGGCACGCCGGACGAGCCGTGCTGGTGGTGGCGGGTGCGCACGCCAACGAGCCGACCGGCGGCCGCACGCTCCTCGTGCTGGCCGAACGTGTCCTGCGTGACCCGGAGTTGCGTGCCGACACCTCCTGGCACTTCCTGCTGTGCGCGGATCCGGACGGGGCGAGCCTGCACGTGACTCCGGCGCCGCGCAGCCTGCTCGACTACCACCTGGGCTTCTACCGTCCGGCCGGCCCGGAGCAGCCGGAGTGGTCCCCGTCGGTGCTCCCGCCCGACCGGCTGCCGCCCGAGACACGAGCCCTGACCGGGGTGATCGACGAACTGCGGCCCTACCTCCAGGTGACCCTGCACGGGACCGATCTGGGCGGCAGCTGGGTGCAGCTGACCAAGGACGTGCCTGGGCTCGCCGAGCCGTTCGCCAAGTCCGCGGCGGAGCTGAACATCCCGGTGGAGACGGGCGCCTCGGACGCCGCGGGCTGGCCCGCCTCCGGGCCGGGCGTGCGTGTGATGCCCGGACCGGACTCGGGCGTGCCCTACCCGAGCATGCCGGACGACGCACGGCACAGCACCTGGTACCACGCCCACCGGTACGGCGGTCTGACGGCGGTGGTGGAGGTGCCGATGTGGGCCAGCGACCTGGTGGACGACCCGGCACCGCATCCCGCCCCGGAGGCGGCGATGCGGCGGCTGGCCCGTCGGCTGCGGCGGGACGCGCGGCAGGTGGAGCGGGTGCTGGCCGAGGTGCTGCCGCGGCTGGACGACGCCGAGGGGCCGCTGCTGCGGGCCGCCAGGTGGGGGCTGGAGCTGATCCCGGGCCTGGCCGACGACTGGATCCGCACACCGCCCGTCGACACCACGAGGGCGTACGTGGGCAGCGTGGACGCCTTCGGGCGGCGGCTGCCGCTGCGGGCGGCGTCGATGCTGCTGCGGGTGCTCCAGGAGGCCGACGACCGTGCCGCTCCCGGGCTGGAACAGCTCGTCGTGTCCTGGTGCGAAGCCTTCGCGGAGCGCTTCCGCGCCCGCTGGGTGCCGCTGGAGGATCAGGTGCGGCACCAGTCGCGTACGGTCCTCGCGGCGGCGCAGTACGCGCGTGACCGGGCGGCCTGAGGGACGGGAAGCACACGGCACGCGCGCGGGGGCGCCGAGCCGTCCCACGCGCGCGTGCCCCGTTGCGCCGCATTCCGTCCCCCGCTCAGCCGTCCCCCGCTCAGCCGTCCAGCGCGAACACCGCTCCCGCCCGCGCCGTCATCGCGCACGCGTTCGAGAAGGTCTCCTTGTACAGGACGGGCCGGCCGTGCCACTTCCCCAGGGCGCGGGCGGTGACCGGGGCGTAGACCATCGGGCAGACGGCGCCCTCCTTCGGGGAGGTGCTCTGGATGTCGCCGTCCGCAGCCTCCAGTTCGGCACAGGCCTCGGCCGCGTGGGCATGGCCCCGGGGCGGGTCGCACAGCAGCAGGGTGCCGCGTGTGTCGCCGACGGAGTCGTCACGGGTGACGGTCAGGAAGAGCCAGGTGTCGGGGAGCGCGTCCCGGGGCGCCGCCTGGGCGGGAGCGGCGGTAGCAGCCGTGAGCAGGGCGGCAGCCGCCAGCAGGGCGCCGCGTACGACAGTCGCTTCGATGGATGTGCGGTACGTCATTCCCGGTGCATCGGCACGGCGGCCTCCGTCCCCCACCCCGGCTCACCCGAACGGGATCGCACGCGCGCGTGTCGTTGCGCCAGTTCGAACGCGCTCAGCACCACGCGCGCCTGGTACTCGGCCTGGCGCGCGACCGGGATCCAGCGCGCCCCACAGCCGTCGCGGTAGTCCGCGCACCACTCGTCGATGAGCCGGTCCAGGTCCGGCAGGACACCGGCCGGATCGTGTCCGGTGCTGAGCGCGAGCCGCTGCAGCAGCCCGGCCGTGCGCAGGGCGAGCCGGCGCCCCGAGATGCGCAGAGCGGCCAGGTGGGCGGTATTGAGCGCGGGCAGCGGGCGTGCGCTGCCGTTGTCGATGTCGGGGTCCCAGGCGTCGGCCAGACCGGGGCACACCAGTAAATAGTCGTCGACCGGTGCGAGCAGGCTCGCCGTGTCGGGCACGGCCGCCAGCTGGGGCCGGATCCGGGCGAGCACCCCGTCCAGGAGCCGGGTGTCGTGGCGCAGGGTGCCGCTGACGGTGCGCAGCACCGCGTCCCGGTCGGCGGGCGGCGAGCTGTCCTCGACGGCGTCCACGCCCCACATGGGAGCCTCGACGATGGCGGTCACCGTGCCGTGCCGGTGCGGGTGGAACCAGGTCGACTCGACCGCGGCCTCGGTGATGGCCGCGGCCAGGTCGCCCCGGCGGGGCGGCGGGATCCGGTAGACGGCGGGGCCCACGGTGGGCCAGTACAGGGTGTCGTACGCGCCGAGTTCGCGCGGGATGCCCAGGCGGGCCGCGGTGTGCGCCACGCGCCGGGCGAGGCCCGGCAGGTCCCTGGTGAGCTCCACGAAGCCGCCGCCGACGTCGACGCCGTGCAGGGAGCACTGGAGAAAGGGCCGCAGTTCGTCCTGGAGGTCGAGCAGGGCGCGCGTCTCGGGCAGGACGACCGCGTCCGCGCCGTCGGGCAGCCATTCGGGCTGCTCCAGGAAGCCGGGCCGAAAGAAGTTCCGGAAGTAGTGGCCGAGGGTGTAGGGACCGGACAGCCAGCCCTCGTTGCGGCGCGAGCCGTCGGGGTCGAGGCACAGGAGCAGGTTCCAGGTGGCGTCGGAACCCTCGGTGAGCCGGGGGTCGGCGAGGGCGCGTTCGGCCAGGCGCAGGACGGTGGCGCCCCCCACCGGCTCGTTGGCGTGCGGTCCTGCGACGACGAGGGCGTGGCGGCTGCCGTGACCGACGGAAAGCAGCCACAGGGGCGCGCCCGCGCGGGAGGTCCCGATGCGGCGCAGCCGGGCGTCCTCGGGGCGGCGCGCGACGAGCGCCGCCGCGCGGGCACCCAACTCGTCCACGGTCGGGTAGCGGAGGAGCGGCAGGACACACCTCCACAATGTGGTGCCGTCGGTTCACCTGCTGTGCGTGGCGTACGCACAGTCAGTCACGACTTCATGGGTACGTCAACACCGCGGCGGACAAACGCTTTTCGGCCACCGCGCGCCGGTGCGGTCCCGGGTCGGCGCCGGGGTCCTCGCTCAGTTCGAGGAGAGCCGGAAGGCCATCCGGCCGAAGCCGATCTGGTCGCCCTCGCGGACCACCACGGCACCGATCACCCGGCGACCGTTCACGGTCGTGCCGTTGGTCGAGCCGAGGTCCCTGAGGACCCACATCCCGCCCTGCCGGCGGAGTTCGGCGTGCACGCGGGACACCGTCTCGTGGTTGAGGCGCAGCCCGTTGGCGGGATCGCGGCCGATGCGCAGCGGATGGCCGTTGCCGGGGTGCGGCAGCAGCAGCTTGGGCAGCCGCTCGGCCTGCCAGGCCCTGCGCAGCCGTACGGTGAAGCCGGAGACCGCCTCGACGCCGGAAAGAAGCACGCGCGAGAAACGGTTGTCCCGGGGCAGGTCGGCGGTGAGCGCGGCGAGTTCGTCGGACCGGCGCGCGGCGAGCGCGAGCTCCATGCGGCGTACGAATGTGTCGTGCGACAGCCGGCCCATGGCGACGCCCTCGCGGAGCACGTTCAGCGCCTTGTCGCGCTCCACGTCGGACAGCCGCGCGGGATACGTGTTGAACTCGAAGGACGACGTCACGCTGGCGATTGTCGGTCAGTGAACCCCGAGTGTCCAGAAAACGGGGAAACGGCCCGCCACGCGCGTACTTCCGGCGACACCCGCGGGGAAAGGGAAGATTCAAAAGCGGATCGATCTCGCTCGCGGCACGATGGGCGAGCTACATCACGGTGAGCAGACGAAGGGGAACCGTCCGTGCAGTTCGAGGTGTGGGCACCGCAGGCAGACCGCGTGACGCTCCATTGCGAGGGTGCCACGCGCGCGTTGGAGCGTGATCCGGAGCGAGTGGGCTGGTGGTCCGGGGAGGCGGAGGCGCGTGACGGCGCGCGCTACGGGTTCGCGCTGGACGACGGTCCCGTGCTGCCCGACCCGCGCTCGAGCCGCCAGCCGGACGGCCCGGACGGGATGAGCGCGGTCGTGGACCAGGGGCGGTACGCGTGGCGTGCCGAGTGGGCGGGGCACCCGCTGCCGGGGGCGGTGCTCTACGAGCTGCACGTGGGGACGTACACCCGCGAGGGCACCCTGGACGCGGCCGCCGACCGGCTCGGGCACCTCACCGAACTGGGTGTCACACACGTGGAGTTGATGCCGCTGTGTCCCTTCCCGGGGCGGCACGGCTGGGGGTACGAGGGCGTCTCGCTGTGGGCGGTGCACGAGCCGTACGGCGGTCCGGAGGCACTGAAACGGTTCGTCGACCGGGCGCACGAACTCGGTCTCGGCGTGGTCCTGGACGTCGTCCACAACCACCTGGGGCCGTCCGGGAACCACCTGCCGGCGTTCGGGCCGTACTTCACGGAGACCCACCACACCCCCTGGGGAGCGGCGGTCAATCTGGACGCGCCCGGCTCGGACGAGGTGCGCGCGTACCTGGTGGGCAGCGCGCTGGCCTGGCTGCGCGACTACCGGATCGACGGGCTGCGGCTGGACGCGGTGCACGCGCTGCGGGACACGCGCGCGTGCCACTTCCTGGAGGAGCTGTCGACGGCCGTGGACGGCCTCGCCGCCGAGCTGGGACGGCCCCTGTTCCTGATCGCCGAGTCCGACCTCAACGATCCGCGGATCATCACCCCGCGCTCGGAGCACGGCCTCGGTCTGCAGGCGCAGTGGAACGACGACTTCCACCATGCCCTGCACACCGCGCTGACCGGCGAAGCCCAGGGCTACTACGCCGACTTCGCCCGCTCCCCCTTCGCCGCCCTCGCCAAGACCCTCACCGGCGGCTTCTTCCACGACGGCACGTACTCCAGCTTCCGGGGCCGGCACCACGGCCGCCCGCTGGACCGCGCCCGGGTCGCCGCGCACCGGCTCCTGGGCTACGGCCAGACCCACGACCAGGTCGGCAACCGCGCCCAGGGCGACCGCCTCGCGCAGTCCCTGTCCCCCGGCGTGCTGGCCTGCGCGGCCACGCTCACGCTGACCGCGCCGTTCACGCCGATGCTGTTCATGGGCGAGGAGTGGGCGGCGGGCACTCCGTGGCAGTTCTTCACCGACCACACGGACCCGGAGCTCGCGGAGGCCGTACGGCGGGGCAGGCGGCGGGAGTTCGCGGCGCACGGCTGGGCCGAGGAGGACGTGCCCGACCCGCAGGACCCGGCGACCCGCGAGCGCTCCTGCCTGGACTGGTCGGAGCCGGACCGTGAGCCCCACGCGCGCGTGCTGGCCTGGTACCGGCGGCTCATCGCCCTGCGCCGGGAGCAGGCGGACCTCACCGATCCCGACCTCGCCGACACCAAGGTGGCGTACGACGAGGAGGCCCGCTGGCTCGCCTTCCGGCGCGGGGACGTCCGCGTGGCCGTGAACCTCGGCAAGGAACCGGCGGCGATCCCCCTGGGCGCCGGAGAGGTACGGGTCCTCGCCGCGTGGGAGCCGGTCGAGGCGCCGGGGGCCGACGGGCTGCTGCTGGTGCCCAGGGAGTCGTGCGTGGTGCTGACGCAGGACTGACCCGCCGGGCCCGGGCCGACGACGGGGCCCTACGGCTCCTCGTCCGTCTCCTGGTCCCGCAACTCCGTCGCGCGCTCCAGCAGGATCGTCTCCCAGGCGTGCCGCAGCTGGGTCCTCAGGAGCGGGAGGGGGCCGGTGTCCCGGCCGTCGAGGCGGTCCATGAGGCGGATGACGGTGTCGCAGCGGGCCAGCCACAGGCCGCGCAGGCAGGGGCGGGCGCCGTAGCCGGCGAGGGTGGCGGCGCGGACGGCCGCGCCGGAGCCGACGGCGAGGGCGAGCCCGGCGATGTCCTCGGCGGGGTCGCCGACGGCCGCGTCGGTCCAGCCGAGGACGCCGCGCACCCGGCCGTCGGCGCTCACCACGAGGTGCTCGCCCTTGAGGCCGTGGTGCACCAGGACCGCGGTGCCGGGCTGTGCGGCGAGCTGGGCGGCGCCGGGCGGGGTGAGCTGGTGGAGCCGGGCGGGGTCGAACTCGTCGGCGGCGCCGAGGCGTTCGGCGGCCCGCACGGCCATCCGGCGCAGCGCCTCCAGGGAGCGCGGGGCGGCGCGCGGCACGCCGAGCGTCTCGGCCTGCCGTACGGGCACCTCTCGCAGCCCGGTGAGCAGTCCGGCGAGATCGGCCTCGCCGACGGCGGACACGTCGTGCTCCTCGCCCGTGCCGCCGGCCACCCTGGTGTCGAGCGAGCAGGTCAGCCCCGGGGCCCACTCGCCGTGCGCCACGCTGGTGGGGACGGCGACCGGGAGGTGCGGGCGGACGAGGTCGCGCAGGCGCAGTTCGCGGCGCCGGCGGGCGGAGGCCTCGCGGTCGGGGGCGAGGCGGAGCACATGGCGGGTGCCGACCCACCACGTGAAGTGCCCGGCGCCCTCCGCGACGGGCCGGACGTCGGGTCCCGAGGTGCCGTCCGCGCTCTCCTTGAACAGCGAACGGACCAGTCGGCGGACGGTGTCCGCGGTGGGTGTCGGTGCCTGGGTCATGGTCGCGCCGTTGCCGTTCCGGAGTCTTGTCGAGGGTGTCTCCTGGGTCCTCTCAGTCCACTATGACCATCTCGCGGGTGGTGGTGTTGAGGCGGCGGCCGCCGTTCTCGGTCACCGTGACGATGTCCTCGATGCGCACTCCGAAGCGGCCGGGCAGGTAGATGCCGGGTTCCACGGAGAAGCACATGCCGGGCACGAGGGGCTGTTCCTCGCCCTCGATCATGTAGGGCGGCTCGTGGGTGGTGACACCGATGCCGTGGCCGGTGCGGTGGATGAAGTACTCGCCGTAGCCTGCGTCGGCGATCACGGCGCGGGCGGCCCGGTCGACCTCCTGGCAGGCGACGCCCGGCCGCACCGCCCGGAAGCCCGCCTCCTGGGCCGCGCGGACGATGTCGTGGACCTTGCGCTCCTCGTCGGTCGGCTCGCCCACGTGCACGGTGCGCGTGGTGTCGGAGCCGTAGCCGTCCTTGAGGCCGCCGAAGTCGAGGACGACCATGTCGCCGTGCTGGATGACGCGGTCGCCGACCTCGTGGTGCGGGTTGGCCCCGTTCGGGCCGGAGCCCACGATGGTGAAGTCGACCTGCGCGTGCCCGAACCGCCGCAGCAGGCCGGCGAGGTCGTGGCCGATGTCGGACTCGCGCCGGCCGGCGAAGGGGACCTTCCGGATCTCCTCGAACGTCGCGTCGGCGGCCGCCCCGGCGGCCGCGAGCAGTTCCAGTTCCGCCGCGTCCTTCACGGCACGGAGCATGGGCAGCGCGTCGGTGAGGGAGGCGTAGGAGGTGCCGGGCAGCGTCTTCTGCAGGCCGAGCAGGTGCATCGCCCACGCGTTGTCGCTGATGCCGAACCGGCCGTCCTTGTCGAGGAGGGCTGCGGTGAGCGCGTAGGGGTCCTTGCCGTCGGTCCAGTCGCGCAGGGTCAGGGCGGGCGCGCCGGCCGCCTTCTCCGCGTCCGGGGCCTCCAGGGCCGGTACGACCAGGATCGGGTCCCGTCCGGCGGCCAGGACCAGCACGGTGAGCCGTTCGGTGACCGCGGTGGGCGCGTAGCCGCTGAGCCACACCATGTCCGGCCCCGGCGCCACGAGCAGCCCCGCCAGCCCGGCCTCGGCGGCGGAGCGCGCGGCGCGCTCCATGCGGGCCCTGTAGACGTCGGCGGTGAAGGGCGCGGGCGTGCTGCCGGTCATCCGGGCCTCCGAGGGGCGTCTGGGGGCTGGCGAGGTACTACGTGCAGCATCCTGCCCGGACACGGAGGGCCGCGCGAGCCGGTTTCGAGGTCCCGCCGCCACGACGCCTCCGGCTGATCAGGTGACGACACCGGGGACGGCCCTCAGCTTCTGGTAGCCGCCGCCGCGGTGCCGCACCGTGAGCGTGACCTCGACTCCGGGGCGGGCGCGGGAGACGGCCCGCGCGAGGTCGGCGGCGGTGTCGACGCGGGCGCCGCCGAACCGCAGGAGCACGTCGCCGCGGACGAGGCCCGCCGCGTGGCCGGGGCCGGGCTCATGGACGCCGACGACCAGCGCCCCGGCCTTCTCGGCGTCCACGACCTCCACACCGAGGCTCGCGCCGGGCGGGGCCTGGGGCTGCGGCCGGTGCTGTAGCTGAGCGAGCCCGTTCGTGCCGATCACGGTGGCCCCGACCGCGCCGACTCCGACGCCGGACAGGACCAGGACCGTCCCGACGAACAGGCCGAACAGCAGGGTCCTGAGCCGCCTGCCGCGCCGTCGCGCGGCGTGCGGGCGCCGCACGGTGCCGGGGGTGCCGGGGGTGCCGGGGGTGCCGGGGGTGCCGGGGGTGTCATCGGTCTCATCGTTCCGCCGCTCCTGACCGGGCATCGGCTTGGGACGCAACGCAGTCTGTTCCATGGATCGCCTCCGGCTGATGCTCTACCCGGCGTGCACGGGCGCGACGAGCCACGAACGAGTGAGACTGACCCAGGATCAGCACAGGGAAGTCATAGGCGTCACGGGGACCAGCCGCTCGCGCGGGGTCCAGCCCCGTCGGTCGGCCGCCGCACGAGAACCGCGGCGGCTCCGCCCGGTGTGCCCGCACTCCCGGCGGACCGCCCAAGTTCCCCGAATATCCCGATCCACACGAGAAGACTGGAAATCGTCCACGGGAGTGAGGAGCGCGGCCCCAGTGGCAGGGGCGTCGCGCTGTCGGTGGGCGCCGTTGCGTTCTGGTCGTGCTGCACGCGGCGCTGCTGCGCACCGCGGGGCGTGCACCTCGGCCGGTTCATCGCCGAGGAGCACTACGCACTCGTCCGCGCCCTGGCCGATGCGGACCTCCCCGAGGAGGCCCGCGCGGTCCTGGCGGCGGGCGAGGCGGTACGCGGCGAGCTGTCCGGGGCGGCCGTGGAGGCCGTGCGGGAGCTCGCCGAGGAGACGTCGACGCGGATACGGGGGGGTTCAGCTGACGGGCAGCACGGGCGCCGGCGGCCGGTCCGGGAGGAAGCCGTGGGCGCGGCGGGCGAGATAGCCGGCCTTGTAGCGGTCTACCCGCTGATGCCAGTTCAGGATGGCGGCCATCCAGTTCTGCAGGTCGAGGACGTACTCCCGCATGCTTTCGCGCGCCTCTTCCGAGAGGCCGAAGTCCTCGTACACCAACGGCAGTTCGTTCGCCACCACGTGCTCGAACTGCCGCATGCGCCGGGTCATCAGGTCGTGCACGACGCCGAGGGCGGTCGGGTAGTCGACGCCGAAGAAGTTCTGGACGACGAGGATCGCGTTGTGGATCTCGCCCTCGTACTCGATCTCCTTCTGGTAGGAGAAGACGTCGTTGACGAGGCACCCGTAATCCATGGCGGCGTTCTCCAGCGAGCGCACCGGCCCGCTGCGACAGACCTCCGGCGGGATCGCGGCGCCCCGGCCCATCCGGCACAGGCTCAGGGTGAGGTCGGAGCCGAAGGTGGCGCGCCGCATCTCCAGGTGGTCGACCGGGTCGGGAATGCGGTTCTGCAGCCGGTTGGAGAGCTCCCACACCCAGCTCTCCGTCATCGTGTCGACCGCCTGCTTCAGGGCGGTGCGTTCACCGGGGGGCATCTCCGCCGTCGTACGGGCCCACAGGTCGACCAGTCCGCGTTCCATCCCGTCGGCCGGGACGGGGACCGGGTCGCCGTCGAGGGGCATGCACGCGGACAGCCGTGCCGTGGACAGCCGGGCGGCGGCCAGGTCGCGGCGGTGCCCGAAGACGAGGGGGTAGTAGTCGTCGCCGTACGTCCCCCAGGCGAGCCACTGTGCGCTGAGGTCGAGGGCCTCGGCGGTGGCGTCGGGGTCCATGCCCGCCGCGCAGAGCGGAAGGTCGTACGCGAGGAGCTTGTCCTCGTCCCAGACCCCCTCCCGGAGCATGCCCGTCCGGTGCATCCAGCCGGTGAGGCGCTCGCGGGCACCGTCCAGATGCGGGGAGAGCTCCAGCCGGAAAGGCATGGAGAAGTCGGGCAGCAGGGACGGGCCGACCTTCTGGAAGGGCACATGGGAGTACGCGCGCAATCGCCCCCACTGCCTGAAGGGCGTGGGAGGTACCCCCACCGAGGCGGCCGAGGCGAGGAGCGCGCCCACGTCGGCGGCGGAGGTGCCCGGACCAGTCAGGCCGTGCCACGGAGAGACGGACACGGCGCCTTCGTTCATGTACCGGCTGGAGCGCAGGTGCCATTCATGGCCGCCCGACTGCCAGTCCTGCAGCCCCTTGGTGTAGGCCGCCACCGCCGCCACCTGGCCCGGGGTGAGGCCCTTCTCCAGGGCGAGGGCAGGCACTTCGGTGAGCGCGGTGTGCTCGAACTGGTGGAGGCGCGAGGTGAGGATGTCGTTGACGGTGTCGGCGGCCTCCTGCGTGGTGCAGCCGAAGAAGGTCTCCAGGACGAGTACGCCGTTGCTGTTCTCGCCCTCGTCCTCCACCTCCCGCTGGTAGGAGAACAGGTCGTTGCGCAGGTGCACGGCGTCGGAGAAGGTCTCCATCAGCACCCTGAGCGGCCTGGATCCGGCGACGGACGCGGGCACCTCGGCGGTCGCGTACTCGACGAGCCCCGAGGACCAGGGGGCGCCGCCCACCTTGCGGCGCATCTCGATGTACTCGACGGGGTTGGCGATCCGCCCCTCGTTGATGTTGGACAGCTCCCACAGCGACTCGTTGAGCAGATGCTCGGTGGCCACGGCGAAACGCTTGCGCCAGTCGACGGACATCGACGGGACCGTGCGCGCCCACAGGTCGGCGAGGCCCGCCTCGACCGGGTTCTCCGGCCGCGGTACGGGAGTCGTGAGGTCGAGCGGCATGAACAGCGGCAGCCGGTCGAGGTGGGCCTTGCCGGCCGCACGGTCCTGGGTGCGCTTGTACATCTCCAGGAAGTGGTCGTCGAAGAAGAACACCCACACGTACCAGTCGGTGATCAGCGAGAGAGCGGGTCCGTCGCAGTCGGGGTGGGTGTAGGCGCACAGGAGCCCGTAGTCGTGCGCCTCCAGGTCGGCCTGTGTCCACACCCCGGAGCCCTCCAGCATGCCCATCCCGCGCGCCCACGCGGTCGAGTGCGCACGCGCCTCGTCGACATGCGGGTTCAGCCGCGCGGGGTACGGCATGTAGAAGTGCGGGAGTTCGAACGGCTGCGTCATGGCCGGGGCCCTACCCGTGCCCTCCGACGGCCATCCGCCGGGCGGCACATGATCACACCATCGCGTGAACCGGGAACAATTCCGTCTACTTCCGGCGCACCGGGCCCGCGGCCATGCCCCGTCCGCGCCCTTGCCGAGCCCCCGCTCACGGGTCACGGTGGTCGCATGACCTCCTTCGTGCTGCCCCATGAGGTGCACGGCGACGGCCCCCACAAGGTGTTCGCCGTGCACGGCTGGTTCGCCGACCGGTCCGCCTACGCCGCCGTCCTGCCGGATCTCGACCGCGAGACGTTCACCTACACGCTGGTCGACCTGCGCGGGTACGGGCCGGCGAGGGACGCCACGGGCGCGTACACCACCGCCGAGGCGGCGGTCGACCTCGTCGAACTGGCCGACCGCCTCGGCTGGGAGCGGTTCTCGGTGGTCGGGCACTCGATGGGCGGCGCGGTGGCCCAGCGGCTGCTGGCCGTGGCACCGCACCGGCTGCGCCGGATCGTCGGCGTCTCCCCGGTACCCGCCTCGGGGCTGCCGTTGCCCGGCGAGCAGTGGGACCTGTTCGCGGACGCGGCGCACAGGCCGGAGAACCGGCGCGCGATCATCGACTTCACCACCGGCGGCCGCCGTCCCGCGGCCTGGCTGGACCGGATGGTCGCCACCTCGCTGGACCGCAGCGACGCGAAGGCGTTCCGCGCCTGGCTCGACTCGTGGGCGGACGACGACTTCCGCGCCGATGTCGAGGGCTCCCTGGTGCCCGCGCTCGCCGTGGCCGGGGAGCTCGACCCGGCCCTGTCGCCCGGCCTGATGCAGGAGACGTGGATGTCCTGGTACCCGCGCGCGGAGCTGCGCAGCCTTCCCGGTGCCGGGCACTACCCCATGGACGAGACCCCGCTGGAGCTGATCCGGGTGGTCGAGGACTTCCTGCGCGAGGACGGGCCCGGCACGGGCGGACCGGCGTGAGCGTGCGCGAGGCTCCGCCCGTCCCGGACGTCTTCGATCCGCGCCGTTACGCGTCCGGGGTGCCGTACGCCGACTACCGCGTCCTGCGCGACCACCACCCTGTGGCCTGGCAGGACGAGCCCGAGGTGCTGGGCTGGCCGGCCGGGCCAGGGTTCTGGGCGGTGACCCGGCACGCGGACGTGGTGCGGGTGCTGAAGGACTCGGCGACGTACTCGTCGTACGTCGGGGCCACCCAGATCCGGGATCCGGACCCGGCGGACCTGCCCTTCATCCGCCGCATGATGCTCAATCAGGATCTGCCGCAGCACGGGCGGTTGCGTCGGCTGGTGAGCCGTGCGTTCACGCCGGGGCGCGTCGACCGGTTCACGGACGTCGCGCGGGAGCGGGCGCGCACGCTGTTCGCCGGCGCCCGGGAGACGGCCCGCGTGGCGGACGGCACGGTCGACCTGGTGACCGCCGTCACCGACGACTACGCGCTGCTCAACCTCGCCGACCTGCTGGGCGTTCCGGCGGGCGACCGGCGGCTGCTGCTGCGCTGGACGCAGCGGGTGATCGGCTACCAGGACCCGGACGAGGCGGGTCCGCCGGTACTGGACGGCGAGGGCAGGCCGGTCGATCCGCGGTCGCCGGCCATGCTGCGGGACATGTTCGACTACGCCGGTCAACTGGCCTCGTACAAGCGGCGCTACCCCGCCGACGACGTGATGACCACGCTCGCCCATGACGCCGAACTCTCGGGCGCCGAGCTGGAGATGTTCTTCTTCCTGCTCACCGTCGCGGGCAACGACACCGTACGCAGCGCGGCCCCGGGCGGGCTGCTGGCACTGGCGGAGCATCCGGAGGCGTATGAGCTGCTCCACGGAGGAAAGGTCCAACTCGCCACCGCGGTCGATGAGTTGCTGCGCTGGCATCCCCCTGTGCTGACCTTCCGCCGTACCGCGGCGCAGGACACCGAGCTGGCCGGACGGCGGATCCGCGCCGGGGACAAGGTGGTCGTCTTCCACGCCTCGGCCAACCGCGACGAACGGGCCTTCACCGGCCCGGACCGCCTCGACCTGGCCCGTACGCCCAACCCGCACGTGTCCTTCGGGGACGGCCCGCATGTCTGCCTGGGCGCCCACTTCGCCCGGCTTCAGCTGCGGCTGCTGTACGAGGAGGCGCTACGGGCGCTGCCCATGTCGCCACGCCTTGCCGGACCCCCCGAGCGTCTCGTGTCGAACTTCATCAACGGGCTCAAGTCGCTTCCCGTCCGGCTGGGTTGACCTGGATCAGGGCGTGCGTGCCGCCGGTGCGCCAGTGCTGTCCCTCGGCGGCGACCAGCGCGGCCTCGGTTGCGGCGGCCAGGCCGGTGATCACGTCGGACTTGAGTGTGCGCAGGGCGGCGACCGGGCCGGGGAAGTACGCGGTGACGTCCCGGAACGGCGTGGTCGGGGACCACAGCCGGTCGCCCACCAGGCGCCGGTAGTTGAGGTCGCCCTTGAAGATCGTCAGCGTGGCCGCGGCGAAGTCCGCGCGCAGGTCGTCGGGCATGTCCGCGTACGGCAGCGGGGCGCAGGAGAAGGGGTGGGCGCGCACGGTGAGGCGGCCGTCGGCCATGGCCGACCACAGGCGCCGCCCGTACGCGGCCGCCGCGCCCGGTGCGGCGGTGAGCCGGCGCAGGGCGTCGACCACGTCGGCGGTGGTGGCGTCGGAGACGTAGTACGGGTACGGCTTGATGTGCAGCACGGCCCGTCCGATCCGCCCTTCGGCCAGGAGATGGGCGATCAGCAGCAGATCGGGGACCAGTTCGCGGCCCGCGTTGTCCGCGACCAGGCAGAGCGTGCCCGTGCCGGAGGACGGGAGCAGGGACCACAGGATCTCGCTGTCGTCGGCGACGAGGGCGGGGGCGGCCTCCTTCGCCTCGGCGCCGGCGTCGGACAGCCGGAAACCGAGGTCGGCGCGGTTGCCCCAGAGCGAGCCGTGCAGCAGGGCGCGTGCCCGTTCGTCGTCCGGCCCGTCCTGCAGCGCGTCGAGCGCGGCCAGCTCCTCGTCCGTCTCCTTGGCGTCCAGTTCGGCGAGTTTGAACGGGCGGAAGGGGTCGACGCCCTGCCAGGCGCCGGGGGCGAAGAAGCCGACGGCGTCGAGGAGCCGGCGGTAGAAGTGGCTCTCCGACCACAGCCAGGGGACGTCGAACCAGGACCGGCCTGCGTACGCGTCCGCGCCCCACTCCCGCCAGCGGTCCCGGTCGGGCGCGTCCGCGGGGAGCGGCTCGATCACACCCTCGGTGCAGCTCTTCAGCAGCGCGTCGAGCGCGCGGTGCCGCCCGGGGCCGTACGGGAAGGCGTCCCGCACCTGCCGGATGATGGCGGGATGCCGTTCGGCCAGCACGCTGTGGGGGAACGAACCGGATTCGTTGCCGAGGAGCACGGGCGCGGCGGGGGTGTCGGGCATGTGCGTCACCGTACCGCGCGGGTCAGACGGTTCTGATCTCCCGCTCCAGCTGGGAGGCGAGTGTCAGATAGCGGGCGCGGCGGGGCACCGGCACCAGGCCGCGGATCATGAGGTGCCACATCTCGGCGACTCTGCGGGGCAGCCGTGCGACGGGGTCGAGGGAGCGGCCCGCGACACGGGTGCCGACGAAGAAGTAGACGAGGGAGTGGGCGACGGCGTCGATGTCGATGTCCGGGTGCACGTCGGATTCCTTGACGGCGCCCAGGAGTTTGCGGGTGGCGAGTTCCAGCCATTCGGCGAAGGGGTGCCTCAGCGGCGGCCGTACGGCGACCTCCGCGGTGGCCAGACGCAGTCCGGCCCGGGGGATCGGGCCCTCGACGGCGAGCCGGGCGATCCCGAACGTGGCGCGCATCAGGGACTCCAGTGACGAGCCGCCCCGGCTCTCCACCTCTCTCAGCACCTGCCGCGAGGCCCTGGACTGGAGCTCCATGATGGCGTGCGCCAGGTCCTCCTTGGCGGCGAAGTGGAAGTACAGCGCTCCTTTGGTGACCTGGGCGTGCTCGACGATGTCACTGAGGCTGGTGGATTCGTAGCCGTGACGGTCGAACAGGTCGGCTGCGGCTGTGATGATCGTTGCTCGGGTCTGCTCGGCGCGTAACTGCCTCGCCATCGACTGGACACTCCTTGCGGATGGAAACCAACGGGACATGCCGTTTGTTTTTTACCCTACGCACACGATAGCTCACCGTGCGAGAACGGTGGACAGGTGTGCGGACCTGATGGTCGACACGTGTAACTGATGCGGGAGCGGCCGTCATCACCATCGAGCCCCGACAAACGGACGACGTCAAAGCACGTCCCTCCCTCGACTCTCCCGCTTTTCCGGAGGCCATGACGGGCGGCGGGCCGCCGCATCGGTGATCGCCACGATACGAGGCGGACAGCCCGTTCTCAATGGGGCCTCTATGGGACCTCAAAACAGACGGGCCGGTCGGTGAGTCTACGCACCGACCGGCCCAGGGCTCACCGGAGTGGGGTCGATCGGCCTCGACCCGACCGAAAACACAGTGTCGGTTTCGGCCGGTCGACCGGTCCTGACCGCGTTCACGGCAACCGGCCGCGAGGTGAACACGAAAGGCCTCGGACCCGTACTGCACTGAACAGACCGTTCCCGCACCGGCCGAGGAGACGTCCCGGATGACCCGGATGACCGCACACCTCAGGGTCACGGGGGCCGCCGTCGCGGCCTCGGCCCTGCTCTCCCTGTGGGCGGCGGGCCCCGCCCTGGCGCACGGCGCGCCGACGGATCCCGTCAGCCGGGTGTACGCCTGCTCCCCCTCGGGCGGCAGCGCCGGGGCGGCGGCCTGTCGGGCGGCGATCGCGGCGAACGGCACGTCCTTCGTGGCGTGGGACAACCTGCGGGTGGCGGGGGTGGGCGGCCGGGACCGGCAGGTGATTCCGGACGGGAAACTGTGCAGCGGAGGCCTGTCCGCCTACAAGGGGCTCGATCTGGCCCGCACGGACTGGCCGTCGACGCGGCTGGCCCCGGGCGGACGGCTGACCATGACGTACGCCTCGACGATCGCGCACACCGGCACGTTCAAGCTGTATCTGACCAAGCCCGGATACGACCCGGCCAAGCCGCTGAAGTGGTCGGATCTGCCCACGCGGCCCTTCGCGGAGGTCAAGGACCCGGCCCTGACGAACGGGGCGTACCACATCGGCGCGAAGCTGCCGTCGGACCGGACGGGGCATCAGGTGCTGTACACGATCTGGCAGAACACCAGCACGCCCGACACCTACTACTCGTGTTCCGACGTGGTGTTCTCGGCGGCCGCCAAGGCGCCGGGCGCGACGACGGGCGCCGGATCGGCGAAGAAGCGGGCGAGCGGCAGTCCTTCGACGAGCGCGGAGCCGAGCCCGTCGGCGCCCTCGAAGAGCGCCGCGGCGCCTTCGGCTTCGGCGACGACCGGGGCGTCGGCCACCCCGCAGGCCGCCGAGGGCACCACCGCCGACAGCACGCCGGTCGCCTCCGACACCGCCACCGGCTCGGGTCCGTCCGCGCCGTTGCTGGCGGGCGGCGCCGCCGCGGTGCTGGTGCTCACCGGGGGCGCCGCCCTGGCGCTGCGTCTGCGCCGGCGGTGAACGCCGGGTCGGCGGGCGTCAGTTCACGTAGACGGCCGCACCCGCGTCGGTGACAGGGGCGTACTTGGCGGTGAAGTAGCCGCTGGAGAAGCAGAGCGAGGAGCCGGAGCTCTTCGTGAACTGCTGGTTGGTGAAGGCGATGCTGTTGTCGGCGTTGTCGGCCTTGCCGGTCAGGCTGGCGGCCTGGTAGACGCAGGTGATGCTGCCCAGCAGGGTCTTCAGCTTGACCGTGGTCTGGATGGTGGAGCCGCTCGCCGGGGTGACGGTGAGGGTGCCGTCGGAGGCGACCGCGGTGCTGTACGGCAGGTTGTCGACCGTGATGCTGGTGACGCCGGTGACTCCCAGGACGTTGCTGGTGCAGCTGCTGCTGTCGAAGGACTGCCCGCTGACCGACTCGGTGGCCGTGCCGGGGGCGGCGGGGTTGTCGGCGACGGTGGCGGTGAAGGTCGAGGACGTGCAGACGACGCCGCTGGTGCCGGTCGAGCTGGAGTAGAGCGTCGCGTTGGTGCCGCTGGCCAGCGGCGCGCTGAGCACGTCGCCGACCGCGACGGCGGTGCCGCCGAGGCTGCCCGTGGTGAGCACGGCACCGTCCGCGGAGGCGGGGACGGTGGCGGCGGCCGTGAGGGCGACGACGGTTCCGGCGAGGGCGAGGAGGGATCGCGTACGCATGCGGGTGCCTCTTTCTGGGGCGGGGGTGGGGTGATGTGGGGGGGTGGGACCCGTGGGGGGGGTTCTGGGGGGTGTGTGCGGCGCCAGCCGTTGCCGGCCCGTTACGCCTTCTCCGTACGTGACGGACCGGCAACGGCAGCCGACCGGCCACCGGCCGGAACACCTCAGGAGGAGGCCTCCGGCCGGGCCGGGTACAGGCGGCAGGGCACGGACCGAGGGGGGAAGCGACCGTGGCGGTGCCGCGCTGATGCGGAGCGGTCAAAAGGGTGGGGGGTCGGGCCGGGACGCGGCCGATGCCGCGCGGGCGGATCCGGCGCCACGGATCCGAGGGAAACCAGAGAGAGTTGTAGACCTGAGTGTCCGTCAACGTCAAGGCTGATCAAGGGAGTTGAAGGTCAGCGCACACCTGACCCACATTCAACACTCTTTTTTCACAACTCTCTTGACCCTGAAAAGTAACCACCGGTAACTTCCTCGAAGGCTACTGACGCGTAACGAGAAAGCCCTTGCAAAGTCCGGGACTTGTGAGGAGTTGTGCGCGGCAGCCGCTGTCCGCGCCAGGACAACGTGCCACTGAAGCCCGACCCGCATATGAATTTGCCCATGGGAGCAGACATGGCCTCGTCCGCCGACAACATCCCCGAGAACCCGGAAAGCGGTTCCGGAGAAACCACCGAAGGTCCCGACAGACGCGGCCGGGTCCGGCTGCGCCGTGCCGCCGTGATGGCCGTGCCGGCCACCATGGTCGTCGCGGGCCTCGCGGTACTCACCGCCCAGGGAGCGCTGGGTGTCCAGTTCGCCATCTCCGGCATGCCCTTCACCGTCACGGCCACCAACCTCGACGGCACCGGCTTCGAGCAGTTCGGCCAACTCGACAACATGGCGAAGGACAGCCCGAACGCGGGTGACACGGGCGGTCAGGTGCTGGTGGTCACCTCCGCGATCAAGAACGCCACGCTCACCAAGCTGTGCCAGAGCGTCGACCTCGGTGGTATCAACCTGAAGATCACGGCCGGCGGCGGCGTGGACAAGGTGACGGCGACAGACCTGACCACCGACTCCACCGAGCTGTCGGGCGACGCCGCGTTCAGCAACATCGAGATCGGCAACGACGCCAGCACGCTGACGAAGGCCGGGGTGAAGGGCCCGATCGGCGTCTTCAGCCAGCAGGCCGACATCGTGCACATCGGCAACCTGCGGCAGACCAACTACGCCACCACCGCCGGCGTGTTCAAGCTTCCGGGGCTGAAGCTCGGCTTCAGCGAAGACGCCTGCTGATGACCGACCGGTCACCGCAGGGGATGGGGCCCGCCTTCCGGCGCTGGCGGGCCCGCCGTCCGTTCTGGGGCGGGCTGCTGCTCACCCTGGGCGGGGCGGAGGTCCTGCTCACCATGAAGGCGTCGATGAAGGTCATCATGCACGTCGGCATGCAGGGCCTGGCCGGCTATCTCCTGCCGACCGTGATGCTGCTGTGCGGCCTGCTGACCCTGTTCAGCCCGGCCCAGCGGATCTTCTACTCCATCATCGGGGTACTTGTTTCCCTGGGCACCTGGCTCACGTCGAACCTCGGCGGCTTCTTCATCGGCCTCCTTCTCGGCCTCATCGGCAGTTGCCTCACCTTCGGCTGGCTCCCGGAGCAGGAGCCGCGCGTGAGCCGCCGGAAGCGGAGGAAGGCGCGCGCGGCGGCAGCCGCCCTTGCCGAGGGCGCGGGGGAACCCGCCTGAGCCCCGCGGCGCGGGGGCGACGGCCGGACGACCGGACCACGCGCCGCTCACAGCCCCGGCAGCCGCCGGGGCTCGATCGTTCCTCCACCGCCGTATCCCCGTCACGCACGACGTCGTCGTCCTGTACGGCCGTCCACGGCCGTCCACGGCCGTCGTCGTCCGTCCACGGCCGTTCTCGTCCGTCCCCGTCCGCGAACCGCCCCGGTCCAGGTCGCTGACGGGAGGACGCCTCCCCCGCGAGGATGGGGCGCATGCTCGACGACCTGGACCGTGCCCTGATCCACGCGCTGCACCTCGACGGGCGCGCACCGTTCAGCCGGATCGCCGACGTCCTCGGTGTCTCGGCGCAGACCGTCGCCCGCCGCTACCGGCGGCTGCGCACCGAGGCGGGTCTGCGGGTCGTGGGCCTCGCCGACCCGCAGCGGGCCGGGCGGACGCAGTGGCTGGTCCGGCTGACCGCGACGGCGCGTTGCGCGCAGGACATCGCGGGGGCGCTGGTGCGTCGGCCGGACACCTCGTGGGTGAAGCTCACCTCCGGGGGGACCGAGATCACGGCGGTCATCCACGCGTCCACGGACGACACGGCGGGCAACTCCCTGCTGTTGAGGGACATTCCGCGCACCGGCGGGATCACCGCGGTGTCCGCGCACTGTCTGCTGCACACCTACCTCGGTGGGCCGACGAACTGGCGGCGCAGCGCCGAGACGCTCGACGCGGAGCAGCAGGGGGCGCTGCTCGGGTACCTGGAGACCGCCGAGGGTGTACGCCAACCCGGTCCGCAGGACGCGGAGTTGCTGGCGGCGCTGGAGCGGGACGGGCGGACCGGGCAGGGGGAGCTGGCGCGGGCGACCGGGTGGTCGGCGGCCACGGTGGCGCGGCGGCTGACCGAACTGCGGGCGGGGGGCGGGGTGTTCTTCGACGTGGAGGTGGATGCCGGGCTCTTCGGGGTGTGTACGCGGGCGCTGCTGTGGATGTCGGTGCGGCCGGCCGATCTGGAGGGCGTGGCGACGGCCCTGGCGGGCCACGACGAGCTGGCGTTCGTCGCGGCGACCACCGGACCGGCGAATCTGGTCGCCCAGGCGCTGTGCCGGGACCCCGCCGACCTGCACCGCTATCTGACCCGGCGGCTGGGTGCGCTGGAGGCGGTCCACACGCTGGAGACGAGTCCGGTCCTGCGGACCCTGAAGGCCGCGAGCCCGGCGCTGACGGACCTGGCGCGGGTGCGCCGGGCCGCGCCCGGCGGCGCGGCGGCCCGCGGCCGGGACATGGGTGACACCCGGCATGCCCGTCAGCACGGCGGCACGCAACCGGAACGCGGGTGACACACGCCGCGCCCGGCAGCACAGCAGCCCCCGCGGCCGGCACGCTCACCGCACGCGGATCACGCCCGGCAACCAGCGGCCCGTGGCAGAGGACTCGGTCGGCACGCGGCGTCCCCGCGCGGGTGACACCCGCGTCCCCGCCGGGACCGGCCGCGGAGGTCCTGAGCGGGTGCGGTGAAGTCCGGTGCGGTTCGGCAGGGCCCTGAAGGGGTGCCGAACGGTGTTCATGCGGCTACGCGGCGTGTGCCCGACCGCCGCGACAGACCCGCGACAGGTCCGCGGATGACGCAACGGCTTCCGGCCGAGCACTCAGGCCTCCCGGTTTCCCATGCGCCCGGCGGCGGCCCAGCTCACCCCCACCAGCCCGATCGCGACCCAGCACGCGGCCTCGGCGGCCCCCGACGCCGCCGGGCCGCCCGCCCCCGCGTCGTCCAGGTACACGCTTCCGAGGGTCGCGACGCCCAGGGTCGCGCCCAGTTGCTGGACCGCGTTCAGGAGGCCGGCCGCCGAGCCGATCTCCTGGGGTCGCAGGGGCTTGAGCGCGAGAGTGAAGAAGGCGGGGGTGAAGAGGCCGGCACCGAGGCCGACGAGGGCGAGGGCGGGGAGGAGGGGGCGCGGGTAGTGGTCGGGGTCGGCCCAGTGGTACACCGCGGCGCACGCCAGCACGCCGGTCAGGAGCACGCCGAGGCCGTACGGCATCACCCGGCGCCCGAACCGCCGTACCAGGCGCGTCCCTGCCGCCCACGACGCGAGCGCCAGACCCACCGACCACGGGGACAGACTCGGACCCGCAGCCAACACGCTTGCCTGTGCACCGAGTTGGAGCTGGAGGACGACCACCGTCAGCAGTCCGTTGGTCACCGCGAAGAAGGCCGTCGAGGCGACCAGAGCGGCCGGGAAGCCGCGGTGGGTGAACAAGCCCGGTTCCAGCAGCGGACTGCCACCCGCGGCCGCCGCTCGCCGCTGCTGCAGGGCGAAGGCGGTCAGCACGAGGAGCCCGCTGACGGTCAACGCCCAGCCGCGTGCGGTGAGTTCGGTGACGTCGGCGCCGATCAGCGGGTACACGACGAGCCCGGTGCCGGTCGCCGCCAGGGCCGTGCCCGGGATGTCGAGCGCGGGGCGGCGCGGGGCCCGGTTCTCCGGCAGCCGGGAGGACAGCGCGAGGACGGCCAGGGACACGGGCACGTTCACCAGGAACGCGGCCCGCCAGGACGAGCCGAACAGGTCGGCATGGGTGAGCACTCCCCCGAGGACGGGACCACAGACGGCGGCGAGGCCCATCACGGGCCCGATGCTGCCCAGGGCCCGGGACATCTCGTCGCCGGAGAACATCGCCTTGATCAGCCCGATGGTCTGCGGGATGATCGCGGCCGCCGCGGCCCCCTGCACCGCCCGGAAGGCGATCAGCAGGCCCGCCGTCGGCGCCAGGGCGCAGGCCACGGAAGCGGCCGTGAAAGCCAGGACGCCGAGGACGAACACGCGCCGGCGGCCCGCGATGTCGCCCAGCCGCCCGCCGGTGATCAGCAGCACCGCGAACGGCAGGGTGTAGGCCGTGCCGAACCACTGGATGTCGGACACCGATCCGCCCAGCTCGGCGTGGATGGCGGGCGCGGCCACCTGGACCACGGTCGTGTCCAGCAGGTTCATCGCCTCGCCGAGCAGCAGCGCGACCAGCGCCGGCCACCGCCATCGGTAGGCGGGCGGGGCGGTGGGCGGCAGCAGTCGTTCCGTGGTCATGGGGATCCTCTCCAGCGTGCTCGGCACATCGGCCCGGGGTCGGGACCGGTCACGGGCCAGCGTGCGAGCGGGAGGGAGAGGGGCTTCAACCACGGCCGGGCGGTTGGGGATTTCTTCCATGGGACGGGCCGTCGGTGGAGAAAAACCTCATAAGCCGGCGAGCCGGCAGGAGTTCCGTCACCGTGGTCACGTCGCCCGTGAACGGGCGGTCCTCGGTGCCGGGCGGGAGGGCGGCGGCCGCGTCGGTGAGCCGGACGAGTCCGGGCACGTCGAGTCCGCGGCCGTCGAGCACGGCGCGGGTGTCCCCGGTGTCCGGGGGCACCCGCGCCGAGCCGTCGAATCCCGTGTCCGGACGCGGGACGTCAGTCGAGTCCGGCGGACTTCAGCCAGGCCTTGGCGACGTCCAGCGGGTCCTTGTTCTCCGACTGCACCTGGGTGTCCAGGTCGAGCAGGGCCGCCGTGTCGAGCTTGGCGGACACGGCGTTGAGCGCGTCGACGCCCTTCTGGGAGAGCGCGCTCTTGTAGACCAGCGGCTGGACGTTCTCGAACCCGAACAGGTTCTTCGTGTCCTGCAGGACGACGAACTTCTCCTTGGCGATGGTGGCGTCCGTGGTGAAGATGTCGGCGGCCTGCACGGCGTTCTTCTTCAGCGCCGTCTGGGTGAGCGGACCGCCCGCGTCGAGCGCCTTGAAGGACTTGAACTCCAGGCCGTAGACGTCCTTCAGGCCGACCAGGCCCTGCTGGCGGGTCTGGAACTCCGGCGAGGCGCCGATGACCAGGTCCTTCGCGACGTCCTTGAGGTCGGAGATGGCGGACTTGTCGGTGAGGTTGTACTTCTTCGCGGTGGCCGCGTTGAGGGTGACCGAGTCCTTGTTCTGCGCGGGCGACGGTTCGAGCAGCGTCAGCTTGGAGCCGAGCTTGGCCTCGATGGCCGACGTGGTCGTCTCGATGGTCTTCGGGGCGGCCTTCGGGTCGAGGTAGGCCAGCAGGGCGCCGTTGTACTCGGGCAGGACCGAGACGGAGCCGCTCTTGAGCAGGCCGTAGGTCGTCTCGCGGCTGCCGATGTTCGGCTTGTAAGTGACCTTGACCCCCTTGGCCTTCAGGGCCTCGCCGTAGATGTCGGCGATCAGGATGCTCTCGGCGAAGTTGTTGGAGCCGACGACGACCGTGTCGCCGCTCGCCTTGTCGCCCTTGAGCGGGTCGGTGGAGTTGTCGTCGGAGGAGGAACAGCCCGCCAGCAGGGCCGTGGCCGCGGCGAGCGCGACTGCGGCCGCGCCTCGGTGTCTCCGGATGGACCTGCTGGTGTGGGTGGTGGAAGTCACGATTCCCGTTCCGGACTCAGGGGTTGGTGGGGGGGGAACAGCGCTGGAAACAGCGCGAGGAAGCTCATCACTGATCCAATCCAGCCAGTTCTCCGTCAGTCAAGTGCCTTTGGGTCACCGATTGGCTTCAATCTGTGGTCAGTTGTGAACAGAGAGCGGTCTCTTTGTAACGGATTCTTGATAAAAGGCGAGCCGGTTGCCCCTTCAAGGACGCTGTAGTCTCGCGGCAGTTGATTCCGGTCACAGCGGTGCACGGGGCCCGCTTCGGTGTCGTTGCTCATCAGTTGGGGTGGAGACACCTCTACGAAGGAGGCCCGGTGTCCACGAACGAGGTGGACGCGCCCGCTCCGCCTGCCCGCCCGCAGCGGCCGGGGGCGCGCGGTTTCGCCGATCGCTGGGCCTTCCGGCACAAACTCAACCTGCTCCTCGGCGTGCCGCTCGCCGTGATCGCCGTACTGCTCTCCTATCTCGTCAGTGACCTGATCCAGCAGTCGGGCACCGCGGATTCGGCGGCGCAGGTCGTGCGTGACAGCGCCACGGTGGCCCGGCTGGTGGACCGCGTGGAGGCGGAGCACCAGCAGGCCATCCTGCTCTCCGCGCGCTACCAGTCCGCTTACACCAAGCCCTCCCTGGCCGCCTATCGCGCGGCCCAGGACGCGGTGGACGCCCAGGCCGAGACGGTGCGCAACACTTTCGGCGGCCGACTGCCGGACACCGAGGTGCAGGCGCTCAAAGAAGTCGAGGGCCTGTCCAGCCTGCGGCAGAGCGTCGAGCGGGGCTATCTGCCGGCCGACACCATCGACCCGGCCTACACCGACACGGCCAAGGGCGTGATCGGCGGCCTCGGGCTCGACCGCAACGCCTCGCTCGCGTCCACCTTCACCGGCGACCTGCTGGACTCCCTGCTGCGCGCGGACGCCGCCCACGGCGCCTTCGAGACCAGCGTGTTCTCGGCGACGACCGGCGACACCAACGCGCTGATCGAGTTCACCAACGCGGTCGGCGCCTACGACCTGTTCGTCCATCAGTCCGACCGCTTCGCCCGGTTCGCCACGGCGGGCCAGGCACAGCAGCTGACCGGGATCGAGCACACCGCCGCTCAGCAGCGCATCGCCGAGTCCTACGCCGAGTTGCAGATCGACCCCACGCAACTGGAGGCCGGGACGCGGGACGACATCCGCGCCGCGGTCCAGGACGCGCTGAGCGACTACCCCGACTACCCCGAACAGGCGAGCGACCGCCTGAAGATCACCACCTCGCTGATCGACCAGCTCGCCGACCGGGCCGACGAGGCGTCCGACGCGGCGCGGTGGCGCGCGGTTCTGCTGCTGAGCGGCGCGCTGATCGGCTTCGCGCTGTGGATCGCCTTCGCCATGCTGGTCCGGCGCTCGGTCATCCGCCCCGTGCAGTCCCTCACCGGCGCCGCGCGGGAGGTCGCCGACGTCGCCGGCCGGGAACTGGCGCGCGTGGCCGACGACGACGCCGAGGACGACGGGCCGCCGCGGCTGCGCGACATGCCCGTCACCGCGCGCGACGAGATCGGCGACCTGGCCGAGGCGTTCAACCACGTGCAGACGACGGCCGCCGCGCTGCTGGAGCGGCAGGTGCTCAGCCGCCGCAACGTCGCCGAGATGTTCGGCAACGTGGGCCGCCGCGTGAGCAACCTGACGACCCGGCAGCTGGCGCTGATCGACGCCGTCGAGCGGGGCGAGACCGACCCCGCGCTGCTGGAGCGCCTCTACTCCATCGACCACATCGCCGTACGCCTGCGCCGCAACGCCGACAGCCTGATGCTGCTGGCCGGCATCCGCGAGACGGCGCTGGACGCGGGACCCATGGCGCTGACCAACGTCATCCGGGCCTCGCTCGGACAGATCGAGGGCTACCAGCGGGTACGGCTGTACGCCGCGACGGACGCCGTCGTCGAGCCGGACATCATCGGCGACCTCACTCTCATGGTGGCCGAACTCCTGGAGAACGCGGTGTCGTTCTCCCCCGAGGGCAGTCCGGTCGAGGTGACCGTCCGCTCGGGCGGCGACGGCGCGTACGTCGTCGTCACCGACCACGGCCTCGGCATGAGCGCCGAACGCCTGGCCGAGGAGAACGCCCGTCTGATCCGCCGCGAACGCCTGGACGTGGTCCCCACCAAGGTCCTCGGCCTGTTCGTGGTCGGCGCCCTGGCCCGCCGCTGGGACATCGGGGTCGAGCTGACCCGCACCCCGGGCGGCGGCGTGACGGCCGAGGTGAAGCTCCCGGCGACGCTGCTGCTGACGATGAGCCCGGTCGAAGTCGCGGCCGACGGCGTCGCGGCGGCTTCGGCCGAGGCGGACGCGGACCCGGACGTGCCCGGTGCCGACGCGCCGGACGCCGGGCGACCGGCCCCCGCCCTCGCGGCCTCCGGGCGCGCCGCGGCGGAGCCCGCCCGTACGGGCGCCGTGCCGGCCGGAGACGACGCGGTCTCCGGGCCCGTGCCCTCGGCCACCGTCGAGGACCGCGCCGCACACCCGGACGCGGACCCGGAGCACCCCACCCCGCTCCCCCGCAGGGTCCCCCGCCGGGAGTCACCGGTGACCGACACGAGGACCCCGCTCGTCCCCGCCGCGCGGACCGGGACGCCGCCGGCCGCCGACGGTTCCCGTCCCCTGCGCCGCCGGGTCCGCGGGGCCACTCTGCGGACGACCGCCGGTGCCGCGCAGGTCGTGCCGCAGGGGGCCCGTACCCGGGACGCGGAGGCCGTGCGCAGCGCACTCGAGGAGTTCGAGGCGGCGGTCGAGCAGGCACAGCGCGACAGCGACACCGGAAACTTCGCCCGCCCCGGCAACGAGGCCGGTCGGGCGGCGACCACTGGGTCAACGAACCACACGCAGGACCAGAACCACCTTCCGGAAGGAGCCGAGCAGTGAGCACGTCGACAGGTGACACCCCGACGGGCGGCACCACACCGACCGACCTGCAGGCCGCCGCAGCCGACTTCAACTGGCTGCTGAACCGATTCGCGACCGAGACCGCCGGCGTCGTCGACGCCATCGCCGTGTCGTCCGACGGTCTGCTGATCGCCGTGTCCGAACTGCGCGAGCGCGCGCATTCGGAGCGGCTGGCCGCCATCGTCTCCGGCATCACCAGCCTGGCCGCCGGAGCCTCCGGCAACTACGGCCTGGGCGGCCTGAACAAGGTCATCATCGACCTGGAGGGCGGCCACGTCATCGTCTCCGCGATCGGCAACGGCGCCGTGCTCGGCGTGGTCGCCGACAAGGAGGCCAAGCTGGGCAACATCGCCTACGAGATGACCGTGTTCGCCAACCGCGCCGGTGCGGCGCTCAGCCCGCAGCTCGTGCTCGAACTGAAGAACACCGTCGGCTCCCTGCCGGCGCGCTGACCGGCCCCGCCCGGTCGAGAGAGGAAGCGACACAGCCATGGCGGACGGCTCCCCGCCACCGGGCCCCGACCCGGTCGGCCCCGCCCCCGCCGTACGGCCCTTCCTGGTCACCGCCGGCCGGGTGGCGGACAACGCCCCCGGCCGGACGATGCCGGTCGAGACCCAGGTGGTCGCCACCGCCGAGGGTCTCGACGCGCTCGACCGGCTCTCCTTCGAGCGGCACGACATCGTCGCCGCCTGCCGTCTCCCGCAGTCGATCGCGGAGCTCGCGGCCCGGCTGCGGCTCCACCTCAACGTGGTGCGTGTGCTGGCCGAGGACCTGCGCGACGCCGGGCAGTTGACGGTGTTCGTGCCCGACTTCGAGGCCACCCACGACGCATCCGTCCTGCGCAGGGTTATCGATGGCCTCCGTGCCATCCCCGACTCCCGAGGGATACTCCGTGACACCGACTGAACCGCTGCTGCGCGGCGCGGCTGCCGCGCAGACCCCCATGCGCCCGCCCCTGCCCGTGAAGATGGTGATCGCGGGCGGCTTCGGCGTCGGCAAGACCACGGCCGTGGGCTCCATCTCCGAGATCGAGCCGCTGACCACCGAGGCCGCGATCACGGAGGTCGCGGCGGGCGTGGACGACCTCACGCACACCCCGCACAAGACCACCACCACGGTCGCGATGGACTTCGGCTGCATCACCATCGACCCGACGCTGAAGCTGTATCTGTTCGGCACACCCGGGCAGGAACGATTCGGCTTCATGTGGGACGACATCGTGGAGGGCGCGGTCGGCGGGCTCGTCATCGTCGACACCCGCCGCCTGGACGACTGCTACGCGGCCGTCGACTACTTCGAGCACAAGGGCATCCCGTTCGCCGTGGCCGTCAACGCCTTCGACGGGAAGGTGGAGCACGGCCTGGACGAGGTCCGCTGGGCCCTCGACGTCAGCGACGGCACCCCGGTGGTGGTCTTCGACGCCCGGGAACGCGGCTCGGTGCGGGACGCGCTGCTCGTCGTACTGGAGCTGGCGCTGGCCCGCACCGAGCGGTGATGCCTCAGTTGCCGCGGCGCACCCCGGGCGAGACGACGATCCGGGACACCGCCCAGAACACCACGAGGGTCGCGAGCGCCATCCCGGCGACCAGGGTGGCGCCGCCGACGACCTTCTCGTAGTTCTTCTGGTAGAGGCCGTCGATGATGTAGCGGCCGAGGCCGCCGAGGCTGACGTACGCGGCGATGGTGGCCGTCGAGACGATCTGGACGGCGGCCGAGCGCAGTCCGCTGAGGATCAGCGGGAGCGCGACCGGGAGTTCCACCTGGAGGAGGACCCGTGACTCCGGCATGCCCATGCCCCGCGCGGCGTCCACCGGGGCGGGGTCGACGGACCGGACCGCTTCGTACGTCGTGACCAGGATCGGCGGAATGGCGAGCACGACCAGCGGGATCATCACGAGCCACATGCTGAAGCCCCACCAGATGACCAGCAGCACCAGCAGGCCGAAGGTGGGCAGCGCCCGGGCCGCGGTGGCGATCAGCGCGAGCACGTTCCCGCCTCGCCCGTAGTGCCCGGTGACCAGGCCGATCGGCAGCCCGATCAGCGTGGCCAGGGCGAGCGCCTCCAGGGAGTACTGGAGGTGTTCGACGACACGGACGGGGATGCCGTCGTAGCCGTGCCAGTGGTCGCCGTCGCTGAAGAAGGCGTTGACGAAGTGCAGTACGTTCACCGGGCCGCGCGCTCCTTCGGCATCCAGGGGGTCAGCAGGACACGCACTGCGACCAGCGACGCGTCGACCAGGACGGCCAGTACGGCCGTGGTCGACACGGAGTTCACCCCGAGCAGGGGCCGGTTGTAGATCTGGGCGTCGTGCAGCAGATTGCCGAGGGCTCCCTGGTTGCCGATCAGCATGCCGACGCTGACCAGGGAGATGCTCGACGCGGCCGCCACTCGCAGGCCCGCGATGATCGCCGGTACGGCGATGGGCAACTGGACCTGGAGATAACGCCGTACGGGTCCGAGGCCCATGGCCGTGGCCGCGGCGAGGGTCTCCGGCGGCACCGAGCGGACGCCGTCCACGATCGCGGGGACCAGCACCACCAGGCTGTAGACGGCGAGCGGGATCATCACCGTGGTCTCGGTCTGGCCGGTGTAGTCGATGAGGACGACGAAGAAGGCCAGGGACGGGATGGCGTACAGCACGGTGGCCACACCGAAGACGGGCGGGTAGAACCAGCGGAACCGTACGCACAGCTGGGCCACCGGCAGCGAGACGAGCAGCCCGGCCAGCACCGGCAGCAGGGCCTCCCGCAGGTGCAGGCCGATCAGGCCGAAGTAGCTGTTCTGGAGGTCGCTCGGAATGTCGAAGAAGCCGCTCATCGGGCGACCTTCACAGCCTGCCCGCCCACGGTGTGGGCCGCGCGGATCGCCTCGCCGATCGCCTGCTGGGAGACGACGCCGACGGTGTGCCCCTCACTGTCCACGGCCACGGCCCAGCCGGTCGGCGAGAGCACGGCCCCGTCGAGCGCGCTGCGCAGCGAGTCCGTGCCGGGCACGAACGGCCGCCCGTACGGCAGCAGTCGCTCCCGGTCGATCTCCCCAGCGGTGAGGTCGTCCGGCGTGCCCCAGCCGAGCGGCCTGCCGTCGGCGTCCGTCACCAGGAGATAGGGGGCCGCGCCTCGGGAGGCCGGCTTCTGCGCGACCGCGTCGATCGCGACGACGGGTTCGGTCTGCAACTCCAGTCCGGCGGACGGGAAGAAGGAGAGCCGCCGGATGCCCCGGTCCGCGCCGAGGAAGTCCTCCACGAAGGGGTCGGCGGGCGCGCTGAGCAGCTCGGCCGGCGGCGCGTACTGGGCGAGTCTGCCGCCGGTGCGCAGCACGGCGACCATCGTGCCCAGTTTGACGGCCTCGTCGATGTCGTGGGTGACGAAGACGATGGTCTTGCCCAACTCATCCTGGATGCGCAGGAGTTCGTCCTGAAGTCCCTTGCGCACCACCGGGTCGACGGCCGAGAACGGCTCGTCCATCAACAGCACCGGCGGATCCGCGGCGAGCGCCCGCGCCACGCCGACCCGCTGCTGCTGCCCGCCCGACAGCTGGTACGGGTACCGCTTGGCGAGGGAGGCGTCGAGCCCCACCCGCTCCATCAGCTCCGCGGCCCGCGCCCGGGCCCGCTGCTTGCTCCAGCCCAGGAGGCGGGGCACGGTGGCGATGTTGTCGACGATCGTGCGGTGCTGGAAGAGACCGGCGTTCTGGATGACGTAACCCATGGACCGCCGCAGGGTGTTGACCGGCTGCTTCTGGATGTCGACGCCGTCCATGAGGATCGTGCCCTCGCTGGGCTCGACCATCCGGTTGATCATGCGCAGGGTCGTGGTCTTGCCGCAGCCGGACGGCCCGACGAGGACGGTGATCGAGCGGTCCGGAATCTCCAGCGACAGCCGGTCGACCGCCACCGTGCCGTCCGGGTACCGCTTGGTGACTGAATCTATCCGTATCAAAGCGCCGAACACCCTTCGGGTTTGGCAGAAACCTGTCCACTTTCGGCCACGATCGTCGCAGCGCGGGCCGTTGCGGCACGAGTCTAGACCGCGAGTGTTTCAGCAACTTGGCGGGCGACGGCCGGACGGCCGGGGGGAGGCGGGCAAGCCGCACCACGCAGCGGGCTGTACCGCCTGGATGCAGCGGGCTGTACAGCCTGGACGCCTCCGGCGTCAGCCGGCCCCGGCGAGCGGCACCCCCGCCGTACGGACCACCCGCCGCCCGGCGTCGACCGCGAACACCTCGCAGCCCGCCCGGGCGGCGGCCCATGCCACGCCCTCCGCGCCCAGCGCGAAGGCGGCCGTGGCGGTCGCGTCCGCCTCGGTCAGGGTCGGGGCCACGACGGTCAGGCTGAGCAGTCCGGTCGCCGGGCGTCCGGTGCGGCCGTCGACGATGTGGTCGCCGCGCTCGTACCGCCCGGAGGTCGCCACCGCGCCGTCGGTGATCCCGAGGACCGCGCACAGCCGGTCGGCGTGTTCGGGGTGCCGTATCCCCACCCGCCAGGGTCCGCCGGCCGCGACCACGTCACCACCGGCGTTCAGGCAGAACCGCCTCGTCCCGGCCGCCGCCAGCAGCTCCGCCGCCCGCTGCACCGACCAACCCTTCACGACCGCGCACGGGTCGAGGCCACGGCCGGGCAGGCGGGCGTCGAAGGCCCCGCCCGTCGCGACCCGGTACTCCTCGCACAGGGCGAGGACCTCGGCGAGGTCCTCGCTCACCGCGTCGGCGCGCAGCTCACCCCGGTCGAGCCGGGACACCTCGCTGTCCGCCTTGAAGGGGCTGAAGCGGGCGTCGACCTCGCGCAGCCAGGCGAACACCGCGTCCGCGGCCTCCTCACCGACGCCCTCGCCGACGCCCTCGCCGACGTCCTCGTCGTCGATGCGCAGCGAGACCGGGAACCCCATGACGTGCTCGACCCGGCGCACCTACGCGCCCGCCTCGTCCAGGGCCGCCTGCAGCGACTTCTTGTAGCCCTCGCTGGTGATCGTGGCGCCGGAGACGGTGTCGATGTCGGCGCTCTGCGCCTTGAGGGTCTCCTTGATCAGCGCCGGTACCGCGCCCTTGGTCTGCGGGCTGTTCGGCTGCTTGAGCATCCGTACGGAGCCGATCCGGTCACCGGCGAAGGTCACCTCGACCTGTACGTCGCCCTTCTCGGTGCTGACGGTGGGGCCGGCGACGACCTGGGCCGAGGCACCCGACGAGGGCGTCGGCGCGGCCGCGGCCTGCGTGGTCGACGCGCTCTCCTGGGACGGCTCGTAGCGCCACAGCGGAATCAGGCCCGCGACGGTCAGCGCCAGGACGGGCAGTGCTCGCTTCACGTTCGTGTCCCTCTCATCCCGCCAGGCTGAAGCGCTCGAAGTGGATCTGCTGCTTGGGTACGCCCATGTCCGTGAGGCTGCGGAGCACCGCACTCGTCATCCCGGGCGGTCCGCACACGAAGACGTCGCGGTCGCCGATGTCAGGCGCCAGTCGGGCCAGTTCGCGGGGCGCCAGCAGGTCCGGAACCACCGGTCCGGTGATCAGGTGCAGCTCGGCGCCCTTGGCGGCGGCCAGTTCGGACAGCTCCTCGTAGAGGACCGCGTCCCGGTCGGTGGCGACCCGGTAGATCAGGACGGCGTGGCCCTCCAGGTCCTCCAGCAGGGCGCGGATCGGGGTGATGCCCACGCCGCCCGCGATGAGCACGGTGTCGGGGCGGGTGCGGTGCAGGGTGGTGAAGGCGCCGTAGGGTCCCTCGGCGAAGACCCGGGTGCCGACCTTGAGGTGGCGCAGGGCCGCCGTGCCGGCGCCGGCGGTCTTCACGGTCAGCCGCAGCTGGCGACCGTCGGGCGCGGCGGACAGCGAGAAGGGGTTCGCCTGCCACCAGCGGTCCCTGGTCAGGAACCGCCAGAGGAAGAACTGCCCGGCCACGGCCGGCAGCCTGTCGAGATCGCGTCCCGTGACGTACACCGACACCACGCTGTCGGACTCGGGCACGACGGCGGACACGCGCAGTTGATGCCGCAGGTTCCGCCACAGCGGGAGGACGAGACGTCCCACGAGCACCGCGCCGAGGGCCGCGCCCCACACCACGTACCAGTAGGTCTTCGCGGCGGACGACGCCGTGAACGTCGTACCGACCGCGACCTGGTGGGTGAAGGCCAGGACCACCGCCAGGTAGGTGTACAGGTGGATGAAGTGCCAGGTCTCGTACGCCAGTCGGCGCCGCGCCCAGCGCGCCGACACCGCGCCGACCGCCATGATCAGCAGGAGGGCGACCACTGCGCGGAGCACGCCCTCGGTGGTCTCGGCGAGGTCGACGAGCTGGTTCACCGGGTCCGTGGAGGACAGCTGGGCGTAGCCGAGGCTGATGAACACCATGTGCCCGACCAGCGTCCACAGCAGGCCGAAGCCGGTCCAGCGGTGCCAGGAGGTGAGCCGGTCCATGCCGATGCGCCGGTCGAGCCACGGCAGCCGGGCCACCAGCAGCAGCTGAAAGGCCATGAGGAGCGCGCCGTACAGCCCCGTGAGGCGGCCCAGCACCAGCAGGGCGTTCGAGCCGAAGCCGGCCTGGACGAAGAAGACGGCCACCACGGCGGCGTTCACGGCCAGCAGCGCGTACAGGCCGGTGCGCGCCACCACCCTGGGGCGTATCGCCGTGGGGGGCGCAGGGGGTGATTGGAGGGTCGTCACGGAACGGCAGCTCCTCGATCGGGTCCTGGGACTCGAGCTTCGCCCGGAGAAGCTGTCGTTTTCCTGTCGGACCACTTTCAACTGGTTATCGATGTGGCCGGTGGGGGTGGGCGGGTCTGGCGCCGGAAGCGCGGTGGCGCAGTATTGAGCGGTGGACAAAGTACGACTCCTCGTCGTGGACGACGACCCGCCCATCGCCGACCTGGTCGCGACGGTCGCCCGGTACGAGGGCTGGGAGGCGGTCACCGCGTACTCCGGTGAGGAGGCGCTGAGTCTGGCCGCCGGGTTCCGTCCGGACATCGTCGTCCTCGACCTGATGCTGCCGGATGTCGACGGCTTCGGCGTGCTCGACCGGCTGCGCTCCTCCGGGACGATGGTGCCGGTGGTGTTCCTGACCGCGCGTGACGGCGTCGCCGACCGGGTCGCGGGGCTGACCCGGGGCGGAGACGACTACCTGGTCAAGCCGTTCGCGGTGGAGGAGCTGATGGCCCGGCTGCGCACGGTGCTGCGGCGCAGTGCCGGGCCCGGGTTCCAGCGGTCGGTCCTGCGGGTCGCCGACCTGACGATCGACGAGGACACCCGGGAGGTGCGCCGCGGCACCCGCCTGCTCTCGCTCACCCCCACCGAGTTCGAGGTGCTGCGCTATCTGATGCGCAAGTCCCCGGCCGTGCTCACCAAGGCACAGATCCTCGACCACGTCTGGGAGTACGGCTTCGGCGGCCGCTCGAACGTCGTCGAGCTGGTCGTCAGCCGGCTGCGCCGCAAGCTCGACGAGACCGGCGGGGAGCCGCTGATCCACACCGTGCGGGGCTTCGGGTACGTCGTCCGGCAGGCGGCCCGGTGATCGGCCAGCTGCGGCGGACGTACGGCAGGCTGCGCCTGGGCACCCGGCTTGCGCTGGGCCTGGGCGCGCTGTCGCTGGTCGTCTTCGCGGTCGTGGGCACGGCGCTGACGACGTACATGCACGACTACCTCCAGCGGCAGCTGGGCGAGCAGCTGAAGCTCGTCCAGGTCGTGCAGACCAAGGACGCGTACTCGCACGGGACGGTGCGGCGCCAGCCCTACTACGGCTGGTACACCGCCGTGTTCGACGTCACGAACGGCTCGGCCGAGCTGCGCAGGCCCGCCGACGCGCCGCCCGACACCCGTGCGCTGGCGGCGCTGGCCGAGGCGCGGGCGCACTCGTCGCTGGAGGTGTTCCGCACCGCCCGCATCGACGGCGAGGGCACCTACCGGCTGCGGGCCTGCGAGGTGGAGCCCGGGGTGGTGCTGGTCAGCGCGGCGCCGATGGCGGGCGTCGAGGAGACGGTTCGGCGGCTGGTCGCGGTGCAGGTGGTGGCGTTCGCGCTGGCGCTGCTGGCCCTGGTGGTCTTCGGCCGCACGATGCTGCGGCGCGGTCTGAAACCCTTGAGCGACATGGCCCACACCGCGCACGGCATCGCCTCCCACGACCTGACCGAGTCCGCGGCCCGGCTCCCGCTGCGCGCGGACCGGCCCGGCGGCGGCCCGGAGGTCGAGGAACTGCGCACCGCGTTCAACACGATGCTGGAACACATCGACGCCTCGCTGGCGGTGCGCGCGGAGGCCGAACAGCGGCTGCGCCGTTTCGTGGCGGACGCCTCCCACGAACTCCGCACGCCCCTGATGTCGGTACGGGGCTACGCGGACCTCTTCCAGTACGCGGCCGCCAACGAGCCCGAGGAACGCGACCGTCATCTGGCCCGGCTGCGTGCCGAGGCGGCCCGCATGGGCGTACTCCTCGACGACCTGCTGCTGCTCGCCCGCCTGGACGCGGCGGAGGTGGAGGCCCCGCTGCGCCTGGAGGACACCGACCTGACGGAACTCGTGCGCGAGGCGGCGGACGCCTTCCGCGCGGGCCACCCCGGCCACCCGCTGACGGTGACCGCCGGCCCCGGTCCGGTGAAGCTGCGCCTGGACCCGGTCCGTATCCGCCAGGTCCTGGACAACCTCCTCACCAACGCGGCTGTGCACACGCCGGCCGGCACCGAGGTGTCCGTGGCGGTCTCGGTCACGGGCGACACGGCGTCGGTCCGGGTCGCCGACGCGGGTCCCGGCATCCCGGCCGCCGACCGGGCCCGGGTCTTCGACCGCTTCTACCGCGTCGACAAGGCCCGCAGCCGGGACCGGGGCGGGAGCGGGCTGGGTCTTTCGGTGGCACGGGCACTGGTGGAAACGCACGGCGGAACCATCGGGCTCGGCGGGGAAGAAGCGGCGACGGCGTTCACGGTCACTCTGCCATTCGGCGCGCCTCGCAGGGACGGCAGGCCGTCCGACCGCAGCGCCGCCGGTTCCTGACGGCCGGGACCGGCCGGCGCGAGTCGTGCCGCGGGCCGGGAGGCGGGCCAACTCGGCGGGCTCCGGACGCGGTTCGGTGCTGTCGCGGACAAGACGTCGGGCCCGGGGTGCTGAGCCCCCAGCGGCCCAGCGGCCGTCGGGCAGCAGGCCCGCGTTCCCGGTGACCGACTCGTACCCGGTGACGATCTCGACGGCCCTGTGCACGACGGCCGACGCGCCGCCGGCCAGCCGTGCGGCCGACCGCGCCAGTTCCGCGCAGGTCGTCCCCTCGTCGAGCGTCGTACCGATCCCGCCCGCCGCAGTCCGCAGCTCCTTCAGCCCGTCCTCACGGCCCTTGCCGTCGACCGCTCCGGAATCCCTGCTGCACTCCACGACGGCCGGGATGCGATGCTTGTTCCATCGCGGCCGATCGCCGCGGAGGCGATTCCTGGCCGCATGCACGCACGGCTAGCCTGACCCGGTCCTCGACCTGGCAGGCTGGTGCCGCTACCCGACCCTCAATCTGGGATACCGGCTACACCGGCACGCAGAGCGGGGCTCTGAGGTGGACCCCCGCTCATGTCGGCTGACAGCAGGCCACGTAAATCCCCTGCGAAGTTACGAACGCAAGCCGGACAGGGCCAGGTGTCTCATCCTGGACGCATGACGAAGCGCACGGGTTCGGAGAGTACCCGCGCTGCGGTTTCCAGATCCGCCAGCCGCCTCGCCAGCGTCGATTCGGCGAGCCGCGGCGGCAGTGCATCGGCGAACTTCAGCCCTCTGACCGCCCGCTCGTCGACCTCCGGCAGGCACAGGTGCTCGGCCGCCGCGGTCGACGTGTGTTTCCACGCGTCGGAGGTGAGGTCCTCACGCAGGCGGATCCAGCAGTCGTTGATCTGCTGGGCGGGTATGGCGACCTCTCCGAGCGTGGAGGCAAGCGTGGCGTTCGTCCGGTGGCCGGCCCATGTCCACCACTTCACGTACCCGCCCGGGCCGCAGTTGATCACGGTGCCGCCGGGGTGCACCTCTTCAAGGAAGTGCTCTCGTGCCTGGGCCAGGTACTTCTCCGCGCGCGAGGTGAGATCAACCAGGGGGTTCGCACCGAGAAGAACCTCTCGCACCGCGCGTGCCAGCTCGAAGGAGATGCCGAAGTCGAATCCCGCCCCGCTCCACTTGGCCCGGCCTCCTCCGTCGACGGGCTCGACGAAGCACCGCTTGCGCTTCCAGTCGATGTACGTGACCTGCCAGCTCCGCCCTGCGAGGAGCAGCCGCCGGGGCCCGTCGATCTTCTCCGTGAGCAGGCTCGGGTCCGTCCTGCCGATCTCCCTGCGGCCTTGCAGCACGGTGAACTGGGGCGGCGAGGTGAAGACCGCCGTGAGACCTCGTCCTTCGACGACTCGACGATCTTGAAGGCGTCGTCCCGGGCCTGTTCCATGCCCGGCTTCGGCGCGAGCACGCGGTGCTTGATGATCTCGACGAGGTTGCTGTCCTCGAGATCGACGACGTCCAGGCGCCCGGCGAGGTATTTGATCTGCTGCTCGAGGTTCTGCACGTCGGCGCCGGCCACGTCCGAGCCGATGAGCTGCGACAGGTCGCGCTGCCGGGAGATGAACGACACGATCGGCACCGGCCGGTCGCTGTCGCCCGATTCGATCAGCTTCACCAGCCTCTGCACCTGGTCGCGGACGAAGTCCTGCTCACCCATGTGCGCCTGCAGCCACAGGATCAGCTCGTCCAGGAACAGCACGATGCCGTCGTAGCCGAGCGACTTGGCGTGCCGGGAGATGACGGACAGCCCGTTCTCCAGCGGCAGGAAGGCGTCCTTGTCGCCGCGGGCGCCCTCCGCGTACGAGGCCATCGGCCCGGACAGCAGGGCGGACACGAGCGCGTCGCGGTACGGGTCCCCGGCCTGGGCGGCGAAGGCGCGGTCGAGGTCGGCCGAGGTCCAGCTGCTCCGGTCCGGGGCGTCACCGGCGTCGAGGACCTCGAGGTCGTCCTCGTCGTCCTCGTCCGCGGCCGTCACGGCACCGCCGGGGGCCACCGCCAGCGCGCCCTCCCCCAGCCACCGCACGAACTTCGCGTCGTCGGCGAGGAACTCGCGCTGCCGGTGCGCGTCCGTAAGCACGGCGTCGGCCCGGTAGACGGCGGGCGTCGGCTTGTCCTTGTGCCGGTTGCGGACAGCCTGCACATACCCGCCGAGCAGCGCGGAGTCCAGGTCCGTCGCCCCGACGAGGTGGTACGGCACCATCATGAACCGCCGGTCGCGCAGCCAGTCGTCGTGCTCGGCGATCACTTCCTGCAGGCGCGGCTTGGCGCGGGCCGCCGGGTTGTTGTTCAGGACCGCGTGCAGCACGGTCAGGAAGTGGCTCTTACCGGCACCGAAGGAACCGTGCAGGTAGGCGGCGTGCGAGTTGCCCGACCGGACGGCCGTCCCGACGAGCCCGAGAGCCTTGCGGAACGCTTCCTGGAGCTGGTCGGTGACGACGTACTCGGCGACCCGGGCATCGGTCTCAGTGAACCCACCGGAGAGCTCGATCTTGAAGTCGCCGGCATGGACGTCTTCCTTGATGTCGATGACATCCCGCAGGAAGAGCTCGCTGGTGGGCATTCGGCTCTCGTTCCCTCACCCGACGGCACCCGGATCACGCTGCATCGTGCGCGACCCCCAATCTTGCCAGTCTTGGCATGCCTTGCGCCCAGGCCAGATGCAAGTTCCGTGACCTGACGACCACGCTGTGCGACACCCGAGTGCGGGACTGTCGCTCAACGTGACGGGAGGGGTGCCTGCGGCGAGGACGGGCGGCGTCCAGCGGGATCGCCACGGTGTCCGAGAAGTGCTCCGCCGTAGGCGGGGGGCTTGCGGCGGGCGTGCATCCCGTTCACTGTCGCGATTCGATCGCCGCTTTGGTACAGGGGGGCCTGGGGTGACGTTGATGATGGCGGTGGCGGCCGTCTGGGGCGTGCTGCAACTGTTCGCCGTTTCCTGGCCGACGCGTTCGGTGCGCCTTTCGACCGTGCTGCTGGCGCTCGCGGTCGGGGTGTACGGGTGCGGCGTGGCGACGGCGTTGGTACAGCTCGCATACACCCGCCTCTACGCGCACCAGTCGGCGCAGTCGCTGGTGACGGTGGTGAACACCACCAGCTACACCGTGGCTCCCTGGGTGGAGGAACTGATCAAGGTCTCCCCGCTGCTGCTGGCCGGGCTGAGCCTGAAGGTTCGCCGCCAGTGGGGCCTGACCGACTTCGTGGTGCTGGGCGCGGCGCTGGGAGCCGGTTTCGGCCTGCTGGAGGCGGTATTGCGGTACGGCCTGGACGCGAACCGGGCGATGGCCCGCGACGGGGGCTGGATCATTCCGGACAGCTTGTCCCCGCCCTATGTGCCCGGCCCGGGGCAGGTGCTCACGGCCTGGCTCCCGGCACCGTTCAGTCAGCTGGACATGCTCGGCCCGCCGGGCACGGAGACCTTCACCCACCTGGTGTGGACGGCCATGGCCGGTTTCGGGGCCGGGCTGCTGTGGCGGGCGCGGGGCTGGGTGCGCCTGTTGTCGGTGCCCCCGATCGTGGCCGCTGCCGCACATCACACGCTGAACAACTACGCCCTGCAGAAACCCGGCGGCTGGGCCACACAGTGGGTCGAATCCCTGGACGGCAAGGCGTGGGCGGCACCACTCGTGTGCCTGGCCGTCGCCGAGGTTGTGGACCTGCGCCATATACACCGGGGCAGGCGTGCCGCGCCGGACGTGCTGCTCGCCTCTGAACGCGCCGACGGCGACAGCCTGGGAGCCCTCCTGCGATACGCCACCTGGCGTCTGCCATGGAGCCTGCTGATCGCCCTACGCTACGTCAAGCTGCGGCGCTCCCTGCTGTACGCCATGGCGTCGACGCCGCTCGGCACCACTGAGGAACTGCGTGCGGTGGTCGCCGGGATCACCGCCCGGATGGAAGCGTCCGACAACCAGCGCGCATGGCAGACGCTGAACATCCGCGCCCTGCTGAAGGCAGCCCGAACGGCCCGCAGTTCTCGACGGCGGTGGCTGCTGGTGATCCCGTGCGTCTTGGTGCTTCCCTCGTTACTTTTCCTGGGCGTCGGCTCGTTCACCTCCACCGCCGGCCTCCAGAAGTTCTTCAGTACCGGTTCGGGGCCGAGGATACTCATGGGATTCGGCATCGCCGCCCTGGCCTGGATCGCCTACCAGCTCATCACCCTGCTCCGCACCTGGCGGACGGCGTCCGCCCAGCCGATGGCGGAACTGCTGGCGGTCCACCGCTTCCGCCTCGGGACCGCGCTGGGGGCGGCCACCACCGGCGCGCTGCTGCTGTGGCGCGGGTTCGGGGCCGCGGGCCCCGACGGCAGAGCGATCCACACGTTCCATCTGCTCGACGCGCTCAACACCTTCCTGGTCTACCTCGGCTTCGCCCTCCTCTTGCTCTCCCTGCTCGCCCTGTTCCCTCCCGGAGGTCTCGCGCTCGCCGGAGGCGAAGTCGCCGGGGCCCTCACAGCGGAAGCCGCCCTGAATGCCGGCGTCCTCGGTGCCGCCGGGATCGTCCTCATGGCGCTGGGTGCGTCGGATGGCTCCGGCGGGGACTACAACGCGTGGCCGAGGAGCAAACGCAAGGGGCGCGTGAAGCCCGAGCACCGCGCGGATGTCCGCGGTGACGAGGGCAAAAGCCTTGGCGGCAGGAGCAAGGCTCATACGATCAAGAGGCATGTCGACAAAACCATCGACGACATGCGCAGGCGTCTGCGTGAAGACCCCAGCCTTGGCTCGGACTCACGTTACGTTGACGTCGACGCGGCCCAACGCTTCACCGACGAGACTCTCGCCACCGTAAGGAACCAGCGGAAGATATCCGCCTGGCTGGCCAAGGGTGCGAAAGCACCGCTGCGACTGGATGCAAGGTTCGAGGAGAACACAGGACTCCACCTCACCCGTTACGACTTCACCCACGGGCAGCCGACGAAATGGGTGAAAGGGGTTCGCGTCATCCTGAAGGCCGACCCGTCGGCGCCGTCTGGATACCGCGTCCTCACCTCGTTCCCCCAGCCCTGACACGCGCGCTTGGAGCAACCCATGAGTCAGGCACTTCCGCCGGGCCAGCGATTCCATGAACTCAGCAGTCTGCTGGAGGCCTATGCGTGCACCGGCTTCACGTTCTCCGACACACCAGAGACCCCGGGCCCTGGCCTGGACTCTTATCTCAGGATCACCGCCCGGGATCCCGCACGCGCCGCAACGGCGGTACAGCAGATCGACGACCTGCTCTCGGCCGGGCTCTTCTCCGAGGAGATCGCTGACGACGTGGAGAACCTGCCGCGCATCCGCCCACCGATGGGGACAAGCGTGGAGGACTGCCTGCGCATCGCCAGGGACCATCTCCACCGACTCTTGCAGGACCCGTCACGCGTTCCCCAGGCGAACCCGCAGAACGCCTGGGAATGGAACGAGCGATTCCCCGAGGTGAGCCAGTTGCTCGGGGCCTACTTCCACCGGGATTTCTCCTACATCTACGAGTCTCGCGATGAGGCTCTCGATGAGTACGTCAGCCAATCCGAACCGGAGGATCGTGCACGGGCAGCGCGAGAGCTCGGTGAACTCCTGGCCATGGTTTCCTCGGACCAGGAACTCGGCGATGCGGCGACGGCCTTGGGGCTCGACCTTTTGCCCCCGCAGGGGATGTCGCTTCGGCAGTGGCTGGAGTCGGTCCGCCAGAGGATCGCCGCGGCTTAGCGGATTCAGATCTCGATCTCGGCCCAGGCCGTCTTGCCCGGGCCGGGCTCGGTCTCGACGCCCCAGCGGACGGCGAGCGCGTCGACCAGGAGGAGGCCGCGGCCGGTGTCGGCTTCGCCGCCGGGAGGGGTGGACGCGAGAACGGGGAGGCGTTCGCCGCGGGCGTCGGCGATCTCGATGCGGATCTTGTCCGGCGTGTGCGTCAGGCGCAGGGCGAAGTCCCGGCCGGCGACGCGGCCATGGAGGACGGCGTTGGCGGCGAGCTCCGCGACGATCAGGGCGGCGGTGTCGGTGACGTCGGAGCCGTACGGGACTCCCCAGGCGTCGAGTTGGTGGGCGGTGAGTCGCCGTGCGAGTCGGGCGCCGCGGCGGGTGGCACTGAGGCGCTGACTGAACACACGTACGGCGACCGGGGCTTGGGCGTGGGGAGCTGTCATGGAGGCCAGCGTTCCGCCGAGGCGAGCGGTTCAGCCAGGCACGACACTGGTACAGCCGCGTTGTACTGGTTCACTCACTGGACAGGGTTGGTGACGTGTCGTAACCATGGGCGGGTTGAGCGCGCGTGGTGGGAACGGGAGGTGGCCGGGCGTGGTGGACGTCGAGGACGCGGGGGCCGGAGCCGGAGGCAGTGAACCAGAGGCGTCGGACAGCCTCAAGACCTTCGGCGCCGTCCACAAGGCGCTGCGGGAGACGGCAGGGCTCACGCAGGAGGAGTACGCCGAGGTCGTCGGCTACTCGGTCCACGCCATCGCCAAGCTGGAGCAGGGCAGGCGCTTTCCGCAACCGCGGTTCATCGAGCGGGCCGGGGAGGTACTGGAGGCGCCGCGTGTTCTACGGGCAGCGGCGCGGAATCTGACGCGGAGGCAGGGGTTGGCGTCGTGGTTCCAGCAGTGGGCGGGGATCGAGGAAGAGGCGATCTCGCTCTATGCGTATGAGTGCCGGGCGATTCCGGGGTTGTTGCAGCCGGAGCCGTATATCAGGGCGATCTTCCAGAGGCGGTTGCTGCCGCTGACGGAGGAGCAGATCGAGCGGCAGGTTGAGGCGCGGTTGGAGAGGCAGCGGTTGCTGGTGGAGAGGCCGAACACGGCGTTCAGCTTCGTCATCGAGCAGGCGCTCATCGAACGACGGGTAGGCGGCACAGGGGTCACCAGGTTTCTCATCGACCACCTTTTGAAGACCGCGCATCTGCGTAACGTAGAGATCCAGATCATGCCACTGCGGCAAGAAGATCACGTAGGTGTCGACGGGCAGATGTACCTTGCGGAGACGCCCGATCATCAGTGGATCGGGTACACCGAAGGGCAGCAGTCAAGCGTCCTGATCACCAGTCCGGAAGACGTGAGCGCGATGCTCCAGCGTTATGGCAAGCTGCGTCAGCAGGCTCTCGGCCGCGAAGCCAGCATGAGCTTGCTGGAGCAGATGCGAGGAGCGTTATGAGCAGCACCGAACTGGACTGGTTCAAGAGCAGCTACAGCGGCAGTTCCGGGGACAACTGCATCGAGGTCGCCGTGGACGAGTCCATCCACGTGCGCGACTCGAAGCAGCGGGAGCTGGGACAGCTCGCCCTCTCCCCCGCCGCTTGGTCGGCGTTCATCGATTACGCGGCCAACACCCAGGCCTGAAGTCGTCTATCGCGCTTGGTGGGCCGAGCTTTCGCGCAGTGGCCCACCAAGGCGTATGCGGACTACTCGATGTCAAGTGCAGGCTGCTCTGGAGCCGCCGTCGGCTTCTTCGGGGCGGCGGCCTTCCGCCCCCGCGTCTTCTTCACGGGGCGCCAGGCCTTCAGATCCGCACCGTGAAAGTGCAGTCGCGGGCCAGATTCGAGCGCTCGCCGACCGGACGGACCTGACGTTACGTCAGTTGGCGCCGTCTGCTGCGCGGCGCTGCCAACCGTGACGCGGCCTTCTCCGAGGCCAGGGCCGTAGGCTCCGCGCCGGCCATCTCGGCCAAGACCCCTACCTGATGACCAGTCAGGCCAGCAAGGGAGTCGCGCAGGCCGATTGGGCACGTGACCTGTATCTTCGCCGTGATCGCTGTTACACCACACGGCGGGACACGACCCCATCCCATGGATCCGAACCAGCCCGACGGCGTCTCCCGCCGCTCATCTCCTGGGACTTTTCAGGGACTCTCAGCTCTGCCTGAGGGACTTCCGATGGACTTTCGCCGCCTGACGCGGCAAGCCCCCGAAAGATCGGAAAGGACCTCCGACGCAGGTCAGAGGCCCTTTCCCAGGTAAAACCGCAGGTGGCGGCAGACGAGTCGGGCTGTTCGCCGGGTTCTGGCCCCTTCGAGGACATGCCATAGTGCCGATTCCGGCCAACCCCCGAAGGCGCCGTCGACGAAGCCCGCGTCAGTCCTCGTCCGGCGTCATCCGCAGGGAGATGCTGTTGATGCAGTACCGCTGGTCGGTCGGGGTCGCGTACCCCTCCCCCTCGAAGACGTGCCCGAGGTGGGAGCCGCAGCGGGCGCAGCGCACCTCCGTGCGCACCATGCCGTGCGAGCGGTCCTCCAGGAGCTCGACGGCGTCGGTGTCCTTGGGGTCGAAGAAGGACGGCCAGCCGCAGTGGGAGTCGAACTTCGTCTCCGAGGTGAAGAGTTCGGCGCCACAGGCGCGACAGGAGTAGACGCCCTTGGTCTTGGTGTCCGTGTACTCACCGACGAAGGCCGGCTCGGTGCCGGCCTGGCGCAGGACGGCGTACTCGGCCGGGGTCAGCTCCGTGCGCCACTGCTCGTCCGGCTTCTCGACGTCGTACGACATGAGTGTCAGCCCCTCACTGCTGCGACAGGTGTTCCAGGATCCGCGGGCCCAGGTCGGTCACGTCGCCCGCGCCCATGGTGAGAACGAGATCACCGGGCTTCGCCATTCCCGCGATCACCGAGGGGACCTCCGCCTTGTCGTGCAGGGCCATGACCGCCGCGCCCGCCGCACGTGCCGACTCGATGATCAGGTCGCTGGTCACGCCGGGGATCGGGTCCTCGCGGGCCGGGTAGATGTCCAGGACGACGGACTCGTCCGCGAGGGCGAGGGACTCACCCATCTCCTTGCCCAGCTCCTGGGTGCGGGAGAACAGGTGGGGCTGGAAGACGACCAGAATGCGGGCCCCGCCTGCCGCCGCGCGCATCGCCTCCAGGTCGGCGGTCATCTCCGTGGGGTGGTGGGCGTACGAGTCGATGACCTGGACGCCGGCCGCCTCGCCCTTGAGCTGCAGGCGCCGCTTCACACCCGTGTACGCGGCCAGGGCGGGCGCCAGCTCCGCGACCGGGACACCGAGCGCCACGCCCGCCGCCAGCGCGGCCACCGCGTTGTGGGCGTAGTGGCGGCCGGGGACGGACACCGTGAAGGTGAGCTCCGCGCCGTCCAGGAGGACGGTGACCTCGCTCTTCAGGCCCTGCGGGACGACGGACAGGATGCGCACGTCGGCGTCCGCCGACTCGCCGTACGTCACCGTCCGCACCGAACCGGCCAGGCGCTCGGTGAGCTTCCGGGCGCCCTCCTGGTCCGCGGCGATCACCAGCGTGCCGCCGGGCACGATCCGGCCGGCGAAGGTCTCGAAGGACTCGTAGATCTCTTCCATCGAGGCGTAGTTGGCGTGGTGGTCGAGCTCGACGTTGAGGACGATCGCGACCTCGGGGGCGTACTTGTGGAAGCTGCGGTCCGATTCGTCCGCCTCGGCGACGAAGATCTCGCCGTCGCCGTGCAGGGCGTTGGAGCCGGGGGCGTCCAGGTCGCCGCCGATGGCGTACGAGGGGTCCAGGCCCAGCTCGGACAGGGAGACCGCGAGCATCGACGTGGTGGTCGTCTTGCCGTGGGTGCCCGCGACGGCGATCGGGCGCAGGCCCTCCATCAGGGCGGCGAGGGCGTCGGAGCGGTGGATCACGGGGATGCCCAGCTCCTCCGCGCGCACCAGCTCCGGGTTGTCCTTGCGGATCGCCGAGGACACGACGACACAGCCGGCGTCGTCGGCGAGGTGCTCGGCCGCGTGCCCGATGTGCACGGTCGCGCCCAGCGCGCGCAGCGCCTGGGCGGTCTCCGAGTCCTTCGCGTCGCTGCCCGCCACCTTGGCCCCGCGCTGCGCGAGGATCTTCGCGATGCCCGACATTCCGGCGCCGCCGATGCCGATGAAGTGCGGTCGGTCCATGGCGGTAGGAAGGCCCGGGGCCATGTGCGTCTCCCTGGAGTGGTGCGGCGAAGCGAACATTCAGCGCACCACCATATGGCCCCGGCGCACCCAATACCTATTAGGTCCGTTACGGCGGCCGGTCACACCTTGCTGTGCGAGAACAGCTTGAGCACCGGTACGCCGACCTTGTGGCGGGCCCTGGACGCCCAGTCCCGGTGGAAGAACTCCTCCACGTAGTGGGGGTCGGTCAGGACGATCACCTCGTCCGCGCCGACCTCGCCGACCAGGGTCTTCAGGGCGTCCAGCGGGTGGTCCTCGACCAGCCTGCCGTCCGCCTCGGCACCCGCCGCGCGCAGCGCTCTCAGGGACACCTCCAGGGCCTGCTGGGCGGGCTCCTTCGCGGCTTCGCCCTCGGGGGTCCCGCGCTCGTGTGCCGCCTCGTCGAGCTCGCCGAGCGCGATGTCGTCGATCGCCCGCAGAAGGCGGTCGGCCTGGTCGCCGCGCGGCTGGAGCAGGACACGGAAGGCGACCTGCTCCTCTCCGTGCAAAGTGGTGACGAACTCCACGTCGGCGGACGTCAGGGCCTTCTCGATCATCAATACGCTTGTGAACACCAACGCCCCATTCTCCTTCGAGGACCCGTGTGGGCCCTCTCTCCTCCGTGGGCCGTGCCAGACCCTGCGGAAACCATCCTGCCCCGTGATCGCACCGGTACTGCCGGATTCAGTGTGCCCGTCGAACGCAAATCGGAACGTCGCATTCCGCCCATTTCAGGACCGACGGTAGCGACTGAACAGGAACCCGGCCTCCTCCAGGAGGGACACGAGCTCGAAGCGTCGGGGAACCGCGAGCGACGGCCCCCCGGCGATGCGCTGGGCGTCTCCCGCGGTGAGCATCGGCGAGATGCTCAGGCACAGCTCGTCGAGCGTCCCGGAGGCGATGAACTGCCCCAGCAGCCGGGGGCCGCCCTCGGTGAGCAGCCGGGTGTGGCCGAGGACGGCGAGGGCCTGCACGGCACGCGCCGGATCCACTCCGGCGCCGTCGCCCGCGATCACCACCCGCGCGCCCGCCTTCTCGGCGGCGGCCACCCGCTCCGGGGCCGCCGCGGCGCCGGTCAGGACGAGGGTGGGCACCTCGGGGGAGGTGAACAGCGGGAGCGAGTAGTCCAGGTCCAGGCTCGCGGTGACGACCGCGATCGCCGGCGCCGGGGCCTGCCCCGCCGCCTTCCTGGCCGCCGCGAACTCCGCACGCGCGCGTGCCGGGCGGTACCCCTCCAGCCGTACCGTTTCCGCACCCACGACGACGACATCCGCCAGTGCCCTCAGCGTGCCGAAGATCCGCATGTCCGCCGCGCTGGAAATAGGCTGCGACCGGCCCTCGTGCTGGCCGGCACCGTCGAGCGTGGACACCATGTTGGCGCGCAGCCAGGGCTCGCCGGTCGCCGGCGCCGGGTACGCGTAGGCGGCGGCGAGCTCGGCCAGGCTCCACTCACGGTCGACGAGATCCGCGGGGGCACGACCGGCCGGGGCACCCGGCTCACCAGCCTCCCTCGCCCCACCGGTCCCTCCGGCACCGGAGGTCCCAGCGGCGTCCCCACCTGAGGTCCGGGCTGCTGTTTCGTCGATCACAGGGAACAGGCGTCGCATGCCGTGCAGTGTGACACGGCGCTTAGCATGGGGAACCGTGTCGTCCTCCACCGCCGCGTCCAGCCTCAGTCCGATAGCCGACGCGACCCCGATGTCCCTGTGCGCCCGCGAGCCGCACGTCCCCGCGGACCGGCTGGTCGCCGAGATGGTGCCGCCGCCGCGCTTCGACTCGGTCCGCTTCGCCACGTACATACCGGACCCGAACCAGCCCAGCCAGACCGAGGCCGTACGGGTCCTCGAAGCCTTCGCGGGCGGTCTCGGCGGGGCGCACGCCGTCGGCGGCGGCAGGCGCGGTTTCTTCGGATTCGGAAAGGCCAGGGCGCCGAAGGCGCCGGCCGGTCCCCGTGGTGTCTACCTCGACGGCGGGTACGGCGTCGGCAAGACCCACCTCCTCGCGTCCCTCTGGCACGCCACCCCGGCCGAGCCCGCGCTCAAGGCGTTCGGCACCTTCGTCGAGCTGACCAACCTCGTGGGCGCGCTGGGATTCCAGAAGACCGTCCAGACCCTGTCCGGCCACCGGCTGCTGTGCATCGACGAGTTCGAGCTCGACGACCCCGGCGACACCGTGCTCGTGTCGACCCTGCTCGGCAAGCTGGTCGAGGCGGGCGTCGCGCTCGCCGCCACCTCCAACACCCTGCCGGGCAAGCTCGGCGAGGGCCGGTTCGCGGCCGCCGACTTCCTGCGCGAGATCCAGGGCCTGTCCGCCCGCTTCCGCACCCTGCGCATCGACGGCGAGGACTACCGCCACCGCGGCCTGCCCGAGGCGCCGGCGCCGTACTCGGACGAGCAGGTGACGAAGGCGGCGTACGCCACCCCGGGCGCCTCGCTCGACGACTTCCCGCACCTGCTGGACCACCTGGCCAAGGTGCACCCCAGCCGGTACGGCGCCCTCACCGACGACCTGACGGCGGTGTGCCTCACCGACGTGCGGCCGGTGCCGGACCAGTCGACGGCGCTGCGGCTCGTGGTCCTCGCGGACCGGCTCTACGACCGTGAAGTCCCCGTGCTGGCCTCGGGGTTGCCCTTCGACCAGCTGTTCAGCGAGGAGATGCTGAAGGGCGGCTACCGCAAGAAGTACTTCCGCGCGATATCCCGGCTCACCGCACTGGCCCGGGACGCCAAGGGACTCGTGGCGGCCATCTAGCCCACTCGGACTCCACCGGTCAAGGGCTGGTTCAGGCCACGCCACCCGCACTTTTCACGCTCTCTTCCGCGCGACACATCGAGTTGACCCTGCAAACAACTTTGCAGGGTTAACGTGTTTCTTGACCATCCATTGACTAGTCTTTGGTGTGTGCGAGAAGTGTGAACTGCCGGAAGGGGGGCGCATGTTCCGAGGTACGACGGCCCGGGCCGTGATCTCGCTCCTCACCGCCGCCCTGCTCGCCCTGCAGCTCATCAAGGTCGCGGAAAACTTCGCACCTGCGCATACTTTCAGTCACACCGAGGCCAAGGCTCAGCCCGGATTCAAGCACTCCTCGAAGACGGCACGCGACGGTTTGGACACGTTCCGCGCGGTCGGCCGCTCCGGGGAACCGGCCGGCCCCCCACTGACCCGCGACCGCCATCGCACCGCCGCCCCCGGATGGGCGCACGAGCGCCCGCTCGCCGGCCGGAGCACGGCGGCCGCGCACCCGACGGCCACGAACGGCACCACGCACCACCGCACAGCAAGACCCTCGAGAGCCCTCTCTCCGGCCGCACTTCAGGTCTTCCGCTGCTGAGAGGCGGTTCAGCCCCGCCCCCACCACCGTCGTGCAAGCCCGACGCGCCACCGAGGCGCGCCAGGAGGTCACACCATGCAGCCCCTCATCGACAACGCCCGTACCTTCGGACAACGCCCTGAGGAGTTCGCCAAGCTCGCCGAAGGCCAGTCCCCGCAGGTGCTGTTCATCACCTGCTCCGACTCCCGGGTCGTCCCGGCCCTGATCACGGGCGCCCGCCCCGGCGAGCTCTTCGAGCTCCGCACCGCGGGCAACATCGTTCCCCCGTACGCCTCCGAGCACCCCACCGGCGAGGCGGCCACCGTCGAGTACGCCGTGGAGGTGCTCGGCGTCCGCGACATCGTCGTCTGCGGTCACTCGCACTGCGGCGCCGTCGGCGCGCTGGTGCGCGGCGACGACCTGACCGCCGTACCCGCGGTGCGCGACTGGCTGGCACAGGCCACCCCGCGCCCGGCGGGAGCGGCCGAGGACCCCGAGGTCGCCGAGGGCGTCCAGAGCCACGTACTGACACAACTGCTGCGACTGCGCTCGTACCCGTGCGTCGCCGAGAAGCTGGCGAAGGGTCGACTCGCCCTGCACGCCTGGTACTACGAGGTGCACACCGGCGCCGTACGGACGCACCGGCCGCAGACCGACACGTTCGAGGCCCTGTGAGCGCGCCGATGACCCCCGCGACCGTCACGGCCGTCAAGGCCGTCAAGGCCGTCAAGTCGAAGTTTCCTCATCTCAGGAAGGACTTCGCCGCCTCCCTCGTCGTCTTCCTGGTCGCGCTCCCGCTGTGCGTGGGCGTGGCCGTCGCCTCCGGTGTTCCGGCGGAGCTCGGACTTGTCACCGGCATCGTGGGCGGCATCGTCACCGGGCTGATGCGCGGCAGCAGCCTGCAGGTGTCCGGCCCGGCCGCCGGTCTGACCGTGCTCGTCTTCGAGGCGGTGCAGGAGTTCGGACTCGCCGTCCTCGGCGTGATCGTGCTCGCCACCGGTGTCCTCCAGATCCTCATGGGCGCGCTGGGGCTCGGCCGCTGGTTCCGGGCCATCTCGGTCTCGGTCGTCGAGGGCATGCTGGCCGGTATCGGCCTGGTCCTGATCGCCGGACAGCTCTACCCGGCGCTGGCCGCCAAGGCCCCGGCCTCGGGGCCGGACAAGATAGCCGGGCTGCCCGGGGCGTTCGCGGACGCCCTCGGGGACGGCAGGGCGCTGGCCTCGCTCGCCCTCGGCGCGGGCACGGTCGCCGTCCTCGTGCTTTGGAAGCACACGCCCGCGAAGGTGCGTACGGTGCCCGGTCCGCTCGCCGCGGTGGGCCTCGCCACGCTGGCCGCGCTCGCGCTGAGCCTGCCGGTGGCCACCGTCGAGGTGCGGGGGCTGCTGGACTCGGTCCAGCCGCCGCCGCTGAGCGCCTTCGGTGAACTGGCCGGCTTCGATGTGATCGGCACGATCGTGGCGTTCACCCTGATCGCGTCCGCCGAGTCGCTGTTCAGCGCGGCGGCCGTGGACCGGCTGCACGACGGGCCGCGCACCGAGTACGACAAGGAGCTGCTCGCCCAGGGCGCGGGCAACGCGGTGTGCGGGCTGCTCGGCGCGCTGCCGATGACCGCGGTGATCGTGCGCAGCGCGGCGAACGTCCAGGCGGGCGCCCGGACCAAGGCCTCCCGGGTGCTGCACGGCGTCTGGCTGCTGCTGTTCGCGGCCCTGCTGCCGGACGTGCTCGGCTACATCCCGATCCCGGCCCTCGCCGGCATCCTGGTGTACTCGGGCGCCAAGCTCGTCCCGGCGCGAGCGATCGCGTCCCTGTGGCGTGAGCACCGGGGCGAGGCGCTGATCCTCGTGGTCACCGCCGTGTCGATCGTCGTGGTCAGCATGTTCGAGGGCGTGCTCATCGGGCTCGCGCTCGCGGTCGTCAAGACCGCCTGGGAGGCCTCGCACATCCGGCTGGACGTCGTCGACAAGGGTGCCGGCCCCGTCGAGGCGTATCTGTCGGGCAACGCGACCTTCCTGCGGCTGCCGAAGATCCTCGACAGCCTGGAGGCACTGCCCCAGGACCGGCCGGTGCGCCTCGACCTGTCCGGACTGCACCACCTGGACCACGCCTGCCGTACGGCGCTGGAGAACTGGGCCGAGCGACACAGCGCGGCCGGCACGGAACCGGTGCGGATGACGGCGGTCTAGGTTCAGTACACCTGGGCGCCCGCCCATCTGGTCCGGGGCGCGGGGCGTGGCCCCGGACCAGACAGCGGGCATATCGTTATAGAAGTGGAAAAAGGGCCTCTTACGAGGGAGGTCGTCATGCTCCAGGAACTGATCGGGGCGATCGTCGCCGCCGGGGCCGTCGGTCTGGTGTACCTGGCTTCGGGTGTGCGGGTCGTCAAGCAGTACGAGCGCGGGGTGGTCTTCCGGCTCGGCCGCCTGCGTAGTGAGATACGCACGCCGGGGCTCGCTCTGATCATCCCGGCCGTGGACCGGATGCACAAAGTGAACATGCAGATCGTGACGATGCCCGTGCCCGCCCAGGAGGGCATCACGCGCGACAACGTGACCGTGCGGGTCGACGCGGTCGTGTACTTCAAGGTCGTGGACGCGGCAGCCGCGACCATCAACGTGGAGGACTACCGCTTCGCCGTCTCCCAGATGGCGCAGACCTCCCTGCGCTCGATCATCGGCAAGAGCGACCTCGACGATCTGCTCTCCAACCGGGAGAAGCTCAACCAGGGCCTGGAGCTGATGATCGACAGTCCGGCGATCGGCTGGGGCGTGCAGATCGACCGGGTCGAGATCAAGGACGTGTCGCTGCCGGACACGATGAAGCGCTCCATGGCACGCCAGGCCGAGGCGGACCGCGAGCGCCGGGCGAGGATCATCAACGCCGACGCCGAGCTGCAGGCCTCCAGGAAGCTGGCCGAGGCCGCGCAGCAGATGGCCGACACACCCTCCGCTCTGCAGCTGCGGCTGCTGCAGACGGTGATGGCGGTGGCGGCGGAGAAGAACTCCACGCTGGTGCTGCCCATCCCGGTGGAACTGCTGCGGTTCCTGGAGAGGGCACCGCAGCCGGTCGGTGACTCCGGGGTCTCCCACGGCTACGGTTCCGGGCATGCGCCGGAACTTCCTGACCGCAGTGCTGGTGACCACGATGGGCATCCTCCCAAGCTGCGGTGACGCCAAAGGCGGCTCCTCCGTCCCCACTCCCAGCGCCTCGCACCGCATCGCGGTGACGAGCTCCGCGTTCACCGAGGGCGGCACGATCCCGCGCCGCCACACCTGCGACGGCGAGGACGTCTCGCCGCCGCTCGCGTTCTCCGGTGTGCCCGCGGACGCCGGCGGACTGGCGCTCGTGGTCGAGGACCCGGATGCCCCGCACGGCACGTTCACCCACTGGCTGATGTGGGACATCGGCCCGCACACCACGGAGCTGGCCGCCGGGCAGGTGCCCCCGGGCGCCACCCAGGGCCGCAACGGCTTCCGGAAGACGGGCTACGGCGGCCCGTGTCCGCCCAGGGGCGACAAGCCGCACCACTACGTGTTCTCGGTGTACGCCACCGATCGGCCTCTGGACCTCACCGCCGGCGCCACGCCCGACGGCATCCGGCGCGCCCTGGCCGGCCACACGCTCGCCACCGGCACCCTGACCGGCCGGTACGGCCGCTGACCGGGCTGCCGGAGGGGCGGGCGCGCAGCCGGGAGGGCTGTCGGGCAGGCGGCCGGGCGGGTGACTCCGGTACGACCGGCGGGGCGCGTCGAGCGAATTGCCATATTTATGCTCATATCTTCATACGGTGTTCACTCTTGTACGACGTGTTACCGCCGTCTGCGCCCTGAGCGCCGCCCTGGCCGCCTGCGGTACCGCGGGCGCTCCGCACACCGCACACCCGGCCTCCGCCCGCCCCGCCCCCGCCGCCTCGAAGCCGCCCACGCTCGCCCCCGGCCCCGGCGGCCTCACCCCGGTCTTCACGAACGGCCCGCGCACGCCGGACAAGACTGTCGCCCTCACCTTCGACGCCGACATGACGGCCGACGAGGGGCCCCGAGCGGCCGCGGGCGAGCACTTCGACAACCCGGGGCTCATCGCCGCGCTCCGCGCGCTCAAGGTCCCGGCCACCGTCTTCATGACCGGCCGGTGGGCCGACGAGTACCCGGCCGAGGCTCGCGCCATCGGCCGCGACGCGCTGTTCGAGGTCGCCAACCACTCCTACAGCCACTACGCCTTCACCGGTGACTGCTACGGGCTGCCCACCGTCGCCGCGGACCAGATGCGGGCGGAAGTGGAGCGTGCGTACGCCGCCATCCGCAAGGCGGGCGTGCCGCGCCCCATGCCGTACTTCCGCTTCCCCGGCGGCTGCTACGACCACAAGGCGCTGCGCGCGCTGAGCGGCGTGGGCGTCACCGCCGTGCAGTGGGACGTGGTGAGCGGGGACGCGTTCGCGAAGGACGCCGACGCCGTCACCCGGCAGGTGCTGGACGGGGTGAAGTCCGGGTCGGTCGTCGTCATGCACTGCACCCGCAGCGCCGCCCCGACGACGGAGCGGGTGGTGCGCGCGGTCGTGCCGGAGCTGCGCAAGCGGGGCTTCCGGTTCGTGAAGGTGTCCGAGCTGATCGGGGAGACCGGCAGGCACCGGTGACCGGCCTACGCTGAAGGCATGAGCGACGAGGACTACTGCACGATCATCGACGCCGCGCAGCCGCCGGTCGCGGACGGGCCGCCGTACGCGGAGTGCGTGCTGTGCCGGAAGCCGACGGAGTATCCCGAGTCCTACAAGGGCATCACGCTGTGCCCCCGATGTGAATGGCAGGAGGCTCAGCGCACCGCCTGCTCAGGGTGACCGGCGGCTGGTGAGCGCGCAGGCCGTGGCGAACGCCGCGGCGGTCAGCAGGGCCGCCGCGGCCAGGGGCAGCAGCGGCACCGGGACCCGCCCGGACTCCGAGCCGGTGACCAGGCCGCTCACCGCCGCCTGTGCCGGGGAGCCCGCGACGACCACCGACAGCAGCGCGGCCAGCAGCATCGCGGGCACCGCCCGGCCGGGCGAGCGCAGCAGCGGCCAGTTCGTGAGCGCGCCGACGGCCGAGCCCAGCAGCGCGCACGCGAGGGCGGCCAGGACTCCGGCCGCACCCGCCTGGAGCGGCGGGACGTGGGCCCGGTGGCCGTTGGTCACCGGGTCGCTGATCAGGGTCACGGCCAGGGCGGCCACGGTGCCGAGTGCCGCCGACGCGAGGAGCGCCGCCAGGAGACCGGCCAGGTGGGCCTTGGCCGGTCCGGTCGCGGCGGCGACGCAGGCGCGGGCCGCGGGCGGCTCGCCGGTGACGCCGATCCGCACCAGCCAGGCGGCGACGGGCAGCAGGGCCGCCGCCGTGTAGCCGAGCGAGTCGAGCACCGGCTGGCCGCTCTGCACGCCGACCCCCAGGAAGACCGCGTACAGGATGACCGGCGGCAGCCAGCGCTGGGAGCGTACGAGGAGTGCGGCCTGGTAGCGCAGGAGTGCGGTCATGGGCGGCCTTCGGTGTCGGCGGGTATGTCGGGGGGTGTCGCGGGAGGTGTGTCGCCCGGGTGCAGGCTGACCACGTGCCAGGGCGGGCGGGCCGTGAGCAGGGCGCGGAGCAGGACGTCGGAGTGGGACGCGGGGACGGTGAGCCGGTGTGTGCCGGGCGCGGTCTCCGCGGCGGAGCCGACCGTCCGTGTGACGTCGGGGGGCAGCTGTCCGCCCGGCGGTCCCTGCACGGTGACGACGGTGTGCGGGCCGCCCGGCGGATCCTCCGCTCCGGTACGGCGGTCGAGGCCGCCCTCGACGACCGCGTACGTCGCGTCGGGCGCCCCCGCGAGGCGGCGCGGGTCGTGGTCGACGAACACCACGGCGCATCCGGCGGCGGTGCGCTCGGCGACCGCACGCTCCAGTTCCGCGCGGGCCGCGACGTCCAGGCCGGTCCAGGCCTCGTCCAGCACGAGCAGCTCCGGCTCCGCGAGCAGCGCCTGCGCCACCGCGACCTTCTGGCTGCTGCCCTTCGACAGCTGGGCCATCGGTGTGCCGGCGTGGGCGGCGGCGCCGAAGCGGTCCAGCCATTCGGCGGCGGCGCGGGCCGCCGTCCGGCGGGAGAGTCCGTGCACCGTGCCGAGATGGGTGAGGTAGCCGGCGGCGGTGAAGGGGAGCGCCGAGGGAAACCTCTCCGGGACGTACGCCGTGCGGGGGCGGCCGGTGATCCGGCCCTCCGTGGGGGCGTCCAGGCCGGCGAGGAGGCGGAGCAGGGTGGACTTGCCGGTGCCGTTGGCACCTTCCACCCGGGTGAGGGTGCCAGGGGTGATGGTGAGGTCGATGCCTCGTAACACCCAGGGGCCGCGTATGCCGTAGCGGCGGCCTACGCGGGCCAGCAGAAGATCACGTCGCATGGGGCTATTTTGGTCCGGCCGTAGGGTTGTCTGCTGTGAGCCACGATTCGACATCCCTCGGTGACAGCCCTTTCCGTTCCGAACGCAGTGTGCGTGACGAGGCACCGCAGTTCGTGCTGCCTCTGGTCGCGCGGATCGAACGGAGTGCCCCGCCCGCCCGTACAGACGCGCTGGAGACCGCCGCGCGTTCCGTGCTGGTGCTGCTCAGTGACGAGCGTGCGCTCGGGGACGGGGAGTGGGCCCAGGCCGTGCGGGACTGGCAGGACGCCCGGATACGGAAGGTCGTCCGGCGGGCCCGTGGCGCCGAGTGGCGGCGGGCGGAGGCGCTGCCCGGGATCACGGTGACCGGCAAGTCGGCGGAGGTACGGGTCTTCCCGCCCGTTCCGCTGGACGGCTGGCCCAAGGACCTGGCGAAGCTCCAGGTCTCCGGCACCGACCTCGACGACCCGGAGCCGCCGGCCGGTCCCGACCCCGCGCACCCCGTGCTGTGGATGAGCCCGGACCTCGACATGTCGGCCGGCAAGGCGATGGCCCAGGCCGGGCACGGTGCCCAGCTCGCCTGGTGGGAGCTGTCCGACGAGGAGCGGGCCGCCTGGCGTGACGCGGGCTTCCCGCTCGCCGTACGCACCGCGGACCCCGCCGAGTGGGGCCGGCTCACCGGCAGCGGACTGCCGTTGGTGCGTGACGCGGGCTTCACGGAGATCGCGCCGGGCTCGTGCACCGTCGTCGCCGATCACCCGGCGCTGCGCCAGGGGCTGCGGAGATGACCCGGCTCGACGGGCGGGTCGAACGGGGCAACAGGACGCGGAAGTTGGTGCTGCGCCGCACGGTCGACATCGCCTCGGTCGAGGGGCTGGAGGCACTGTCCGTCGGACGGCTCGCGACCGAGTTGGAGCTCAGCAAGAGCGGGGTGTTCGCGCTCTTCGGATCCAAGCAGGAACTTCAGCTCGCGACCGTGCGCGAGGCGGGCCGGATCTTCACCGAGCGGGTGATCCGGCCGGCGGCCGAGGTCCGGACAGGGGTCGGGCGGGTGTGGCGGCTGTGCGAGCTGTGGCTGGAGTACTCGCGGGGGCGGGTCTTTCCGGGCGGCTGCTTCTTCTACGGGGTCATCGCCGAGTTCGACGCGCGGTCCGGGCCGGTGCACGACGCGGTGGTACGGGCCCAGCGGGAGTGGACGGCCCTGGTGGAGCGCACGATCGACGAGGCCCGTACGGGCGGTGAGCTGCGCCCCGACACCGACGTTCCCCAACTGGCCTTCGAGCTGGTGGCGTTGATGGAGACCGCCAACGCCGTCTCGGTGCTGCACGACGAGGAGACCGCCTATCGCCGGGCCCGGGTGGGCATCGCGAGCCGGTTGCGCGGTGCGGCGGCAGATGGTGTGCCTGTTCCCCAAGTGGACTGATCCGCCCGCCCGTTGGAGGCGCGAGGCAAACAACTAGCACGATCGTTCGCACAATTTTATGCTCGGCTCATGACTGTCACGGGAACGGACATCGTGGAGCTGGACCGGATCGCCGTCTACGAGTCCCTGCGAGTGCTGGGACTGGCGAAGGAGACCGACTGGGAACGGGACACCCCGTGCGCGGGGTGGACCCTGCGGCGCCTCACCGCGCACATGACCGCGCAGCACCACGGGTTCGCGGCGGCCGCCCGCGGGGCGGGCCTTGACCCGGAGTACTGGCGGGAGCCGGAGGACATGCGCGAGCCGGCGCGCGTGCACCGGGTGGCCGCCACGGCCGTGCTCGCGTCCTTCGCCGGACCCGGCGTGACGGAGCGGGAGTTCGCGTTGCCGGAGCTGGGCAGGGGTTTCCCGGGGAGGCGGGCCATCGGCTTTCACTTCGTCGACTACGTGGTGCATGCCTGGGACGTCGCGGCGGCCCTGGGCGTGGACCTGGAACTGCCCGACGACGTCCTCGGAGCGGCGCTCGCCGTGGCCCGGCGGGTCCCGGTCGATCCGGCCGGCCGCGGCCCGGGGTTCGCCTTCGCCCCGGCCCTGGCCGTACCGGAGGGGTCCGGGCCGCTGGAGGAGACACTGCGGCTGCTGGGCCGGGAGCCGGAGCGATGGCCGGTACGGGCCTGAAAGTCCCGGGGCCCGGTCGCGAACCTCAAATATTGCTCTGAAAGTGCGCGATGCGGGGTTCGGGGCCGGGCGCCGGGGCGATACCCCCGTCACGCGAAGGAGGGGGAAGGGCCATGCGGCGACTGGGGACGGGGATCGGCTGGCGGCCGGAGATCGCGGACGCCGTGGAGCGCATGCCCGGCATCGACTGGGTGGAGGTCGTGGCGGAGAACGTGTGCCCCGGGCATCTGCCCGAGTCGCTGCTGCGGCTGCGGGAGCGCGGGGTGACCGTGGTGCCGCACGGTGTCTCGCTCGGCCTCGGCGGCGCGGACCGGCCCGACGAGGGGCGGCTGACCGCCCTCGCCGAGCGGGCGGCGGCGCTGGGTGCGCCACTGGTCACCGAGCACATCGCGTTCGTCCGGGCGGGCGGGCCGCTGACGGCCTCCCCCCGCCTGGAGGCGGGCCACCTGCTGCCGGTGCCCCGCACCCGGGACGCCCTCGACGTGCTGTGCGAGAACGTGCGCGTCGCGCAGGAGGCGCTGCCCGTGCCGCTCGCCGTCGAGAACATCGCCGCGCTGATCTCGTGGCCCGGCGAGGAGCTGACCGAGGGGCAGTTCCTGTACGAGCTGGCGGACCGGACCGGGGTGCGGCTGCTCATCGACGTGGCGAACCTGCACACGAACCACGTCAACCGGGGCGAGGACCCGGCCAAGGCGCTCGCCGAGCTGCCGCTGGAGGCGATCGCCTACGTCCATGTCGCGGGCGGCTTCGAGCGCGGCGGCGTCTGGCACGACAGTCACGCCCACCCCGTCCCGCGGCCGGTCCTCGGCATCCTGACCGACCTCGCCTCGCGGGTCGCGCCGCCCGGGGTGCTGCTGGAGCGGGACGAGAACTTTCCCGAGCCCGGCGAGCTGGAGCGGGAGCTGGGGGCGATCCGGGACGCCGTGGCCGAAGGGCGTGCGATGCGCTCGGTTTCCGGCACCTCGCCGGAGGTCCGCCCCGCACCCCTGCGGGCCCCCGCCGACGGCACCCGGGAGCGGCTCGCGCTCACGCAGACCGCGGTCCTGTCCTCGCTGGTCGCCGGGACGCCCGTGCCCGAGGGGTTCGACCGGGTGCGGATGGGGGTGCAGGCGCGGGCGCTGGCCGCGAAGCGGGCGGGCGTGGTGGCGAAGGTCGCGCCCGAGCTGCCGGAGATCCTGGGGGACGGGTACCGGACGGCGTTCCTCGACTACGCCCACGGGCACCCGATGACCGATGGCTACCGGCGCGACGCCCTGGACTTCGCGGGACATCTGCTGTTCGCGGGGCGGATCGAGGACGCGGACGTGCGGCGGGAGCTGCGGGAGTGGTGGCTGGAACGGTCGGGGCCGGTGCCCCGGTCCCGGCGGCCGGTGGTGCGGGTCGCCCGGGCCGCGCGGAGGGTGCTGCTGCGGAAGGGGTGACAGCCGTAACATCTGCGCCCTTTTTGGCGCGTTTCATCACTCCATGTCCCCTCGCCCGTACGGTGGTTGGCTCGAACCCCGCAGTAAATTGGCCTGAACTCAGCAGTAATATGGCCAACCCCGCACCCATCCGACCCTCACTGGCGTGCGGTGCCGTAAGCAGGAGGCACCATGCGACCACGACCCCCGATCAAGGGCCGAGGCATATTCAGCGGCACCGGGCTCATCATCACGGGCCTGGCGGCGACCGCGGCGGCGCTGCTCTACCCGATCTTCTCGTACAGCGGCCCGCCCGGGGCGGCCGACGCCGACACGCTCAGCGCCCAGACCGTGCTGACACAGTACGGCCGGCTGTCCGCACTGGACCGGGACTTCGTCACCAAGGTCCGGCTGGCCGGGCTGTGGGAGCTGCCCGCCGGGCAGCTGGCCGAGGAGAAGGGCACCACCCAGGCCGTACGGACGGCCGGAGAGCACCTCGTCGCCGGGCACACGTCCCTGGACGCGCACGTCCGCATGGTCGCCACCCGGCTCGGCCTGCCCCTGCCCAACGAGCCCAACGAGCAGCAGAAGCAGTGGCTCGCCACCCTGGGCGGGGCGCAGGGGCAGGACTTCGACCGCGAGTTCGCCAACATCCTGCGGCTCGCCCATGGCCGGGTGTTCTCCGTCGTCGCCCAGGTCAGGGCCGGTACCCAGAACTCGCTCGTGCGCGATCTCGCCGACGACGCCAACAGCACCGTCCTGGACCACATCAGGGTCCTGGAGGCCACGGGATACGTGGACTTCACCTCCCTGGCCCAGAACCTGGCGGCCACCACGAGCCCCTCGGCCTCCCCCTCCCCCGTGCCGACCGTCGACCCGGCCCAGGCGGTCCCGGTCACCCCCTCGCCGTCGGCCACCCCCTCGTCCTCGGTCACCTACTCGCTCCCGCCGGCCGTCTCCGGCCCACCGCCGACGAACGGCTCCTGACCTGTGTGAGAAGCGGAACGTCACGTACCGGCAACACTCCGTCCGGATGGTGAAAAGGGCATGGCGTTTCCCAGGCCCCTGGCATAGAAACACGTCATGTTCTGGGTCCTTCTCCTGCTGCTGGCCTGGGCCGTCGCCGGCACCGCGTGCACGCGACTGTGTCTGGCCGCCGTACGCGCGGCGGCCGTTGACGCGGAAGACGCGAGCGCGAGCCGGGGACACGATCTGACGCTGTACGAGGCGGCGTTCCTGTCGGGCGGACCCGCGCGGGTCGCCGACCTCACCATGGTCTCGATGGCGCGTCAGCGGCGGCTGCTGCTCGCGCACACCGGCTGGGCGACCGTCGTCGACCCGCGGGGCCGGGACGACATGGAGCGGTCCGTCATAGGGGCCATAGGACCGGAGGGCCAGTCCCGCATCGAGCCGGTGCGCTCCGCCGCGGCGGGCGCCGACGCCGTGCGCAGCCTCGCCGACGGGCTGGTCCGGGCGGGGCTCGCGGTACCCGACGGGGCCCGTACGACCGTGGCGGCCGGGGTCCGGCAGGTCCGGGTCGCCGCGCTGGCCGTCGTCGCTCTGGGCACGACCGCGCTGCTGATGCCGGCTCAGACCGAGATGCCGCGCAACCTGGTCGCCGCCTGGTTCGCGCTTCCCCTCGCCCTGACCCTGAGCTGCCTCGCCATCGCCCGGGTCGAGGTGCACCCGTACTCGCGCTGGGCCTCCCCGGCCGGGCAGCGGCTGCTCGGCGCCCTGCCCCGGCGCGCGACCGGTGCCGGTGACGACCGCACCTATCTCACCTCCGTGGCCGTACGCGGAATCCGCGCGATCGGCGAACCGGAGCTGCGCGCGGCCTTCGCCCACCGCGAGCAGCCCTGGCGTGAGTGAGCGCATCGGACGGGCGCATAGGGGGCATTGACGCCGACACCGCCGGGGCGGTGCTTGCCTTCGCCAACGGCCGAACGAATTATCCCTTTTGTTGCCGCAGTGCCAGTGCTGCCGCGCACCGAAGGGATACGCCATGCGAGCTGCCGCCCTCTACACGGCCGCCGGGTCCTTGCTTGTGACCACCCTCGCCGCCGCCCCGGCCGACAGTGCGCCGGGGGCTCCGGGCGGCCCCGGAGCGGTGGCGGAGCAGCGCGGCACCGCGGTCGCCGTCGCGCGCGCCCAGGTGGAAGGCATCGCCTTCGGGAAGTGCCCCGCCGAACAGAACGCCCCGGACAACCTGGAGTGCGGCACGGTGCGCGTCCCGCTGGACTACGCGCATCCCGACGGCAAGCAGATCACGCTGACCGTGAGCCGGGCCCTCGCCACCCACAAGGACCCGCACAACAGCAAGCGGAAGGTGCCCCGTCAGGGCGCCCTCGTCTACAACCCGGGCGGTCCCGGCGCCTCCGGCATGTACTTCCCGCTGGTCGGCATGGTGCCGGAGTGGAAGCGGATCGCGGCCGCGTACGACCTCATCGGCTACGCCCCGCGCGGGGTGGAGCGTTCGGCGCCGCTGTCCTGCCAGGATCCCAAGCGCTTCTTCAAGGGGCCCTCGCAGTCGCCGACGCACCCCTCGGAGTCGTACAAGAAGAAGCGCATCGCCGAGGCGAAGGCGTACGCACGCGGCTGCGCCAAGCGGTCCGGAAGCGGACTGCGGTACTACAACTCGCTCAACAACGCTCGTGACCTGGACGTCCTGCGCGCCGCGCTGGACGAGCCGAAGCTGACCTTCATGGGCGCGTCGTACGGCACCTACTTCGGGGCCGTGTACGCGACGCTGTTCCCCTCGCACGTACGGCGGATGGTGCTGGACTCGGTCGTGAACCCGGACCCGGCGCAGATCTGGTACCGCGACAACCTGGAGCAGTCGGCCGCGTTCGAGAGCCGCTGGACCGACTTCCGCGAGTGGATGGCCCGGCACGACGACGTGTACGGGCTCGGTGACACGGCCGAGAAGGTGCAGCGCACCTACGACAGTGCGCGGACGCGGCTGGCCGCGAAGCCGGCGGGTGGCGAGGTCGGGCCGGGGCAGCTGCAGGGCGCGTTCCTGACGGCCGGGTACTACGACGACTTCTGGCCGAGCCGCGCCGCGGCGCTCTCGGCGTATCTGAAGGGCGACCCGAAGCCGCTGGTCCGCGTCGCCGGGCCGGCCACCGGGGCGGCCGCCGAGGCCGAGAACGCGAACGCCGTGTACACGGCCGTGGAGTGCAACGACGCCTCCTGGCCGACGGACTGGAAGGTGTGGGACCGCGACAACACGAGGCTTGCGCGCGTCGCGCCCTTCGAGACCTGGGACAACGCGTGGATGAACCTGCCGTGCGCCTACTGGCCCGCGCCCCGGCAGCGGCCGCTGGACGTGCGGACCGGGCCCGGTGAGCTGCCGCCGGTGCTCATCATGGCCGCCGAGCGGGACGCGGCCACGCCCTACGACGGCGCCCTGGAGATGAACCGGCGGCTGGCCGGCTCGGTGCTGGTGACCGAGCGGGACTCCGGCACGCACGGCGTCGCGGGCGGGCCGAACCGGTGCGTCAACGCCCACCTGGACGCCTACCTGCTGGAGGGCCGGCTCCCGACGCGGCGCGCGGCGGCCTGCGAAGGTCACCCGGAACCGAAGCCGGAGGCGCCGGCCGGCCGCTCCCGGAAGCAGTCCGTGAGGGACTCCCTGAAGGGAAAGGCCGACCAGCGCTGAGCGCTCCGCTGGAAGTCCGGTGCGTCGTCCGCGGGACCGTCGTGGCTGGTCGCTCCCCCAAGTTCTCGGCTTCGCTCGAACGGGGGGGACCCCCATCGCGGCGGAGCCGCATGTCGATACCGCCCCGCGCCCCTTCAGGGCGCTGCCCTACGCGAGCCCCGCCACCAGTTCGGCAATGTCCTTGCGGCGGCCCGTGAAGAACGGGATCTCCTCGCGGACGTGCATGCGGGCCTCGGAGGCGCGCAGGTGGCGCATGAGGTCGACGATGCGGTGGAGCTCGTTGGCCTCGAAGGCGAGGATCCACTCGTAGTCGCCGAGGGAGAACGAGGCGACCGTGTTGGCGCGCACGTCCGGGTAGCCGCGGGCCATCTTGCCGTGGTCGGCGAGCATGCGGCGGCGGTCCTCGTCGGGCAGCAGGTACCAGTCGTAGGAGCGCACGAAGGGGTAGACGCTGACGTAGTCGCGCGGCGTCTCGTCGGCGAGGAACGCCGGGATGTGCGAGCGGTTGAACTCGGCCGGCCGGTGCAGCGCCATGTTCGACCAGACCGGCTCCAGGGCGCGGCCCAGCCTGGTGCGGCGGAAGAGGCTGTACGCCTCCTGCAGCTGGTCGCTGGTCTCGGCGTGCCACCAGATCATGAGGTCGGCGTCGGCGCGCAGACCGGACAGGTCGTACGTGCCGCGGATCGTCACGTCCTTGGCGGCGAGCTGGTCGAACAGCTCCTGGACCTCGTCGGCGTAACCCGCGCGGTCCTCGGGCAGCACGTCCTTCAGCTTGAAGACGGACCACAGCGTGTAACGGATGACCTCGTTGAGGTCCTTGGCCAGCTTGCCCTTGTTCGGGATCCTGCCGGTCTCGGTGGTGGGGGCGTCGTCACTCATGTCCCTTATTCTCCTGCTCCTCCGTGCAGACTCTGCACCGGGTTGGCGGTGAGCTCCTGCACACCGCGCAGATCGCCGCCCAGCAGGTCCACCGCCGCGTACGCGCTCGCGATGCAGGCCGGGATGCCGACGCCGTCGTACTGTGCGCCGCAGACCACCAGGCCCGGCAGCTTGGCGACCTGCTCACGGACGCGGGCCACGCGCGCGTGGTGGCCGACCGGGTACTGCGGCAGGCCGTCGTCCCACCGGGTGACGCGGGTCTCCAGGGGCTCGGCGTCCAGGCCGATGGCCTCGCGCAGGTCGCCCCGGGAGATGGCGACGAGGTCGGCGTCCTCGCGGCCGAGGATCTCCGTCTCGCCGTACCGTCCGACGGAGGTGCGCAGCACCAGCACGTCCGGGTCCTCGTCGGCGATCCAGCCCCACTTCTGGGAGGCGAAGGTCGACGCCTTGATCGTGCGGCCGTCCACCGGCGGCACCAGGAAGCCGCTGCCCTCGGGCAGGGCGAGGCCGGCGCGGCGGTAGGCGAGGGTGACCAGGGCCATGGAGGCGTACTCGATCGTGCGCAGCTCGGCGGCGGCCGCGGGGGACTCGGCGCCCAACAGCCCGGCCGCGACCGGGGCGGGCACGGCGACGACCACCGCGTCGGCGGGCAGCACCCGGTCACCGGCGACCACCCGCCAGCCCTCCGGCGCCTCCCGGCGCAGCTCCGTCACCGGCGTCCCGGTCAGGATCTCGCCGCCGCGGGCCCGCACCGACTCCGCCACCGCGAGCGGCAGTTGGCCCACGCCGCCCTCGATGCCCATGAACACCGGGCCGCTCTGCCCGCTCGCGGCGGCTCTGGCCTGGATCTCCCGGACGGCTTCGGTCAGCGAGTCATGGGTCCGCGCGGCCTCGAAGAGCTGCGGGACCGCCGAGCGCATCGAGATGCGGTACGCGTCGCCCGCGTAGACACCGCCCAGGAGAGGCTCGACCAGGCGGTCGACGACCTCGTGGCCGAGGCGGGCCGCCACGTACTCGCCGACCGCCACGTCGTCGCCGACCTCCGTGCGGGGCAGGTCGGCGTCGCGCTCGATGCGGGCGAGGCCCTCGTCCGACAGGACGCCGGCGAGGGCGGCGGCGGTGCCCGGTACGCCCATCACATGTCCCTTGGGCATGGGGCGCAGGGCGCCGCGGGTCCAGATCGAGGCCGCCGCGGTGGCCGGCGGCCGGAGCCCGCCGCTCAGGCCCACCTCGCGCGCGAGGGTGACCGCCTCGGGCCGGCGCGCCAGCATCGACTCGGCGCCCAGGTCGACCCGGACGCCCGCGATCTCCCCGGGCAGCAGCTTTCCGCCGACCCGCTCCGAGGCCTCCAGGACGGTCACGCGCATCCCGCGCCCGAGCAGTCTGTGCGCGGCGGCCAGCCCCGCGATGCCGGCCCCGATGACGACGACATGATCCGTTCCCGTGCCTGATCCGCTCATGGCTCCACCTTCTCAGACGCCGCTGACACTCCCGCCAGGGCCATGCGGCCCTTTCGAGTCCCGACCGTGACCTCATCGGGACCGTCCCGGCCAAACGTCCCGGCCCGCCCCGGCGTCGAAGGAGCGTCATCAGTCACGGCCCTCGGGGGTACCACCGCATGCGCACACGACGTTCCGTACGACCGGCCCAGGCTCTGGCCGGACTCCTGCTCGCCACCACGCTCGGGCTCGCGGGCTGCAGCGCCTCGGACTCCTCCGGCGGCGCGAGCAGCGACTCCAAGGCCGCCGCGGGAAGCGCGCCCCAGCGGGGTGCCGCGGAGTACGCCGCCGGCTCGGAGAAGGGCTCTGGGGCCAAGGCGCCCGAGCTCACCGCGAACCGCATCATCCGCACCGCCTCCCTCACCGTGCAGGTCAAGGACGTGCCCAAGGCGCTGGACGAGGCCCGCGCCACCGCCGAGAACGCGGGCGGCTACGTCGGCAAGGAGAGCACCAGCCGGGACCCCCGGGGCCACGAGCGCACCCGCGTCGTCCTGCGCGTGCCCACCGACAAGTACGACGAGGTCCTCACCGACCTCCAGGGCACCGGCAAGCTGATCGACCGGAGCACCAAGGCGCAGGACGTCACCGACCAGGTGGTGGACGTGGAGAGCCGCATCCGCTCGCAGCGGGCCAGTGTCGCCCGGGTCCGCGAGCTGATGGACAAGGCGGCCAAGCTCAGTGACGTGGTCACCCTGGAAGGGGAGTTGAGCAGCCGCGAGTCCGACCTGGAGGCGCTGCTGGCGCGGCAGGCGTCCCTGAAGGACCGGACGAGCCTGGCCACGATCACCCTGTCGCTGTCCGAGACGCCGGTGAAGAAGGCCGCGAAGGACGACGACCCGGACTTCGCGGACGCGGTGTCCGGCGGCTGGCACGTGTTCGTCACGATGCTGCGCTGGATCGCCCTCGCCCTGGGTGCGGTGCTGCCGTTCGCCGTGCCGGCGGGACTGCTCCTGGTGCTGTGGCTGCGGGTCGTACGCCCCCGCAGGGCACACCGCGCGACCCCCGGCGAGGAGGGCTGAACGCGACTGAAATGCCCCGTCCCCGTAGCGTGTTCACATGGGCATGAGCGGTGGACGGGGCACAGCGGAGCGGTTGGTCGTGATCGGCGGTGACGCCGCGGGGATGTCGGCGGCCTCGCAGGCGCGGCGTATGCGCGGGCCGGGCGAGCTGGAGATCGTGGCGTTCGAGCGCGGCCACTTCACCTCGTACTCGGCGTGCGGGATCCCGTACTGGGTGGGCGGCGACGTCGCCGGACGGGATCAGCTGATCGCGCGCACGCCCGAGGAGCACCGGGCGCGCGGGATCGACCTGCGTCTGCGTACCGAGGTCACGGAGATCGACGTGGAGCGGCAGCGGGTACGCGCGCGTGACGTCGATTCCGGCGCCGAGTCCTGGACGTCGTACGACAAGCTCGTGATCGCGACCGGCGCCCGCCCGATCCGCCCGGACATGCCGGGCGCCGACGCCCCCGGTGTCCACGGTGTGCAGACCCTCGACGACGGCCAGGACCTGCTGGACTCCCTGGCACGCACGCGTGGCGGCAGCGAACCGGCGCGCGCGGTGGTGGTCGGCGCGGGTTACATCGGCGTCGAGATGGCCGAGGCTCTCATCAACCGGGGCTATGAGGTGACGGTCGTCAACCGCGGCAGCGAGCCCATGTCCACGCTCGACCCCGACATGGGCCGCCTGGTGCACAAGGCCATGGAGGACCTGGGCATCACCATGGTCGACGACGCCGCGGTCACCAAGGCCCTCACCGGGCAGGACGGCCGGGTGCGGGCGGTGGCCACGCAGGACGCGGAGTATCCGGCGGACGTGGTGGTGCTGGGCATCGGCGTGCGCCCCGAGACCACCCTCGCGAAGGCGGCGGGCCTGCCCCTCGGCCACCACCACGGCCTGCTCACCGACCTCGCGATGCGGGTGCGCGGCCACGAGAACATCTGGGCCGGCGGCGACTGCGTCGAGGTCCTCGACCTGGTCTCCGGCCAGGAACGGCACATCGCCCTGGGCACCCACGCCAACAAGCACGGCCAGATCATCGGCACCAACGTCGGGGGCGGTTACGCCACCTTCCCGGGCGTGGTCGGCACGGCGGTGAGCAAGGTCTGCGACCTGGAGATCGCCCGCACCGGTCTGCGCGAGAAGGACGCGCGCCGGGTGGGACTGCGCTTCGAGACGGTCGTCATCGAGTCGACCAGCCGCGCGGGCTACTACCCCGGCGCCTCCCCCATGACGGTGAAGATGCTGGCCGAACACCGCACGGGACGGCTGCTCGGCGTGCAGATCGTCGGCCGGGAGGGCGCGGCGAAGCGGGTCGACATCGCCGCGGTGGCCCTCACCGCGGGCATGACGGTGGAACAGATGACGGCCCTGGACCTGGGCTACGCCCCGCCGTTCTCGCCGGTGTGGGACCCGGTGCTGGTGGCGGCGAGAAAGGCGGCGGCGAAGGTCCGCGCGGGGACTGTCCAGGGCCCGTCCGACGGAGCGGGCGGGACGGCCTAGGCCGTCCCGCTGATCCTCGGCAGGGAGGTCACGCCCGGGGCGGACGACACGGCCGCGGGCTGCTCCCCCGCGGGCTTCGCGTGGGCGGCGGACGGCCTCGTGGAGCGCAGCCGGTTGCTCACGGCCTCGTCGAGCGTCACCGGCCGCTGCATCTGCGCGGCGAGCCGCCCGGCCTCCTGGCCGAGCCGGGCCACGTCCTCCCAGGGGAGACGTACGACAAGGGACAGTTCCGCCTCGCCGTCGGGCAGAGCATGCATGGGAAGAGTAACTCGCTCGTTCATCGCCTGATCCTCACGTCGGTTGAGGAGTGATACGCGCGCGTGGCGGGCCGTGTTCACCGGTTCGACCGCCGTATCGGGGGCAGTACTTCTGTGTGGTGATCCCCGTCCATGACGTGAATCCGGTGCGCCGCACCCCTTGGGTGACGTATGCGCTCATCGCCGCCAACGTCCTCGTCTTCGTCGCGACGCCCGGTGTCACCGGTTCCGTGGCGGGCGGCAGCGATCTGGCTCAACTGTGTCATCTGCAGGCGTTCATGGAGCACTACGCGGCGGTGCCCAGAGAGCTGATCCACCATCAGCTGCCCCGGCTGGTCCCGACCGGGGCCGTGGGGGTCGGCCCGCACGGCCCGGGGTGCGTGGCGGGGCCGCCGGCCTACGACAAGTCGCCCGAACTGTCGGTCTTCACGGCGATGTTCCTGCACGGCAGCTGGCTGCACCTGCTGGGCAACATGCTCTTCCTGCTGATCTTCGGCAACAACGTCGAGGACCGGATGGGCCACATCCGGTACGTGCTCTTCTACGTCTTCTGCGGCTACGCGGCCGGTTACGGCTTCGCGCTGCTCAACGACGGCTCGGGAGACCCGCTGATCGGCGCGTCAGGGGCGATCGCCGGGGTCCTGGGCGCCTATCTGGTGCTGTTCCCGAGGGCCAGGGTCTGGGTCCTGGTGCCGTTCCTGGTCTTCCTGCCGCTGCGGCTGCCCGCCTGGCTGGTGCTGGGCTTCTGGTTCGCACTGCAGGCGGTGTACTCGTCGGGTCACGGCGTGTCCGGCGCCGGGACGGTGGCGTACTCGGCGCACGTCGTGGGTTTTGTCGCGGGCATGCTGCTCGCGCTGCCCCTGCGTCCGGGCACCCCACCGCCGCCGGAGCCGCCCCGCCTGCTGTTCGGCAGACAGGCGCGGACCCGGCAGACGTGGTGAATCAGCGGGCGGTCTGCGTGTGGACGTACTCCACGAGCCGGGTGAGCGCGTCCGGGTCGGTGGACGGCATCACGCCGTGGCCGAGGTTGAAGACGTGCCCCTCCAGGCCGGCGGCCGCGTCGAGCACCTCGCGCGCCTTGGTCTCCACCACGTCCTTGCCGGCGAACAGGACCGTCGGGTCGAGGTTGCCCTGCAGCGCCTTGCCGGGGCCGATCCGGCGGGCGGCCTCGTCGAGCGGGACGCGGTAGTCGACTCCGACGACGTCCGCGCCGGCCTCGCCCATGAGCCGGAGCAGCTCGCCGGTGCCGACACCGAAGTGGATGCGGGGGACGCCGTACCCGGAGACCGCGTCGAAGACCTTCGCGGAGGCGGGCAGCACCGAGCGGCGGTAGTCGGCGGGGGCGAGCGCGCCCGCCCAGGAGTCGAAGAGCTGGACGGCGGAGGCGCCGGCCTCGATCTGCACCTTGAGGAACGCGGCCGTGATGTCGGCGAGGCGGTCGAGCAGGTCGGCCCAGAGCTCGGGGTCGCCGTACATCATCGCCTTGGCGTTCTCGTACGTGCGTGAGGGGCCGCCCTCGACGAGGTAGCTCGCAAGGGTGAACGGGGCGCCGGCGAAGCCGATCAGCGGGGTCGAACCCAGCTCCTGGGTGAGCAGGCCGATCGCCTCGGTGACGTACGAGACGTCCTCGGGCGTGAGGTCACGGAGCTGGGCGAGGTCGGCGCGGGTGCGGATCGGGTGCTCGACGACCGGGCCGACGCCGGGCTTGATGTCCAGGTCGACACCGATGGCCTTGAGCGGGACGACGATGTCGCTGTAGTAGATCGCCGCGTCCACGTTGTGCCGGCGCACGGGCTGGAGCGTGATCTCGGTGACCAGCTCGGGCCGCGTGCAGGACTCCAGCATGGGGATGCCCTGGCGCACCTTGAGGTACTCCGGCAGCGAGCGTCCGGCCTGGCGCATGAACCACACGGGGGTGTGCGGCACGGGTTCACGCCTGCACGCCTTCAGGAAGGCACTGTCGTACGTCGCTGTCGGCTGCTGGCCCGTGGGGCTTCCGTTCGCACTCACGACGGCAAGTCTCGCACGCCCCCGGAGCCGCCGTGGCCGCGCCCTGTGCGGCACCTCGGGTGGTGCCTTAGGTGGTGTCTCTCCCTGCGCGAAGCCCCGCTTCCCCTTAATCTTCCCCGCATGGCTGCGGCTCAGGGACGACTGTCGGACGGCGCTGGCGGAATGGACGACGCGAAGGACAAGGGGGAGGCGGAGCGGCATACGGGCAACACGGCTCCGCCCGCCTTCCGGGCCGCGGTCGAGGCGCTCAGGGGCGCACGGCTGCGGCCGCAGGTCGAGGTGGAGCCGACACCGCCGCCGCAGCGGCTCGCCCCGTTCTCGTACGCCCTGGAGGCCGCGATCGTCGACGGCGACCAGGACCTCGCCGACGGGCGCCTGGTGCTGCTGCACGACCCGGCCGGGCACGACGCCTGGCACGGCACCTTCCGGCTGGTGACGCTGGTGCGTGCCGAGCTGGAGCCGGAGATGGCGGCGGATCCGCTGCTGCCCGAGGTGTGCTGGTCGTGGCTGACCGGGGCGCTCCAGGCGCGTGGGCTGTCGTACGGCGAGCCGAGCGGCACGGTCACGCGCGCGAGTTCGCACTACTTCGGCGGGCTGTCCGAACGCCCGGCCGCCTCGCAGATCGAGATCCGCGCCTCCTGGACGCCTCGCGAGGGCCTGGGCGGGGTACCGGACACGGCGGCCCACCTGGCCTCCTGGTGCGATCTGCTGGCCCAGGTCGCCGGCCTGCCTCCGGCCGCGCCCGGCGACGCGTCGGTGGTGACCCTGCCGCAGCGCCGGGGACCGCAGTCCCGCTGACCCCTCGCCGCCGCTTTCGCCGTCCCCCGGTTGATCATCATCTCGTTGACCATCTCTTTGTCGATACGGCCACTTTCAGTCTCGTAATCGCCACCGGTCGAACCGACTCGATCTTCGGGTGATCGATCGCGTGTCCGAATTGCACGGATTGTTACTCACTAGATCGTGATCATTCCCTAAAGGCGGACGGGTTTGGTGCCGAAGACGACTGTGACCTTGAAAGCACGGTTCGTCCCGGCTTCATCCCCAGAGCCGGCCCCTTCCCGCACCCCAGGAGGCCTGGTGTCCGTTCTCCTAGAGCAGCCCGCAAGCCTGGTCGCCTACCGCCCGAACAAGCCGACCGCCATGGTGGTCGTGGCCGACCCGCGCGTCCGCTCCACCGTCACCCGCCATCTGTGGGCGCTCGGTGTGCGCGATGTCATCGAGGCCTCGTCCATCGCGGAGGCTCGTCCCCGCATCGGCAACCCCCGTGACATCTGCGTCGCCGACGTCCACCTCCCGGACGGTTCCGGCCTGACCCTCCTTTCCGAGACCCGTGCCGCCGGCTGGCCGAACGGGCTGGCACTGTCCGCCGCCGACGACATCGGCGCCGTGCGCAACGCCCTGGCCGGCGGGGTCAAGGGCTATGTCGTCACCGGCACCCGGACCAACATCGGGCTCCCCACCCGGCCGGGCACCTCCCCCATCGGCGCCACCGCCGCCCGTATGCACCGCCGCCCCCCGGGTTCCCCGAGCCACCCGGGTGGCTACCGCGAGCTGTCCGGCCGCGAGGTCGAGGTGCTGCGGCTGGTCGCGGAGGGCCAGTCGAACAAGGCGATCGGCGTCTCGATGGGCCTGTCCGCACTGACCGTCAAGAGCCACCTCGCCCGGATCGCGCGCAAGCTCGGCACGGGCGACCGGGCCGGGATGGTCGCGGTGGCCCTGCGCACCGGAATCATCCACTGAACCGGCTGGAGGACCGCCCCGGAGCATGGTGGCCGTTCACTCACGTGAACGGGATGTTTCACCGACCTGACTGGTTTACGACCCCCTGACGCCCGTCGACGGAACGTTACGTCGACGGGCGCTGTCCACGCACAGATACCCTTGACAGGTGACCGACGCCCAAGAGACCGCAGCAGACATGCCACTGCGCACCACCGGGGGGACCCCTCCGGACGACGGCGTATCTTCTGCGACGGAGGCGCCGATCCCTCTGCTCGCCCCGCGTGAGGGCGTTCCGCCGGTGATCGCCGACGAGGCCTCGCTGGCCGAGGTGGTCGCCGCGTTCGCCGCGGGCTCCGGCCCGGTCGCCGTGGACGCCGAGCGCGCCTCCGGCTACCGCTACGGCCAGCGCGCCTACCTGGTGCAGCTGCGTCGCGAAGGTGCCGGGAGCGCGCTGATCGACCCCGTCGCCTGTCCCGACCTGTCGGGCCTCGGCGAGGCACTGTCCGGCGTGGAGTGGGTGCTGCACGCGGCCACCCAGGATCTGCCCTGCCTCCGTGAGATAGGCATGGTCCCCAGCCGCCTGTTCGACACCGAACTGGCCGGCCGGCTCGCCGGGTTCCCCCGGGTCGGCCTCGGCGCGATGGTCGAGAGCGTGCTCGGATACGTACTCGAAAAGGGGCACTCGGCCGTCGACTGGTCGACCCGGCCGCTGCCCGAGCCCTGGCTGCGGTACGCGGCCCTGGACGTCGAGCTGCTCGTCGACCTGCGGGACTGCCTGGAGAAGGAGCTGGACCGGCAGGGCAAGCTGGAATGGGCCCGGCAGGAGTTCGACGCGATCGCGTCCGCTCCGCCGGCCGAGCCCCGCAAGGATCCCTGGCGACGCACGTCCGGCATGCACAAGGTGCGCCGGCGGCGGCAGCTCGCCGTGGTGCGGGAGCTGTGGGAGACCCGGGACCGGATCGCCCAGCGGCGTGACGTGTCACCCGGAAAGGTGCTCGGCGACACCGCGATCGTCGAGGCGGCGCTGGCCCTGCCGGTGAACGCGCACGCGCTCGCGGGACTGAACGGGTTCGGGCACCGGATGGGACGGCGCCAGCTGGAGCAGTGGCAGGCCGCGGTGGACCGTGCGAACGCCCTGCCGGACACGCGGCTGCCGCAGCCGGGGCAGCCCGTGACCGGGCCGCCGCCGCCTCGGGCCTGGGCCGACAAGGATCCGGCCGCCGCGGCTCGGCTCTCCGCCGCGCGGGCCGCCGTCTCGGCGGTGGCCGAACGGCTCGGCATGCCCCAGGAGAATCTGATCGCGCCCGACACCGTACGGCGGCTCTGCTGGGAGCCGCCGAAGTCGGCCGACGCCGAGTCGGTGAGCGGTGCGCTCGCCGGATACGGTGCGCGGCCGTGGCAGGTGGAGCAGGTGACGCCCGCGCTCGTGGAGGCACTTGCCGCGAAGGAGGCGTAGCCGCCGCGTACGGCGCGGCCGTCGTGGCACTTCGCCGCGTACGGCCGCCCGCGGGCACCGGCCGCCGACCGGCATCGGCAAGGCCCGCGCACGGGCACGGCTGACGCCGCCCTCCCCACGGAGAGGCGGGCCGCCGACAAGGCCGCACGGCCGCGCGGCGTCATCGTGCGGCGGCCGCCGAAAACCCGGTCCGCGCCGGTCCCGGACCGCCGACCGGGATCGGCAAGGCCCGCGGAAGCGGAACAGGGGCGTCGAGATCGCGCCAAGATCCCGGGGCGATCTCCAGCGGCCGGGATGTGACGTTCGCCGCTCCCCGCGCCAGGGCTGTGCAGCTACGTTACCCACAAGTAGCATGAGCCCTGAGCGCGCGCTCAGCGCTTGCGCGTCGCAGCAGTGCCATCCCGCACCCTGGAGGAGAGCCATCGTGCCTCGTACCGTCAGGGATGTCGTCTTCGTCGACGGCGTCCGCACCCCGTTCGGCAAGGCGGGCCCGAAGGGCATCTACCACGAGACTCGCGCCGACGACCTCGTCGTGAAGGCGATCCGGGAGCTGCTGCGCCGCAACCCCGGCCTCGACCCGAAGAAGATCGACGAGGTCGCCATCGCCGCGACCACGCAGATCGGCGACCAGGGCCTGACCCTCGGCCGCACCGCCGGCATCCTCGCGGGCCTCCCGCAGTCGGTGCCCGGCTACTCGATCGACCGCATGTGCGCCGGCGCCCTGACCGCCGTGACGACCACCGCGGGTTCGATCGCCTTCGGCGCCTACGACGCCGTCATCGCCGGTGGCGTCGAGCACATGGGCCGCCACCCGATGGGCGAGGGCGTGGACCCGAACCCGCGCTTCGTCAGCGAGAAGCTGGTCGACGAGTCCGCCCTGTTCATGGGCATGACCGCCGAGAACCTGCACGACCGCTACCCGAGCATCACCAAGCAGCGCGCCGACGAGTACGCCGTGCGCTCGCAGGAGAAGGCCGCCAAGGCGTACGCCAACGGCAAGATCCAGCAGGACCTGGTGCCGATCTCGGTGCGCCGCACCAACCCCGAGGCCGGCGAGACCGGTTGGGGCCTGGTCACGGCCGACGAGCCGATGCGCCCGGGCACGACCCTGGAGAACCTCTCCGGTCTGAAGACCCCGTTCCGCGTCCACGGCCGGGTCACCGCCGGTAACGCGGCCGGCCTGAACGACGGCGCCACCGCCTCGATCATCGCGAGCGAGGACTTCGCCCGCGAGAACAACCTGCCGGTCAAGATGCGCCTGGTCTCCTACGCCTTCGCCGGCGTCGAGCCCGAGGTCATGGGCTACGGCCCGATCCCGGCCACGGAGAAGGCCCTCGCCCAGGCGGGCCTGTCCATCTCCGACATCGGTCTCTTCGAGATCAACGAGGCCTTCGCCGTCCAGGTCCTCGCCTTCCTGGAGCACTACGGCATCGCCGACGACGACGCGCGCGTCAACCAGTACGGCGGCGCCATCGCCTACGGCCACCCGCTGGCCTCCTCCGGTGTCCGTCTGATGACGCAGCTGGCCCGCCAGTTCGAGGAGCAGCCGCACGTCCGCTACGGCCTGAACACCATGTGCGTCGGCTTCGGCATGGGCGCGACCGTCATCTGGGAGAACCCGCACTTCGAGGGGGACAAGTGAGCACCACCGCTGAGCTTCTGAAGGGTGCGGCCGAGCTGTTCCCCGACGAGGTCGTGACGTCCGCGCACGTACGCCACCTCGACCTGCCGTTCGGCGCCGGGCGCTTCGCGCTCATCACGCTCGACAACGGCCTGGACCACACCAAGCCGACCACCTTCGGCCCGGCCTCGCTGGCGAACCTCAACACCGCCATCGACCAGGTCGAGGCGGAGGCCGCGGCCGGCGACATCGTCGGCGTCGGCATCACCGGCAAGCCGTTCATCTTCGCGGTCGGCGCCGACCTCAAGGGCGTCGAGCTGCTGAAGAAGCACGAGGACGCGCTGGCCATCGGCAAGGGCGGTCACGAGGTCTTCAAGCGCCTCGCGGGCCTCGCGGTCCCGACCTTCGCGTACTACAACGGTGCCGCCATGGGCGGTGGCGTCGAGGTCGGCCTGCACTGCTCCTACCGGACCGTCTCCAAGGCGATCCCGGCGTTCTCCCTGCCCGAGGTCTTCCTGGGCCTGGTCCCGGGCTGGGGCGGCTGCACGATCCTGCCGAACCTGATCGGCGCCGACAAGGCCGTCTCGGTCATCATCGAGAACAGCCTCAACCAGAACAAGCAGCTCAAGGGCCAGCAGGTCTTCGACCTGGGCATCGCCGACGCTCTCTTCGAGGGTGCCGACTTCCTGGAGCAGTCGCTCATCTGGACGGCGAACGTCCTCAAGGGCGAGACCGAGGTCGAGCGCCCGGTGATCGACCGCGGCGAGGGCTGGGACCAGGCCGTCGCCAAGGGCCGCTTCATCGCGGACTCCAAGGTGCACGGGGCCGCCCCGGCCGCCTACCGCGCCCTCGACATCATCGCGGCCGCCAAGAACGGCGACCTGCAGCAGGGGTACGACGCCGAGGACAAGGCGCTCGCCGACCTGATCATGGGTGGCGAACTGCGTTCCGGCATCTACGCGTTCAACCTGGTGCAGAAGCGCGGCAAGCGCCCGGCCGGCGCCCCGGACAAGAACCTGGCGCGCCCGGTCACCAAGGTCGGCGTGGTCGGCGCGGGCCTGATGGCCTCGCAGCTCGCCCTGCTGTTCCTGCGCCGCCTCGAGGTCCCGGTCGTCCTGACCGACATCGACCAGGAGCGTGTCGACAAGGGTGTGGGCTACGTCCACGCCGAGATCGACAAGCTGCTCGGCAAGGGCCGGATCAACCAGGACAAGGCCAACCGCCTCAAGGCGCTGGTCACCGGTGTCCTGGACAAGGCCGAGGGCTTCTCCGACGCGGACTTCATCATCGAGGCCGTGTTCGAGGAGATCGGCGTCAAGCAGACGGTGTTCGCGGAGGTCGAGGCGGTCGCCCCGGCGCACGCGATCCTCGCCACCAACACCTCCTCCCTCTCGGTGACGGAGATGGCGTCGAAGCTCCAGCACCCCGAGCGGGTCGTGGGCTTCCACTTCTTCAACCCCGTCGCCGTCCTCCCGCTCCTGGAGATCGTCCGGGGCGAGAAGACCGACGACGCCTCGCTGGCCACCGCCTTCGCGGTCGCCAAGAAGCTGAAGAAGACCGCGGTCCTCACCAAGGACGCCCCGGCGTTCGTCGTGAACCGCATCCTGACCCGCTTCATGGGCGAGATCCAGAACGTCATCGACGAGGGCACCCCGGTCGAGGTCGCCGAGAAGGCCATCGAGCCGCTCGGCCTGCCGATGTCCCCGCTGGTCCTGCTGGAGCTGGTCGGCCCCGCGATCGGTCTGCACGTCTCGGAGACCCTCAACCGGGCCTTCCCGGACCGCTTCACGGTCTCCGAGAACCTCGCGGCCGTCGTCAAGGCGGGCAAGCGCGGCTTCTACGTCTACGACTCCGGCAAGCCGGAGCTGGACCCGGAGGTCGCCGCGCTCCTGAAGCAGGGCGATGTCGTCCTGACCGAGGAGCAGGTCCGCGCCCGCGTCCTGGACGCGGTGGCCCAGGAGATCGGTCTGATGCTCGACGAGGGTGTCGTGGCCGAGGCCCAGGACATCGACCTCTGCCTGATCACGGGCGCCGGCTGGCCCTTCCACCTGGGCGGCATCACGCCGTACCTGGACCGCGAGGGCGTCTCGGAGCGCGTGAACGGCAAGAAGTTCCTGGCTCCGGGCGTGGCGAGCGTCCCGGCGTAACCGGTTCCGCAGCGTTCCGTACGAACGGACGATGCCCGGCGCACCCGAGTGGTGTGCCGGGCGTCGGCGTTTCAGGAAGCGGGCGGACGGGCGTCCTCGACGTGGATGACGTGCAGTTCCCTGCCGTCCTGGTCGCGCTTGGACCGTCCGTGCATCCCGACGGCCAGGTGCGAGGGGTCCTCGGACTCGTCGAGGGCGACGAAGGTGACGACGTCCGGATGATGGCCCGTCACCAGCCAGCCCACATCATTCTTGAGTTCGAGCACGCGGAAGTCGCCGGCCGGACCGCCCACGTGCACGGGGCCGAACTCCCGCAGGATCTCGGTCGCCCGTTCGTCGAGCGGCCCCTCGGGCTCTTCCAGCACCACACAGGTGCCGTGCTCGAAGAGCACCCACGATTTTCCGGAGCCGGTGAGGAGACGCCGCCATGCGTCGATGAGTGTCTCGGTGTCCACGGCGGCCATCATCGCGCACTCAGACCTCCCGCCGACCGGTGGGTGCTCGGCGAGGAGCCGTGGGTCACCACTGCGGCATGGCCGGGTAGTGCTCGCACTCGCCGGAGCAGGCGGTGCGGGACGAGAGCGACGTGTGCAGCCAGCTGTCCTCGGGGATGCCGTGCACGCGCAGCGTCAGCGCGGTGGGCGCCGAGCGGATGGCGCTGAACACCGCCACGAACTCGACGGTGTGGGTGCCCGGCCGCCAGTCGTGGGCGTGGGTGACCTGCCAGGTTCCGTCCTTCTTGACGGGCACCTCGGCGATGAGCCTGCCCTGTTCGAGGACCACCACCTTGGACGTGCCGCGGGACGCCGTGCCGAAGAAGCGGGGCCGCGGTCCGCTCCAGACGTCCGGCTCGGGGCCGAGGACCTCCGGCGGCTCCAGGCGGTCGAGAACTTCGAACTCCAGTACCGAGGTGCGTGAGACGGCGTTGCCGACGACCGCGAGGACCTCGACGCTGTGCAGGCCCGCGGACCAGCACATGGCTCGGCGCCACTGCCACGCCCCCGACGCGGAGACCGCGCTGCCACCCAGGTAGCGGCCCTCCTCGTAGAAGAGAACGTAGTCCGTCCCGACGGGTGCCTTACCGGCCAGCTTGCGCTGGGCACTGACCAGCTGACCGGGAGCGGGCGAGGTGAATACCGGGTTGTCCAGCAGGGTCGGCGCCATGGTGAGCGCCATCTCCGGATGACTCACCGTGAACTCCGTCAGCACCGGCGGCAGTTCACTGGGAGTCAGCGACTGCTGGTCGACGATGTCGCGCGGCAGGCCGGGCGTCTCGAGCAGGCCGGCGGCCAGCCGACAGGCCACCGTGCGCGCACCCAGCTCGTTGAGGTGGGAGGAGTCGACGATGCCGTCGGGGTGGTTGGGGTGCTCGCCCGGGTCCAGCCACCGGTACAGCCGGCGGGCGCGCGTCGGTCCGAGTTCCGTGAGCATCTGCGTGGTGAACGCGGCCATGTCGACCAGCGCGGCACCCGTCTCGGCCGAGGCCTCTCGGGTGAGCTGGACGAATCCGCCGTGGGTGTCCGTGACGACTCCGGCCTCGTCGAAGGTGCATCGAGCCACGGGGGTGAGCAGCACGGGGATGGCTCCCTCGGACCGGATCGCGTCGACGCACAGGCGCAGATACTCCTTGTACTCGCGGGGCCCGTGGTAGCGGTCGGGCTGGTCGATGCGCTGCTCGACGTGGCCGAATGCCAGGAGCACCACGTCGTCGGGGCTGAGGAGGGTGAGGAGCGTGGCCATGCGCTTGGTGAAGTAGCCACGCAACGTCATGGCATCACGGGCGTAGTTGCGCACCTCGTTGCCCTCGACGAGAAACTCGCCGAGGTACTGTCCCCAGCCGGCGAGCGGTGCCTCGCTCTCGGGCCGGGAGGTGGCCACCGAGTTGCCCAGGATGCAGATCTTCCTCATGTTTTCCTCATTGCCTTCCTCATTTCCCTGTTCGGTGGTGCCGGGACCCGTCAGACGACCGTCGGCGGCCCGAAGCCGTCGGCGATGTCCGGCGTCTTCTGCCGCATCACTCTCAGCCGCGAGTCCGTCCCCATCACCGCCACGACGACCCGGCCGGACCGGTCCAGCGCGAGCGCGGGCGGCCGGGCCATCAGCACGTCGTGGTCGGACCACTCCAGGTCCTGGTCCCGGCCCCGGCCGCAGCCCTGGGTGGCGAGCACCGTCGTGCTCAGCCGGTTCTCCGCGTTGCGGCGCGCGAGGACGATGCGGTCCTCCGGGCCGGTCATCCGCCGTAGCGCCGCGATCCTGCCCGTTCCGCCGTGTCCGCCCAGACGTTCGGCCCGTCCGCTCCACCGGCCGTCAGGTCGCCGGCGCAGGCACATCACCTCGCCGGAGTCCTCCTCGCGGTAGAAGACCGCCACGCGCGAGCGTCCGATCTGCACCGGCGTGATGCCTCCGCTCGGGCGCCAGGCGTCGGGATCGGCCGACGTCAGGCTGTCCTGCATCTTGTACGGGCCGTACATGCCGTCCTGGTACCAGCGCACCCCGCTGCCGCGGTTCGCCGCGTACAGCTCGATCCGTCCGGTGCTCATCAGGACCGCGTTCAGGCAGTCCTGCGTGTCGCGGCCGCGCAGGTCCTCCCAGTCGCCCCAGCCGTCCACGGTCTCGCGGCGGGCGCTGACGCCGGATCCGAAGTTTCGCACGAAGACGTGCAGGATTCCCGCGCTGCCCACGACGGCCTCGGGAACTCCGACCTCCCGGCAGCGCTTCCAGTCCTTCGTGTCGTCGTCGGGGTTGCCGATCCGCTGCCAGGGCACCACCGAACCGGTATGGGCCTGCCGCCACATGCGGACGATCTCCACGTCCACCCGGCCGGCCAGCGCCCGGGTGCGGCGCAGCGCGACGAGATGCACCCCGCCGTCGGAGTCCGGGGCCACGGACAGCGACGGAGCGAGGCCGCTGCCGGGCAGCACGGCCGGCGGGCCCCACACGTCGCTGCCCGGCTCGCTCTCGGTCCAGACCGCGACCCGGCCGCCCAGCGTGACGTAGGCGGCGAGGCGGCCGTCGGCCTGCAGATGGAGCCAGTCCGTGCCGCCCTCGTACCGGGCCCGGGTGCTCCATCCGTAGCGACGGGTGTCGGCACCGTCGGACAGCTGCAGGTCACCGCAGTAGCGGTGGCGGCAGTCGTGGCCGTCGGCGGAGGTGTACACCTCCAGGACGCGCTTCTTCTCGGCCCAGGCGTGCTCCGTGAGGTTGCTGGGCCAGATCTTGTTGCCGTAGCCGACGCAGTGGTCCACCAGGGGCGGCGCGCCGCCCTCCACGACGTACCGCTCCAGGGCCGCGAGCGCGAACTGCGCCGTCGCGGTGTGGTCCTGGTGGTCGCTCGGCTTCGGGCCCCGCTCCTCGTCCCAGTCGGTGTGCCAGGGGTCGGGGTCCATGGTCCAGAACTGGCTGGGCCGCGTGCGGTGGAGCAACTCGACCAGGCAGCGCAGCAGACCGTCCTTGGTGATCTGCTGCGGCTCGCGCAGCGGGGACTCCGCGGCGATCAGGGTGAGCTGGGAGACGGCCTCCCCTGTCCACAGTTTCACGAGCCGGACGGACGGCACGTCGGCCGGGAATCCGTGCCCGGTGTTGACGATCCGCAGCCCGAAGAAGAACAGCTGGACATGGGGGGCGGCCAGCAGCGTGGAACGCTCCGCGGTCACTCCCGCCGAGAACGACACCACGTCGCGCGCCCACGGGCTCTCGCGATCGCCCGTGACCATGTCCGCGTACGCCGCGCGCAGTCCCTGCTGTCGCGCCTCGGCGTATCCCTCGTAGTCCGGCGGGCTGTCCATACGGCGGGGGTCGCGGGTGTCGATGTTGCGCCCGTCGGCCTCCGCCGCCGTCAGGTACACGCTCGTGACCCGGTGGCCCGCCTCCAGCGCACGCTGCAGGTCGGGGTTGATGAAGTACAGGTCGTCGTCCGGGTGCGCCAGTATCTGGACGAGCGACGCCTGCACGGGGGGTCCTCCGGTGGGCTGTGCGACGGCGTCGCCTCGCCCGCGGACGGACGGGCGGCGGTGCAGTTCCGGCATGCCGAAGCTCATAGCGGCCATTCCGGCAGACGTCCCGCGTGGAATCTCTGGTTGCGCGGCGAACCCGTCTCGAACTGGCTCGCGATGGGGAAGTAGCTGGGCAGGAAGGCGGCCAGCGTTGCGTCCTGCTCGTCCTCCGACACGTCTCCGTCGTGGAAGTCGTTGAGGCAGAAGACGTCGTTGGACCGTGTGGCGAGCATCCGGTTGAGCTTCTTCACCTGCTCGCTCAGACCGACGTTGACGAACCCGCCCCCGATACGGCCCGGCACACTGCGGCCCGTGTAGTAGCCGAAGTAGTGGTGCAGTGACGAGGCGACCGACACGTCGGAGGCGTTGCGCAGCTGGTTGCCCGCGGTGTTGCGCAGCGCATCGGCGAAGTGGGTCTCCAGATCTCGCATGACGCTCCGGCGCAGCGGATGCGGCGCGTGGATGAACGAGTTGACCAGGACCCGGCCGAACTTCTCCGACAGCAGCCGCCGGTTGTTCTTCGCCGCCATGCGACTGAACTCGTCGCCGTCGGCGATGGGGTTCATGGGGATGGCGTTCGACGACGGGAAGTGCTTCGACTGGCCGTTGCCCAGGAAGAAGAGGCTGGGCTGGATCGGGCGTGCCGCGAAGACGTCGTCGTTGAAGTACAGGAAGTGCTCGGAGAGGCCGTCGATGTGGTGCAGCCGGCTCTCGATGGCGTGCGAGTTGTACGTGGGCAGCTGTCCCTGACCGGCGAAGATCTCCGTGTGGTCCACCACGCGCACCCGGGGGTGGGTCGTGTCCAGCCACGCCGGGACCTGACGGTCCGTCACCAGGTAGATGTTCCGGATCCAGGGCGCGTACATGTCGAGGGACCTGAGGGAGTAGCGCAGCTCGTCCCGGTTGCGGAACCGCGCGGCGCTGGTCGCCGCGTCCTGGGTCTCGATGCCCTTGGACGCGAGCACGGCGTTCTTGCGCTCCAGCCAGGCCACGTCGGAGCCGTCGACCCAGGTGTACACGGCGTCGATGGGGAAGGTGACGTCGTCGTGGAGCTCCTGGTTGAACGCCTCGATCGTTGGGTACTCACGACCGCCCAGGCGCATGAAGTCCCGGAGCAGTGCCGCCTTGGGCAGCCGGGCGCCGATCAGCGTGCGGAACGGGGAGACCAGGTAGTCGGGGTCGTTCTCGTCCGCTTCCCAGAAGGCGACGGTGCAGCCGTACGTGGCTCCGAGCCGCAGCGTGCGGGAGGGGGTGACCACGCTCTGGTAGACCCGGACTCCCGCGCAGGGAGTCTCCGCATGGTCGGCCGTCAGGCCGCCGACCGTGGTGATGACGGAGTTGTCCCGGTCGTTGAGCAGCGCGACGTACACCGCCTGCCGCTTGAAGCTGTGCCCGAACGCCCTGAGGACGGCCTCACGGTAGCTGGCGTGCACGGCGACGGTGTGCCGCACCTTGGCCGTCCGGGTGACGAAGTACGGGATGTCGGCCGCCTCCAGGGCGGTCGCGACCATCGCGAGGTTGGCCTGCACGATGTCGTACGGGGTCTCCGCCTCGATGACGCGGCACACCTGCCCGCCGTCGCGCACGAGGCCGCCGCCCCGCCGCAGCATGCGTTCCTCGGCCGTGGCGAGCTCGTCCGTGTGCTGTGTGCTACGCGGCGCGGCGGCGGCCGCCCTGGCCTGACCACCAGATCCCGACGTCAGCGAGTGGGCCGCGATCCGCGCGGCCTTGCGCACGGCGCGGCGCCCGGAGACGCGGTCCTCCTCCAGGCTCGCGAAGAGCCGGTCGAAGTTGCGGTTGTACCGGAAGCCCGCCGCGGTCTCGGCCGCCTCGGCGCCCATGGACCAGCGGATCTCGGTGTTCTCGATCATCTCGAGCAGGGCCAGGGCGAGGGCGTCGGTGTCGCCGGGAGTGACCAGCAGGCCGGTCCGTCCCTTCTGCACGACCTCGCGCGGGGCGGTCGGGCTGTCGTAGGCGACCACGGGTACACCGGCGGCGTGGGCCTGCATCAGGAACAGTCCCAGCGCGTCCTCGGTCGCCGTGCTGAGAGCGATGCTCGCCTTGGCCCACTCCTCGGAGAGGTCCGCCGGCGCCTCGCCGACGAACTGGACACTGCTGTGCAGACCGAGCTCGTCCCGGCGCGCCCGCAGCTCCTTGCCGAGCGGGCCGTCGCCGATGATCCGCAGGGTCCAGGTGGGGTGCTGTGGACCGATCTTGGCCCACGCGGCCAGCGCCTGCGCGATGCCGAAACGTTCCTCCAGGCGGGCGACGAGCGTGACCATACGCGTCTCGAGCGTCGACCGGGGCCGGAACCTCCGGGTGAGCGCGGGCCGGGCGATCGTGACCGGCGGCACCGCCGGCCCGAAGGTCTCGGTGAACCACTGCCGCGAACGGGCACGCGGCAGGGCGAGCGCGTCACAGCGCACGATGTGCCGCAGCAGCGGCTCGGCGGCGAAGCCGGCGACCTCGGGAGCGCCCAGCTCGTAGTGGACGGTGATGATGTGCGGCGGCAGGAAGCGTGCGGCGTACGCGAGGAGCGCGGGCGACGTGGTGACCAGGATGTCCGTGTCGAGGTTCTGGAGCGCGTGCTCCATCTCGATGTCGGCGAGCCGGTGGAACCGGTCGTCCCAGCGCCGCTCGACGAAGTCGCTGGGCAGGGAAGCCAGGGCCGCCTCGGCGTCGGGGGCGAGACCGGTCCGGCGCACGGCCCGGGACCTGAGGGACTCGATGAGGAACGTGACGTCGACGCGCGGGTCCGGGGACACGAAACGACGGCGGCGTTCCTTGAAGACGCTGACGATCCGGACTTGCTCGTGCCGGCCAGCGAGCGCAGCGGCATGACCGAACACGGCGCGCTCCGCGTCGCCCAGCACGTCCGCCTGGGTCAGCAGAAAAGCGACTCTCAATCTGGTTCCTTACTCAGCCCGAGCGCCATCGCTACAGGTGAACCTGAGGCTCCCTGCAGGCGTGTACCGGGGTTCGATCCGCATCAGGATGCCGCGGCGCGGTGCCACGAGGATCTTGCGCATCGTGAACACCCGCCCCGGCACCCGTACGTCGTGAAGCCGCCTGCCGAGGCGGAGGGGCGCGCCCCTGTCCGGGTGTACCAGGACGTCCCAGTGCTCGCGCCCGCCACCGGTCGGCACCATCTCGGCCAGCGGCACCTCCAGCCGCCAGACGCCGGGCTGCACCTCCACGAGCGGGCACCTCACCCGTCGTCCCGCGGCCAGGACCTCGGCCCAGGGAGCGGTCGCCCGGACACCGAGCACCCGCAGATCGACATCGATGCGCGCGTGCTGGATGTGTACCGCGGCCACTTCCGCCTCGGGCCGGGCCCTGGCGCACACGACGCGCGCGTCACCACGCACCGTACGTCCGAGGCGGTACCGGTCCGCGGTGAGCGGCGATCTGGTCATGGGACCCGTGGCACCGATCCGCGGCGTGGTCGGTTCGGCCAGCGAGAGCGGCAGCCGCACGCTCCGGCCTCCCGAGCGCACGTCGAGCCTGAGCTTCCAGCGCCCCGGACCGACCGGCACGCCACCCGCCTCGGCGCCGAGCAGCACCGCGGCGTCCATGAGCCACGGCCCGTCAGGGTCCGGGTAGACCCGCGCCGGGCGGCGGTGCCGCTGCAGCCCTCGCCGGAGGACGATCTCGGCCGTGTCCGCCTGGGTGACGGACGCGGGCAGTTCGGCATGCAGGTTCACGGTCTGGCCGTCCAGCAGCGCGGCGTAGCGCAGCCATGCCGTCTGCCCCGCGCGCCGGGGCAGGAAGAAGCTGGTCATCAGCCGTGTGCGGTACACCGTGAGGCGCCGCAGGGCACGCCGGCGCAGGGCACCGAGCTTCCGTCCCGGTCTCATCGGACCCCCGTTCCGAGCTGGGAGAGGCGCCGCGAGGGGGCCGCTGCCGGCCGCTCGAGCTCGTAGGGACTCGCCACGGGGAAGTACGCGTCGAGGAAGCGGGTCACCATCCGCAGCTGCGCCTCTCTGTCTTCCGGCACCACGGTGTCGTTGATGCAGAACGTGTCGAAGTCCCGTCTGGCGAGCAGCCGGTCCAGCCTCTGCTCCGCCTTGCCGTCGCCGATGTCGACGTAGAGGTAGCGCAGGTCGCCCGTCGTGGCGCGCGCCGAGTGGTACGCGTAGTAGTGGTGCAGCGACGAGGCGATGGGGACGTCGTGGGGGGACCGGAAACGCGCGTGCTGGGTCACCCAGTGCGCCCGCGGGTAGACCTCCTCGATCTCGGCGAGGACGCTGCGCCGCAGGGCGTGCGGGGTGTGCTTCATCTTCTGGGAGATGACGGTGCCGAACTGCTGGGCGATGAGGCCCCGGCTGTTCTTCGCCGCGGCGTCCACGGGCAGGTCGTCCGGCTCGATGTGGCCGGGCGGGATCAGCGCCTTGGACATGAAGAACTTAGTCAGACCATTCGGGTGGAAGAACTGGTCCGGACGCACCGGCCGTCCGAAGAACACGTCGTCGTTGAGGTAGAGGAACTGCTCCGCCAGATCGGGAATGTGATGCAACTGGCTTTCGATCGCATGGGAGTTGAAGGTGGGCAGAGCCGCCGGGTCGGAGAAGATCTCCCGGTGGTCGACCACCCGCAGGCCCGGGTGGTCGGTGTCGAGCCAGTCAGGAACCTGTCCCGCGGTCACCAGGAAGACGTTGCGCACCCAGGGCGCGTACTGGTGGAGCGACCGCAGGGAGTAGAGGAGTTCGTCGCGGCTCGTGTAGCGCGCGTCGTTCGCCGCCTGTTCGTGCAGCGCCGTCGGGCCGGCGGCCAGCGTGCGCCGCGCCGCCTCCCTGCCCCTGCGCCACACCGGGTCCGAGTCGTCGACCCAGGTGTAGACGACGTCGATGGGGTAGCCGTGCTCACCGATCAGCGAAGCTGTGAACTCGGGCAGGGTGCGGGTCCGGCCCGTTCCGTACAGCGGCGGTATCGGGGTGAAGAGGCTCTGCTCGGCCTGACGGCGCGGGCCGCGCACCGGCGTCCTCGTGATCACCGAGTTGGGCCGCGGCGCGACCAGCGCGCCGTCGGCCTCCTCCCAGAACTCCAGGTCGCATCCCGACTCGTGGGCGAAGACGAGGTTCTCCGTGGGATCGCAGACGTTCCAGGACAGCCGGAGCACCTGCTCCGAGCGGAGTCTGCGCCAGGTCCTCAGCGCCCCGCCGAAGCGCGGCTGTCCCCCCGGTACCGCGCAGACGTAGCCGGGACTGCCGGCGAAGACGAGCCGGAGCGCTTCCTCCACGACCGGACGGAGCGCGGCGGGGACGGCCACGCAAGGCACGTTCTTGCCGGTGCCGCGCACGGCGAAGTAGTCGATCTCGGCGTTCTCGAGCACCGCCACCAACAGATGGAGGTTGCGGGCACGGGCGGCCCACTCGGTGGCACCCGGGACGACCGTGGCGAGGACGTGCCGGCCCTTGGACTGCACCACACGCATGGGCACCTGGAGGGCGCGCAGAGCCGGAGCTCGGCGCCCGCCCAGCACGGCCTTCACCATCGCCGAGCGAGAGGCGTCGACGGCCGCGAGGGCCCGCATCACGGCACCTCGCAGGTGGCGCGGCACACGGCGCACGATGCGCCGGCGCGTCCGCACCGGCACCAAGGAGCGATACGTCGACACCAAGGCACTGGCCTCAGGGTTCCCCGGGCTCACCGCTACTCCTCAGCATCCTGCAGAAAAGGGCTGAGGCCCCCCTCACACCCAAGTCGTCGTACAGGCGCGAGCGTCGGGGCGGACATCCGAACCGAACGATTCGCGCCACGCGATCTTCACATCTCGGCCACTCTTTGTCTATGTAGTGAACATGCATGAGACACGGTTCACTTCAACATTCACCTAAATCGCAAGCGCTACGGTGTCGCGTGCACGACAATGCCCTTTTCGCAGGCATCGACGGCATCGGCGGGACCGCGCCCCGGACGTCCGCCGGCTTCGCCCGTGCCGTTCGGCGCCTCACCGGCTCCCCCGCGGACGGCCCTGATCGGACACCTGTCCGGATGCCTGTCTATAGTGCACGTCAGCCCGGCAATGCACGGACCGGCTTTCGCCCCCCTCACCCGAGTCCTCAAGCCATCGACGTCCGCCCTTCGAGGGCTCGACCAGCTAGGACCCGGATTCAGGATGAGCCACGTCCCGACCCCTCAGCTCGCCCCAGACACGCCGCCCGTGCGCCCCGGTGGTGACACGGGAGGAGGAGACGGCGGGCGGCCCAAGCGCCGTCGTCGTACCGGCCGGATCGTCCTGATCGTCCTCACCGTCCTGGTCCTGGCCGCCGGCGGCACCGCGTACTGGCTGTACAGCGGCCTGAACGGGAACCTCAGGGGCATCGACATCGACACGGCCATCGGTGACGACCGGCCCGCCAAGCTGCCCACCTCCGGTCAGAACATCCTGATCCTCGGCTCCGACTCGCGTGCCGGCGCCAACGCGGACCTGCACACCGGTCACGTCTCCGGCGCCCGCTCCGACACCGCGCTGGTGATGCACATACCCGAGGGCCGCACCAGGGCGGTCGGGGTGAGCATCCCCCGCGACACCCTGGTCACCCGGCCCCGGTGCACGAAGTCCGACGGCACCGAGGTGGCCTCGGCGCAGCGCGTCATGTTCAACTCCATCTACTCCCAGGTCGGTCCGGCCTGTGTGGTCAAGACCGTGGAGCAGATGTCCGGCATCCGCATGGACCACTACGTCGAGATCGACTTCGCCGGCTTCAAGGGGCTCGTGGACGCGATCGGCGGGGTCACGGTCACCGTCGACCAGGACATCCACGACAGGTCCAGCGGCCTGGACCTGACCAAGGGCACCCACCGGCTGGACGGCACCCGGTCCCTGGAGTTCGTCCGTACCCGGCACGGCATCGGTGACGGCAGCGACCTCGGACGCATCGGTCTCCAGCAGAAGTTCATGCTGGCCCTGCTCGGCCAGATCAAGAAGCAGGACCTGCTGGGCAGCCCCACGAAGACCTACGAGATCGCCGACACCCTCACCTCCGCCCTCACCACCGACTCCGGTCTCGCCTCACTCACGAAGCTCGTCCGGTTCGGCGGCAGCCTGAAGGGCATCGACCCCTCCACCATGGAGACGATCATGCTGCCGGTGCGTTACGACACCCAGGACCCCAACCGGGTGGTGGCGGCCCAGCCGCAGGCCAAGCGGCTCTGGCACGCGCTGCGGCTGGACGCGGCCATCCCGGAGTCGGCGAAGAAGTCGCCGGCCACGGGCGGGCCGACGCCCTGAGCGGCACCCGCCGCACCCGCTGACCGGCCTCCGAACCCTGGGCGGCGGCGCGTCCGCACGGACGCGCCGCCGCCCAGGGCCTGTTGCGAAGCTCCCGGAGCGCGTCTCAGACCTCCCGCCACGCCTCCAGTGCCAGACCGGGCTCGTCCTTGCGGCGGGTGACCAGGAGTTGCCCGGTCGACGGGGACAACGTTGCCGCCACGACGCGGTCGTCCTCGTCCACCGCGAGGGACACCAGAGCGTCCAGCGGGAGTTGGGGACCCGACTCGGTCCACCAGGCGCCCGCCGCCTCGTCCTCGGTCGGATACGCGGCGAAGGCCACGCGGCCGCTCGACGAACGCTGGGCGAGGAGGGTGCAGTCGTGGCCGTCCAGTTCGCAGCGGACCGCCGAGACCGGGCCGGGTCCGGCCGAGGGCAGTACGGCGACCGGCTTGCCGCCGGGGCGCCAGGCGCAGATGTCGCCCGAGTCGTCGGTGTAGAAGAGGGTGGTGCTGTCGGGGGACGTGGCGAGGGCGTGCAGGCTGCCCGGACGGGCCGGGGCCTCCAGCGCCTCCTCCAGGACCGGCTCGGTGCCCGGCTCCTCCTGGCGCCAGTGCAGGATGGCACCGGGGACGGTCGCGTACAGCTCGACCCTGCCGGACTCCCCCGTCACCGCGGCCAGTTCTTCCTGGACGTCCCGGCCCTTGAGGTCGCGCCAGGGGGCCCAGCCGCCCTTCTCCTTCTGGGCGAGCAGGCTCACTCCGCCGCCCTTGTGGCGCACGAAGACGTGGGCTCGGCCCTGCGCGTCGACGGCGACCGCCGGAGTGCCGGTGCGGTCGCCCTTCTTGTCGGGGTGGCCGACCGGGCTCCAGTCCAGGGCGGCGAGGTGCGGCCGGTAGTGGGTGGAGTGCACCAGCCCCGCCTCGCCGGGCGCCGTGGGCCGCCAGGAGACCAGATGGGCGTAGCCGTCGGCGCCCTGACCGATGGCCAGGGCGGGGTCCAGCTTCTGGGTGCCGCCCATCGGGCGCGGAGCCCCCCAGGGCCCGCCGGGTCCGCGCTCCGCCCGGCACAGGACGGCTTCGCCCGACGGCAGGTAGACACCGAGCCGGCCGTCGCGGCCGCGTATGAGCCAGTCGCCGTTCACCGTTTCACTCTAAGCCGGACGGGCGGCCGAACGCGGCCCGCCCCTGGCCGATCACGGCAACGGACGAGCAAGACCCCACCGGTGGCGCCCGGCCCCGGCCGAACAGGCCGCGCCGGCGGCGCCCGGCCCCGGCCGAACACGCCCCGTCCATGACGCCCGGCACCGCACGAAGAAGCCCCGTCCATGACGCCCGGCACCGGACGAGCACCGCTTTGGCCGTGGCGCCCCCGCACAGACGAACTCGACCCCGACCACGCGGCCGGGCACCGGACCAGCGAGACCCTGCCCGTGACGCCCACACAGAACGAACTCGACCCCGACCACGCGGCCGGGCACCGGACCAGCGAGGTCCCGGCCGTGACGCCCGGCACCGTCGGCAACGACAGTTGGGCCCGGCGCGGGTGTCCCCGCTGCTCCTCGGGGACCCACGGGTCGAGCCTCCGCGGCTCCGTCCGCCGACGGCCGTGCCGCCGGGCGGGGAGCTGTGAGCGGCCCGGCAAGGGCCCCGCACGGCTCCTCAGCGGATGATTCGAGCCCCGTGGCCGTGGGACCCTTGGCCCATGGACGAGGATGCCCCGCTGCTCGTGATCGTCGACGCCGCGAACGTGGTCGGGTCGGTGCCCGACGGATGGTGGCGGGATCGCAAGGGGGCCGCCGAGCGACTGCGGGACCGGCTGGCCTCGGAGGGGCTGCCCGGCCATCCGAGCCCCGTGGAGGTCGTGCTCGTCGTCGAGGGCGCTGCGCGCGGGGTGGAGTCCGCGCCGGGCGTGCGGGTGGAGGCGGCGCCGGGCAGCGGCGACGACCGTATCGTCGAACTGGTCGAGTCGAACCGCGGCCGCCCCTGCCTGGTCATCACGGCCGACCGCGAACTGCGGCGCAGAGTCACGGAGTTGGACGCGGAGGTGACCGGGCCGCGGGCGGTGCTCGGGGGGAGTCCCTAGGGCCTGTCCGGCGGATCAGGTCGCAGGAAAGCAGCGGCGCCTCATCAACCCAGGTGAGCGGGGCCATGGGGGTCCCCCGCGCGAGCGCAGCCGAGCGTGGGGGAGTCGGCAACCGACGACAACGCGGCATACAGGCGTGCCAGGCCCCGCGTCTGCGGCATGGTCCGCCGGACAGGCCCTAGCTCCGCGGCACCCGCGCGTACAGCACTGCCCCGTCCACCTCCCCCACCTCCTCGTACCGTGCCGCCAGCAGCCGTCGCAGGGCCGGTACGCGGTCCGGGGCGTACGGCTTGCCCCGGGAGTCGTCGACCACCAGGGCCGGGGCATGGGCGGTCATTTCCGCGCGGAAGACGGGCCAGGTGCCCTGGACGGCGTACTTCTCGCCGACCTGGGGGCCGTTGCGGCCGCCGCTGTAGTTGGTGAGGAGGCCCGCGGTGAGGTAGCGGCTGGCGGGGGTACGGGCGCAGAGCCAGTACGTCTCCGGGTGTATGCCCCACACTAGGACCCGGTCGGTATGGGTCGTGCGGTGGGCCACGGCGGACGCGAGGCGCTGGGCGTGGGTGAGTTCGAGGCGGGGTGCCAACAGGCCCCAGACCAGGAAGAGGGAGCAGCAGCCGGCCGAGGTGAGGACCGCGGACGTCAGCCGTTCCCGGGGCAGGATCTGCAGCGCGGCCGTGGCCAGCAGGGCGAACGGCGGGATGAGCTGCAGGTAGTAGTGGCCGAAGAAGTGGAAGCCGAGGGTGACGGCCAGGGCCGAGGAGGCCAGCCACAGCCACAGGTCCACCGCTCCCGTGCGGGCCACGCGCAGCACCCGTACCACCGGCGGGATCAGGCCCGCGCAGGCCACGGCCAGGATCGCCGTGTTGGCCAGCCCCCTGAACAGGACGTGGAGTTCGGAGCCGGTGAAGGAGGCGTACGCCCCCGAGCCGGTGATCGTCCAGAAGACGAAGCCGGCCGGGTCCGTGGCCAGGGCCGCGCACAGCACCGGGGCGGCCGTGCCGGCGGCCAGCCGGAGCACGGCACAGCGCTGAGCGCCGTACCGGTACGCCAGCCACACCACCGGCACCAGCACCGCCCCGCCGGTCTGCTTGGCGAGGAGCGCACCGGCGACGGCCACCCCGGCCGCGCCCCAGCGGCGGCGGTCCGCGCACCACATCGCGGCGGCCGTGGACGGCAGCATGAACACCTCGAAGGTGGCGGCCTGCGCGTCCTCGGGGTTGAGCCCCACGGAGACCAGCAGGTACAGCACCCCGGCCGCACGGCCGGCGGTGTCGCCCCACCGGCGCCGGGCGAGCGAGGCCAGCAGGACGGCGGTGAGAAGCTGCGCGAGGACCGCGAGGATCCGGACCGGCGTGAGCGATCCGGAGCCGCCCAGCGCGAACGCGGCCTGGTACAGCCACGGCACGAGCGGCGGCTTGCGGTCCACCACCGTCTCGTACAGCTGTCCGCCCTGCGCCAGCATCCGGGCCTGTACGGCGAGATAGCCCTCGTCCGGGTTCCACAGCGGCCGCGCGAAGGACGGCGCCCGGGTGACGCAGGCCAGGGCCGCCAGCGCCGGCAGCAGCCGCGTCCAGTACGCCTTCCGTGCGACTGCGGTACGTGGTGGGGCGAGCGACGCGGCGGGCATGATGAGCACGCTATCCGGCCCGGCAGTCCGTATCGAAGCGGGACATACGGGGCCGGGATGGCAAGCCGTTCGGCTACAACGCCTTCGCGTTCTCCTCGTGCCTCGCGAGGCGGCTGTGCGAGCGGCCGTACAGGAAGTACACGACGAAGCCGATGACCATCCAGATGGCGAACCGGAGCCAGGTCTCGGCGGGCAGGTTGAGCATCAGCCACAGGGTGGCGAGGACGGACAGGACCGGGATGAACGGCACCCACGGGGTGCGGAAGGCGCGGTGCAGGTCCGGGCGGGTGCGGCGGAGGATGACCACGCCGAGCGCGACGACGACGAAGGCGAACAGGGTGCCGATGTTCACCAGTTCGGCAAGTTCGCTCAGGCTGGTGAAGCCCGCGATGATCGCGATGATGACGCCGAGCAGGATGGTCGGCCGGTGCGGGGTCCTGAAGCGGGGGTGGACGATGGAGAAGAAGCGCGGCAGCAGGCCGTCACGGCTCATCGCGAAGAACACCCGGGTCTGGCCGAGCAGCAGGATCATGCAGACCGTGGTCAGGCCGATGACGGCACCGAAGCTGATCGCGCCCGCGTACCAGGGGTGCCCGAGGGCCTTGAAGGCGTCCGCGAGCGGGGCGTCGACGGAGAGCTCGCTGTAGTGCTGCATGCCGGTGACGACGATGGACACCGCCACGTACAGGGCCGTGCAGATGAACAGGGAGCCGAGGATGCCGCGCGGCATGTCCCGCTGCGGGTTCTTCGTCTCCTCGGCGGCGGTGGCCACGACGTCGAAGCCGATGAAGGCGAAGAAGACGACGGAGGCGGCGGTGAAGATACCCATCACGCCGAAGTTGGACGGCGCCCAGCCGAACATCAGCTGGATGATCGGTGCTTTGAGCGTGCCCCCGGCCGCCACCGTCTGGGCCTTGGGGATGAACGGCTTGTAGTTGCCGCTGTTGATGAAGAAGGCACCGGCGATGATCACGATCAGGACGACCGTCACCTTGATGGCGACGACGACCTCCGTGACCCGCGCGGACAGCTTCATGCCGATGACGAGGATGGCGGTGAGCACCAGGACCAGCGCGGCGGCGAGGATGTCGAAGCCGAAGCCGGTGGCCCCGTCCCGGCCGGCGAGATAGTCCGGCAGGTGCCAGCCCGCGTTGTCCAGGAGCGACCGCATGTAGCCGGACCAGCCGACGGCGACCACCGCGGTGCCGAGCGCGAACTCCAGCACCAGGTCCCAGCCGATGATCCAGGCGGGCAGCTCACCGAGGGAGGCGTACGAGAAGGTGTACGCGGATCCGGCCACCGGGACGGTGGAGGCGAACTCCGCGTAGCAGAGCGCGGCGAGGGCGCAGACGACGCCGGCCGCGACGAAGGCCAGGGAGACCGCGGGGCCCGCGTTCTCCTTGGCGACCTTGCCGGTCAGGACGAAGATGCCGGTGCCGATGATGACACCGACCCCGAAGACGGTCAGATCCAGCGCGGACAAGGATTTCTTGAGCGCGTGCTCTGGCGCCTCGGTGTCGAGGATGGACTGCTCCACCTTCTTCGTCCGGAAGAGGGTACTGCTCACGGGGTACCTCCCACGCTTGTCGTCCTCGACATGATCGAGAGGGGGCGTGGTACGTATGCCCCGGAGTATCCCCATTCACGCAAATGGGCCGGTTTCACCACTCCTGGAAGTGGTGAAACCGGCCCGCACGGGCGCTCTCCCGTGTTCTAGTCGCGCGCGGGCTCCACCGGGTCGACCTCGGCGTCCGGCTGGTCGAACCGTCCGTCCAGCTTGGAGACGAGGCCGGTGACCTGACGGGCGATGTCGGGCGCGGTCAGCCCGATCTCGGCCATGACCTCGGCGCGGGAGGCGTGGTCGAGGAAGCGCGGCGGGATGCCGAAGTCACGCAGCGGGATGTCGACCCCGGCGTCCCGCAGGGCCTGGGCGACCGCCGAGCCGACGCCGCCCACCCGGCTGTTGTCCTCGACGGTGACGACCACGCGGTGCCGCTCGGCGAGCGGGGCCATGGCCTCGTCGACGGGCTTGACCCAGCGCGGGTCGACGACGGTGGTGGAGATGCCCTGCTTGTCCAGCAGGTTCGCGATCTCCAGGCACATCGGGGCGAGGGCGCCCACGGAGACCAGCAGCACGTCCGGGATGTCGGTGCCGGGCTCACGCAGCACGTCCATGCCGCCGACGCGTCCCACGGCCGGTACGGCGGGGCCGACGGCACCCTTCGAGAAGCGCACGACGGTCGGCGCGTCCTTGACCTCCACGGCCTCGCGCAGCTGGGCGCGCACCTGGTCGGCGTCGCGCGGCGCGGCCAGCCTGAGTCCCGGCACGACCTGGAGGATCGACATGTCCCACATGCCGTTGTGGGAGGCGCCGTCGGTGCCGGTGACGCCGGCCCGGTCCAGCACGAAGGTCACCCCGCACTTGTGCAGGGCCACGTCCATCAGCACCTGGTCGAAGGCGCGGTTGAGGAAGGTGGCGTACACCGCGAAGACGGGGTGCACCCCTCCCGTCGCGAGGCCCGCCGCGGAGACGGCGGCGTGCTGCTCGGCGATGCCGACGTCGTACACCCGGTCCGGGAAGGTCTTGGCGAACCTGTCGAGTCCGACCGGCTGGAGCATCGCGGCGGTGATGGCGACGATGTCCTCCCGCTCCTGACCCAGCTTCACCATCTCCTCGCCGAAGACGGAGGTCCAGTCGGCACCGGAGCTGGCGATCGGCAGACCGGTGTCGGGGTGGATCTTGCCGACGGCGTGGAAGCGGTCGGCCTCGTCCTGCAGGGCGGGCTGGTAGCCGCGGCCCTTCTCGGTGAGGCAGTGCACGATCACCGGGCCGCCGAACCGCTTGGCGCGGGCCAGTGCCGACTCCAGGGCCTCGATGTCGTGACCGTCGATCGGGCCGACGTACTTCAGGCCCAGGTCCTCGAACATGCCCTGCGGGGCGATGAAGTCCTTCAGACCCTTCTTGGCGCCGTGCAGGGTCTCGTACAGCGGCTTGCCGACGACCGGGGTGCGGTCGAGGATGTCCTTCGTCCGGGCCAGGAAGCGCTCGTAGCCGTCGGTCGTGCGCAGGGTCGCCAGGTGGTTGGCGAGCCCGCCGATGGTCGGAGCGTAGGAGCGCTCGTTGTCGTTGACGACGATGACGAGCGGGCGGTCCTTGGCCTCGGCGATGTTGTTCAGCGCCTCCCAGGCCATGCCGCCGGTGAGGGCGCCGTCACCGATGACGGCGACGACATGACTGTCCTGTTTGCGCAGTTGATTGGCTTTTGCCAGGCCGTCAGCCCAGCCGAGGACCGTCGAGGCGTGCGAGTTCTCGATGATGTCGTGCTCGGACTCGGCCTGCGAGGGGTAGCCGGACAGGCCGCCCTTCATCTTCAGCCTGGAGAAGTCCTGGCGGCCCGTGAGCAGTTTGTGCACGTAGGACTGGTGTCCGGTGTCCCACAGCACCTTGTCCTTCGGGGATTCGAAGACGCGGTGCAGGGCGATGGTGAGCTCGACCACGCCCAGATTGGGTCCGAGATGTCCGCCTGTCTTGGAGACGGCGTCGACGAGGAAGGTCCGGATCTCCTCTGCCAGCTGGTCCAGCTGCTCCAGGCTGAGCCGGTCCAGATCGCGCGGTCCCCTGATGCGGGTCAGCAGCGGCACCCGTGCCTCCTTGCAGTAAGAGCTGATCGAGCTGTTGCCGGGCTTGTCGAGTCTAATGTTCCGCCTTTGCGGGCGGCGTCCGGGCTGGGCGTCATACGTCACGCGAACGGCCGTACCCACCGGAACCGTTCCCGAGACGCGGCGGACACAGCTGTGCCCGGCACCGCCGTTGGTGCCGGGCACAGGCTTCAGGTGTGAGCTACGGCGAGGGCTGTGCGCGCTATCCGCGCCCCGCCGCCTTCTGGCTCCTGCGTGAGATCGAGTCGATGACGACGGCGCCCAGCAGCACTCCACCGGTGATCATGTACTGGATCGAGGTGTTCATGTTGAGCAGGTCGAGACCGGTCTGGATGGACTGGATGACCAGCATGCCCAGCAGGGCGGACCAGACGGAGCCGCGGCCGCCGAAGAGGCTCGTACCACCGATGACGGCCGCCGCGATGGCGAGCATCAGGGTGTTGCCGCCACCGGCGTTCAGCGTGGCGCTCGCGGTCTGGCCGGCGAGGAACATGCCGCCGATCGCCGCGAAGGCGCCGGAGATGGCGAACACGGTGATCCGGACCACCGGCACGCTGATACCGGCACGGCGGGCGGCCTCAATGCCACCACCGACCGCGAAGACCTTCCGCCCGAAGGTCGTACGGCGCAGCACGAAGTCGATGATCACCAGCGACGCGAGGAAGATCACCAGGGCGTTGGAGACACCGGAGGCGTTGTTCAGCACGGCCGCGGCGGCGAACGACGCGATGGCGAGCAGGCCGACCCGGATCAGGATCTCGCTGGTGGGACGGAACGGCACACCGGCCGCGCGGCGGCGGCGCTGCTCGTTGAAGGAGCCCACGAGCGACAGCACGACACCGAGACCCGCCAGCAGGTAGGCACCGACGATGGCCTGGTCCATGAAGAAGGAGCTCTGGCCGAGCAGGTGCACCGGGCCGGACTCGGCCGGGATGTTGATGGTGCCGCTGTCGCCGAGCAGCCACAGCATCAGACCGTTCCAGCCGAGGAAGCCGGCCAGGGTCACGACGAACGCCGGTACACCGATCTTGGCGAAGAACCAGCCCTGCAGCGCACCGATGCCGACACCGGTCACGATCGTCAGGACCAGGGCCAGCCACGGGTTCATGCCGTGGTTGACCACGAAGACGGCGAACACCGTGGACGCCAGGCCGCTGACCGAGCCGACGGAGAGGTCGATCTCGCCGAGCAGCAGCACGAACACCAGGCCGATGGCGAGCATGCCGGTGCCCGACAGGAAGTAGCTGATGTTCGAGAGGTTGTCCGCGCTGAGGAACAGGTCGTTCTTCAGCTGGAAGATCGTCCAGATGACGACCAGCCCGACGAAGACCGGGAGCGAACCGAGCTCGCCGCCCTTGATCTTGCGCTTGAACTCGGTGATGTAGCCCTTGAAGCCCTCTTCACGGACCAGCAGGCGCGGGTCGACGACGGCCACCGGGGCGGCCGTGGGGTCGTCGGCGGGGGCCACGGTGTTCTGCACCTCTGCGGCGGGGTCGACCTTCTCGACCTTGGACGTGTCACTCACTTTGCCGCCTCCGTGGTGCGACGCTCCGCACGACGAGTCACGGCGTTTTCCGTGGCTCCCGTGATCGCGGCGATGATCTCTTCGTGGCTGGTGCTCTTCACAGGGAAGGAGCCGTTGTTCTTGCCCAGGCGCAGGACGGCGACGGTGTCCGCGACAGCCTTCACGTCCGCCATGTTGTGGCTGATGAGGATGACGCCGAGGTTGCGCTCGCGCAGCCGCTCGACCAGGTCGAGGACCTGCGCGGTCTGCTCGACGCCGAGGGCGGCGGTGGGCTCGTCGAGGATGACGACCTTGGGGTCACCGATCAGGGCGCGGGCGATGGCGACGACCTGGCGCTGACCGCCGGAGAGGCTCGCGATCGGGATGCGCACGCTGGGGATGCGGATCGAGAGCGTGCTCAGCAGCTCCCGGGCCTGCTTCTCCATCGTCACCTCGTCGATGACACCGCGGTGCAGCAGCTCGCGGCCGAGGAAGAGGTTGCCGACCACGTCGAGGTTGTCGCACAGCGCGAGGTCCTGATAGACCGTCGCGACGCCGAGTCCCTGGGCATCGTGGGGCTTGTTGATGCTGACCGCCTTGCCCTCCCACTCGATGACGCCCTCATCGATGGGGTGGACACCCGCGATCGTCTTGACCAGGGTCGACTTTCCTGCGCCGTTGTCGCCCACCAGGGCGACCACTTCTCCGGCGTGGACCTCCAGCTCGACGTCGGTGAGGGCCTGGACCGCACCGAACCGCTTGGAGACTCCGCGCAACGCCAGCACGGGCGTAGCGGACACGTGAACCATCTCCTTCGCCGCCTGACCGGCGGGGATGCCGCGCTTGGACAGGCGCGGAGGGACGTGCACAAGGCACGAGGTTTACAAGATGAACATGCGCGAATCCGCTGCCCTTGGCAACGGTTTCCGTCCGACGCCCGCCCCGGCAGCGGGGTATGTAGGCCGGGGCGGGCGTCGGAGGGGTTTCGCGGGACCGCCTGGGCGGTCGGGGCTCGCGCGGCTCGCACGAGCCCCTCAGCCGAACGTCACTCGAACTATTGATCGAGTGACGCTCGAACGATTACTGGAGGCCGGCGGCCTTGCAGGCCTTCGCGAACTCGGCGGTGCAGATGTCCGCGACGGTGTACAGCTTGTCCGCGATCACCGTGTCCTTGATGTTGGCCTTGGTGACCGACACCGGGGTCAGCAGCTGCGAGGGCACCTTGTCGCCGGAACCGCTGGTCAGCTCCTGGGTGGCCAGGGACTTGATGTCCTTGTTCTGCAGCAGGTTGACCGCGAGCTGGGCGGCGGCGTCCGCCTCCGGCTTGAAGGCCTTGTAGACGGTGCTGGACTGGGTGCCGGCGACGATGCGCTGGATGCCCGCGAGCTCCGCGTCCTGACCGGTCAGCGGGATGCCGCTGATGCCGGCGCCCTTCAGCGTGGTGGCGATACCACCGGCCATGCCGTCGTTGGCGGCGTAGACGCCCGCGATCTTCTTGGCGCCCAGCTGGGTGATGGCCGCCTTCACCTTCTGCGCGGCGACCGTGTCCTTCCAGAGGCCGGACTGCTCGTAGGCGATGTCGACCTTGCCGTCGAGGACGTTGTGGGCACCCTTCTTGAACTGACCGGCGTTCGGGTCGGCGTCGTCACCGTTGATCATGACGACCTTCGACTTCTTGGTCGCCTTGGAGCCGAGCGAGTCGAGCAGCGCCTGACCCTGGAGCTCGCCGACCTTGACGTTGTCGAAGGAGACGTACGCGGAGACCGGGCCCTGGGCGAGGCGGTCGTACGCCACGACCTTGATGCCCTTGTCGACGGCGGCCTGGATGGAGGACTTGATGGCGGCCGAGTCCTGGGCGCTGATCACGAGGACCTTGACGCCCTTGGTGATCATGCTGCTGACCTGCTGGGCCTGCTTGGCCGCGTCACCGGCGGCGTTCGCGTACTCGACCTTGCAGTCCGAGCACAGCTCCTTGACCTTCGCCTCGAAGAGCGGGTGGTCGAACTTCTCGTAGCGCGCGGTCACGCTGTCGGGGAGCAGCAGACCGATGGTCTTGCTGCCGGAGGAGCTGCTGCTCGACGAGTCGTCCTTCTTGTCGCCGGCCTTGCCACAGGCGGCCACGGACAGGGCCATCGAAACAGCGGCCGTGCCGATGACGACTCTACGCATCGTGACGTTCATTTGGGGGTGCCTCCCTGACAGGGCCGCAACGCTGCGGCCGAGGTGGCTCGAAGTCAACTCGGCCGCAAGTTCGACGTCAAGAAGTAAATACTTAACGAGATGGCAACGGCGTCATGCGTTCTCTAAGTGAAGGCGGGCGCCGACATAGTCAGAGTACCGTCCAAAAGGGTCGAATCGCCCATCTCGCTGAGGGCGAGGGCGAGCGCTCCGAGCACCTCGGCGCGGCCGCCAAGTGCCCCTGGGAGGACGGAAAGTTGACGCGCCGCACTGGGGATCGCATAGCGGCTCACGGACTCCCTGATGGGCCCCAGAACCAGCTCCCCGGCCTCCGCGAGATCGCCGCCGAGGACCACCCGGCTCGGGTTCAGCAGATTGCAGAGATTTGCCACACCGCTGCCGATGTGGCGGCCGACGTCGGCGATCACCCGACGGCAGCCGGGGTCACCGTCCCTGGCCAGCCGTACGACGCCTTCCATGGTCAGATCGGTGCCATGGCTGGGCTGGAGCAGCGGGAGCACATAGCGCGCCGCCGCGAAGGTCTCCAGGCAGCCGCGGTTGCCGCAGCGGCAGACCGGGCCGGATTCGTCGAGGGTGATGTGTCCGATTTCACCGGCGGTGCCGCCGGGTCCGCGGTAGATCTTCCCCTCGATCACCAGGCCGGCGCCGACACCGCTCGCGACCTTGATGTAAGCGAGATCACGCACCCCGCGGCCACTGCCCCAGACCAGCTCGCCCAGGGCGCCCAGGTTGGCGTCGTTGTCCACGTGCACGGGCACACCTAGCCGCCCCCGCAGCTCCTCGGCGGGTCTGGTGCCGATCCAGCCCGGCAGGATGGCGGACGAGCCGAGCGTGCCGGACTCCACGTCGATCGGCCCGGGCACGCCGAGACCCACCCCGGCGATCTTGGATCGGTCGACCCCCGTGGCCTCGATCAACCGGTTGACCAGCTGTTCCGCCCGGTCGAAGCCCTGGGCCGCGGAGGCGTCCACATCCAGCGGCTCGGACTCCTCGGCGAGCACCTGATGGGCCAGGTTGCCGATCGCGACACGTAGGTGCGTATGGCCGAAATCGACGCCGATGACGATCCCCGCGTCCCCGCTCAGGGAGACGCTGCGGGCCCTTCGGCCGCCCGCCGACGTGGGCGTGACCTCGACCGTTCCGCCGTCCTTCAGCTCCCGCACGATATTGGAGACGGTTGCTGCGGACAGACCGGTGGTCCTGGCGATCTCCGCCTGCGTGAGCGACCCGGCGAGTCGTACGGCGCGCACGACCCGCTCCAGGTTGGCTCGGTGCAGTGACGACTGCGACCCCGGAGTCTCCACGACGACCTCCTGCGCGCGGGACCGCTTCGGCGAGGCCCCTCTATGTCCAACTAGTGAACTCTAAGCTGAGCCGTTAGGGTCACCTCCCGTCAAGAGGTTGAACGATTTCCGGGGTCTTGCGCACACGGCCGCGCGCCGCCCCCGGAGCCGGGAACGGCGCGCGCACGGACCGTTTCGGAGCGCTACTCCGAGCGCCCCCGAACGGGCACTATTTCAGGGTCGCCGAGGTCAGACCGGCCTGTACCTGACGCTGGAAGGACAGGTACACGACCAGCATCGGGACCATGGCGATGGTCACACCGGCGAACAGAACGGGCAGGTCAGAGGCGTATCCCTGCTGTTGCTGGAGCTGGATGAGGCCCTGGGTGAGGACGTACCGCTCCGGGTCCGAGCCGCTCTGCGGCTGCATGAGGACCGTCGGCAGGATGAACTGGTTCCACTGACCCAAAGTGTTGAAGATCCCGACGCTGATCAGACCCGGCTTCGCCATCGGCAGCATCACCTGGAAGAAGGTCCGGGTGTGCGAGGCGCCGTCCAGGATCGCCGCCTCGAAGACCGCCGTGGGCAGGGTCCGGAAGAAGGCGTGCATGAAGAACACCGTGAACGGCATCGAGTAGGCGACGTAGACCAGGATCAGGCCCTGGTAGGTGTTCAGCATGTCCAGCCGTTTGACCATGAAGAACAGCGGGACCAGGGCCAGGAACACCGGGAACATCGCGCCGGCGACGAAGAAGTAGTAGAGGAGCCGGTTGCCCCAGAACCGGTAGCGGGCCAGGACGTACGCGGCCATCGAGCCGAAGAGCATGGTCAGCGGCACGCTGAACACCAGCACGATGACGGTGTTCAGGAAGTAGTCGCCGATGCCCTTGTTCCAGGCACGGCGGAAGACGTCGAAGGACCAGTTGTGCGGCCAGCCGAACGCCGAGCCGCCGATCTGGGCGTCCGTCTTGAAGGAGCTGAGCACCAGCCACAGCAGTGGCAGCACGATCAGCAGGGCCCACAGGGCGAGGAAGCCGTGCGAGAACACGTTCAGGGCGATGCCCTCGCCGCGCCGGTCGCCGGCGCGGGCGGGCAGCTTGTCGGCGGGCCGCTCGGCGGGGACCGCCACGGATTCCTTGAGAGGTGCGCTCATGTCGTCGTATCTCCCGCTCAGAACTCGACGCGCTCGCGGCGGGTGGCGCGCAGCATGACCACGGACAGGACCAGGGTGAGCACCAGCATGACCACGCCCATGGCGCAGGCGTAGCCGCTCTTCCCGAAGTATTCGAAGTTGCGCATCATCACCGTCGACATCACGTCGCTGTGGTGGTCGGGGCCGCCGCCGTACGCGCCCATGTTCTGGGTCATGGAGGAGACCAGGACGAACATGTCCATCGCGACGATGCCCAGATAGACCCAGGCGGTCTGCACCGTGTCCCACAGCAGGGGCAGGGTGATGCGGAAGAAGGACTGGTTGCGGCCCGCGCCGTCGATCAGGGCGGCCTCGTAGATGTCCCTGGGGATGGACTGCATGGCGGCCGAGAACAGCACCAGATAGAAGCCGACGCCGTGCCAGACGACGGCCGCCATCAGCGCCCACAGCACCATGTTGGGCTCGTTCAGCCATTCCACCGGATTGTCGGCGTCGACCAGTCCGAGTTTGATCAGGAAGCCGTTGAGGAGGCCGCCGCCGTCGCTGCGGTACACCGCGTTGAACAGCACCGCGACGATCGCCAGCGACAGCACCTGCGGGAAGAAGTAGACAATTTTGTAGAACTTGGATCCAGCGACACCCTGCACTCCGCCCGCCCTGCTGCGTCCGCCCGCGTTCACCATGAACGCGAAGAACAGGGCGAGCAGAATGGTGATCACCGGGATGAAGATCAGGAACAGGATGTTGTGCCAGATGGCCTGCATGAAGACGTCGTCCTGGAACAGCGCCTTGTAGTTGTCCAGTCCGACGAACTTGAAGGTCTGCGACTGGCCCTTCCAGTCGGTCAGCGAATAGCCGAACGTCTGGAGGTACGGCCAGATCACGAAGATCAGATAAAGCGCCACGGGCACGAAGAGAAATCCCGCGACGAACCTGTACTGCCCTTTGCGCATTGGCGTTCCTGCCCCTGGTGTCCCTCCCCCGGGCCGGAGTTCTCCGGCCCGGGATACGGCGTTGCGGTCAGTCCCGGTGGTTCTTCTTGGAAGCCGGGTCCTTGGCCTGCTTGTCGACCGCGGCCTGGCACCGCTTCAGCCACTCCTTCGGCTGGATGCGCTTGGCCATCAGTTCGTTGGACGCGTTCTGGATGGCCGTGTCCATCTCGCTGTACCACTCGGGGTACAGGTAGCGGAAGGTGTTGTCACCGGCCGCCTTGGACGCCTCGACGGTGGACTGGGTGCCCGGCCGGAGCTTGACGCTGGGGTCGACGCCGTCCTTGAGGATGGTGAGCGAGTTGGCCTCCTTGGCGAACAGCGTCGACCACTCCTTGGAGAGCATGCGCCGCATGAACTCCTTCGCCCCGGCCAGGTTCTTCGCCTTCGCCGGGATGATGAAGGGTTCGCCGGAGCCGGCCCGGATCGCCTCGAACGGCAGCTTGCTGCCGGGCACCAGCGGCATCGGCATGAACTTCATGTCGAAGTCCGCCGGGGTCTGCTTGAGCTGCTCGTTCTCCAGCCAGGAACCGCAGGTGATGAAGGCGGCCTTGTACTGGTTCCAGCGGGTCTGCGACTCGGTGTGGGTGAGGCCGTTGGTGCCGGGCATCAGCAGGCCCTTCTCGACGACCTCGTAGATCGCCTCGACACCGGCCTTGGCCGCGTCCGAGCCGACGAACGCCTTGGGGTCGAGGTTGTCGATCGCCTTCATCGCGTCCAGACCGCCCGTCTTGGCGATCAGGTCCATGATGGCGACGTTGATGTAGTACGGGTACTTGCCCTGGTGGGCCAGGCCGCCGATGCCCTGCTTCTTGGCGTCCTGACAGATGGTGAGGAAGTCGGCCCAGGTCTTGGGCTCCTCCCAGCCCTTCTCCTTGAAGAGCTTGCCGGAGTACCACAGACCCCACACGGTGTAGATGTAGTTCAGGGCGACGATCTTGCCCTCCTGCATACCCGCGTCCAGGGTGCCCGGGATGATCATGTCCCGGACCTTCTTGCTCGGATCGTCGACCGACGGCGCGTCGAGCACCGAGGCGAGGTCGAGCAGCTGGCCGTTCTTGTACAGGACGTCGACCTTGATCTGCTGGGCGCCGGAGTCGTCCACGATGTCCGGCGGGTTGCCGGCGTTGAAGCGGGGCTGGAGCTTGCCGGTGATCTCCTGGGTGCCGGTGTGGGTGGAGGTGATGCCGAGCTTCTTCTGGTAGTCCGACTCCCACGCCTTGGCGTAGTCGTCGCCGTACCCGCCCTTGAAGATGACGACGTCGAGATTGCCGCCCTTCTTCACGCCGAAGGGGTTCGACTTGGACGTCTTGCCCTGGTCGCCGTCGTTGGAGTTGTTGTCGCCGCCGCCGCTGGCGCAGGCGGACAGAAAACCGGCCGTGGGAATGGTCAGCAGGCCGAGTGCCGCGGACCTCCTGATCAGATCGCGACGGCCTACACCCTCGTTACCGGGGTTCGCTGCGGAAGTGGATCCCATGCTCAAGTCCTCGCCTTCTCCAGGACTCAGGCGGTGAACCGGATCCTCCCGGCACCGCGGTCGGGTAGCGCTGGGTCGTGCAGGAAACGCCGACAGGTATAGTCCACTTCCGGCCGACGGAGCAAGATCGAACGCAAGGTTGGACATGGGTCTTTTCCGAGTTGAGACCTCTCGGAAATATGAGGCGCCTGTGGCCGCCCTGCCGGAAAAATCCGCACCATAGGCCGCCGAATGCCGCACCCAACACCCTTGACACCAACGGCCACTTGACTCCCTACTGGTTCCTGCGCAGGTAGTTGACAACGTTGTCCTCGGTACGCGCAGGGAGGGTACCCGTTTTGTTGCAGCGGAGAACTCGGCACAGATGGGGTCCGGCGGCCGTCCTGACGGCCGCCTTCGTCATGGCGGTGGGCTCGCAGGGGGCCGCGGTCGCCCTGCCCGCCAAGGCACCGGTCGCCGACCGGGAGTTCGCATCCTCGTTCGAGGCGGACGACCCGGCGCCGGAGTGGCTGAACACGGTCGACACGGAGCCGGACGGGAGCAGGCGCGCCTCGGGCGTCGACGGCGGCTACAGTACCGGCATCCCGGGCAATGTCACCGACCACGTCACCGATGTGCGGGCGAGCGGCGAGAACACGGGCGCGGGCGAGGTGAAGGAGAACCTCGTCGACGGGGAGCCGGACACCAAGTGGCTGGCCTTCGAGCCCACCGGCTGGGTCGAGTTCGACCTGGACAAACCGATCAAGCTGGTGACATACGCCCTCACGTCGGCCAACGACTACGACGAGCGCGACCCGAAGGACTGGACCCTCCAGGGCTCCACGGACGGCAAGGACTGGACGACCGTCGACACCCGCTCCGGCGAGTCCTTCTCCGAACGGTTCCAGACGAAATCATACGATCTCGCCGAACCGGCCGAGTACCAGCACTTCCGGCTCGACATCACGAGGAACAACGGCGCTTCGGGCATCGTCCAACTCGCCGACGTGCAGTTCTCCACGGGCGGCAGCGGCGGCCCGGTCCCGCAGGACATGCTCTCCCTCGTCGACCGCGGCCCGAGCGGCTCGCCGACCGCGAAGGCCCGCGCCGGCTTCACCGGCACCCGGGCCCTGCGGTACGCCGGACGGCACACGGCGACCGGCCGGGCGTACTCGTACAACAAGGTCTTCGACGTGAACGTGAGGGTCGGCCACGGCACACAGCTGTCGTACCGGATCTTCCCCTCCATGGCCGACGGCGACCTGGACTACGACGCCACGAACGTCTCCGTCGACCTGGCCTTCACGGACGGGACGTATCTGAGCGGCCTGGGCGCGACCGACCAGCACGGCTTCCCGCTCTCACCGCGGGGCCAGGGCGCGTCGAAGGCGCTGTACGTCAACCAGTGGAACAACGTGGCCTCACGGATCGGCTCGGTCGCGGCGGGGAAGACCGTGGACCGGATCCTGGTGGCGTACGACTCCCCCGCCGGTCCGGCGAAGTTCCGCGGCTGGATCGACGACGTGGCGATCAGGACGGTGGCCCCACAGAAGCCCAAGGCACACCTGTCGGACTACGCGCTGACCACCCGCGGCACCAACTCCAGCGGCAGCTTCTCGCGCGGCAACGACTTCCCGGCGACCGCCCTGCCGCACGGCTTCAACTTCTGGACGCCGGTGACCAACGCGTCCTCACTGAGCTGGCTGTACGAGTACGCACGAGCGAACAACGACGCAAATCTGCCGACCATCCAGGCGTTCAGCGCGAGCCACGAGCCCAGCCCCTGGATGGGTGACCGGCAGACCTTCCAGCTGATGCCGTCCGCCGCCGGCACCCCGGACACCGGCCGCACGGCACGGGCGCTGGCCTTCCGGCACGAGAACGAGACGGCACGGCCGTACTACTACGGCGTGCGGTTCGAGAACGGCCTGACGGCGGAGATGACCCCGACCGACCACGCCGCCGCGCTGCGCTTCACCTATCCCGGCGACGACGCGAGCGTGCTCTTCGACAACGTCACCGAGCAGGCGGGCCTCACCCTCGACAAGGACCACGGGATCGTCACCGGCTACTCCGACGTGAAGTCCGGTCTGTCGACGGGCGCGACCCGGCTGTTCGTGTACGGGGAGTTCGACAAGCCGGTGACGGACGGGGGCGCCGCCGGAGTCAAGGGCTATCTGCGGTTCGACGCGGGCGCGGACCGCACCGTCACCCTGCGTCTGGCGACCTCGCTGATCAGCATCGACCAGGCGAAGGACAACCTGCGCCAGGAGATCCCCGACGGCACGTCTTTCGACACGGTGAAGGCACGGGCGCAGCGGACCTGGGACCGGCTGCTCGGCAAGGTCGAGATCGAGGGCGCGACCCCGGACCAGCTGACCACGCTGTACTCCTCGATGTACCGGCTGTACCTGTACCCCAACTCCGGCTTCGAGAGGGTCGGCGGCACGTACCAGTACGCCTCGCCCTTCTCCCCCATGCCGGGCCCGGACACCCCGACGCACACCGGCGCGAAGATCGTGGACGGCAAGGTGTACGTCAACAACGGCTTCTGGGACACCTACCGGACGACCTGGCCCGCGTACTCGCTCCTGACACCCGGCCAGGCGGGCGAGATGGTCGACGGGTTCGTGCAGCAGTACAAGGACGGCGGCTGGACCTCCCGCTGGTCCTCCCCCGGCTACGCCGACCTCATGACGGGCACCTCCTCGGACGTCGCGTTCGCGGACGCGTACGTCAAGGGCGTCGACTTCGACGCGAAGGCGGCGTACGACGCGGCCCTGAAGAACGCCACCGTCGTCCCCCCGTCCTCGGGTGTGGGCCGCAAGGGCATGAGCACCTCGCCCTTCCTCGGCTACACCGGCACCGACACCCACGAGGGCCTGTCGTGGGCGATGGAGGGCTATGTCAACGACTACGGCATCGCGAAGATGGGCGAGGTCCTCTACCGGAAGACCGGCGAGAAGCACTACAAGGAGGAGTCCGCGTACTTCCTCAACCGCGCCCAGGACTATGTGAACCTCTTCGACTCCAAGGCGGGCTTCTTCCAGGGCCGGGACGCCAAGGGGAACTGGCGCCTGGACTCGTCGAAGTACGACCCGCGTGTGTGGGGGTACGACTACACGGAGACCAACGGCTGGGGCTACGCCTTCACCGCCCCGCAGGACAGCCGCGGACTCGCCAACCTCTACGGCGGGCGGGGCGCCCTGGCCGACAAGCTCGACGAGTACTTCTCCACCCCGGAGACGGCCTCCCCCGACCACGTCGGCTCCTACGGCGGCGTCATCCACGAGATGACCGAGGCGCGCGACGTGCGGATGGGCATGTACGGCCACTCCAACCAGGTCGCGCACCATGTGATCTACATGTACGACGCGGCCGCCCAGCCCTGGAAGGCACAGCGGTACGTCCGTGAGGCGCTCTCCCGCCTCTACACGGGCAGCGAGATCGGTCAGGGCTACCACGGCGACGAGGACAACGGCGAGCAGTCGGCCTGGTACCTCTTCTCCTCGCTCGGCTTCTACCCGCTGGTGATGGGCAGCGGCGAGTACGCGATCGGTTCCCCGCTGTTCAAGAAGGCGACCGTCCATCTGGAGAACGGCCGGGACCTGGTCATCAGGGCGCCGAGGAACAGCGCGGAGAACGTGTACGTGCAGGGTCTGACAGTCAACGGCCGCCCCTGGACGTCGACCTCGCTCCCCCACTCGCTGCTCGCCAAGGGCGGGGTGCTGGACTTCCGCATGGGCTCGAAGCCCTCGGCGTGGGGTTCGGGCAGGAACGCGGCCCCGGCCTCCATCACCCAGGACGACAAGGTCCCGACGCCACGCGCGGACGTGCTGAACGGTGACGGCGCCCTGTTCGACAACACGTCGGCGACGGACGCGACGGTCACCTCGGTGGACCTGCCCGTGGCCGGCGCAGCCAAGGCGGTCCAGTACACGCTGACGTCGTCCGCCGACCACACGAAGGCGCCGACCGGCTGGACCCTCCAGGGCTCCACGGACGGCACGACCTGGCAGACCCTGGACCGGCGCTCCGCCGAGTCGTTCCCCTGGGACAGGCAGACGCGGGCGTTCACCGTCGCCGCGCCGGGCTCGTACGCGAAGTACCGGCTGGTCCTCGACTCCGAGTCGACGCTGGCGGAGGTGGAACTGCTCGCCTGACCCGCGGGGCGGGAAGGGGGCGGGCCCGGCCGGGCCCGCCCCCTCTGTTCTGCTGTCCCCGCTCAGCCGGTCGCGAGGGTGAACACGTGCAGGTCCCTGTTCACCGGGAGCTTCACGCTCCTGATGGTCTTCCCGGCCGGTGCTTCGAACGGCCTGGTCGCGAAGACGTAGGCCGCCACCGGGTCCTTGTCCGCGCCGGCGACGTTGCGGTACGCGCTCCTGGCGACGACCTCGTTGCCGTACTGGACGGTGCCGCCGCCTCCGCCGACGGTCCAGTCGGTGAAGGAGAGGTCGATCGTGTCGGTGGTGCCGTCGGTGTAGGTGACGGTCGCCCGGGTCTGCTGGTTGCCGTTGACCCCGCTGCCGATGAAGGACAGCCTGCTCGCCGGGGCGGTCGGCTCGATGGTCTGGCCGGCCGAGGAGGCGTTGTCCGGGCGGCCGGAGGGCGAGCCGGGCCAGGTGAAGGTGAGGCCGTCGACGGTGCCCTGCGTGCCCGGGGTCAGGCCCGCCGCCGCGAGGGCCTGGCGGGAGTAGCTCCAGCCGCCGCCGTCGTAGTCGGCCTCGGCGTGGTCGCCGGCGTCGTCCGAGATGCCGGTGTCGTTGTAGGCGGCGAGGAGGGTGCCGGGGGCGGCCACGGTCAGGGCGACCGGCTGCTCGTACGAGGTGTCGTCCGAGGTCACGGTGACCTTGACGTCGTAGAACCCCTGGTGGATGTCGTCGGCGGCGGAGAGGGTGATCTCCTGCGAGCCGTCGGTCACGGTGCCCTCGGTGGGCGTGGCCGTGATGCCGTCCGGGGTCTCGACGTGGAAGCGGACCTCGGGGCCCGTGCCGCCGTTCAGCGACAGGGCGCGGATGCCGACCTTCGTGCCGGCGCCGGGCGCGACCGTGGCCGCGGTCGGGCCGACGCCGATCTGGTACGGCTGCTCGCCCTCCCGGAAGGACGGCGGCGGGGCGGATGTGCCCCAGGCGCGGTTCGGGGTGCCGGACAGCGTGTAGTCCAGCCGGCCGCCGTCCCGTACGAAGGAGGCCGGGAGCCAAGGCCGGTCGCTGGTGAGGCCGTTGACCTTCAGGGACTGGACGTAGGGTGCGTCGGCGGCCGCCCCCGTCGCACGGATGGAGATCTCGTTGCCGTGCGGGCGGTCGATCTCGATCCGCTCGAACAGCGGTGAGGCGAGGACGAGTTCGGCACGTGACGGCACCTGGGGGTACATGCCGAGCGTGGAGAAGACGTACCAGGACGACATGGCGCCGAGGTCGTCGTTGCCGGGGATGCCGCCGGGCCGCGTCGACCAGAGCTGCCGCATCGCCGCCCGGACCGTCTCCTGCGCCTTGTACGGGGCGCCCGCGTAGTCGTACAGGTAGGGGACGTTCACCGACGGCTCGTTGTCCAGTTCGGACTTGGCGCCCCCGCTGCCGGTGAACGCCCAGCTTCCGTCCGCGTTGTGGAAGAAGTCGTCGAGCCGGGCGAGGGCCTTGCCGGTACCGCCCATCGCCGCGAACAGGCCCGCCGGGTTGTGCTGGACCATCCAGGTGTACTGGGCGGCCGTGCCCTCCACGAACCCGCTGCCGGTGTCGGGTGCGAAGCCGGTGACCCAGCTGCCGTCGGCCTTGCGGTCGGCGATGTAGCCGCCGCTGGGATCGGCGGCGATGTCGAAGTTGTTCTGCCACCACTGGGCCCGGCGGGCGAAGGCAGCCGCCGTGCCCTTCTCCCCTGCCGCAGTGGCCAGTTGGGAGAGCGAGAAGTCGGCGGTGGACATCTCCAGGGTCTCGGCGGCGCCGCTCCAGGCATTGGACACGGACGGCATGTAGTGGTGCGCCAGGTACTTGTCCAGGGACGGGCGTTGGCCGACCGACAGCACCGGCTTGCCCGCCGCCGACAGGTCCTGCTCCGTCGGTACCGTGGCCGCCCCGACCAGCGAGTCCAGCGCGCCGCGCAGGTCGAAGTCCGTGCCGCCGAAGGCCCGGATTCCGGCGAGCGCGGTGGGCGAGGGGTCGCCGTTCATGACGTGCGTGCCGCTCGCGCCGTGCAGCCACCGGTCCCAGACCCCGCCGTTCTGCCGGGCGAGTTCGTACAGCGACTGTGCGACGTCCGAGCCGGTGCGCGGGTCGAGCAGGGTGAGCAGCTGCACCTGGTCGCGGTAGACGTCCCAGCCGGAGAAGGTGCCGTACTGGGCCCGGTGGCCGAAGCCGACCCGGTGCACCTCGTCGTCGCTGCCCCGGTACCGGCCGTCGGCGTCGCTGATGACGTTCGGGTGCAGGAGGGAGTGGTAGAGGGCGGTGTAGAAGGTGGTGCGGTCGGCGTCCGTGCCGCCGCCGACGCGGACGGCGTCCAGGCGGTCGCGCCAGGCCGCCCGGGCCGCGTTCCGCACCGCGTCGAAGGAGCGGTACGACGGGTTCTCGGCCGCGAGGTTCGCCTCGGCGCCCGCCCGGCTCACGTACGAGATGCCGACCTTGACGTTCACCGGACCGGTGCCGGGCGCGAACTCGACGTACCCGCCCGCGCCCTTGCCCGCGACGGGCCGCCCGCCGTGGGAGAAGCCGCCGGTCCCGCCGGAGGCGGACGTCGCCCCCGGGTTCAGCCTGTCGTCCTCCCAGGTGCCGGTGGCCTTGAAGGCGCGGTCGAAGCGGGCGGTGAAGTAGAGGGTGTAGTAGGCGCGTTGGCCCTCGGGATCGAGGTAGCCGCAGAAGTCGCCCGAGGTGACGGAGCCGGAGACGGTGCGGGTGTCCGGGTCGATGGTGATCGACGAATCCGTGGACCCCGCCTCGGAGTTGGCGGTGCGGACGAGCAGCGAGGCGGGCTTGTCGTCGGGGAAGGTGAAACGGGCCGAGCCGGTGCGTGCGGTCGCGGTGAGGTCGGCCGTGACGCCGGAGGCGAGGCCCACCTTGTAGTGGCCGGGTTCGGCGGTCTCGTCGGCATGGCCGAAGTCGGAGGCGTAGACGGCGTCCTTGGTGTCCCTTGCGGGGGACGAGGTGACCTCGCCCGCGTACGGGAAGAACGGGATGTCGCCGCTGCCGCCCGCACAGCCCGTGCCGGACATGTGGGTGAGGCTGAAACCGCGGATGCGCGTGGCGTCGTACTGGTAGCCGCCGGGTGCGGCGGTCCGGCCGGCGTCGCCTCTGGTGTTCTCCGGGCTCCAGGAGAGCATGCCGAACGGCACGACGGCGCCCGGGAAGGTGTCGCCGCCGTTCCTGGTGCCGATCAGCGGGTCGACGTAGGCGGTGGCATCCCTGACGAGATCGGGGGGTGCGGCGGTCGCCGCGAGGGCGGGGGATCCGCCGGCCGCGAGTACCGCGGCGAGCAGCAGGGACATGGGACGGAAACGCATGGCGCGGCCCTCCTCCTTCGGACGGGTCGCGCATCACGGGTCGCACAAGCCGCAGGGACAGTAGCGTGCGCCAGCCGTACCACGGAAGACCGCGTGCACCAGCGCCGACGCGCGCCGGGACCACCCTGTTGGGTGAACCGAAGTCCCTTGACATCGTTGTCCGTTGGGACGGTAAAGTCATGTACAGACCACCGAGACAACGTTGTCGCCATCACGGTGCCGACACAAGCCACGCTCTCCCGAGCTCACTGTCCCGGTCGAGCGGGGGAGCCACCTCCGGGCGGACCGAACCCCCCTCGCCGCCCGGCTCGCGGACCCGGTGTGCACCGCCACCGGGTCCGCCCAGAGCGGATCAACCGACCTGACAGGCCAGGGTCGTCGCGCTGTCACCGCCGGAGCCCTGGACGACGTACCCGAACGTCGTGCTCTGCCCCGGACTCAGCGAGCCGTTCCAGTCGGCGTTGTGGACCATCATGTCCTGCCCGCTGTACGTGGCATTGCCGTTCCACAGGCTGGCCACCGACTGACCGCCCGGCAGCGTCCAGTCGACCATCCAGCCGAGCATCGGCACGTCGCCGCTGTTGGTCACGGTCACCTCGGACTGGTAGCCGCCGGGCCAGCTGTTCGTCGTCCTCCGGGTCGCCGTGCAGGTGCCCGGCGGGGGCTCGGTGGGGTTGCCCGGGTCATGGATGCCGGTCACCTCGCCGTTGCCGCCGTCGAAGACCACGTCGGAGCAGGAGTAGAACGTCTCAGTGCTGTCCGAGCGCTGCCAGACCATGTAGATGATGTGGCGCCCCGACTTGTTGGCCGGGAGCGTGCCGGTCCAGGAGTAGTCGGCCTCGACCGTGCCCGGGGTGCCGTTGAGCGGCGGGTGGTCGACCGTGAGGAACGGCTGGTCCTCCATGTCGTTCCAGGTGAGCGTCTTGGTCGGGTCGAAGCCGTCCTTGGTGATGTAGACGTAGAACCAGCCCGGGTGCGCCGCCCAGGCGTTGTAGGAGAAGTCGACGGTCGCACCCGAGGTGAGGTGGGTGACCGACCAGTCACTGCGCGGCAGGTCGAACCCCGTGAAGTTGGGGTTGCCGCCACTGCACAGCTCGCCGTCGGGCACGAAGCCGCGGGTGCGGCCGGCACCGTCCGAGCGGAGCACCGAGAACCAGTTGTAGAACGGCGTGGTGCCGCTGACCTGCTGGGCCGCCTTGCAGGCGGGGTTGACGGGCTTGATCTCCCCGGTGTCGGTGAGCCCGTCCTGCCAGCACAGGAAGGTACGGCTGCCCGGCTTCATGGGAGTGCCGTGGGCCTCGGCACGGGTGCCGGTGGCGAGGATCAGCCCCAGGGCCGGGACGGTGGTGAGCAGGGCCAGGAAGATCAGGAAGAAGGCATTGCGAGGGGTGGAGCGCGGTAATCGCGGACACCTAAGGATTGCCATGGGCATGACACTTGCCCCTCTGCGGTCGGACGGTCAGGCGGAAGATGTGCGGGGGTGCGCCGATCGGCACATGGGGCGGGAGCTGGCCCGCACGGCGGGTTCCGGTCCACCGAATGGGAGCGCTCCCACCCCACTCTCCTGCGAAGTTAGCGCGGACCGCGACAGCTGTAAACGCCCGGTGCCCAAGGGCGGGGACCTGGGGTGAACCGGGAGTGACGACGCGGTCCCCAACTTGCATCAGGTTGAAGCAGGCCATAGCCACCAGGAATTACCGGTGCTACAAATGTCGCATGGCGGACAGATTCGCCCGGTTTCGACGCTTCTCATGGCGCTCGCTCACCGGCAAGAGCCCGCGAAGTGTTGCCGGGCAGGTCTTCGTGCTCCAGGTGGCGCTGGTCGTGCTGCTCGTGGTCTGTGCCGTCTTCGCCCTCGTCCTGCAGTCGGAACGGGACACCAGCTCCGAGGCCAAGCGCCGGTCCATAGCCGTCGCGCAGACCTTCGCGCACGCTCCGGGCATCCAGGAGGCGCTGAAGCTCCCCGAGCCGTCGAAGGTGCTGCAGCCGCTCACCGAGGCGGGGCGCAGATCCGCGGGCGTCGACTTCATCGTGGTCATGGACACCAAGGGAATCCGCTACACCCATCCCCTGCCGGACCGGATCGGGAAGCGCTTCGTCGGCACGATCGAGCCGTCGCTGGCCGGAAAGGTCTATACAGAGAGCGTCCACGGTCCGCTGGGCCACGAGGTGCAGGCCACCGTGCCCATCTACGGCACCGACGGCAAGGTGACCGCCCTGGTCTCGGCGGGCCTGAAGGTCAAGAACGTGACCAGCGAGGTGAACCGGCAGCTGCCGATCATCCTGACCGCCGGGGCCGGAGCGCTCCTGGTGGCGACCGGCGGAACGGCGCTGGTCGGCAGACGGCTGCGACGCCAGACCCACAGCCTCGCCCCGGCCGAGATGACCCGGATGTACGCCCACCACGACACGGTGCTGCACTCCGTACGGGAAGGGGTGCTGATCGTCAGTGAGGACGGTCGGCTGCTGCTGGCGAACGACGAGGCGAGACGGCTGCTGGAGCTGCCGCCCGACGCCGAGGGACGGCCGGTGTGGGAACTGTCGAGCCTGGAAACCGAGACGGTGGCACTGCTCGTCTCCGGCCGTGAGGCCACCGATGAGGTGCACGCCGCCGGGGAGCGGCTGCTGGCGGTGAATCAGCGGCCGACGGACCCCGGGGGCGGCGGGGCCACGGTGACGACGCTGCGTGACTCGACCGAACTGCAGGCGGTGTCGGGCCGGGCGGAGCTGGCGCGGGAGCGGCTGAAGCTGCTGTACGACGCGGGGCTGGGCATCGGGACGACGCTGGATGTGGTGCGCACGGCGGATCAGCTGGCGCAGGTGGCTGTTCCGCGGCTTGCGGACTTCGTGACGGTGGATCTGGCGGACGGGGTGCTGCACGGGGAGGAGCCGGGTCCCACGGCGACCGGCATGCGGCGTGTCGCCTTCTCCGGGATCCGAGAGGACCACCCGTTGTACGAGAAGGGCGAGCTGATCGATTTCGTGCCGACGACGCCCCAGGCGCGCGGTTACGGCAGCGGGCGCTCCGAGCTCGTGACCGATCTCTCGGCGTCGATGGGCTGGCAGGCGCAGGACCCGCAGCGGGCCAGAGACATCCTCGGCTACGGCATTCACTCGCTCATCGCCGCTCCGATCCGGGCCCGGGGTGTGGTGCTGGGCATGGCGAACTTCTGGCGCGCCAAACGGCTGGAGCCGT
>NZ_JBIVBS010000021.1:0-143923 GCF_044746205.1 Streptomyces sp. NPDC086549 | reverse complement strand
ACACTCACGGGGTCGGTCGTAAGCAAGAGTCAGACCGCCTCAGCCGGGGCTACCCGATCCTTGCGGGATCCGGTGCGAAAAGACTGACAGTCGTAGGCGTCGCCGACCGATCCGATGGACGCGGCGATGCCTGCCCGCTCGAGGTGTTCGGCGAGCGCGAATGACGTGTATTGCGACCCGGCGTCGCTGTGGTGTATCAACTCGCCTTCTTCGTAAGGGTGTTGGTCGCGGTCGCGTTGCCACAGGGCCATCTCGAGGGCGTCCAGGACGAGCCGGGTCTCCTTCGAAGTGGCCGCGGACCAGCCGACGATGCGGCGGGAGAAAGTGTCCACGACGAAGGCGACGTAGACGACGCCGGCGAATGTGTTGACGTGGGTGAAGTCGGCGACCCAGCAGCGGTTCGGGCTCGGGGCGACGAAGTCACGGTCCACCAGGTCCGGGGCTCGTTCCGCGCTTGCGTCGGGAATCGTGGTGATCACCTTCTTGCCGCGGACCGCGCCGCTGATGCCGAGGTCGCGCATGAGGCGTTCGACGGTGCAACGGGCCACCGCGACGTCCCGGCGGTTCAGGTGCCGCCAGATCTTCCGCGCGCCGTAGACACGGTAGTTGGCCTCGTACGCCTGGATGATCAGGGCTTTCAGCTCGGCGTCGCGCAGGGTGCGAGCCGCTGGCCTGGCCCGGCGTTTGTGGTGGGCGTAGTAGGTGGAGGGGGCGATCTTGCAGTCGTGTGCGGTCAGCACGCGGCAGATCGGCTCGACGCCGCCGAAGCGGTCCTTGTACTCGTCGATGAACGCTACGAGCGTGTGCGTGGCCGGTCGAGCTCGGCCGCGAAGAAAGACGCCGCGGCCTTCAGGATCTCGTTGGCCCGCTTGAGCTCGGCGTTCTCCTTCTTCAGCGCTTTCATCGCCGCGGACTCCTCCGTGGTCGTCCCCGGACGCTGCCCGGAGTCGATCTCGTCCCGCCTGACCCAGTTCCGCAGCGTCTCGGCGGAGCCGATGCCGAGCTTCTGGGCGACCGCCCGCAGCGCAGCCGACTCGTTCGGATGGTCACCGCGGACTTCGGCGACCATGCGGACCGCTCGTTTGCGCAGCTCAGCTGGGTAGGAGGAAGGGCGTGCCATGACTCGATCCTTTCATGGAATCGAGTCTCTACCGAACCCGGAACGGTTCACCCCCCTTGCTTACGAAGCCGTCCGGACCGCCACAACGGCGCTCTCCGACAGCTCCCACATCGTCGTTCCCCTCCAACTGGGGCTCACTGCAGGCCTCGTCAGGGCCCTCCAGCCCCTGGCTGCGGACGATCCAGCTGCCAACGAACCCGACCTCGCCAGCGCGCTGACCAACTTCGGCGGCCGGCTGTTGCAGGTGGGTCGGCACACGGAGGCCCTTAGAACTCCTAACAGAATGCTGCAACTTGCCTTGGAATGTTGGGGCCTGATGGGTTGTTAGCCTGCACATGAGAAGGGGTGAGCAGCTGCCGTGGATCGTGTCCGATGAGCTGTGGGCGCGGATCGAGCCGTTGCTGCCGGTCGTGCCGCGCCGCACGGATCACCCCGGGCGCAAGCGTCTGGACAACCGGAAGGTGCTGTCGGGCATCCTGTTCGTGCTGTACACCGGCATTCCGTGGGAGTTCCTGCCGCAGGAGCTGGGCTTCGGTTCCGGCATGACCTGCTGGCGGCGCCTGCGTGACTGGAACGACGCGGGTGTCTGGCAGCGTCTGCACGAGTCGCTCCTGGCTGAACTGAACGCCGCCGGCGCGCTGGACTGGTCGAGGGCGGTGATCGACGGCTCGCACGTCAGGGCGCTCAAGGGCGGCCCAAAACCGGGCCGAGCCCGGTCGACCGTGCCCGACCGGGCTCCAAGCACCATCTGATCACCGAAGGGCACGGCATCCCGCTGGCGGTATCGCTGACCGGCGGAAACCGCAACGACGTCACCCAGCTCGTCCCCCTGGTCCAGGCCGTCCCGCCCGTACGCGGCCGACGAGGGCGGCCCCGACAGCGACCGGTCGCGCTCTACGCCGACCGCGGCTACGACCACGACAAGTACCGCAAGCAGGTCCGGGCCCTTGGGATCACCCTCGTCATCGCCCGTCGCGGCACCGACCACGGTTCAGGTCTGGGCGTCCACCGGTGGGTCGTCGAGCAGAGCTTCGCGCTGCTGCACTGGTTCCGCCGGTTACGCATCCGCTGGGAGATCCGCGACGACATCCACGAAGCCTTCCTCAGCCTGGCCTGCGGCATCATCTGCTGGCGCCGACTGAAGAAACTCTCACTTTGATAGGAGTTCTTACCGCCACCGAGCAGGCGGTGGAGATCTGGCGGCGCCTGGCGGCGGACAATCCGGCCGCCCACGAACCCGACCTCGCATCCGGGCTGACCAACCTCGGCATCTGGTTGTCGGTGGTCGGTCGGCACACGGAGGCCCTGAGCACCACCGAGCAGGCGGTGGAGATCTGGCGGCGGCTGGCGGCGGACAATCCGGCCGCCCACGAACCCGACCTCGCCCGCTCGCTGGCCAATCTGGCCAATCTGGGCAGTCGGCTGTCGGCGGTTAGGCAGCACACGGAGGCCGTGACCGCCACTGAACAGGCGGTCACCATCTACCGTCGGCTGGCGGCGCACAATCCAGCTGCCTACGAACCCGACCTCGCCACCGCGCTGTCCAACCTCTGCAACCGGCTGTCGGAGGTGGGTCGGCACACGGAGGCCCTGAGCGCTGAGCAGGAGGCGGTGGGGATTCGACGGCGCCTGGCGGCGGACAATCCGGCCGCCCACGAATCCAATCTCGCCCACTCGCTATTTGTCGTGGCCGTGCTTCTGGCGATGGGGAATGACCTTTCCAGAGCCCTGCATGCCACTGGGGAAGCAGTGGAGCTCTACCGGAACCACATTTCCGTGATGCCCTCCGCGCTTCAGCAACTCCATGCTGTGCTGAGCCTGCAGGCGCAGTTGCTCGACGATCTCGGACGTCAGAACGACGCGCAGGCAGTCCGCCGCTGGCTTTACTGGCGGCCCCGCACAGGACGGCAACCGCGACCGCACTGGCCAGGGTGGTTGTGGCAAGGTCCAGTTTGAAGGCGGGGGCGCGGGCGCTGTCCTCCCAGAAGCGTTCCTCGTGCTCCAGGAGGATCTCCTCGGCCGGGGCGTCAGGGGTGGTGGTGACGGGAGCGGGGCCATGCTGTAGCAGGGCGGCCAGCTGCAGCGTGAGGACGTTGTTGTAACGGAGATCGCTCAGGTCGTTGTGGGGCTGACGCGTGGCGGCGAGGGCTTCCCAGTCGTACTCAGGCAGGCTGGGCACGCGCGGCAGCAAGCGGGCGAGGTCTCGCGCGGTGTCAGTGAAGGCCGTGGTGCGGTCCTGTGCCACCTGGCAGCGGGGCAGGAGCGGGGCGAGTTCGGTGACCGGTGCTGCTTTGAGCAAGCGGCGGGTGCGCGGCGTAGCGTTGAGCGCGTCGGTGCGCCATTCGCCGTCGGAGCGGGCGAGCAGCAGCAGCCGTACCGGGTGCCGTGAGTCCAGGTGAGTGACCAGTCGGCGGAGCAGGCGGGGGCGGGTCTCGGCGTAGTCGACGACGAGCAGCAGGGGCAGGGCGGTGGCCAGAGGGCTGAAGTCGGTGCTGTCGTCGTCGGTGAGGTCGGAGCGCAGGTGCCCGGTAACCCAGCCTTCCTGGCTGATGGTGTGGGTGAGATGGCGGGCGAGGCGGGTCTTGCCCTGGCCGCCGGGTCCGGTCACCACGCGTACCAACAGGGCTGCCGGGCCGCTTTCGCACCAGGTGCGGAGGTCGGCCAGTTCGTGCTCGCGGCCGTGGAAGGCGACGGCTTCAGTTTCGGCGCGCAGTAGCGCGGCCGGCGAGTGCAGGTCGCGTTCAACTGCGGCGGGGGCGAGCAGATGAGCTGGTTCCGCCGGTTCGAGGAGGGGTTCCCAGCCGCAGTGCTCGGTGACCAACGCGCGGAAGGCGCGGTCGGCGAGGAGGAGGGCGGCGGGGGTGGCGGTCAGGCGGGTGCCGCCGGTGGCTTGCCGATCACGGCGGGTGACGCCGCACAGCAGAGAGCCGCCGAAGGGGGTATCGCTGAGCACGACGGCGCCGGACATCCCCGACCACCGGCTGCCGCCGGACCCCTCAGGCAGGTCGACGGGGACGGTGGGGCCGGTGCTGGAGATCTCGTAGCGGCCGGCGAGTGTGCCGGTGCCCGGGGTGATGTGTCCAGTGAGCTGCTCGTCCAGACGGCGGCCGCCATCGGCGTCTTTCTGCATGCGGGGGAAGCCGGCGAGGGCGACCGGGTGTGGGCGGGTGCCGATCAGGTGGCCCCACCGCTGCGGCGGTCGGGTGAACAGATCGCTTAGCGATTCGGGTGCCTGCCAGCCGTGGGCGTTGTCGACCTCGACCAGCGCGGCATCCACCTGCTCGTCCCTGCGCCGCCAGCGCACGGTCGCGGGATACTCCCTCTCCCGCGCATCCGGCAGCGACACGCTCACCCTGACTGGTCCGGGGTCCGACACCTCACCCAGGATGTGGGCGGCGGTCAGCACAAGGCGCGGCGCTACCAAGTAGCCCGAACCGAACCCTCGCTCATCCGTCCCTGGCCTTCGTGTACGAATCTGCACCCGGCGGTCGAACTCCACCCATGCCCTCCTCTTCCTCGTCCCCGCCTGCCGTGTCTCTACTGGGCCTGGGTGTTACTCCTTGTCGCTGACCTCGACATCGCGACCGCCGGGTTGGTGTGGCTTCAACCGCACGGTGACCGTGTGGGTCGCCTTGTCTGCGGTCTCTTTCTTGCCGCCGATGCCGACGACGCTGAAGCGCAACCCGCCGTTGATTCCGCGCGTGTGGGCCAGCTCCATGCCGAGGTCCAGCGTGATCTCCCCAAGGGTGAACAACACCCCCTGGTGCCGGGCGTCCGTTCCGTTTGGGCTGGCGATCCGAAACTGGGCCTCGGCGATCTGGTCACGCAGCAGCGTGATCGCATCCGCCAGGTCCAGCCAGTCCTCGCCCTGGCTGTGCCCGTTCCCCATCGCACTCCTTTCCTGGTAGGTGCCGCCCGGCCGCGCGGCCGGATCCAGATTGCTCACCACTCCGGAGTAAATGTGAACAAAATACATATATCTGACCTGCGGCGACGCCGCCTGTCCCGTCCCGCGGGCGGGATGCGTCGGCTACAGGTCACCCTCCGCAGCCGTGTTGTCGGTATCGCCCGGGTCAAGCAAAGGGCGCAGGCCGACTGCGGGGATGGAGGCGCGGAAGCTGTAGCACCCGGGCAGTTGGCGTTCGCGCGGCGGAGGCGAGAGAGCCGAGGCCGTCCTCCCCACACAGGCGATATCCGGCCGGGTCCGTTCGGCCCGGAGCAGACCGGCGTCCTCGCAGAAACGCAGCGTGGTCACCGGTACACCCCAGCGCTCGGCGAGCTGCGAGATGGGTCCTATACCAAGATCTCAGCGCACCCTTTGGTATCGCACAGGCGTACGCGCTGCCTCGGTGGGGACGAGTCCGTCTCCACGATGTCCTGGATGTCGGGCCAGGCCGACTTCCTCACCCCGGGTGGCCTACTTGGCGGCCCAGCAGCCCAAGTTGTTCCGGTTCCCCTCCGCCGCCCGGCGCGGCGCGTCCGGCGACCCCAGCAGACCGTACGGCAGATACCCGGACCGGACACCGAGTTCCCACCCATGGACCTGGACGGCGAGGCAGGCCAGGGCGAGGGTGCCGAGGGGGAGGAGGGACCGGGGCGCGGGATCACCGGCATCGGCCTCGACGCTCTCCCGGTACGCGACCAGCCGGGCGACGAGGGCGTCCTCGAAGGCGTGCTGGTCGTCGTCGAGGAGTACGCGGAGCAGCCGCTGGTCCGCGCTCAGCGCGTCGCCGACCTCGTCGAGCCGCCGGGCGGCCTCCGCGCGCTCCCCGGCGTCCGGCTTGCGCAGCGGAACCGTCGGCCAGTCGCGGGGCAGATGCCCGGCCGCCTCGGTGAGATAGGGGCACAGGGCGTCCATGGCGGCGAGGTCGGCGGGGTCGGAGACGGAGGTGTAGCGGTTGTAGGGCACGCCGTCACGGATGGCGGGCGCGTAGTCGCCGCGCAGCAGCAGCCCGGTGACCCGCTCCCAGTCCCACACATGCCCGCTGACGACACACATCTCGAACATGTCGAGCCAGGTCCGCGCGGTGGGCGCCTCCTGGACGACATCCCGGAAGGTGATGGGCCCGTCCCCGAACTCGTCGTCGTCCGGGTCCGTGCTGATCCGCTCCCCGACAAGGGGGAACCGGATCTCCTGGTCCCCGCTCGGGAAGCACATGACGCTCAGCACCCCGTGCACACACTCCGCGGCGGTGACGGCGACCGTGCCGGCCGCGGCGTCGAGCCCCGGCTCCGTCACCGTTCGCGCGGCGACATGGTCGAGAAGCTCGTCCGCCATGGCCCGGATCAGGGCCGGCGAGATGCTGCCGTACCGCAGCGAGTGCCACCGCGTGTAGGCCCGCCCGTCGATGTCGTCGAGCGCCTCGGCCAACCGGTCCTCGGAAACCTGATGGCACGTCACATTCCGCACGTACTCCGTCCCTTCATGAACTCTCCGCGACTGGACGAAGCACGTTATCAACGGGCACTGACAGCACCGTCCTCTCGCGAGGCCGGGCAGGAGATGTTGGTCCGGTGCGGTATACACGAGGAGATCACAGACCGCCGCACTGTGAGGCGGCGCACCGGGGGTAGGGAATGACCGTTCCGCACGTGAGTACCGCGCTTCGCCCGGGGGACTACCTCCAGATCGCCTCGGAACGGATGGTCGTCGACGGCGTGCCGGACGGCGAAGGGTTCGCCCGGATCGAGCGGGTGGAGGTCATCACCGACATCGGTTTCCTGGCTCCGGACTCCACCCAGGTGCGTACCCGGGCAGCCCGGCAGATCGCGGTCGTGTTCTGTCACGGCATGCCGGGCCCGGTCATGCTACGCGAGGGTGATCAGTGGACCCTCGGCGAGGTCGACAGCGGCCGGGCCCGCTGGGATTCCGCCCATCCCTGGTGGCCAGAGACCCAAGAACCCCTGTTCACCGGAAGCCGCTTGGCCGCCGGACCACACCCCTTTCGCAGCAACATCCACGGCCCCGACCTCGTGGCGCCGGCCGCCGCGCTGGACGCCCTGCGCTTCGTGCCGGCCCTGGCGAAGGCGGCCCACCACGGCTGATGTGCGACTGCCGTGAAATGACTGCCTGCTGACGGTTGCTCGGCCGACGGCGGCTCGGGTGCCCACCCGGGCCGCCGTCCCCTTCACAGTGATGAGGCGGGAGCGTGTACCGCGTTCGACCACTGGAGCTGGACCGGAACCTTGCCGGCCCCGTCAGTGAGGGGCACCTCCTTGAAGACCGTCTTGATGTCGCGGCCTTGGGCCTCGAGTTCGTTGATGGGGAGATCTCCGATCTCACCCCGGCCGTCCAGGGAGTACCACCCGAGCTTCGAGAAGTCGTTCGACCGGGCGGCGTCCTCGACATCGGGGTCGGTCCGCGCTTCGTTGAGCTCGTGGTAGAAGGTGGCCACCACGTTCTTCCAGGCGTCCGGTCCGTTGAACACCGGTATGCCGTTCCTCACTCCGTTGACCACCTGGGAGAAGACCCCGACCGCGTAGTAGACCGTGACGTTCCGGCCGTTGTGCCTCAGGTGCACCGACCCGTGGAAACCGGCGAGTCCGTTCTCCGAGTCGGAGTCGGCGTCGTCATCGAGTTTGATCAGCGCCTGCTGGCGGCGTTCGTGTTCCTCTTCCTCGCCGGCCGGAGGCCGGAACTGCGGTGAGAACCCGTCGACGAGGACGACGCCGCGCGGAAGCATGAGGCTGATGACGCTCTCGCCGGGGTCGCTGTCACCGAGCGCCCCGTCCTGGAACAGCCGTGCGGCGAGTTTCTCCGCCTGGTCCTTGAAGAACCTCTTCGGCGCCGGTTCCGCCAGCACGTCGGAGTCCAGCATTCTGGACGAGATCTCGCCCGGGTAGTACTGGGCGATCACCGATTGCAGCCGGGGGTCCGTCATCGCGGCCTCGAGCGCTGCATCGATCTCCTTGATGTCGTCCGTGTCCCAGGCGTCCTGCCCGCCGAGGTAGCGGTTGACGAAGACGAGGTCCGTGATCTTCCTGCCGCCGTGGTCCGTCAGGTCCCACGCCGGGATCTCGCGGAATCCCTCGGACGTCACCGCCTCCGTCGTGACCGTCGCAGGTGCCTGCTCCCTCGCGTAGGCCTGGGAGACCGGCGACTCGGGACGCAGCACGACATTGAGCGGTCTCACTCTCCTGTTCGCTGAGTCAGCCATGTCTGTTCCCCTTTCAACCAGAAGTCAGAGGATTTTTCTGCTCACTTCTAGTGTCGAAAGCAGCCGCCACACCTGCAACGGGAGCCGCTGCCGTGTCGAAGGGGCCCGGCACCAGCCGACGTGCGCGAGCCGTAGCGGACCGCGCAGTCCGAGGCGGACGTCGTGCACGCCCTCGGTGACGAGGCCGGCGACCACGGTGGTGTAGGCGTCGGCCGTGGGGGTGTCGAGGATGAGCGACGCCAGGACCGGACCGCCGTCCAGGGAGAGTTCCAGCGGGCCCTCGCCCGCGAGCTGGGCGGTCAGTGCGGTGATGCGGTGACCCCCGTGCCGAAGTCGCACGCTGGTACATCAGTTCGCCCGTTCCGCCCTCCGCCGGCGTCACCGCGTCGCCCGCCGCTTCGTCCGGTCCACGATCGCGATGCCCGACTGCTCGTCGAAGTCGGCGCCCGCCAGGCCGCGTCGGACCACCGGGCGCGGGCACCCGGGGGCTCGCCGTGGAGGAGGACGGTCGTCCGCAGGCGGATTGTCCTCGCCGGACGTGCCGGCCGGCACGTAGTACGAGCCCCGTTCGAGGCGTCGGCGACCCTGCGCCACGTCCCAGAACTCCAAAGCGCTGAGCGGTGCTTCGAAGGAGACCTCGGCCTTCTCACCGGGGGCGAGCGTGAGACGGCGATGGGCCGGCAGTTCACGGCGCGGGCGGGGCTCCGACGGGGCTGACGGCCGGCGCTCTGACCCGTCGAGTTGGATGCCGAGGGCCTGGTCCGCTTCCTGCACAGCGAGGACGGCTCGGAGCTGCTCCCGAAGACCCTGCGGGATACGGCCGGCGGGACAGACGTCACCGGCCAGTACCCGCGCCAGGGCCGTGCCCGCCGCCTGTCCGCGCGTGCGCCGTCCACAGCACGACGGGCAGCCCGGAGACGTCCACCGCGTACGGGTACGCCGACGTCAGGACCAGCACCGTGTGCGGGTCGGCGGCGCGTGCCGCGTGCAGAATGCGCTGCTGGTGGCCGCGCAGCCGCAGGGTCGTACGGGCGCCGTTCGCCTGCGCCGACCTGACGGCCCGGGCCGGGGGCGGCACGCTGCGGGTGTGCTGCACGATCACCCCCACCTGCGACCGCCCCCGGCGGACGAGGTGGTCCAGCTCTACGCACGCGCCGTGGACGGGCACGCCGTCGGCGGTCTTCACCGTGCCGGTCCGGTCGGGCGGGGAGTCGAGGAGCGCCCCGGGCAGGCCCTCGAGGACCGGGCCGCCGGGCGGGCGCGCACCCGGACCGCGTCCGTACCCCACGGCTCGATCCGCACCGTCTCCTGGCGGCCGCTCCACTGCAGCGCGCCGTCCCGCTCCCAGAAGGTGCCGACGGTGGGGGTGGACTGGGCGAGGCCGACCTCGGGCTGTGCGACGGCATTCTGATGCACGGCGTGCTCCTGGAGCGAGGAGTGCAGACAGGGGAAGCGGGCAGAGGCGCGCCCCGAACCGGGCGTGACCGGAGGGTGTCAGGCCGCGGCCGGCGCCGGTCCCGAACTCGCCCGTACCGTCGGGCGAGCAGCACGACCTCGTCGCCGCCCCGCCCGTCCAGCTTGGCCACCAGGTGCTCCACGGCGTGCCGGCCCCTCTCCTGCGCGAGGACGGCGACCGAGGTCAGCCGCACCGAGGCCCTGGACGGCGACCTGCTCCGGGCAGATCGCGACCACCGCCGCGTCCTCGGGCACGGCCCGGCCCTGCCGGCGCAGCAGCGCGAGGAGCGGCTCAACCGCCGACTCGTTCTGCACCACGAACCCGGTGGTCCCGGACCGCTCGTCGAAGATCCGGGCCAGGGTGAGGGCCATGGCGTCGTACCCGCCCTGGCATGGCCGGTGCAGCACTCGGACGCCCGACTCCCGGACCCGGGAGCGGTGCCCGTCGAGGGTGCGCTCGGCGAACCCGGTGACTGCGATCCGGGTCGGCGCAGTGGCTCGAGGAACCTGGCCTCGCGGTCCAGAAGGCACCGTTACATCAGGTGGGAAGCGGCCGGCGGGCTTCACCTTTGTACGGCAATTCGCGGCGGTGCAGGCCCGAGCGGGCCCACGACCTACGTTCCGGACTCGTCAGAGCGCGGCGAGCACAGGTCGCGCCACGGATTTGAAGGCCGAAGGACTGTTCTATGACTGCTGAACTCATCGAGGATGTACGCCTCTGGACCGCGACGCTCGCGCGCACCATCGTTGCCGGCCTGTGGGCCCACGACGATGATCTGCCCACGCCTTACGGGCGCGTGCACGAAGGGCTTCTGCCGCCTCTCCCCACCGAGGTGCGAGCTCCCGCGGTCACGTCGGCGACTGAGGTCGCCGTCGACGACCTCGTGGTGATCTTCGACCAGCGACGTCGCGCCCGTCCCTTCGACATCCTGCGCTTCTACACCGCTCGCGAAGCGGTGGCCGATAGGGAGACAGCGGTCGCACGCGTGACGGCCACGACCGCCAGGACCATCACCGTGACCAACTTCCCGACTACTGGCGTGCCGTCGACCCTGCGGCCTTCGGGGAAGCGGCGGAAGACGCACCGCGCTACACGCTGCGCCCGAACATACCCAACCGGCAGATTGGCCGCCTCGGAGCCCTCGACGACCTTCGTCGTCGCATCGCCGCGCACCCGCACTATCCGGACTGGCAGCAGAGCTACGCCGCATCCTGTCGTGCGGAACAGACCGAAGCCGAAGAGCAACACACCCGGCGGCAGAAAAACAGGAACGACAGGTGCCGCTGCGTGCCGCCACCCAGCACCTCGCTCTGCTCATCGGCGACGACTTGATCAGCTGGGGCGGACCCGTAGCGGGCAACGCGGTGGTGGCACGGGACCTGCGCGCCCCGGGACGGCTGCGTACCTGCGTCGCGGGCCTCCGGAGCACCGAAGCGATCGACGATGGAACGTACACGGCAGCGAGGAAGCAACTGAACCTCCTCGGCCTCTGACAGACCCGCAGCGGAGAACTGGAAAGCACGAGAGCAGAGAGCGACCGAAGCGACCGGCTGTCGGTCCCGGCCCAAGAGCTGCTGAAGTTCAGCACGCCTCGTGACCCGGCGCAGCTGGCCGCGTTCATCAACCTGCGCGTCCTCAACCCCGAGCACGAGCACTGGCGGCGCGGCATCGAGGCCGCCGTCATCTACGCCCGCGAGCACGGCGACCTGAAGGTGCCGTTCACGTACCGCGTGCCCGGCGGCGACGACCAAGCGGTAGGAGCCGAGGGGTGGCCGGTCTCACTCGCCGGGTACCCGCTCGGGCAGTGGATCGCCGACGCCAGGAGGTTCTACGCCCGCGGCCGTCTGGACGAGGAACGCATCGAGCAGCTGGAGAAGCTGGGCATGGTGTGGTCGCATCTCGCCGAGTGCGACCGGGTCGGCGACGGACGGGCCGACCACTCCCACAAAGACCGCCGGCACGGGGTGAACGTGCAGGTGGTCACCGATCCGGGCGGCCGGCTGCTGTGGCTCTCACCCGCATTGCCCGGCCGGGCTCACGATCTGAGCGCCGCCCGCACCCACCGGATCATCCGCATCTGCGAGCGCCAGGGCGTCCCAATCCTGGCCGACCTCGCCCACCAGGGCGGCGGCCCCTGGGTGAGCACCGGCATCAAACGCAAGCCCCTGCAGGAACTCACCCTCACCGAGAAGACCCTCAAACCGGGCCCTGACCGCGGCACAGGCACCGGTCGAACGTGGCGTCGCACGCCTGAAGTCCTGGCAGCTCTTCCGCAGATCCCGATGCAGCCCAAACCGCATGACGTCAATCGCCAAAGCCATCCTCACCCTGGAGCGGCAACACTGAAGAAGCTCACTGAAAGTGATATCTATGCGCTGTGCAGTGATATCCGGTGAAAGGTGATCTCTTGTCCGATATCCAGGCGTTCGACGTCATTATCGTCGGCTCCGGGGCTGCCGGCGGAATGGCGGCGCACGAGCTCTGTGCAGCGGGTGCTCGCGTCCTGATACTGGAGGCGGGCCGGGACTACGATCCAGGGACCGAGACGCCGATGTTCAACACTCCGCAGGACGCGCCTTTGCGGGCGGCCTCGACGTCGGACAAGCCGCAGGGTTTCTACGACGCCACCGTCGATGGCGGCTCACAGATCGTCGGTGAGCCCTACAGCCAGGCGGACCCTCCGAATCCGGATAAGTCGAATCAGTTCAGCTGGTGGCGGCCGCGGATGCTGGGCGGTCGCACCAACCACTGGGGTCGGGTGGCGCTGCGCTTCGGACCGTACGACTTCAAGCCGAAGACCCGTGACGGACTGGGCTTCGACTGGCCGATCGAGTACGCCGACCTGGCGCCGTGGTACGACAAGGCCGAACGCCTCATCGGTGTCACCGGCCTTCCCCACGGGATCGAGAACGCCCCCGACTCCCCGCCCGGCGTCCAGCTCCCACCGCCGCCCCCGCGCGCCTTCGAGATGGTCCTCAGCCGGGCGTTCGAGCACCTGGGCATGAAGACGGCGGCGATCCGGGCGGCCGTACTCACCCGCCCGTTGAACGGCCGCGCGGCGTGCTTGTACTCGACCCAGTGCACCCGCGGCTGCTCCAGCCGCTCCAACTTCCAGAGCACGACCGTCCTCATTCCTCCGGCCCACGCCACCGGCAATCTCACCGTCGTGTGCAACGCCATGGTGTCCCGGGTCGACGTCGACGCGACCGGGCGGGCCGCCGGGGTCACCTACAACGACCGGGTGACCGGCTCCGAGTTCTCGGTCACGGGGCGGGTGGTGGTGCTGGCGGCGGGAACCTGCTCGTCGGTGCGCATCCTGCTCAATTCGCGAAGCGCCGCGTTCCCCAACGGGATCGGAAACGGCCACGGGCTGGTCGGCAAGTACCTGATGGACTCGGTTGAGTTCTCGCGCTCGTCGCGAATTCCGATGCTCGAAAAACTCCCCGTGCTGAACGACGACGGCATCTTCACCCCGCACATCTACGTGCCGTGGTGGCTGCTGCCCGAGCAGGCTGCCGGGCAGCTCGGGTTCCCGCGCGGGTACCACATCGAGCCGCGTGGGGGGCGCAGGATGCCGACCACCGGCATCGGAAGCCTGATCGACAACAGCAGCGCGATCTACGGCGACGCCTTGCGGGCGGAGGTCCGGCGGAGGTACGGCACCGCCGTCACTCTCATCGGCGAGGGCGAGATGATCCCGAACGAGGATTCCTTCTGCGAGCTCGATCCGACGGTCAAGGACAAGTGGGGCGTTCCGGTCCTGCGGTTCCATTGGAAATGGGGAAACCCGGAAGTCCGGCAGGTCACGCACATGCGCGACACCTTCAACAAAGTCTTCAGCCTGCTCGGCGGCGCGCCGGACACCAGTCCCATCGCGATGCCGCAGGGCGGCGGGGCGGTCCACGAGGTCGGCGGCGCGCGGATGGGGACCTCGCCGCAGAGCTCCGTGCTCGACGCCTACAACCAGTGCTGGGACGTGAGGAACCTGTTCGTCGTCGACGGCGCCTCATTCGCGTCGAGCCCGGACAAGAACCCCACGCTCACCATCCTGGCCCTGGCCGCGCGGAGTTCGGCCCGCATCCTCGAACTGCTGAGGAGCGGCGGCATCTGACCACGCCAGGCACCTAACAGCCGAGCGAGCGCGACCGGATGACGGTACAACGGAAGCGAAAGGAAAAAATGGACCAGCACAGTGCCGCCGAGGCCGGCACCGCACCGCAGGGCTACGGCACCGATCCCAACCTCGTGACGCCGCACACGCCATGGTCGCGCACCCTCTCGGAGCGCGAGCGCGCACTCGTCGGGGCCCTCGCCGACATCGTTCTGCCGGGCACCGCCGAGTACCCGGCGCCGAGTGCGATGGGGATCGCCGATTTCCTCGACGACTGGGTGAGTGCTCCCTACACGACGCAGCAGGGCCACAGGACCGTCATCACGACCGGCCTTGCCATGGTCGAAGCGGAGGCGCGGCGCCAGTTCGGGACGGGGTTCGTCGAACTGGACGGCTCCCGGCAGCGCGCGATCGTCGACCAGATCGCGTCGACCACCGCCACGGACCGGAGCTTCTTCACGAGGTTCCGGTCCCTGCTGCTCGCCGGCTACTTCACCTCCGACATCGGCTTCAAGGCGATCGGGTATCCCGGGAACGTGCCGCTGCTCGCTTTTCCGGGCGTCCCGCCGGAGGCGCAGCGCATCATTGACGACGAACTCAGGAAGCTGGGGCTGTAGCGTGGATTCGGTGACCGCGGACACTCCGCGCATGAAGACCATCAGGGAGTACGTCGAGGCGGGGGTTCTGCCGCTGGACGACCTCAAAGGCGCCTTGCAGCTCGCGATGCGGCTGGAATTCGCCACCATCCCGCCGTATCTGTGTGCGCAGTGGTCGGTCAAGGACGACCCGGACCGCACTGAGGGTGCGCTGCACAGAATCGTCAGCCAGGAGATGAACCACTTCGCACTGGCCGGAAACCTGCTGGCCGCGATCGGCGGCCGGCCGTCGATCGCGCACCCGGACTTCCTGCCGACCTATCCGGCCGACGAGCTGCCCGGCGGCATTCCGCAGCAGCTTCCGGTTGATCTGAAGCCGCTGGTCAAGCACCAGCTCGCGGTGTTCATGCAGATCGAGTACCCGGAGTTCCCCCCGATCGCCCTCCTGCGCGAGCGGCCGCCTGCCACGATCGGCGCCTTCTACGACACGATCATCCAGACGTTCCAGAAGCTCGAGCCGGCGATCGACCTGAAGGCCCACGCGGTGGCGGTGCCTTTCGCGAAGCCGATCAGAACGGTCGCCGACGCGGTCGACACGATCGACCGGATCAAGCGCGAGGGGGAGGGGACGCAGGGCTCCCCCGATCAGCCGCCGGAGGAGGGGGGTAGCGGACACGCGCACTACTACCTGTTCAAGGAGCTCTACGTCCAGAAGCGGCTGGTCAAAACCGGCGGCAAGTGGAGTTTCAGCGGAGCTCCCGTCACCCTGCCGGAGGTGTACGACTTCGCGTCCTCACAGGCCCGGCCGAACCCCTCGACCGAGTTAAACCGCACCCTGTCGAAGCTGCTGGTCGACCTTGAGACGTGCTGGACGTCTGGCGCACCGCCGAACGTGGCGGCCATGTTCCAGCTTCAGACCCTCGGGCGGGACCTGATCAAGCGAGGGATCCGTCCGGAGTTCCGGTGGGATGACGGAGCGGCCTGAGCGAGCTCTGCGCGTGCCGGCGGGACCGGCCGGACACACAGCGGCCCGGAGGCGGGCTGTGAAGTTTGCCCCGGGCATGGCGGGTATGTCGACGGATTACGCGTAACGCCTGACAGCGCGGCCATGAGCCAGGACCCCTCGCAAAAAAAGGGGCCCCGGCCGACGAGCCCGGCGACCATGCCCTCGGCCGGTCCCGCGGCGGTCTGACGACCAAGATCCACCTGGCCGCCGACGGCCTCTGCCGCCCACTGTGCTTCGTCCTCACACCCGGGCAGGCCGGCGACGCACCCGCCTTCGAACACGTCCTGGCCAAGGTCCGGCTGCCACGACCCATCGAAAGACCCCGAAACCAGGCCGGATGCGGTCCTGGCCGACAAGGCCTATTCATCCCGCGCCAGCCGCGAACACCTGCGACGCCGCGGAATCCCGGCAGTGATCGCGATCCCCACCGACCAGCAGGCACACCGCAAACGACGCGACAGCCACGGTGGCCGGCCACCCACCTTCGACCGCGAGGCCTACAAGCAACGCAACACCGTCGAACGCTGTATCAAGCGCCTCAAACAGTGGCGTGGCATCGCCACCCGCTACCCAGTAGGTACGAAGTGATCGGTGCGCTCGCACCGCCCCGAGGCGCCGCACAGAAGATGCCAGGGCCCAGGTCACAGCCACGCCCACTGAAATCTTCTGTACGGCCCGACACCTGATCTTCGCCTTCGCCGCCTCTGGCCCACCGAAGCGGGGCCAAGATCGGCCCGTTGTCGCCGCTCGACCCGGCACGAGCATCGCGGCGATCGCGACAGCCGGGGCGGTCGACCGCCGCACGGTCTACCGGCGCTTCGCTACCCGCGAGGCGCTGACGGCCGCCGTCCACATCGCCAAGCTCGACGCCTGCGAGGAGCTCGTCGCCCGGGCCCGGCTGAACGAATCCGTGAGCTGCGCGAGCACGGGTGTCGGCCCGGCTTGAGGCGGAAGCTTCACCCCTCCCTCCACCGCAGATCGGGCCCGCGGACCAGGCCGGGTGCGCCGGTGCGGGAGAACGGATGACGCAATGTTCCGAGTGCCTCCTGAACGTCGGGGGTGTGATCAATACAACGGTGAAGCTGTGCGGCACGGCAGGCTCACGAGGGCTGAACCCGGGACCCAGAAGCGCCTAGGGGGTGTCGTGGAAACGGCTCTGTGCCACTGAACCGGGCCTCCCAGGAACCGGTCGGCGGGTCCGTATTGTGTGCGGGTCCGATCTTCTCTGTCACCCTCCGGCCTCGACGTACCGGAATTCCGGACCGAAGGTCATCTCGCTGCCGTCCGACAGTGGGATCTGCATCAGCTGCCGCGCCGGATTCTCCAGTTTGCGCATCTCCTTGACGGCCTGGTTCAGCAATTGTGCCGGTGTTGGCGTACTTGACGGGTCAGCCTGCCAGGCGTTTTCGAGGGACCGAAGCATCGCACTGTAGCGCTGATTGAAGGTGTCAAGGAGTCCACGCACCTCACTGGAGATCGGAACCCCTCCCTGCTCCCAGCCACCGGTGGGGACTGTCCCCATGCGGGAGGTCCGTGGCATGGGAATCTCGTCGCCTTGGAAGTCGAACCGCTGCGGGTCGCTTGACACCAGGACCAGTTTTCGGCCGTGGAAAATCTCCCGGAAGGAGTAGAAGTGGGCCAGTTCCCCCGGCTGCCCCGGGAAGGGGTTGTCCGGCGACGCGGTAGTTCCTTCCCCCTGTTCCTTGATGATGATGATGGCAGCATCTACGTCATCCAGCGATGTGAGTGCGACGACATCGTTCCCCTTGCCGTGGAACGACATGTCCCTGGTGACCTGCTTGGTTCCCTTGATGAGCTGCGGCTGGTTCCGGAACGCTTCAAGGATTTGCGTGTAGAAGGCCCCGATGGACGTGTGGACTTCCGCGTCCTCGACGACAGGGTCGTCGGGCCTCTCGATCTGGGAGTACATGTTGACCGCCTCCCTGGTCAGGCCGGTGAGGGAAACGGACAGCTCAGGCCGTACGCCGCCGGGCAGTGGGCCGGGATATTTCGGCACCAGTGCCGCGTCGGCGATCCGGGGGGCGCCGCCGATGGTGGTGAGCATGTTGCAGACCAGGCCCATGTGGGACATCTCGTCGAAGATGATTTCCTTGATCGTTTCGGAGACGTCGCCGTCACGGTCCGGATCTTCGATCGACCAGAGACCGCACAAGTAAGGGGGAAGCGTCGCCAGCTCCAGCAGGACCGCCTGCTGCAGTGCGTTTTTTAGCCACAGCTCGTCGTGTTCCTCGGCGGGCATCCGCATCAGTTCGACGATCATGTTGCTTCGATAGTTGAGAACCGCGGACACAGTGGTCTCCTTCTCGCTCACGGGGGATTCTGATTCATTGTGAAATAGGGCGGGTGTGCGTCACTGGAGGTGCGAGACCGCGCTGGCAGAGTTCATCCGTACGGTCGGCGTGGGTTGCGATACGTCGAAGCGGTGCTCGGGGAGGAATTCCTATTGCCCGGTAGGGATTCCCGTGTCGACTGCTGTCACATTCACCTGTTTGGCCGCGGCTCGTCGGAGTGCAAACCGGCACGACAGCCCTCCCCGGAGGTGCCCGTAGAAGAGGAACGGTGCTCCTGGAGCCTGCCTTCACTCGGGAAGCTGTCGGGCAACCTCGCGCTCAGGTGAACGCAAGTCGGCAGTCGGGAGCAACTGAGGACGTGATGGCCAAGTCGCGTATCACTGAATGATCCGCCAGGCTGGACATCAGGTCCTGCACCGCCCACGACAGCCTTCTGATGCCTCCGACTGATCCAGGTAGACGGACCCATCCACGGTGCGGGCTTCTGTTCCGGCACCGGCCACCCTGTAGGCCAGCCCGGAAGACGTCACGTCCCAGGCTCGATGAAAGGGGCCCGCATGCCCGTCGATCTCAACAACCCCCTGTCGTGGAAGAACGCCACCGGTGACGCCGACACGATGCTGCAGAATCTGCAGGCCAATATTCTGAAGGGCCACGTACGCGAACACCTTCACATCCGGCTGCTGCAGTTCGGCCAGGGCGCGGAAGCCATTGCGGAGGCGCGGGCGTTCCTGACCGGGCTGGCCCCGCTGGTGAAGTCGGCCAAGACGCAACTTCAGGAAGTGAAGGCCTTCAAGGAGAACGGGCCGAAGGACGTGTCGGACGTGCCCTACGTCGGTGTGGGACTGACATTCGCAGGCTACGAACAGCTGGAACTGGCGGACCGGGCTCCCTCCGATGAGGCGTTCAGGAGGGGGATGCGGGACGACGGGACCCGGGAAAAGCTGGGAGACCCGGAGGTCGCGCAGTGGGAAGCCGGCTTTCAGGAGACGATCCACGCCGTCGTTCTGGTCGGCGGCGCCGAAGCCGGCCCGGTGGACAGCAAGCGCCAGGAGATTGAGGGCCTGCTGACGGGCTCGATCCGTGTGCTCGGCAGGGAGACGGGACGCGGCATGCACAATGCGAACGGTGATGGGATCGAGCACTTCGGCTATGTCGACGGCCGCAGCCAGCCGCTGTTCCTTACCGAGGACCTGGAGGAAGAGCTCCGCCGGACCGACGGAGTCTCCGTATGGGACCCGACCCAGCCACTGGAACGCGTACTGGTCGCGGATCCGGCCGCACCTGACCCCGCGACGGACTTCGGCAGCTACTTCGTGCTGCGCAAGCTGGAGCAGAACGTCTTGGCGTTCAGGCAGGCGGAGGAAGCCCTCGCCGATGCGTTGAAGCTTGAGAACAACGACCGCGAGCGAGCCGGTGCCATGCTCGTCGGCCGCTTCAAGGACGGCACTCCGCTCACGCTGCAGGCCACGCCCGGAGCACACAGCCCGGTGATGAACAACTTCAACTACGCGAGCGACGGCGCCGCCGACAAGTGTCCGTACCAGGCACACATCCGCAAGACCAACCCGCGCGGCTCCGGCGGCTTCGGGCAGCCACCGGAAGCCGAACGCCGCCACCTGATGGCGCGGCGCGGGCAGACCTATGGCGAGCGGTCCGAGGGCGACCTTCCCGAGACCGGCGTCGGCCTGCTGTTCATGGCATTCAACTCCGATCTGAGCAAACAGTTCGAGTTCACGCAGCACACCTGGGCCAACAAACCCGGCTTCCCAGAGCCCGGTGAAGGTGAGTCGGCCCCCGGCCTCGACCAGGTCATCGGGCAAGGCGATCGCCCCCCGGCGACCTGGCCGCGGGTGTGGGGCAAGGCGGAGGGCCAGGAAGTCCCTGCAATGGTGCAGGCCGTGACCATGAAGGGTGGTGAGTACTTCTTCATGCCCTCGCTCTCCTTCCTGCGCGGTCTGTGACCGGCACGCGCCGACCACCACGAGCTGGAGACCTCCTCGTAGCCTTAACGGACCCTGTCCAAGGACCCGGTACTGCTGGTGACGATGTACTGCCGCACCGACCTCTGACCATGCACAGGCCTGGCGGCATAGGTGTCAGGCCTGCGCGGCGCGGGGACAGCGTCACGCGGCCGGCGCCGGACGGCGGTGGTCGTCATCCAGAGCGGCGGTGACGGTGCCGCCGCCCCTCATATCGCCTCGGCCGCTAAGCCGTTGGACGCGCGGACGACGGCCGCCGTCCCACACACGCCGCGAACTGCGCGACACCGCCTTCGCGTTCAAGTGCACCAGGGTGGCCGGGCCTCACGTTCCTGCGTCCGCGCCGCACGCGGTCCGCGCACGCCGTCGAAACCGCACGGCAAGGACTCGGCGACCGAACAGCAGCAGGACTGGGCGCTCGACTCGGCCGGCGGCGGGCGTCGACGAGGCGCGCACGGTACGGGTCTGGCAGCGGGTCGAGGCGTTGTCCGGCGCGTGCGAGATGGCCCGTAGACGCGCCGTACACAGCACCGGAGGCCGGGCCGCGCGGACACGGCCACCGGTCGCTCAGGCTTCGACTCCTTCCGGGGAGGCCGGCAGGGGGTGGGGGCGGTGGTTACGGAGACCATGTGCGCCACTTCCTCGTGCGCGGTGGGACTGATAGGCCGGTCCAGGCTCGTCGCTCGGCTGCGTGACCGGACCGGATTCCGGCGTTTGGCGATCAAGGAGAACTGCGCAGGCCGCCACGCCGCCGAATGAGCCCAGGTCACTGGGGGCGCATAGGGAACACGGGTGCGCCCCCAGCGCACGACCCAGGCCATCCTGTGCGCATGTGCGCCGCACACCGGCCGGGTGTCACAGCCCGGATGCCCGCGTCCCGGCAGGAAGACTTTCTGGCATATGCCACTGCGGGCGCTGCCCCGGCCACGGAAGGGCCGCCCCGACGCGCCGAGCCCAAGGACGGTACCCATGCGAACGAGGATGACCAGGCACCTGGAGTCCGTCCTCACCGAGGCCGCCGCCGGTGCCAAAGCCGCACCGGCGCGCCGGCCCGTCCTTCCGCCGGAGTTCAACTGGCGCGACTACGCCGTGCTGCTGCTGCACATCGCTGCGGAGATCGAGCACTCCCTGATGGTGCAGTACCTCTTCGCCGCGTACTCGCTGGGCGGACCACAGGTCCCCGAGCGCCTGCGCGCAGACGTACGGCGATGGCAGGAGGTCGTCCTCGGCATCGCGAAGGAGGAGATGGGCCACTTGCTCACCGTGCAGAACCTCCTGATCGCGCTCGGCGGCCCGGTGCACCTCGGCCGTGAGGACTACCCGTGGGGAACGGACTTCTATCCGTTCCCGTTCACGCTCCGGCGGCTCACCCAGGAAACGCTCGCCCGGTACATCTGCGCGGAAAGCCCGCCCAACTGGACCGGCGAGGAGGCCGAGCGGATCCGGCAGCTGGCCGCGGGCCGGCAAGGCGCACCGGTGAACCGCGTGGGCGCCCTCTACGACCGGCTGACCGACATCCTGGGAGATCGCGATCGCATCCCGGATGCCGCCTTCCAGGCCGCGACCCTGCCCTACCAGGCCTCCTGGCACGAGTGGGGTCGCGGCTACACCCTCGGCGAACGCGGCCGGGACGCCGGCAACGTGCCCGAGACGCAGTCCCCCGACCTGCTGATCATTGGCGTCTCCTCGCGTGACTCCGCCCTGAACGCGCTGAAGCAGATCGGCGAGCAGGGTGAGGCGTTGCCTCCGCTGCAGGCACCTCTCCCCGCGGCCGGCACGGATTCGAGGGAACTCTCCCACTTCTTCCGCTTCCTGACGATCTTCCGCGAGCTGGATCGGCTCGACCCGCCCGACCAGGACACCGTCGCGCGGCGGGTCGCCGAGAACCCTCGCACCGATCACCGGCTCAACCAGGAGACTCTGGCACTGACGCGCACATTGGTCCTCGAACCGGACCAGCCGCGCCCCGAGGTCAACCCCATCACCGACCCCAAGGCCGCTCGCTGGGGCCACTTGTTCAACCTACGCTACCGCATGCTGCTGACCGACGTGGCACACGCCTTCCGCCTGATCGGCCCACTCGACAACGGCGCCACCCTGACCGCGCGTGGATCGCTGATCCACCGGGCATTTGGCGAGATGTACAACCTACGGGCCGTCGCGGGAACGCTGCTCCAGCTCCCCCTCGACCACGAACGGGACGGCGGCCTGCTGGCCGGCCCGCCGTTCGAGATGCCGTACACGCTGGACCTCCCGGCGGGCGACCGCAACCGGTGGCTGCTCCAGCGCGATCTCACCGAGGCCTCGCTGCTCGCCGTCGACGCCCTGCTCCAGACGAGGTTGACGCCCGAGGGCGAGGCGTACCTGCGCGCGCTTCGCGAGACCGACATCCAGGCACGGAAGTTCGCCGAACGCGTTCTGGCCGAGCGCTGAACACCCCTCGGCAACCGACCAACCACCGACGAGGAGAGAGCGTGGCCATCAAGGAACTCCGGATCCTGCCGCCCCTGGCGATCGGCCGCCTGGGCTCGGCCGCCCGGCCGATGGACAACTACGAGGTACTGGTCGACCCGCACCGCCCGTTGGCGCCCCGGCAGGTGCGGCCGGCCCCGACCTTCCAGCTGGATCCGCACAGCGGCGCCATCACATCGGCCGAGACCCCGCCGACGCTGCGCTTCACCGAAGACGGCCAGGTCCGGCCGGTGGCTCCGTTCCTGGAGGTCTGGGCGCTGACCTCGCAGCCGGACCGGGAGGACGTGCTGGAACCGCTGACCCTCGACCTGCTCGCCCGTCACGGGCTCGGGCCCGAGGACGTGCACTGGTCCGTGCACGTGGCCAACCACAAGATCCACCGCAGGACCGGTGACGAGAACGACCGCATCGATGCGCGGGTCGGCCCCGTCAACGACCACGCGGTGCACCCGCTCAACGGCACCTGCCCAAACTTCTGGGAGGGTAAGGCACTTCCGCTCGGGCATGTCCGATACCTCAAGCCCACCCCCGAGTTCCCCGGCATCCGGCTGCGTTTCACCCCCGCCGCCGGCCGCGTCTACGGCTCCAGCCCGCAGCAGCCGCCGCCCGGACCGCCCCGGCCCGACCCGGAGCGCGACCCGAACGTGGTCGACGTGCTGTACGACGCCAACCGGGGCACGTGGCTCGGCTACCACGACGACCCCGCGAGCCCCCGGGTCACCAATCCCTCCCAGATCTACGCCGGTTCCGCACAGAACGGCAACTGGGCCAGCAAGGGCTACCTGGACGATGAGTGCGACGGCCTGGTCAGGGCCGAACTCACCGTCGACGGTACCCTGCTGAGCGCCTACGGCCGGATCGGCGCAGGGCCGCCGGCCTACGCTCCCGACAGCTTCCCGGTGCGCGCCGTCGCGGACGAGCTGGAGCAGGCCATGTTCGGCCCCACGGTCGGTGCCGGCCAGGTGTCGCCGGAGGCCGCCGAGGAGGTGGTCCGGCGTGCCTTCGACACGGTCCGGCTCATGAACACAGCCGTGCTGAACGGCAACACGGTGAACGGCCAGGTCCGTGGCGCCTCCACCATGGTCGCCCAGGACACCAACGACACCGGCCGTCTGTACGAGCCGATCATGGCTCCGTCGCTGGTCGACCGCAGCGCGCTGCTGAACCTGCACCAGCAGGTGCTCACCGGCCTGCGCAGCGGCACGGCGCCTTGGTTCGCCGACGTGCTGCGCGACTTCGACGACGTCGGCGACCTGTCCGACAAGGGGCGGCGCAAGATGCCGGCCCTGATGCGCGGTGCGGACGGCCGCTCCCTCGCGCTGACCCGCCGCCAGGTCGACCTGGTCCGCAAGGTCGCCCAGCGGGCGATCTTCACCGACATCGGCCCCGCCGCCACTTCGACTTCCGACCCCGAGGAGCGGGGATGACCGAGCCGCAGCCCATCACCTCGATCCGGCCGAGCAACCTCTCGGCGCAGCTTCACTACCGGGCAGCCGGTAACCCGCCCAGTACTCTGGCCGCCTCCGCCATCTCCAACGCCTTTCCCGGTCTTGAGTTCGACTTCCGCAACATCTGGCGCCGCATCTTCGAGGGCATCGAGCTGCACGAGGCGGACAACCTGGTGGTCCGGGCCGATCCGGACCACCAGGAGCTGGAGGGTTGCCGGTTGCTCCGGGTGGCCGGTGAGCCGGTGGTCGGCAGCCTGCTCGGCCCGCAGCTTCCCAGGGGCACGTCCGACCCGCTCACCTCGGCCGGCAACCCCGACGGGGTGACGATGCTGGAATGGTCCAACTCCCTTGCCAAGGTCCTGGACGGCCATGCCGGACGGCCGGTGGCCTGCGAGTTCACGATGCAGCCTAGCGACAGCCCGGTGGGCATCCCGGACGACCCGGCCACGCTGCGCTCCGTCGACCTGGTCATCCGTCCACTGTTCGCCGTCAGCGAGGCGGCGAAAGGCTGGATGACGGTGATCGACGAGCAGCTGGTGCAGCCCGGCGACCTCACCCGCAGCCTCTGCTCTCCCTGGCAGAACGACTACCGCGAGTGCGCCTGCTACTACTGGGCGGCCAGCCGGCCGGACTACGTCAACGTGGACGTGGACGAGCAGGGCGTCAGCGTCGGCAACAACTGGCTCGCGGTGCATCGCGAACCCAAGGAGTACGTGCTCGACAACGGCCGGGACACCCGCCTCCTGACGTACGAGAACCTGTTCCGGGAATGGCAGTCGCACCTGCGATTCATCGTCGGCGGCCGGGACTACCCGGACGACGGCCGGCCGACGCACAACCCCTGACGAGGTCTTGTCTGATGAACCCCTCCCTCACCCCGCACGCGACCGGTGGACCGGCCCGTGAGCTGTTCGAGCTGTCCGCCCCGGTCAGCCCCGACCTCCACCTGGTGCGCACCGAGGTCGGCCGACACGCCCTGGTGGTCAACGGCAACCGCATCTTCGACCTCGACGCGGAGACCTACCTGGCCCTCGACCGCGCACGGCACGCCGACGACGGCCCCGGGTTGTCCCGGTTGATGTCCGAACTCGGGCTGGACGCCCCACGGCTGATCGACGACCGGCCTCCCGCCGAGCTGCCGGTGCACGCCCTGTCGCTCTCCGTGGCGCAGAAGTGCAACCTCGGCTGCACCTACTGCTACGCCCAGCAAGGCAGCTTCGGCGGGACACCCACCAGCATGTCGGCCGAGACCGCGCTCACCGCAGTGGAACTGCTCTTTCGCGAGGTCGCAGCGGGAGAGCGGGTGAACCTGGCCTTCCTCGGCGGCGAGCCCTTGCTCAACCGGCCGGTCGTACACGCCGCCACCGAGTATGCGGTCCGGCTCGCGGCGGAGCGGAATGTGCAGGCGACCTTCTCGATCACCACCAACGGCACCACGCTGACCGCCGCGGACGCCGACTTCTTCGAGCGGCACGGCTTCGCGGTGACGGTGAGCCTGGACGGCACCAAGGAGGCGCACGACTCGCTGCGGCCCTACCGGGGCGGAAGGGGCAGCTTCCGGAGAGTGATCACCAACGTGACCCCACTGCTGGCGGCTCAGCAACGGATGCAGGTCTCGGCACGGGTGACAGTGACCCCGCACAACCTCGCCCTGCGGGAAACCCTGGATGCCTTCGTCGAACTCGGCTTCCACAGCGTCGGCTTCTCGCCCATGCTGAACTCTCCGACCGGCCAAGCCGAACTGTCAGCTGCACACCTAGAGTTGATGCTTAATCAGATGGTGTCATGTGGTGAGGAGTTCGAACGACAGATGGTCGCAGGCCGCCGTTACCCTTTCGCCAACCTCGCCAACGCGCTGCGTGAGCTCCACCGGGGCACCCATCGCCCCTATCCCTGCGGTGCCGGCGCCGGGTATCTGGGCGTCTCCGCGGAGGGCGAGCTCGCTGCCTGCCACCGCTTCGTGGGCGATCCCAGGGGCGCGCTGGGCAGCCTCGACCGGGGCGTGGACCGTGCACGGCAACTGACCTGGCTCGGCGAACGGCATGTGCACCGCCAGGAGCCGTGCCGTTCGTGCTGGGCGCGTTATCTGTGCGGCGGTGGCTGCCACCACGAGGTGATCGACCGTGGCCGCCCCGCCTGCCAGTACATCCGCGGTTGGCTGCACTATGCCCTGGGCGCGTACCACCGGCTGCTCAGCCGCAGGTCCGACTGGTTCCGCCCCGCGCCGGCCGGCGGGACACCGGCGTGACCGACGGGTCGGAAGCCGCCCGTCGCATCCACACCGAGGTGTGCGTGCTCGGTGCTGGACCGTCGGGTGCCCTCTGCGCCCGGCGACTGACCGAACTGGGTCACCGGGCACTGCTGGTGGAGCGGCACCCGTTTCCGCGTCCGCACGTGGGTGAGGCGCTGACGCCGGCCGTCCGGCCGCTGCTGGACAGCCTCGGGCTGCTGCGGGCTGTACGCGACTCGGGCGTCCTCGCCTCCACCTGGTCGTGCGTGCGCTGGGCGGACGAGCACGTGCGTCAGGTTCGCCTGCCAGCCGGTACGAGCGGGTTCACGGTCTGCCGTGCACGCTTCGACCAACTCCTGCTGGACGCCGCCCGATCCGTCGGCGTCGCGGTGCTCCAGCCCGCCCGCGCCCACCGACCCCGCCGCCACGCGGCGGGCTGGGAGGTGCCGCTCACGACCCCCGACGGGCCCCGAATCCTGCGCGCGCGGTTCCTGGTCGACGCCACCGGGCGGGCGCGGGTCCTCGGCGGGCGGGTGACGCGTACGGGCCCGCGGACGATCGCACTGTACGCGGCGTGGCGCATCGGGACCCGGAGAGTCCCGCCGACCTGCCTGGAGGCCGGACCGCACGGCTGGCTGTGGGGCACGCTGCTGCCGGGCGGGGAGTACCGGGTCATGGCCTTGACCGACCCCGAGCAGTTGCGCCGCTGCGGTGTCCACCGCTCCTCCCGGGCCGATTTCCTGCGAGGCCTGCTGGCCGGCTCCGAGCTGCTCAGCGAGCTGGCGGCAGACCGGCCCGCGAGTGCGGTGGCGGTGTGCGACGCCACCGGCTACCTCGATCCCGACCCCGTCGCCGAGGACCGCATCAGCCTGGGCGAGGCGGCGTTCGCGATCGACCCGCTCTCCTCCTCCGGGGTGGACAAGGCCCTGCAGAGCGCCATGGCCGGGGCGGTCACCGTACACACCCTGCTCGGTGCGGGCGGTGACCGACGGGCCGCGCTGGCCTACTACCGCGACAGCCAGCACGCCTCGGTCGAGCAGCACGCGCGCTGGGCCGGCGGCTACTACGCGGAACACCTGACATACCGGGGTAACGCCTTCTGGCGCCGCCGCGCCCGGCCCCTTCCGGACCCTGGACCGGATTCCACGCCCCGCCCGGACCTCGCCGCCCTGATGCACCGGCGGGTACGCCTGGCACCCGCCGGCCGGCTCACAAGCACCGCGTGCGTGGTCGGCGACCAGGTGATCTTCCGTCCCGCGCTCGTCCATCCGGCGCTGCCCCGGCCGGTGGCCTATCTCGGTGGACATGCGCTCGCCCCGCTGGTCGCGTCCCTGCACGCCGGACAGACACTCGCCGAGACCCTGCGGACCTGGAGCCGCACCATGCCGGCCGAGCAGGCCCTGACCGTCGCCACCTGGCTGTACGGGCAGGATCTGCTGGTGCCCCAGCCGTAGTCCGACACCGGACGCCGCTGCCACGGCGGTCGAGCCGCAGACGCGCCTCCGGTACGGCGTGACAGGAGAAGTGGAGCAGATCCGCGGAGCCCAGCTGACGGCGCGCTCTTGATTGCTCCGCTCTGGTGATGATTCGCCAGTCCGGTAGGGCTCAGACGCCTGAGCGTGAATCAATTTGTCGTATTGTGCAACGTTCCTTTGCCCTGAGGGTGGCCCATGACGCAACCACAGACCCCGGCAGGCCCCGTCAAGCACGTGGTGTTCATGGTTCAGGAGAACCACACCACGGACAACTACTTCCTCTCCATGGCGGCCTACGGCGCCAACATCGCCACCGGCTGGCAGGTCACGCCGAACCCGCCGGTGATGGACCCGCCGCACGACCGGCATGCCTACTACCGCTGGCTCACGCAGCAGTCCAGCGGTGACCATGTCCAGTTCGACACCGCCTCGGTGCTGCCGTTCTACGCCTGGCTGGCCGCCAGCGGGGCGTTCCTGGAGAACCACTGCTCCGGTTTCGGGACCAACTCGACACCGAACCACCTGCTCATCGTCGGCGGCCAGTCCCCTACGCTGCGCAACCCCCGCCACAACACCCAACCGGTGTGGGATCTGCCTTCCCTGCCGGGGCACGCTCAGGACAACAACCTGAGCTGGAAGGCCTACACCGGCGCCACTGGCTACCCGGTCGAGTTCTACCAGCAGCTCAAGGGGTCGGCGAACATCATCCGCTCGGCCAAACCGTCACAGCAGTTCCTCGACGATGCCGCCAACGGCTCCTTGCCCACGCTCGCCATGGTGTGGCACGACGAACCGTACGACGAGCACCCGACGGCGGATGTATCACTTGGCATGGACGCGGTCTGGCAGGCCGTCGACGCGGTGGTACAGGCCGGACGGTGGGACGAAACGGTCTTCTTGCTCACCTGGGACGACTGGGGCGGTTTCGATGACCATGTAGCCACGCCGAACGTGGAATACACGCCGGACGGCGTCCAGTTGGCCTACGGGCCACGGGTGCCCCTGCTGATGTTCGGTGGTCGGGTCCGTCCCGGCATCGACAGCCGGTGGTGCTCGCACGTCAGTCTGCCCAAGACGGCCTTGCAACTGCTCGGTCTGCCGCCACTCGGTGTACCTCGGTTGGACAATGACGGCGGCCTGGCGGACCTGGTCGACCTCGCTGGGGGTGGTGGCACCATGCCGCAACCGCCCGCCTATGGCAGCCAGATCATCCTACCGGCCCCGCCTCAGCCGACACCTCAGTCGGCGCCATTGCCGCCCTCGCCGGTCGCAAGTCCGAAGCTCGTGGATGAAGTGATCCTGCGCGATGGCACTTCGTTGGGCCGACCTCAGGATGTGCTCATCAAGACGCACTGACCCGCCGGCCCGCGAAGCCCATACGAAACGGAGCGCGCCCGTATGACCACTCCACCGAGCACCGGCGGGCGCATCCCAACCCTCACTCGCCAACAGGCAAAAGCCGCCTCCTGCGTATTGTTCGCGGCATTCGTCGGCCTGATGGTCCTCCTCGGGTGGATTGCATGGAATGTGCCGAGCCTCGACCTGTCGAGTTTGACGAAGAACCTGTCGGTCGTGGTGGCTGCTCTCTTCGGAGCCGTGATCAATCCGAAGAAAGACTCGGCACTTGCAAAAAGGGGTCTGGTCACCGGCTGGGCCTGGGTTGCCCTGACAGTGGTCGGATTGTTCGGAGCCATTGCGACGGGGGGCGCACTGTGTTGGCACGGCAACCAACCGAACAGCGTGCCGGCCCTGACTGCAGCCGTAGCCGCATTTGCCGGATTGTTCGTCGACACAACAGGGCTCACCCACTCGGACTAAGCCTCGATCCACCGACGTGGCTCGCGGGTGATCTTCTGAGGCGGGTGTGGAGCCGTGGCCGTGGTTGGGCAGGGAGTATCCGCTGGTCTGCCCAGCTCTTCCACGTATTCGGCTCCGGTTGGGCCCTGGCGGGCGAGGCGGTCGGGGGTGTCAGGCTGCCTCGGGTGGGCGATGGACGGTGTCGAACAGGTGTGTCCAGGCATGCTGCCAGGGCCAGTTGTTCGGCAGGTGCAGGGTGATGCGCCGGGCGGAGCGGGCGATCCGGGCCGGGACACGGACGAGGTGGGCGCGCAAGGTGGCGGTGGTGGCCTTGGTGTGGAAGGCCGAGGTCAGGGCGCCTGCGGCCCGCAGCAGGTTGTAGGCCATCGCCCACAGGATCAGCCAGGCGGAGTTGGCGTGGAAGTGGCCCGAGGGCAGGTGGGCCAGGGCGGAGGCTTTGCTGTCGGCGATGACCTGCTCGACGACGGCGTGGTGGCGGTGTTCCCGCTCGGCCTGGAGGGTGGGGGCGGGGTTGTCGGTGAAGAAGGGGTGGTAGCGCCAGACCGGGAACAGTTCGCCCTGTTCCCCGATGGCGGGTGTGGCCAGGTCTCGGACTCGGCGCACGATCAGTCGGGCGGTGACCTGCTCGCTCTTCTTGCGGCTCGCGAACGCGGTGTAGGCGGGGATCTCGGCGACCTCGGCGTCCGAGATGAGCTCGCCGGTGTCGGGATCGGGCACGGCGGTGGTGTAGGTGATCTGCTGCCATGCGGTGTCGTCGATGGCCAGGACGGCGCGTTTGACGGAAGGGTTCATGCCGCAGGTGATGGAGAAGCGGGCCCCGGCCCGGCGGCACGCGGCGATCACACCGGCGTTGTAGAACTGCGCGTCCGCCCGCAGGATGCGCATGCCCGTGCAGCCGGCCTCGGCCGCGGTGGCCAGGGCCTCGCTGACGAGTTTCGGGGCGCCGCGGGAGTCGGCTGCTTTGCCGCGGCGCAGCCGCACGGTGGCGATCACCGGCCGGGAGGTGGGGGTGCAGATCGTGGCGAGCAGAGGGTGCAGGGTGCGGATGCCCTTGAACCGGCCGTACTCGGCGCCCTGCTTGGTGCGGCCGTAGACCCGTTTGTGGGTGGAGTCGACCTCGATGAACGCCTTATCACTCGCGCCGGGCAGCAGCGGGGTGTGCGCGGCCAGTTGGGCCAGGAACCGGCGGTGCACGGCGTGGAGTTGGAGGGCGTGACCATGGGTGAACGCGCGCAGGAACGTCCCCAGCGTGGACGGGGCGCGGACACCTGCGAACAGGGCCGGCATCGCACCGTGCCGCAGGACATCCAGGTCGTCGATGCTGTCCGCACCCGCGACCATGCCGGCCACGATGCTGGTGACCTTGGCGTGGGCTGCGGCACCCGCGCTGTTCTTCGCCCCGGTCAGCCTCACCTTCTGCGCCGTCAGACGGGCAAGCCCGCACCGCTCGGCCAGCCGCATCACCGGGACCAGCCCGGCATACGCGACCAGGTTCGTGTCATCGAACGCGGCGGACACCGCCGAAGCGGCATGGGAAGATTGCATCTCGCGGATGCACTCCGAATCTGTGGACATGGAACCCTAGGAAGTCCCATCGTCCCAGCTCAGAGGGCATTCGCGTCTTCATGTCCAAGCCCTGTACCGGCTATTGCCCGGTGGATCAAGGCTAAGCCCCCGATACTCCGCGGGGACGAGCGCACCGCGAAGGTCCTGATCGCCGGGCACTTCGGCGCAGGCAAGACCACCTTCGTTCATGGCCTGTCCCAGATCGCGCCCGTCAGCACCGAAGAGGTGATGACCAGCGCCGGCGAAGGCATCGACCACTCCGACCTGCCGCAGAAGACCACCACGACCGTGGCGATGGATTTCGGCCGGCTCCACCTCGCCGATGACCTGGTCCTCTACCTCTTCGGAGCGCCCGGCCAGCCCCGCTTCTTCAACATCCTCAAGGACCTGGCGTACGGCGCGCTGGGCGCGCTCGTCCTCACCGACACCCGCCGCCTGCACGAGACCTATCCCATCCTCGAGCTCGTCGAGCAGCTCCACATGCCGTACGCGGTCGCTGTCAACGCCTCCGACGGTGCTCCGGTCCACGCCGAGCCGCGGCTGCGGCAGGTCATGGACCTTGCCGAGACGACCCCGCTGGTCACCTGCGATGCCCGCGAGCCGACGAGCTCCCGCAACGCGCTGATCGTCCTCATCCGCCACCTCCTGACGCCGGAGTCCGCCCGATGACCGCCCGCCACGTATCCGATACCGCCCAGTGCCCCGCGCGCGGGCAAATCCCGCCGCCCGAGCGGCCCCTGCCGACCTACGGCCCGGCCTTTGACGCCGACCCGCAGGCCACCTACCGGCGGCTGCGCGAATTCGGCCCGGTCGTGCCCGTCGAGATCTCGCCCGGCGTCTTCGGATACCTCGCCGTCACCTACCGGGCCTGCCTCTACCTGCTGCGCCACACCCCCGCGCTGTTCCACAAGGACCCCACCTACCACTGGGAGGCTCTGCGAACCGGGCAGATCCCGGCGGACAGCCCGGCGCGGCAGATGATGATGCCCCGGGACAACGCGCTGTGGAAGGACGGCACGGAGCACCAGCGGCTGCGGGGCGCCATCACCGGCGCGCTCGCCCGCATCGACACCTACGCGCTCGCCGACACCGTCGCCCGCGTCGCCGACAAGCTGATCGACGCGTTCTTCCCGGCCGGTCAGGCCGATCTCGTAGCCCAGTACGCTGACCCGCTGCCAATGCTCACCGTCATCGAGCTGTTCGGCTGCCCGCCCGAGCACGGCGAGCGGATCATCCGTCACGTCACCCGTCTGTTCGCCGCCGGGGCCGACGCCGCCCAGGCCAACGCCGCGCTCGAGGCCGCCTGCCTGGAGCTGGTGCAGCTCAAGCGGGCCCAGCCCGGCCGCGACATCGTCAGCTACCTGATCCAAGCCGGGCTGAGCGACGGCGAACTCGTGCAGACGCTGCTGCTCCTGTTCGGCGCGGCGGCCCCGCCGACCGCCAAGCACATCGGCCGCGGCATCCAGCGCTTCCTCGCCAGCGAGCGGTTCGCCGGCAGCGTGTACACCGGCGTCACCCCGGTCGCCGCCGCCCTCGAAGAGGTGCTGTGGGACGAGCCGCCCGTGCCGAACTACTCCCCGCTGTACGCCCAGGGCCCCCAGTACGTCGAAGGCGTCACCGTCCAGCCGGGCTACCCGATCCTCATCTCCTTCGCCGCCGCCAACAGCGACCCGGCCGTGGCCGTCGACACCGACCAGCGCGCCGGGAACCGCGGGCACCTGGCCTTCAGCGCGGGCGTCCACGCCTGCCCGGCCCCGGGACTGGCCCGCGTCATCTCCGAGACCGCCGTCGAACGCCTCCTCGACCGCCTGCCCGGCCTCGCGCTCACCGTCCCCGCCGCCGACGTGGCGAACCTGCCCGGCACCTTCCTCGCCGGCCCCGCCTCGCTTCCCGTGCACTTCCAGCCCGCAACGCAACCAGGCCGCGCCCGCGCTCGACATCCGGTCCACAGCCCAGACCAGCAGTGATCACCCGACGCTGGTTCCCGGAGAGATAGCGGTCCCATAGGAACAAAGCCATGGCCGCGGCATCGAGGAGATGCCTGATCAACGGATACGCTGGCAACGCTGGATCCAGCCCCCGCGATTTCCCCCAAACCGACTCATCCACAACAGGGCGGTGCATGCGAACCTCCTCGAAACGCTGCCGCGAGGCAACCATGAGGCACTGACAACGACTACCGTCAGAGTTCAGGCCAAAACGCCGAGCACACACGCATCACCACGCCGGGAGGCGCCAGGTGCTTTCCGAGCAGGCGAAAGCAAAGAAAGTACAAAGGCTCCGCTGAGTCGCAGGTCAGGAAGTGTCCTCCCCGCCGACGCGGGGTTGTTCCCACGCTGATGCTGCCCGGCGGCGGCGTCTCCTTGTCCTCCCCGCCGACGCGGGGTTGTTCCGGCCGCGCTCGTCGTGCCCGGCCACATGCTCGAGTCCTCCCCGCCGACGCGGGGGTGTTCCGCCCCGTCGGCCGACGACGCCGAACCCCGGGACGTCCTCCCCGCCGACGCGGGGGTGTTCCGAAACCGGATGGCACGTGGGGGTCTGAGCCCGGGTCCTCCCCGCCGACGCGGGGGTGTTCCGTCGCCGGCCGGTCCAACGCCACGCTCCGGGCGTCCTCCCCGCCGACGCGGGGGTGTTCCGCCGCCTACAACCGGGTCAAGACGCAACTCGAAGTCCTCCCCGCCGACGCGGGGGTGTTCCGCGCTGGGCACCCGCGCCGGCCGAGACGATCGCGTCCTCCCCGCCGACGCGGGGGTGTTCCGCCGGCGTTCATCTTCCCGGCGATCGCTGACGCGTCCTCCCCGCCGACGCGGGGGTGTTCCGAGGCCGCGCCGGACGCTCACCGATGTGACGGAGTCCTCCCCGCCGACGCGGGGGTGTTCCGTCGACGAGGTTGATGTCACCCGCGGTGCCCACGTCCTCCCCGCCGACGCGGGGGTGATCCGGCAATGCCTCCGGCGACCGCGGCCACGTCACAGTCCTCCCCGCCGACGCGGGGGTGTTCCGATCGTGACCCGTCCGTGTCCGCTCATGTCCTTGTCCTCCCCGCCGACGCGGGGGTGTTCCGGGCGACACGGGCGATCGGGGTCCGGCGGGGCCGTCCTCCCCGCCGACGCGGGGGTGTTCCGTCGGCCGCGCGGATCGTGCTGGAGGCGAAGGCGTCCTCCCCGCCGACGCGGGGGTGTTCCGTGGGCGCCCAGGGTGCCGAACGAGAAGCTCGGGTCCTCCCCGCCGACGCGGGGGTATTCCGGTTTCCCGACCACCGCACCGGCACCCCCGCCCAGATCGACCGCGGAGCCAGCCCATCTCGCACGACCGATCTACAGCTCGATCTCCAGTTCTTCGATGTCGGTGAACTCGACCTCCAGGCCGTGCGCGCGGCGGCCGCGGTCGCGGAAGTACATCTCCCCCAGGCCCTCGGCGAGGATCGCCCGCAGCTGCTGGTCGGTGGCGCCGGCAGCCAGGCGTGCGCCTGACGCCGGAGAACGGCTTCAACTCGATGTCGGACTCCGACCCGCAGGGCCACTTCGAATACACCCTGGGGCAGCTGAGTGCCCGAGGCCTGGCGTACGCGCACGTCCTGGAAGGCAACATGGCGACGAAGACCGCTTCCGTCGACTACCGCGCGCTGCGGACAAGGTTCACCGGAGCGTTCATCGCCAACAACGGCTACGACCTCGCGCGCGCCCAGGCGACGGTGGACGCCGGGGACGCCGACCTGGTCGCCTTCGGCACGCCGTTCGTGGCCAACCCGGACCTGGTCCGCCGCTACCGGGACAACCTGCCTCTGGCCGCAGCCGACCCGACCACGTTCTACGGCGGCGGGGAGGCCGGCTACACCGACTATCCGTCCTACCGGGGCGACGAAACCCGGACTCGCGAGAACGCAGCCGCGGCCGATGCCCAGTCCGGCATGCCGCCGCACCTGGCTCTGCAGGACCTGCCGACGGTCGGCTGACGCGCCTGCCGGCCTCGGGCCGCTCGGGCAGGTTCACCGGCGTCACCGGCACGCCGGGTGGGGCGGGCCGGCCCCGGACACCGCTGCCGCCAAGCCGGCAGGCCGTTGCCGGTCGGCGCCAGGGGCCGTCCCGCTGCCGGGCTGCGGACATGGTGCGTCACTCATTTCGCGTGGTGAGACGCCCGGCGGCGTCGAGTCGTGCGAGGCGGTCGCGTTCCCTGTCGGCCCACTGCCGTACCCGGTCGGCGTCGAGCGGGGTGCCGTGGCCGACGTGGAGGGCGGTGGGGTTGAGGGCGAGCATCCGGCGAAGGCTGGCGAGATTCTGCCGGGGGTCGTCGTGGAAGGGCGGGTTGGCGGGCTTGCCGGGGACCAGGCCCATGAACGACCCTGCGATCAGGTCGCCGGCGACGAGGTCTCCGTCGTCAGTGAGGACGGAGACCGATCCGGCAGTGTGGCCGGGGGTGGGCATGATGCGCGCCGCAAGCCCGAAGTCCTCCAGGCTCGACTCGCCGCGGATCAGCACGGCAGGTTCGAAGGGTTCGGCCTGGACGTGGAGCTTCTTGTTGCGGGCCATGAGGCGGCCCATCGGGCCGGTGGGCAGGTACGGTTCACGGACCCGGCCGGAGCAGTACGGCCCGAGGTCGGCGACGTGCCCGGCGACGGGCGCGCCGGTGAGCCGGTGCAGTTCGGCGGCGGAGCCGAAGTGGTCGATGTGGCCGTGGGTGATGACGATCAGCGAGATGTCGGCGGGGTCGACGCCGCGAGCGGTGACCTGGTCGAGGATCTTCTGGCCGCTGCCGGGGGTTCCGGCATCGACGATGACGGGCCGGCGGCCGAGCAAGAGGTAGGCGTTGATGTTGTGCCGGCCCATGACCGGGATCGGGACGACCTTCGTGCTGGACATGGCTTTCCTCCGGAGTGTGCTGGTCGATGCCACCCTGTGCGGGCATGGCGAAGCTCGGCCGGTGATTCCGGCAGGTGGTGTGGGTGGGGTGGGTCAGAAGCGGCGGCGGTACTCGGCCGGGGTGGTGCCAAGCCGCCGCCTGAATACGCGGTGCAGCGTCTCCACGGAGCCGAGGCCGCTGGCGGTGGAGACCTCGGGCAGGCTCCGGTCGCTGTCCTCCAGCAGTCGCCGGGCCGCCTCCAGCCTGGCCGCCTCCACGTAGGCGGCCGGTGTCGTGGAGGTGCGCTGGTGGAACAGCCGGGTGAAATGGCGCACGCTCAGGTGTGTCCGGGCCGCGAGGACTTCGAGGGAGAGGTCCTCGGTGAGGTGTTCGGCGATCCACCTGCGCAGCTCGTCGATCCGGTCATCCTCGGAGCTCTGAACGGACAGAGGCACGCTGAACTGGCTCTGCCCGCCGGAGCGTTTGACGTACATCACCATCATCCGGGCCGTCGCGAGCGCGAGGTCCTGGCCATGGTCCTCGGCGACCATGGCCAGCGCCATGTCCATCCCGGAGGTGACGCCGGCGCAGGTCCACACCTGCCCGTCCCGGATGAAGATCGGATCGGGGTCGACCCGGACGCTGGGGTGTTCGGCGGCCAACCGGTCAGCGGTGAGCCAGTGTGTGGTGGCCGGGCGGCAGTCGAGCAGCCCGGCGGCGGCCAGCAGGTGTGCTCCCGCGCAGATCGATCCGATCCGCCGGGCCCGGGGTGCAGCGCGACGCAGCCAGTGGGTGACCTCGTGGTCGATCACGGGCTCCACGCCGCCGTCGACGAGCTCGATCGCCCCCGACACCAGCAGGGTGTCGATCGGGCCGGTCACGTCGTCGAGGGCCAGGTCGGCCATCAGCCGGACGCCGCTGGAGGTGGTCACCGGCCCGCCGTCGGCCGTCGCGATCCGCACGAGGTAGCCGGGCCGGTCGGCCCCGGCGACCCGGGAGGCGACGGAGAACACCTCGGCGGGGCCGGTGGCGTCCAGCAGCTCGATGCCGGGGAAGGCGACGATCACGACGCGGTGGGGTTGGGGCATGCCCTGATCATCCGCCCGGCCGGACATGGCTGCAATGACCAGGATCTGTCACATCAGGCCATCGAGAGGGGTGGCCGGACCCGCACGCTGATCAGCGCCCTGGCCGGATCCTGACACTCAGTCCGCTTCCGCCGCGTCGTCCTCGTCCACAGCCTCCGCCGGGTCTCGTAGGGGCCGCAGCCCGCCGTCGGCCGGACCGATGGTGCGGAAGATGCGCGAGCTCACCGGTACGAGCCCCGGTCTGCCTTCCGGCGGGAGAGTTCGGCAGCGTAGGCGGCGCGCGTGGATGCCGATTCCTGCGTGCCGCGCAGGTGATCCTCGCGGAGATCGGCGACGACATCGCCCGGTTCCCCAGCGCGGCCGACCTGGCCTCCTGGGCCGGCGTCAGCCCCGGCAACCACCACTCTGGCGGCCGGCAGGGCAGCGGCAAGACCCGGCACGGCGACCCCTGGCTCAAGGCAGCCCTTGGCCAAGCCGCCGTCTCCGCCTCGCGCACCAAGGACACCTACCTCGCCGCCCGCTACCGGCGCATCGTCGCCCGCCGCGGCAAGAAGAGAGCCCTGGTCGCCCTGGAGCACTCGGTCCTCACCGCCGTCTGGCACATGTTCACCCGCGACACCGAATACGCCGACCTCGGCGGCCAGTACTTCATCGAACGCACCGGCCGAGCCAGGCAGACCCGACGTCTGGTGAGCCAACTCAACCAACTCGGCTACCAAGTGACCCTCCAAGCAGAAGGAGCCTGACCAGCGGCTACGGACACGGGACGGGGGATTTTCGAATCAGGCGGGCCGCCCTCACGGCGGTGGACGAGCCGATGCAGCATGCGCCGCAGTTCTGCCCAGACGGCGCGCGATTCGTATCCGAACATGGTCCGCTCCCATCGCTGCGGCCGGGCTCATCGCCCTCAGGCGCGCCGCCCCACCAGCGGGGGCAGGAGGCTGTCCCCCGGCCAGAAGGGCTGCTCGGTCGCAATGCCGGTGAGGTACATGCCGACTTCGTCCAGGACCGCGGCGCGCTCCGAAGAGCCGTAGACAACGAAGTCGTCGGCCGCGGCGTCATAGGCGCGGGCGTGGCTGTGGGGCCCCGTGCAGACGAGGGCGCGCGCGATCTCGGGCAGGCCGAGGCTGAGGGCGTCGCAGTCCCCGGAGCGGACGAGCTGCAGCAGGTGGGTGGTGACGCTCTCCCAGTCGCCGACAGTCGGCCAGTCGGCGCCGCCGTTCAGTTCGTGGGTGAGGGTGGCCAGCGGGATGATCTCGCCCGGCTGCCTTCCTTGGGTGAGGAGGTCGTGGATGCGGGCACCGTCGGGCTGGCGCACCTGCGGGTGGAGCAGCGAGTCTGCGGCCACCACGGTGTCGGACACGAGAACACCAGCCACGGCTGCGTCGGCCTGCACGACGCCAAGGGCGCGAACGACAGCTCCGTGGCGGGCTACAGGTTCTACGAAAGCTCGATGCTCGGCGACGTGGTGATCGTGAAGAACTCGGGCGAGAGGACCGTGGAGCCGTCGAACGGCCTGAACGGCTGGAACCTGTCCTGGGCGGACTGGAAGGACGGCAGCGCGCTCTAGCCCGTCCACGCCTTCACCGGGTGAACTCCCCTGCGCCGGAAGGACTTTCTTTGTTTTAACTCTTGACGGTCGGAGGGTGCGAGAGCACAGTGACCGCACCTTGAGAGCGCTCTCAAGAGCACCCGCGCACATCCCTCCGTACCCGAGAGGCCTCCCCATGAGCGCAACCTCCGGCATACCCACACGGCGCCCCCTCGGGCGGGCGCTCGTCGCCGTGCTCTGCACACTCGGCCTGGCCGCAGCCGTCGCCACGGCCGCCGCCCTCCCCGCGGACGCGTCCGCCCCCACCCCACCGTCCGGCTGGTCCCAGGTCTTCCTCGACGACTTCAACGGGCCCGCCGGATCGGGCATCAACACGGCCAACTGGCAGTACACGACGGGCACGAGCTACCCCGGCGGGCCCGCCGGCTTCGGCACCGGGGAGGTCGAGACGATGACCTCCAGCACCAGCAACGTCTCGCTCGACGGCGCCGGAAACCTCAGGATCACCCCACGGCGCGACACCGCGGGCAACTGGACGTCCGGCCGTGTCGAGACGAACCGCTCCGACTTCCAGCCGCCCGCCGGCAGCAAGCTGCGCGTCGAGGCCCGCCTCCAGATGCCGAACGTGACCGGCGCCGCCGCCAAGGGTTACTGGCCGGCCTTCTGGATGCTGGGCGCCCCCTACCGCGGCAACTGGTGGAACTGGCCCGGCGTGGGCGAACTGGACATCATGGAGAACGTCCAGGGCATCAACAACGAGTGGGCCACGATGCACTGCGGCACCAGCCCGGGCGGCCCCTGCAACGAGAAGTCCGGCATCGGCGGCCAGAAGGCCTGCGCGGGCACGACCTGCCAGGGCGGCTTCCACACCTACGCCGTCGAGTGGGACAGGTCGACCAGCCCCGAGGAGATGCGCTTCTACCTCGACGGCGTCAACTTCCACACGGTCAGGCAGAATCAGGTCGACGCGACGACCTGGGCCAACGCCACGAACCACGGCTACTTCATCATCCTGAACGTCGCGATGGGCGGCGAGTTCCCGGCGGCCTTCGGTGGCGGGCCCGACGGCGGCACCGACCCTGGTCACCCGCTCGTGGTCGACTACGTCCAGGTGCTCCGGTCGGCCGGCGGTGGCGGCACCACCCCGCCGCCGACCACCCCGCCGCCCACGACCCCACCGCCGTCCGGCAACCGTGACGCGTACAGCGCGATCCAGGCCGAGTCGTACGACGGCCAGGCCGGCGTCGGCACCGAGACCACCACCGACACGGGCGGCGGCCAGAACATCAGCACGCTCGCGAACGGCGACTACGCGCTGTACAAGGGCGTCGACTTCGGTTCCACGGCGGCCAGGCAGTTCTACGGCCGGGTCGCGAGCGGCGCGGCGGGCGGTGTCAGCGGACTGGTCGAGGTGCGCCTCGACAGCCGTACGAGCGCGCCGATCGGCAGCTTCGCGGTGGCCGACACCGGCGGCTGGCAGGCCTGGCGGACGGTGCCCGCGAACATCAGCTCCGTCACCGGAACGCACGACGTCTATCTGACCTTCACCAGCGGGCAGCCGGCCGACTTCGTGAACGTCAACTGGTTCGACTTCGGCCACTGACAAGGGAGTCGACCGATGACCACACACTCCCCGGCCAGGTCCGGAGCGCTCGGCCCCGGGGCCGGGCGGCTGGTGACGGCCGTCCTGACCGCCCTCCTCACGGTGCTGGCACTCGGCCTGGCCGGGGCGGCGCCCGCGAGGGCCGCCGCCGACTACACCCAAGGGGTCACCCCGGCCGGCACCGGCTCGGTCCAGATCTGGTTCAAGCCGGCCACACCCGCATCCCTTGTCGATGTGCACTACCTGTCGCCGACCGCCGGACAGCAGAACTTCCGGATGACGAACAACGCGGGCACCTGGCAGCAGAGCGTCAGCGGCCTGCCGGGCGGCTTCACACTGGAGTACTGGTTCACGTACGAGAAGAGCGGCCCGCTCTACGACACCCCGCACTTCACCTACACCGTCGGCAGCGGAGGCGGAGGTGACGGCGGTGGCGGCGGTGGCGGCAGCTTCCCGATCTCGTTCCAGAACAACACCCGTGGCGCGTACGCGAACTCACAGATCTACGTCACCGTGCTCGGCCAGGTGACGCCCGGTCAGTGGTCGTACATGAAGTCCGACGGGACGATGACGCACATCAATCACCTGGACGCCACCGCGCCCGGCCACCTGACCAAGAACGGCGTGAACTACCCGAACATGTCGTTCACGCTGGCCCAGTCGGGCGGCTCGGTGCCTTCACCCACATCGATCCGCGGCGGACGGATCTACGTGTCCCTCGGCTCCCCGCTGTACATCCCGGTGTCCCCGGACGACCAGGGCTGGGGCGGCCCCGACCTGCGCAATCCGAACGACCCCAACACGGACGTCTACTACGACTGGTACGAGTACACGTACGTCTTCGGACAGGTGTCCTTCGGCGGCAACACCACGCAGGTCGACCAGTTCGGCTTCCCGATGACCTCGCGGCTGACGCAGACCTCCAGCGGCTACGACACCACGCGGGGCATCACGCTGACCCGCGCCCAGGTCATGTCGCAGTACGCCGCCTCGGTGGGCGCGGCCTTCAGGCCGCTGCAGAACACGTACCGTATCGTCGCCCCGCGCTCCTCCAGCCTCTTCCTCGCGGGCGGCTCCCAGGCGAACTACCTCCAGGCGTACGTCGATCAGACCTGGTCCTACTACGCCGCCCACCCCTTCAAGCTCACCCGGCTCGGTGAGACCTTCTCGGGACAGGTCTCCGGGAACACCCTCACCTTCACCAAGAACGGCGCCGGTCCCTACACACTCGCCAAGCCGTCCTCCCCGGACGTCGTGGCCTGCGCGGGCGCGCTGGCCTCGGGCAGCGACCCGGAGAAGCAACTCGGCGCGGAGTTCTGCGCCGCGTTCAACCGGGGCGTGGCCCTCGACACCTCGGCCTGGTACACCCCGTCCGCCTACTACACCGGAGGCATCAAGAACGACTACGCCGCCTTCCTGCACACCGTCGGTCTCGACAAGCGTGCCTATGCCTTCCCCTACGACGACATCAACGACCAGTCGTCGGTGCAGATCCTGGGCAACGCGAACCCGCCGACCGGGCTGACGCTCGGCATCGGCTGGTGATCCACAGGTACTGAAGAGGGGGCGGGCCTTGCTGCCCGCCCCTTCGGCACACGGCGGCTTCACCGGGTGAACTCCACTGAGAAACAAGGAGTTTCTTTGTTTCAAGTCTTGACGACCCAGGGAGCTGAGAGCGCATTGGGCCCACTTTGAGAGCGCTCTCAGAAGTGGCTCTCGGAGGTCACCCGCGCATCTCCCCGTACCCGAGAGGCACCCCCATGAGTGAAACCTCCGGCATACCCAGACGGCGGCGGGCCCTCGTCGCCGTCCTCGCCACGTTCGGCCTCGCGGCCGCGGTGGCCACGGCCGCCACCCTGCCGGCCAACGCCTCCGCGCCCACGCCCCCGTCGGGCTGGACACAGGTCTTCCTGGACGACTTCAACGGCTCGGCGGGCACCGGCGTCAACACCTCGAACTGGCAGTACGACACCGGGACTTCGTATCCCGGCGGCCCCGCCAAGTGGGGCACCGGTGAGGTCGAGACGACGACGGCCGGCACGAACAACGTCTCGCTCGACGGCAACGGCAACCTCCGCATCACCCCGGTGCGCGACTCGGCCGGCCACTGGACATCGGGCCGCATCGAGACCACCCGCACCGACTTCCAGCCCCCGGCCGGCGGCAAACTGCGCGTCGAGGCCCGCCTGCAGATGCCGAACGTCACCGGCACCGCGGCCGAGGGCTACTGGCCCGCGTTCTGGATGCTGGGCGCCCCCTACCGCGGCAACTACCAGAACTGGCCGGGCGTCGGCGAGCTGGACGTCATGGAGAACGTCCAGGGCCTGAACAAGGTCTGGGCCACCATGCACTGCGGCACCAACCCCGGCGGCCCCTGCAACGAGACCACCGGCATCGGCAACTCCGTCGCCTGCCCGAACACCACCTGCCAGTCCGGCTTCCACACCTACACGATGGAGTGGGACCGCTCGGTGAGCCCCGAGGCGATCCGCTTCTACGTCGACGGCGTCAACTACCACACGGTGACCGCGAACCAGGTCGACGCGACGACCTGGGCCAACGCCACCGGCCACGGTTTCTTCGTCATCCTCAACGTGGCGATGGGCGGCGCCTTCCCGGACGCGCTCGGCGGCGGCCTGGACGGCGGCACCGAGTCCGGGCACCCGATGGTCGTCGACTACGTCCAGGTCCTGCAGTCCGGTGGGAGCGATACCACTCCCCCGCCCTCCGGCAACCGGGACGCCTACAGCGCCGTCCAGGCGGAGTCGTACGACAGCCAGATCTCCTGGGTTCCAGGGCCGGGGTAGTACGGCTCGTGCGCGAAGAGGAGACAGACATCCGGGGTGCGGTCGGCCGGGCCGGACTCGGGCTGGGGCATGAGCACAGTTCCCTTCAGCGGTGATGGGGCGGTCATGGGGCGAGGTGTCGACGGCCGGACGCTCGGTGAGTGCAAGCTGAGGGGCCGCCCAAGGTCGCGGGTCTGGTCCTCGGCGGCGGTGGCGTCCTCGTGAGCGGTGCGCTCGATGATCTGGGCGACCTGGTGGGCGAGTTGCAGCATCAGCCGCTCGCGGGCGATGAGGCCCTCTGAGACCGCGCGGGTGTCCCGGGCCTGGAGCAGACTGGCGGCGTCCCACAGCAGGTTGTGGCCGATCTCGGCGGAGCGGCGCAGTTCGTAGCGGTCACTGCCGGCGGCGGCCTGGACGAGCGAGGCGTGCAAGGCGGCGAGGCGCTGCAGGTAGCGGCAGGCATCGTCGCCTTCGACGGTGTGGACGTGTTCGCGGGCCCAGATGTCCAGTCGGTCGGGCAGGTGTTCGGCGAGCAGCGGGGCGAGGAGCATCGCCGGGGCGACGTCGACGGGGACTGCGTGGCTCATGGCGACCAGGCCGGTGACCAGACTGACGAGCGCGGCGACCGCGGTGGAGAACCGCAGGGACCCGGGGACGCTGTCCGGGGCGATGCGCTGGGCGGGGCGCCTGGTCAGCCAGCGCAGGGCCAGGCGCTGCGTACGCGTGGCGGCTGGAGCGAGGACCGCGATCCGGTGGGGGATCTCGGGCGGGCTGCCGTCGCCGGGGACGGTCCAGGCGAGCCAGCCCCAGGGGGTGCGCTCGTGGACGAGCACCAGCTCGCAGGCGGCCGAGCAGGTGTGGTCGCGGACGTGGCCGGTCCGCAGGGCACAGGAGCGTTCTCTTTCCCACCGTCCCGGGTCGCGGGTGAAGGGGCGCTCGTGGTGCGCGGCCGCTGCCGGGGGTGGTGTGTGGAGCGTGGCTGTCACGGGCTGATTCCTTCCGGTTGGGCGGTGAGGGCGGAGGCGCACGTGGTGCAGCGGCCGTCGCAGTCGGGGTGGGCGCGCCGGGGTGTGGGGCCGGGGCAGGTGCGGCAGAACGGCCAGCCGAGGCAGGCCGGGCAGAGGTCCTCGCCGGGAGCGGTTCCGGGAACGCCGCAGCCGGCGCATTCGGTCAGGGCCCGGTAGGTCAGGGCCTCGCTCACCGTGCGCGCGGCCGCGGAGCCGGTCACCGGCTGCGGCGGCGGGTCGTCCCACACGGGCTGGTCGTGGTGGTCGGCCGCGCGGGTGGGCGGCGAGTAGGCCTGGGCGGCACGCAGGCGGGCAGCGATGATCGCGCCGACCGAGGTTCGCACCGGATGGGGCAGGGGCCGGGCAGCGATGACGTGCCGCAGCTGCTCGGCTCTCCAGCCGGATTCCAGCATCACGGTCACGACGCGGCCTTGGTCGGTCAGCGCCTGCCCGGTCAGCAGCAGCTCGGGGCGAGCCGCCCCGAGGTCGAGCAGCAGCCGGATCCCCGGGTGCATCCCATCCGCCGCGGGCGCGGCCGGCGGGGACGTCGGCGGGTCCGGCCGGTCCGTCCGTCCAGGTGCTCGCGACGCGTCGCCGCGGCACGGACGGAGGGGTCTGGTCTTCTGCTGAGTGGTCTTCTTTCTGTTGGTGTTCTTAGTGGACCGATCAGCCAACGTAGGGTCATCCACTGGTGGAAAACCCGACCCTGGTTGTGACCTGCTGCTGTGCAGAGCAGGCAGATCGGTGAGGAAGTACGCGGCCGCGCCGAGGGTGCCGTCTGGACCGCGCTCGCGTTCCCGGACCAGGAAGCCGTGCTTCTCCAGCTCCTTCAGCCCGCTCTTGACGGCTGAGTCCCCGTCGCGGCCACAGCGGGCGATGTCGGCAACCGTCATCCGCCAGCCGTCCCGGTGCGTGGAGAGCAGTCCGAACAGGCCCTTGGCCTTGAAGGACAACCGGGTGTCGCGGAAGAGCCCGTTGGCGATCTGGGTGAACTGATCGGCCGCCATCACGCCCCGACGGATCCCCGCCCCGAAGCCGACGTCGTGTTCGTCTTCGATCGCGAGGGTGGACGTGGCTTCCAGCAAGGCGACGTCGAGGGTGGCAGGGCGGTCGGTGATCGAGTAGACGACCTCGCCGAGCGTTCCGTTGGGGCGCCGCAGGCGTTCGCGGATGAGGTAGCCGTACCGTTCCAGTTCCTTCAGGCCGGCACGGACCGCCTCCCGCCCGTCGGGCCCGACCGCAACGAGGTGGGCGAGGGTGACCTGCCAGCCGTCCCGATGCGTGCTGACGTACCCGAAGATCCCCTTCGCCTTGAAGGAAAGCCGGCTGTCCCGGAACAGCCCGTTGGCGATCTGGGTGAACCGGTCCGCCGCCATCACGCCCCGGCGAACGCCTGCCCCGAAGCGGCTCACCGCCACGCCCCCGAAGCGGGCCGCGCGCGGTGGCCAAGGCAGCGCACCGGGCCCGCCGAGGTGGGGCGGTCGGCGGACCTGGGTGCGCGGGCGTGCGCGTGTTCCATGTCGCCAGCTCACCCGCCGACCCCGACCAGGCTGACGGCCACGAGCCCCGACCATCGATCACGATCCGGCAACGGACCCTTCTAGCTGCCGTGGTCGGGCTCATGGTCGGGCCGACCAACCACCTTCAACCCGGGCGCTCAGCGATTGCGCAGCCGACTGCGCAGCCCCGGACGGGCGTTGCGCAATCGGACTGCGCAACCGGTCGAGGATCCTGCGCAGTCGAGTTGTGCCGGGGAGGCTGCGCAGTCCGCCCGCGGGTTCCTGATCTTCTCTTGCGCAGGTCCGTCTGACGCACTGCGCAAGCGTCTGTCCTGGCCCGATCGGCTTCCGCCCGCGCATCGGTGTCCGGGCCCTGTGGCCGAGCGGCACGTGATCACACAGCGGTCGCCGGACCGGGCAACATGCGCCGGACGCGATGGCCTGCCGCCAGCTCGCGGCTGACCCGTGGTCGGGGTCATGGTCGGGCCGACCATGACCCCGACCACGGACTTCGTGTCCCCATCGTGACCGTGGTCGGGGGTTCGTGGTCGGTGGTCGGGTCGGGGTCGACGGGCCTTCTCGAGGTCAGAAACATCCGTTCTGACCTGGGAGTTTGACCATGCCTCCTGGCAAGCAGGCCTCACAGAGCGAGACCGCTGCCCCGATGGCGGCCGGCGCCCGGCTGGAGGCGATGCGCCGCCGCGTACGCCTCTCACGCGTGGCAGTCTGGACCGTCATCGCGGCCGGCCCCATCGCCCTCGCCGTCGCCGTCGCCTCCACCCCGACCACGGTCGCGGCAGCCCCCTCGGCCAAGCCCACCGCCCTGCGCACCGCGACATCCGCCACCGACCCGGGCGGCTATGCGCAGGTGTTCATCGGAGCGTGGCTGCGCAGCGACGCGAACGACGAGACGAGTGCGCAGGCGCGGCTTGCGCAGTCGACGGCGCCGGACGTCGAACTGCCCAACCCGGCCGCCGACGCGCAATCAGCGCCTCAGTTGGTCACGGCGGTACGCAACGCGCACCGCGCGGACGGCGCGCGGGCGGTGACGGTGGCTGCGCAGTTCACGCAGATCGCCAACGGGCCCTGCATCCGGGCCACTCGCCCACCCCACCTCGGCGAGGCCGGTGGGCTTCCACGCCTGCCATGCGAACCGGCCATGTCCGCGACCACACCCGCGTCTTTCAGAAAGAGCCGCAGCGTCCCACTTGGGCCGGCGACCGGATAAACAGTGTCGGTCTCCGGTTCAAACGCGATTACGACCTGAACCTGGCCACAGTGTGGCCGGGCGTCTGGCAGCTCCTTCCAGACGCCCCGCGCCAACAGCTTGAGGCCGCCCGCGCAGCGCTCGGCCGTGCGGCCTTACTCGTCGGCTGGGCAGCGCTCTACGCGCTGCTCGGCGTGCTGTGGTGGCCCGCCCTGCCACTGGCCGCTGCCATGCTCGTCACGGCGCGCTTCAGGTTCCACGCGGCCATCGACGCCTACGCTTCCCTCGTCGAGGCGTCGGTCCATCTGTACGCCTCCGAACTCGCCCAGCGGAGTCGAATACACGGGGATGCTCAGTCGACGGACCGGCTGGGAAATGACCTGCCTCTTGCAGGGCAGGCGTCACCTCATCGAATTGACTGGACATCAGCCACAAACCTGAATCGCAGAGGCATCCGGTGGCCACGGCGATCGAGGACCAGCTGGGCATGTCTTCAGCCAACAATACGACGGCTTCGTAGATGCGCAGGCCGCCGAATTTCGGCGTGAACTCCTCCGGCGGTAGTCAGCCGCCAGGGCACGGAGCGGTTCATGCAGCCGCATCAGCAAAGGTGCCAGCCCGGCCCGCTTGCTTCAGCCAGGCTCGGATCTGAGCTGTCCCGAGTTTCGTAGCGGCCAGCTTGCGTGTTTTCAGGCTGTTTTCTCAGTGGCCAAGAATCGGTAGTACTGGGCCTCGAACTCCTAGGGCGGGAGGTAGTCGAGGGCGGAGTGCAGGCGCTCGGTGCTGTACCAGCCGACCCACTGCACGACGGCGCGTTCAACCTGGTCAGCGTCCCGCCATGGACCTTGGTGCTCGATCAGCTCGGCCTGAAAGTGCCGTTGAGCTAGTCGGGGTACTTCCAAGGCCGCAGGTGCGTGACCCCGTGCAGGCGGGTGTAGGTCGCCCGTCGGCGGGGCCTTCGTTCGCCGTCGCGGTGCTTGTGTCGGCCGCCGCGTTCGACCTACTGACGGCCGGGGTGGGGCTGGAGGTTGAGCGGCCCGAGCTCGTCCAGGCAGAAGACGACATCGGGTTCGCCTTCCTCGGGTATGACCTCGCCGTCGGCGATCGCGTAGAGGTGTTCGACGCGGGTCTTCTTGGTGGCGTGGTCAGGTTCGCGGGAGGTCTTCCAGGTCGTCACGCGTTGAAAGGAGACGCCCTCTTCGCGGAGCAGGACCCGAAGGCCCTCGTGGCCGATGTCGTCGACCACCCCCTCGGCGACCAGGAAGCCGGCCAGCTTGGCCAGGCTCCAGGTCGAGAACGGCAAGCCCTGCTCGGCCGGCTTGGACTTGGCAATCTTCTTGATCTCGCGCCGTTCGGGCAGGGTGAACGTCCTCGGCCGGCCGCCCTTGTTCTTCGGGCAGAGGGAGTCGAAGCCGTCGGCGTTGAAGTTGTGGACCGGGTCGCGGACTCGGTCCTTGCTGGTGAACCTCGCCCCGGCGATCTTCCCCACCGGCCTGCCCTGCGCGGACAGGAGCACCATCTGGGCCCGCAGCCAGGTCCCCAGTGCCCCAGTGCCCCGGCGAACGATCCGCAGCAGCCGCTGCCCGTCGTCGTCATCGATCTCACGGACCGTACGCGTTCAGCCACGTGATCATTCTGACTGCCCGGAGCTACCGGCCGCAGCAACCGAGCGACCAGCGGGGGCGTCCCGCTCACCGAACGCAATAGCGCCAGCTGGCTCCCAAACCGCGGACACCGTCTACGACCGCTGCCACGACGTTGGGGAGCGCACCCTCTCGCCGCGGTGCCGTACGTCAGGCCCGCGCGCGGCAGGACACTACGGAATCCGGCGGGAGTTGAGGCGGCTTCCGCCCATGTCAGTGGGCAGCGCGAATCATGACGGTGAGGACCGGCGAGGCGGGTGACGGCTGACTCTGACCTAGGTCTTGGTAGCCCCACGACCGGTAGAGTCGGTGGACCTTTCCTTCGCCGGCCGCGGGGTTCACCATGAGCGTCACGTACGGCTCGTCCCGCGCGGCGAGGAAAGCGTCATGCATGCGCCGCGCAGTCCCGGTCCCCCTCCATGCTTCCCGTACGCCGATCTCCTTCAAGGCCACCGCTGGACGGTTGGTGTATTCCTCTGCCGGTTCCGGGGCGGTGCGCTGCCAGTACCGGTCACCGTGCTCGATGCGGTTGCCGTAGGCGTAGCCGACCGGGTGTCCGTCGGCGTACGCGAGGATGACCGCGAAGCCCGGCTCGGCTCCGTGCCGGTCCAGCCGTTCCCCGAATGCGGTGATGGAGTAGTTCGCCAGATGAAGCAGCGGCGCGCGTACCTCGGCGTAGACGTCGATGACGTCGCCGCGGATGGGGATCAGGTCGGTGAACGTGCGGAGTTCGAGTTCACTTGGGGGAGCCGTGGTCATGTGGTGGCCTTCCAGGCGTCGCGGGTGTGCTCGGTCCAGGTCTGTGTGGTGGAGCTGCGCGGTGCCCGGGCGCGTAGCGCGGCCCCGAACTCCTGGAGCATGCGGGAGACGCGGGCGTGTTGGGTAGCGGCGTCGGTGGGCACCTGCATGGCGGTGACCGTGGCGGCTTCGAGGTCACCCTGAGCGAGTTGGGCGTGGGCGAGGCGCGTGGTGGTGATGGCGTGGGACCGGCGCATGTGGGGCCGCAGGGTGGACAGGCAGCGGTGAGCGTGGAACTCGGCGGTCGGGTGGTCGCCGAGGGCGAGGTAGGCGGAGAGCGCGAGTGAGTGCAGCTCGGCCTCGTCGTAGAAGGCGAGCAGCCACACCGGCCGGTAGTCGTCTGGGTCAGCGCGTTGCAGGGCGTCCTGTGCCTGGTCGAACGTGCGGCGGATGCCGGTGCGGTCCTGCGCTGCACCGTGGATGGCGGCCTGCCGGGCCAGGCCGAGGGAAGCGAACATGGGATCGCGGCGTGTGATGTGGAGGTTGCGTGCGACATCGTTCGCGGCGAAGGCTTCGCCAGGACGGCCAATGTGCCGATACATGGCGCCCGCGTGGCTCCAGATGCGGAACTTGATCGCCTGGTCGCCGGACATCTCGGCCAGGGCCTGGGCCTCGCGCATGTGTGCCTTCGCGTCGCCGTAGCGGCGGCCGTCGATCGCCGCCCACATCGCGGAGGAGCGGAACGAGGCTGCACACGCGTACAGGTTGCTGCGTACGCGTTGGGTGGCGCTGCCAGCGTTCTGAAGGTTCAGCGCCTCGTCGGCGAGTGTGGCGGCCCGCTGCTCGATACCGAGCTGGCCGCCATAGCGGTGGTCGCTGGCGATGACCTCGGCAAAGCGTCGCTGTAGTCGGTCGACGTCGCTCATGCCGATACGGCGGATTGAGGTGCCGGGGGCTGCTGCTGCGGCGGCAGCGATACCGCCGACGAGGGTGCGGCGCTTCATATCAGGGTCCTCCTGCGGTGCGGCTGGGGTGGACAGAGTCCGGCCCCGTGGCACGAACCCTAAAGCGGTCGCGGGTAAGCCGGTGACGGTCTCAAGTGCCTTGCGGGTAGCGGATTTGGGCCACTTGACCCGGCCTGCCTTCCAGTCCCGGACGGAGGAGCCGTCCAGTCCGCCGGCCCTGCCGGTGAGCTGCTCAAGGGCCCTGTTCACCGCTTCAGCCAGGCTGTTGGACTTGTAGCCATGCTCGTCCATCCACGCCTCAAGAACCTCATTGCGCGTGGCTTCCATGCACGCACCGTAGTGGCACGCTGCCCGCCTGTCAGGCAAAGCAATAGTCAAATCGGCCTAGGACGTTCCGCCGGATCAGCGCTCAATCGCCCTAACCAGCACCCCACACATCGGAGTTATCTGGTTACCGGACAGCCGCTTTCCCTGTGGTTGACCACCGACGGCCCTACCCGCTCCCGGCCGCCCACTTCCCTGAAAGTGCCGATCGAGCAGAGAACCCATGGGAGTCCCCCGTGAACCCCCCAACGCACGACACCACTCCGTCTTCCGGCGAAACCAGTGCGCGCGGCGACCACGAAGCTGGCGAACATCCAGTCAGCGTCACCGTGCTCCTCCTGCCCTTACAACAGGAGGAGAAGCCTCGATTCAAGTGGCAGACCAGGCTCACGGCGAACGAGGGCGCCGGTCCCAACGCCCGGCTGCAGGTACGCACCCGACTCACCGTTGCCCACTGGCCCGGAAACATCGACGCAGCGGCCCGAGTCGCGGACAAGCTCGTGGACAACGCTATCCGGCACGCCAAGCCGTTCGGGCCCGGCGAGGGTTGGATCGAGCTCAGGCTGACGGTGCTGTCCGGTACGGACGAGCTGCTCATCGAGGTAGACGATGCCACTCCCGAGTTCGCTGACTTCAACGAAGCGATGAGCGCCACCCCCTCGGGCCCTCCGCCTGGGCTCTGGTGGGTCCGCCACTACCAGGGGGCCCTGTCGTGGGACCCGAAGACGGATGCCACCACCGGTGACGTCGTCGGCAAGACCGTGACGGCGTTCCTCCCCACCACCTGGGGCGCGGCATGAGCCGCACGGGGCAGATGCCGCGCCGGCCGGTCGACGGCGACCGGGTGATCCCGTCCGCCCGGCCCGCGGGCTTCACCGCGACCAGCCTCCGGGCAGACCCCGCGCTCGTCGCCCCCGACATGGGGGACCTGGCCTCGCGCGTACGCAGCCTGATGGCGCTCCAGCAGCAGGAGATTCTCCAACTGCCGTTGGGCGGCCGCTTCTTCGACATCATCGTCACGGCGAGCGGCCCGCAGGCGTATGCCGCCATCAAGGTGATGGACGAGATCCAGCAGACGGGTGACGAGCGGGCGGACGCGTGCGGGCCGGTGATCGAGGACCCGCAGCGGTCGTGGCTCATCTGGCTCGTGCCCCCGGGGACCAGCGAGCAGTGGGTGCCGTACCGGTACGCGGCGTGCCTCGGTCGGCCCCATCGATTCGCGCTGCCCGCCATGACGTCGGCGGAGCCACCCGGGCCGTACTGGCTGCGCCCCTGCCGCGGCGACCGGCTCGTACCGCCCACAGCGCTGCGGCCGCTGCTCGACCAGTTCCGGCCGGACCCCGCCCCACACGAAACGCTCCTCGGATCGGTGCTGAGCACCATCGCCTGAACTCAGAAGGTGACGGGGCTCGCGCCGGACAGGCGACGCAGCTGAGGGGGAAGTCCGGCTCCGGTCATCCGGGGACAGAGAGACCAAACGGCTCTCGTCCGCAAGCCCGGCGACCACCACCGCAATGCCCCCTCATCAGCCGTTACCTGCAGCGCCCCGCGGTTCGCAGACCGTCGAAGAGGCCTTGTCGCACAACTCATTCGAGAGGACTGCACCGTGTGTCGCCACGATCCCGCCTGCCCCGCCACCGTCGTTGCCCGCCACGACGATCAGGGGTGGTCGTTGATGTCCGACGGCTCCATCGTGTTCGACGACACCGGTGAACTCCTGCCGAACGGGCGGATCGTCCCTCCGCACCGGCCCCTCCCGGTGAGCGTGAACGCATGAGCGAGGCCGGCCCGCGGCAGTTCTTCTGGCGGGGCGTGCGGGTGCCGTTCATCGCTCCCTGGTCGAGCGAGGCGCGGATCCACGCACCGCTGGTGCGGCTGCCGAACCTGCCGGGTGGGGGCATCGGATACGCCGGCGAGAGTCCCCGAGTCGATCGTCGCGACGGGATCCTCTGGGTGCGGATGCCGGCCGTGCGCGGCGTGGGGGAACCCCGCCTCGCGGGCGTGCACGCACTGCGTCAGCGTCAGGCCATGACGCACCTGTTGTGCCAGGTGTGCGGCACGTCGACCTACCCCAGGCAGGACGAACGGCACCTGTTCCTGATGGGCGAGCGGAACGGCAGACCGATCGTCGAAGGCGAGCGGACAGCCGTTCCGCCCGTACACGAGGAATGTGCAGCCGAGGCCCTGCGGGACTGTCCGCACCTGCGCTGCGGCGCAGTGGCTGCCCGGGTCGCGTACCCGTCCCCGTGGGGTGTCGCCGGCATCCTGCACCACCCCCGAACCCTCGCCGCGCTCCCGGCCCCGACGAACGAGGACCTGGACTTCGTGCCCCACGGCCACCCAGACCTGCGCTGGATCATCGCCGCCCGCGACGTCGTCACCCTGCACGGCTGCACCCCTGTCTCGCTCGACGAAATCATGAGCCTCTCGGCATAAGGCCCGCCGGCGATCCGGCGTTCCTTGCGGCCCGGATCGTCGGCGTAACAAGCCCCCGGCGCGGGCGGCAACTTGCGCCCCACCCCCGATGGGCGGCGAGCTGTCCCCGCGCCGGGCCTCCTACTACGTGCAAGGAGCCATCCCGTGAATGCCATCCTGCCCGCCTTCGTCAGCAGGCTGCTCCAGCAAGGCCACGAGCCCGGCAAGGTCCCAGACATCTCCCAGCAGGCCACCACTGGGTGGCTCGGACCGCTGGCCTCCCGCATCCTCAACGGATTCGACACCCGCTCGCATCAGGCGGCCGGCTCCTTCTCCGCATACGGGTACTGCCACCTGCCGATCCCGGTTGCCGACGGGCAGTGCGCCTACCTCCGCCTCCGGAAGGAATTCGGCTGGCACTCATGGCCGGTGCTCACCACCTCCGTCGTCCTGACGATGGCGGGCACCGTCGGACTGGAGGTATACCAGGAGGTCGCCGGCGCCCTGGCGGGACAGCCACAGTACGTGCGCAGCTTCGGTCCCGAAGAAGTGTTCGCCGTGCACCCGGGCACGCACTGCAGCACCCGCTCGGAGTCCGACAACCTGCAGGTTCTCGTAACGGAGCAGCCGCTGCAGGCGGGCCGATCGCCGCTAAGCGGCGACGAATACCGGGCCGTTGCCGGGGAGGCCCGCCGCGTCCTGGAGAGGCTCTCGCTGGCCGCCACGGCAGGTGGTCTGCAGTGAAAGTCGCAACCGCCTGGCTCGCGCAGGTCCCTTCGCTGGACCGGCCCAGCCTGCGCGAAGTGCAGATCATCAGCCACGACCTGTTGAATCGGCTCGCCGATGACCGGGCTCTGCTCACACGGCTCGTAAACGACGTCCTGACCGATCCCGATCGTCTTTCCGCAAGCCGTGTCACCCTCCTGCTCAACCGGCTGTCGCTGTACGAGGCACCGGACCGCGGGTTCGAGATCCGTCTCGACATGAACCCGCGACCGGCCAATCAGCTCGTCCCTCACGACCACTGCTACGCGTTCGCCTCCCGCATCCTGACCGGTGGGTACATCCACGTCGTACGTCGGCGCACCGACGGCCGGGATGGTCCGTTCACCGGGGCGGACGTGCAGCCCGCTGTCGTGACGATCGAGCGGCCCGGCAGCGCGTACACCCTCGATCACGCGATGGTGCACCAGGCCGTGATGGCTCCCGACACCGTCACCCTCTTCGTCCGCGGACCGCGCCGCAAGAGGCTGTCGAACGCCGCCGAAGAACTCATGCCATCCAAGGAGTCCTGGCCCCAGCCCGCCATCCCGGGCGACGAGCCGGAGGAGTCCCGTGCGGCGACCCTCGACGAGTACCTGCAGATGCGCCGCTACCTCCGAGACCGCCGCCTCATCGACTGATGCCCCGCATTCCCCAGCCTCACGGCGTGCCGCCCTGCGGTAACGCGAGAGGCTACGGCGAACGACCCGAACCACACGAAGGAGCATCCTTATGACCGGCGCCCTGACGACCGATCACCCCGCCTGGCACAGCGACGACGACGGCGCACGCGCTCGTGCAGTCCGTACCACCTCCGGCATCTGGGTCCTGTCCCACGACCGGCACGGCCTGCGCGTCGACTGCGTGGAGGGCACCGAGGACGTGAAGCCCACATTCCTCACCACCGACCCGGCCGCACTCCCGCCGGCCGCACCCCGCACGCTGCGCGCCGGACTCGGCGAACTCGGCGTCTCCCAGCGGCTGGCGAACCCGTGGCTGTGGGACGCGATCACCACGGCGATCCTGCGCCAGGTCGTGCGCGCGGAACAGGCACGCAAGCTCTACCGCGCCTGGTGCAGCACCTACGGCACCGTCGTCGACGGCCCGTTCGGCAATCTCGCCGTAGCCCCCTGCCCCACCCGGGTGCTGGAACTTGCCGACGAGAGCTTCGCCGCCATCGGCGCGAAGTTCCATCGCACCGCGCTGCAGGCCGCGGCCGAGCACTACGAGCGCCATCACCCGACCTGGCAGGAGGCCACTGGCGACGACCTGGTCGTCGCCCTGACTGCCATCCCCCGGATCGGCCCGTGGACCGCGCGTGCTGCCGCAGCCGACTTCACCGGCGACTTCAGCATCTACCCGCACGACGACCTCGCGGTACGCACGTGGGCTGCACAGATCGACCCCGCCTACCCCTGGCCGGACAAGACCGACAAAGCCTTCGGCCCGCTGTGGACCGGCTGGGCCGGCACCGACCGCACCGCCCTGCACACCCTCACCCTCGCCACCCTCACCTGGGGGGCGCACGCCCGATGACCTGGAGGACCCATGCAGCAGTTATCGCTGATCGCGGGCGCCGACGACCGTCACACGCTGGACGCCCTGTTCATCAACGCCCCGCTGCGTGACTACACCCTGCGGCCGCGGACCAACGACTACACCCTCCCCGTGCTCGGCATGGCCTACATCGCCACCTACGCCCAGCAGCGCGGCTTCAACATCGGCGTGCTCGACGCCGAAGCCCACGGCCTGGGCCTCGAAGAGACCGCTCGGATCGTCAACGCAGCGGCGCCCCGCTGGGCCGCCATGAACCTCCTCGCGCCCACCTATGAGATGTCCGCGAAGATCGCTGCTCTGCTCGATCCAGGCATCGCCCTCATGGTCGGCGGCCACCACGCCAAGGCCCTGCCGGACCGCGTCCTGAACGACCCCCGCATGCGTCACCTGCGCGCCCTGGTCCTTGGAGAAGGAGAACTCCGCGTGGCCGCACTCCTGGAGGACGAGCACAACCGGCGCACGCTGCCCGGCGTCCTGTGGCGAGACCCCCTGCTCGGCACCCGCGCCGCGGGCATCGCCGACCCCAAGACCACTGCCGCGCTCCTGAGCCCCGACATCGATGCCCTGCCGTACGTCAATCGCGCCTTCCTGCCCCAGGACCCCTACCAGGACGTCCCGACGGCGACGGACCGCCGTCTGGCCGGCGAACGACCCTGGCTCAGCGGGATCACTACGCAAGGACAGCGGGAGGCCAACATCGTCGGGAGCCGTGGCTGCCCCTACAACTGCACCTTCTGCGGCGCTGCCGTCTCCGCCAACCCGGACGTCACCATCCGCGTACGCTCCCCTGAGAACATCATCGGCGAGCTGGACCAGCTGCACGACGAGTACGGCGTGACCGCCTTCCGCTTCGTCGACGACCTCTTCCTCGGCGTCGGCCGCGTCATCGATGAGCAGATGGAAGCCTTCACCCGGAACAGGGTCGGCGAGCGGTACGTGTGGGACGCCACCGGCCGCATCAACGTCCTCAACCGCCTCACCGACACCGATCTCGACCGCCTGGTGACCAACGGTCTCCGCGAGGTCGCCCTCGGCATCGAATCCGGCAGCGACCGCATCCTTGCAGCAATGGACAAGCGGATCGACGCCGAAATGACCGAACGCGTCGCCCACCGCCTGGTCGCCCACAGCATCGGCGTCAAGGGCTACTTCATCCTCGGCTTCCCCGGCGAAACCCAACAGGACCTGGACGCCACCGTCCAGCACATCCGCAACCTGTGGGCCCTCTCCGACCGCCACAGCGGCGACGTCCGCGCCAGCGTGTTCGAGTTCCGGCCGTACCCGGGCACGCCGGTGTGGCAGACACTCATCGACGCCGGCCACGAAGCCGACGCCCTGCTCGCGTACGGCGACGTCGACCTGACCGGCGACGGCGCTCACGAGTCGATGCGGCAACGCGACGAATTCAACTTCTCCGTCGGCATCCAGTTCAGCGACGTACCTCTGCAACGCATCCGCTCAACACTCGCCGCGCTCACCCGCGAGCAGCACGAGCGGAACCAGCGCGGACAGGAGGCCGCTGCATGACCAGGGGGCGCACCGGCTGGTTCGTCACCATCGACGGCCCCAGCGGAGTCGGCAAGTCAACGACCGTTCAGGCCCTGCACGATCTCCTCGCCGATCAAGGCCGTCCCGCCACCCGAACCGCCGAACCGACCACCACAGCCCTGGGTACGTTCACCCGCTCCCACGCCAACACCATTCACGGCCTGGCGCTCGCCTGTCTCGTCGCCGCCACCCGCTACGAGCACGTCGAGACCGTCATCGACCCGGCGCTGCGCCGGGGCGCACTCGTCGTCAGCGACCGCTACCTGCCCTCCACACTGGTTCTGCAGCAGCTCGACGGCGTCCCGTCCCAGTTCCTGATCGACGTCAACCGCCACGTGCCGATGCCGGATCTGGCCGTGATCCTCACCGCCGAGCCGGGACTGATCGCCCAGCGCATCACCGAGCGCGGCATCACTCACCGCTGGCACCTCGACCCCACCGGCCCCAGCCGGGAGGCCGACCTGTACCGGGAAGCGGCGACCTACCTGACGAGCCGAGGGGTCGATGTGCTGCTTCTGGACAACAGCGCGTACACCCCATCGGACGTAGCACGGCGAATCGCCGACGCCATACCAACCCCGCCGATAGCGTCAGCCACCAGCCCCGTCCCGACAACCCCCCAAGGAACATGAGCGGACAACCGGCCACACCCGTCATCGACACCCACGTCATCCTCCGCGACGGCGACAAAATCCTCTTCTCCCAACGCGGCGGCCCCTACGGCTACGGCCGATGGCACATGCCGTCAGGAAAACTCGACAAAGGGGAGCCACTGGCCGACGGCGCCGCCCGCGAGCTCTTCGAGGAAACCGGCATCACCGTTGACCCTGCCGACCTCGAACTCGTACAGGTCGTACACCACCGCCAAGACGACAAAGTCGAACGGATCGGCTTCTTCTTCAAAGCCGTCAAATGGCAGGGCGAACCCGTCAACAAAGAACCCGACAAATGCCTCGCACTGCAATGGTTCACCGACGATGACCTGCCCGAGGACATCATCGAGTACCCGCAGGCCGGACTACGCGGCTACCTCAACGGCACCGGCCCCCTCACACTCCACGGCTGGCACTAGCCACCACAGCTCTCCCAGCACGAAACGCGGCAGTGGCACGAAGACCCGTACAAGGGCTGTGCCGCTGGTCCGACCGCGCCTGCCCGAGCTGGCGTGCCGCCAGGCTGATCCCGGCGGCACGCACCGGCTAGTGCCCTGACCACATAGGTTCACCGGGTTGACGGTTCCGGCGGTTGGATCGGCCGCGAGGCGTTACCGTGCCTGCTCGCCCGCCGCGGCATCACCTTCCAGCCCACCAAGACCTGGAAGGGGTCACCCGGACCGCAACGCCAAGCTCGACCGCATCGAGTACGTCCTGGCGCGCTTCCCCGACCGCGTCTTCGCGTTCGACGAGTCGTGGTCGACAACGTCGTACGGCAGGGCCAGGTCGCCGACGCCCGCAGCACCTCGCCGGACGTGGTGGGCAGCCGGGCCGTGATCGAACTGATCGGCAGCCACGCGAGGTTGACCGGCACGGCGCTGCAGACGGTGGGCAGCAAGGGCCACGACGGCTTCGCGCTGGCGCGCGTGCTGGCGTAGCCCCCGGCCGCTCAGCTCTTCGGGGTGAGGTCGAAGGCGGGGTAGGACGGCGTGGACAGCCCGAAGCCGGACGACGGGTAGCCGGACGGTGCGGGGGATGCCGTGGGGATGCCGTTGTCGTCGCAGAGCTGGGGCGCGGACGGCGCGAACACGTGGTAATCGACTACGCGCTTGGTCGGGAAGGTGACGTCGTCGCCGACGATCGTGTTGCCCGTGCTGATCTTGGTCGGCAGTTCGCGGTTCTTGAGCGGTGCGCCGACGTAGATCGCCTCCAGGAAGCCGTCGCAGGGGCTGGCCTTGGCCGAGGCGAAGCCCTTCGGCGGCTTCACGTCGTGGACCTTGCGGCCGTCGATGTGCAGTTCGGTGCGCTTGAGGGACTGCAGGGCGTAGTCGTAGTTCACCTCCCTCGAAAGCGGGTCGGCGGCCGAAGTGGCGCTGGACGGCCGGTAGTTGACGCGCCAGTACTGGACCTGGACGGTCACCCGGTCGCACAGGGGCCCGTCGAAGCCGGGCATGGACTTGGGGAACCGGACCTCTCCCGGGCCCAGGGCGGGCGTGCCGACCTGCCCCCAGTCGACCCAGTCCACCGCCTTCGCCGTACTCCACTTCGCGTTCGGATGGCAGCCGGCCGCGTTCGTGGGGTAGATGTCCGACGGTTTGACCGCAGGGGTGGGCGAGGCCGTCGAAGGGGTGGTGGCCGGGGCCGCCGCGGTCGTCGTCGCGGAGGGGCTGGAAGCGGCGTCGTCACCGCCCCCGCCGGAACAGCCGGCGGCCGCCAGCACCGCCGCAACGATCATGGCCGCACGAACCCGTCTGTGCGCAGTGGTCATCCCGCTTTCCCCCCGTCCACCCGATGGACAATCATGCTCCCAGGTGAAGTTGCCCGTCGGCCATGACGGAAAACTCACGTTTCGCGGGGTTCGAAGCGGGCGGCGGGTCCTCAGAGAGCGTTTTCTTCCGATGTTTCGTCCCGAGATGCGGCTTTGATGAGGCATTAGAGCCCTCGCCGGATCAGGGTGGATTCTCCGGTGAGTCGGCGGGCCATCAGGGCGATCATCGCAAGGTAGATCATGGCGGCAGAGCGGGCCGGGAGGGCTTCGTAGTCGCGGGCCAGGCGGCGGTGGTACACACCACCGCCGGCTCTCCGTAGAAGACGGGCAATGCACCCTGCACTGGTTCTGACACCCGGACGACGTGTCAGTTCCCACCGCGGGACCGTCGGGAGAGCGCTAGGGCCATACCGCCAGCCAGCAGCAGCGCGCCGGCCGCCCAGGCGATCCAGCCGCCGCCGAATCCGGTGTCGGCCAGCGGTCCGGACCCTGCGGAAGGGCCGCCCGAAACGGAGCCGGACGCTCCGGCCGCGGAGCCGCCCTGCGCCAGCCGCAGGGTCAGCGCCGCGCTGTCGTTGGAGGCGTCGGGGTCGAGCCCCTTCATGACCTCCAGCGTGCGGACCTGGCCCGTGGAGACGGCCGGGGTACGGGGGCTGATAGCGACGGTGAACGACAGGACGTGTCTGTCCCCCGGGGCGGGGTCGCCGAAGTAGCACTGGTAGGAGGACCGGCCCATCCGGGGGCCGGGGTCCGACCCGTCGTCCGTGGGCGGCGGCTGGCAGTTGTCCGGGATCTTCGTGGCCTTCGTGCCCGGCGGCAGCTTGACGAGGACCGGGAGGAAGGCGTCGTCGTCGAGGAGGTCCTCCACCACCGCCGGCCCCCGGTCGATCACCGTGGCGTGCAGCGTGGCGTGACCGCCGCGCCGCCCGGTGACGGTGTCCCCGGTGACGGCGAAGTCGGCGTGGTTGACGCTGTTGACGTAGGTGGTGAAGTACGGGTCGATGTTCCCGTCGGACGGCATCGCGCCCCTCGGGACCAGGGTCAGCGGGGACCCGGGGCCGTTCGCCGGGGCGGCGCTGGTCAGCGGGGTGAATTCGTAGAAGATCTTGTCGCGCAGGGCCTCGTCGCCGACCTTGACGCACAGCGGCGACGACAACGCGTACTGCTGGCCGGGCTCCACCGGGGTGGGGAAGTCGCACAGGGTCTCGCGCACGATGTGCCCCCCGCGGTCGCTCGCGGGCACGTCGCGGCAGTTGGCCCAGGAGCCCTGGAGGTGCAGCCCGGCGGTGGTGTCGATCCGCAGCTCCACCCCCTTGGCCGCCGGGAGTTGGCCGTTGTTCCACACGTCGAGCGGGAAGGTCAGCGTGTCGCCCGGCACCTGGTGCAGCTGCTCGGCGGACGCGCTCACCTTCAGCTGCGTCGCGCCGTTGGTCAGGGTGAGGTGGTCGCCGGTGACGGTGGCGTCCGACGCCGTGCCGGAGACGGTCACGGTGCCGCTGCTGCCGACGGCCGCACCGGGCTTCGGCACCAGCGTGATGGCGTGGAAGTCCGAGGTGGCGGACGCCAGGTCCAGCGTGCAGAGGTTGCCCTTGCAGTGCTCCAACGGTGCCGGCTCGGCGAAGTCGGCCACTCCGGACAGGTCGACGGTCAGGTGGACGTGGTGTGCCGTGCCCCCGCCGGCCACCTTCCACCGGTAGGACAGGTCCACGCTCGCCGGCTCCGTCCCGATGAAGAGCTCGTGCTCGGCGAACTGGACCGTCATCCCTCGTGCGGCGTCCGCCGTGTCGGCGCGGGCCGGACACGTGCCGAACACCCCCGCCACCAGCGCCACCGCGCCCGCCGCCGCCGTCGCGACCGTGCGTACCCGTGATCGTCTTGCCATCCGACCGAAACCTTCCCCGCGCGCCGGGAGGGTCCCGGCCCGCCGTGCTTCACAGGTGTGACCCGCGAGGTGCGGAAATGGTTGCGGCCAGCCGGGCTCAGGTGTCCGCGCTGCCGGGCACGATGTGACGTGGTCTAGGAGGCCGGACACGGATGATCACATGACGGACCGGGAGTACCCCCGGCAGCGGGTCACTCGGGGTGAGCACGACTGGGTGATGGCCTGGACGTCCGAGAGGACCTTTCACATTGCGTGTGGGCCAGGCAACCTGACCGAGGCGCCCTCGATGTTCCGTACCTGGGCGTCTGAAGACGTCGCGGGAGTACTCTGACCGGATCTCACGCCGCGAGCGCGGGTCTGCCGCCCCAGCGGATGCTTTTCTCGCTGCGGATCCGTGCGCGCTCCCGGCGCTGGGCGGCCAACACGTCGGGGTGGCGGGCGTTGGCGTTGCGCCAGCGCAGGTAGGCGTGCAGGGCCCGGGTCTGCACCGTGTGGTTGGGGTGGTGGGAGTTGGCAATGGTGAACTGCCGCAGCGGTCCGAAGTGCGCCTCGATCGGGTTGGCCCACGAGGCGTAGGTCGGCGTGAAGCACAACTCGACCTTGCTCTTCTTCGCCCAGCGGCGTATGTCTGCGCCCTTGTGGGCGGACAAGTTGTCCATGATCACGTAGATGGGTGCGCCGTCGGGCCGGGCGGCGCGGATCGACTTCAGCGCGGCCAGGGTGTTCGCGGCGCCTTTCCTGCGGTGGTTGACGCCCCACAGGCGGTCGTCGCCGACCGAGTAACAGCCGTGGAAGTAGCGCACTCCGTGGGTGCGGTGGTAGGTGGCCGGCAACCGGTCCGGGCGCTGCTGCCTGGCCCGGCCCGAGCCTGCAGTGGGCCGGATCCCGAGCGGGCCGAATTCGTCGAAGGCGAAGACCCGGTCCGGGAAGCGGTCCAGCACCTCTTCGATGCGGCCCAGCTTCGCCTCGCGTTCGGGGTCGGGGGACTCCTTCCACGTCTTGGTGCGCTGGAAAGTGACGCCGCGTCGAGCGAGCAGGCAGCGTAATGCTTCGCGGCCGATGCGGATCACCCGGCCGTGGACTTTCCACAGGTAGGCGACCAGCTTGCGCAGTGACCAGCGAGTGAAGGGCTGGTCCAGTTTGGCCGGGCGGGTGGTGGCCGTCGCCACGACGAAGTCCTCGTCGTCAGGGCTGAGTCGGCGGGGACGGCCTCCCGCCCATTGAGGGTTCAGGCAGGCCAGGCCGATCTCGTTGAACCGGTGGATCACATCTCGGACAGTGTCCTCGTCGGCTTGGAGCAGCTGGGCGATCACCGGCACCCGGTTCCCGCCAGCCGAGGCGAGCAGCATCATCGCCCGCCGATAGCGCACCGTGCTGGCACTGCCCCGACGCACGATCTGCTGCAGCTTCTGCCCCTCTTGGTCGGTCAGTCTGCGCACACGGACGGGCTCAGCCACCGCGCCTCCAGTGATCGGAACGGACGTCACCGCACATCCAACCGCCACGACCACCAACCCGGCGAACCTACGCGGTCACAGCACTAGCTACGCGTTGATCGATGCGGAGAAGGCCACCGAGGCGCGAGCGGGCGAGGTCGCATGTCTCGGCTGACATCACTCGTGCGGAGCCACCGCGAGCAATCGGTCTGCGAGAGGATCTTCCGCAGACCGATTGCGCCCTCCTGTCCTGTTTTCCTATCGCGGCCATAAGCAACCACTGTGGCTGCGTCGGAAGCTCGTGACGAGCTGAGCGTTGGCATTGGGCGGAGGCTGCGCGCCAGGCGGACCGCTCCTGACCACGCGGCTGTCATGTCCTGCCTGCGGGGACGCCCGGGCAGCCCCCAACAGCACCAGCAGGGGGGACAAGGCCGTGCACCCACCCTTCGCCCTGCCCGCACCGCTCGGGCTGTCATATGCAACGTAGGAAGGAATGTTCTGCCATGGAAAGCCGAGCAGATGCCCTCGTGGTTTTCGGCGTCACAAGAGACCTCGCCCACAAGAAGCTCTTTCCGGCTCTCTACCAACTGAAGAGACGGGGCCAGCTGGGTGGCCCGGTAGTCGGCGTCGGGCGTTCCGCCTGGGAGGACTGGCACCTCGTTGCCGCTGCCCGCAAGTCTCTTAGAGAGATGGACAGTCAAGTGGACATGTCCGTGTTCGACGAGTTCGCTTCGCACCTGACGATGATCGCCGGCGACTACGCCGACCCCGGACTGTACGAGCGCCTGGCACAGCGTCTGGACGGATCCGAGCATCCGCTGTTCTACCTCGCCGTGCCACCGGCCATGTTCCCCCATGCGATTGCGGGCCTGGCCTCGGCTGGTCTGGCGGGCCGCGGAAGGATCGTGGTTGAGAAGCCCTTCGGGCACGACCGGCGCTCCGCTCGCGACCTGGACGACCTCCTACGCTCGGCATTCGAGCCGGACCGCATCTACAGGATCGATCACTACCTGGGCAAGGAATCGGTGGAAGGCCTCCTGGCACTACGCTTCGCCAACGCTCTTTTCGAGCCCCTGTGGAACCGCGACCACATTGCCAAGGTAGAGATCACCATGGCGGAGAAGTTCGGCACTCAGGGGCGCGCGGGCTTCTACGACGGGGTGGGAGCCGTACGCGACGTCCTGCAGAACCACCTGCTTCAAGTGGTCGCGCTGCTGACCATGGAACCCCCGGTCAGCCCGGACGTCATCGGAGAGGAGACCTTGGCCGTGCTGCAGCGGATGCGCAAGCTGTCTCCGGCGACGACCGTCCGCGGGCAGTACGCCGGCTACCGGGACGAACCGGGGGTGGACCCACTCTCCACGACGGAGACGTTCGCTGCGAGCCGGCTGGAAATCGTGTCACCTCGCTGGCAAGGGGTGCCGTTCCTAGTGCGCGTCGGCAAGCACCTGCGGGCTAATGCCGCCGAGGTCGTCGTTGCGCTGCGGCGGCGGCCGGCGGATCTGTTCACCGGAGAGCGCACACTACAGCCCGAGCCGAACCTGCTTCGGCTCCGGTTCGGACACGACGACGGCGTGACGATCTCCCTCCAAGCGAAGGTACCGGGCGCTGACGCGGTGAGCCGCTCGGTGGAGCTCTCGACCGTTCCCGACCCCACGCCACGCCAGGAGGCCTACGAGCGGCTGATCGAGGACGTCGTCAACGGTCGACGTCACCGGTTCGTCAGCGCCGAGGCCATCGAAGAGCAATGGCGCATCGTTCAGCCTCTGCTCGATGTCGCCGAGCAGCCCCTCCCCTACCAGCGGGGCAGTTGGGGACCGGACGCCGCAGAGTTGTTGAGCGGTGGTTGGCACGAACCGCACCTTCCTCGTGAGAAGGCGGCCTGAGGGAGCTGCGTGCAGTCGGCGTGGACGCCTCCCAGGCGTAAGGGTCAGGGGCTGGGCGTGTGGTGCATCGCCGACTGTTTCCCACACCGACAGCACTGGGGGCAGCTTGCGCCTACGTACCCATGAGTCGGGCGAACTCATGCAGTCGCTTCCTGGCGGCCCCTCGAACAAGCGGCATCGCTCACTGCACAATCAGGAGTACTGTCCTGGCGCAATACGGTCTTCAGCCGACCCCGAAGGCCGACCGAGGTCCTGAAGGTCATGGAGAGTCACGGCGCGGACGGCACGATCTTTCGCCCTTCTTTCACCCTTGCCCGCAACACGGATGAACCTGCCAGCCGACGACCATCCGGGAGAAGACGTCGACGACGAACGCGGCGTACACCCAGCGGGAAAAGGTGCGGATGTAGGTGATGTCCGCGACCCACAGCACGTTCGGAGTTTGGGTGGTGAACTGCCGCTCGACCAGGTCCGCGGGGCGCGCGGTCTCGGGCGCGGGGCGGGTCGTACGGGGGCGTTTGGCTCTGACCACGCTGCGCAGGCCGCGGCGCGCATGAGGCGCTCGACCGTGCAGCGGGCCACCTTCCGGCCGCGCCGCAGCAGCGCGGCGTGGATCTTACGGGCGCCGTAAACCCCGTAACTCTCGCGGTAGATGGCGGTGATCTCCCGGGTCAGCTGCCGGTCGCGGGTGGTGCGGGTCCCCACCGGGCGGGCGTGGGCGGCATAGTAGGCGCTCGGTACGATCTCGGCGGCGGTGCGCTTCAGGCCGCGTAGATCGGCTGGACGCCGAACTCCTCCGTGTGCTGGTCGATGTATGCGACCGTCAGCGCAGTGGACGGTCCAGCTCCGCCGCGAAGAAAGGTAACGCGGACTTCAGGATCGTGTTCGCCCGCCTCAGTTCCTTCACCTCGCGTTCCAGTTCGGCGATCCGGGCTGCGTCCTGGCTGGTGGTGCCAGGGCGGGCACCCTCGTCGGTCTCGGCGCGCTTGACGGCGCCGGCACGCGCGTCGGGGTCCTTGCGGGCCTCGACAGCCAGCCGCGTCGCGCCCTCACGCAGTTGGGCGGAGTACTTGCGGGGAGCAGCCGTGATCGGGATCCTTCCGGGGCTTGGATGTCTCCATTCAAATCCGGGGCGATTCGCTTCGCGCTGTCCCGGGATCGCCACCGCCGAGCAGCGTTCCGGGAATTCGCCCAGCGGACCGGGCGGCAGCGCAGCCGGGCGTTGGAGGAAGGCGTTGGCATCGGCCGCCTCACACAGGGGCGGGCAGCGAGCAAACCTTCCCGGCCCTACCCCATGGGGCGTCGCATCCCTTGGGATAGCTCAAGAACTCGGCACTGCTGCTGCGCCGGCCCGCACTCATCCCGTCTGCGGGAAGCAGAGCCTTGCTGCCCGCTCCTCCGGGCGATCCTTCCAGGCCAGGTGCGCGGGCCCTGGCCGGTTCGGCTCCTCGGTGAGCGCCCGGTGTCCTGTTCGAGCAGGACACCGGGCGCCGACACTCAGTTCACGCTCTGCCCGCCGTCCACCATGACCGACTGTCCGGTGACGAAGGAGGCCCGGTCGGAGAGGAGGAAGAGCACCACCTGGGCAACCTCGTCCGCCTCACCGATGCGGCCGAGGGGAATCATCTCCCCATGCGGGTGGTACTCGGATCCGTCCTCCGTCCTCGTGATGCCGCCCTCGGTCAGCGGCGTGCGGATGACGGTCGGGTTCACGGTGTTCACGCGAATCGCGTCCGGCCCGAGCTCCACCGCCGCGGCGCGTGCCAGCGCGGCGACGCCGCCCTTGCTCGCGCTGTAGATGGAGATGCCCGGGGTGCCGAGCTCGGCAAACACCGATCCGTTGAAAACGATGGCCCCGCCCTCACGCTGTCGCTTCATCTGGTCGGCCTCGGCCTGCAGATAGAAGAAAGAGCCCTTCAGGTTGCCGTCCATGAGGTGGTCCCAGGCCTTCTCGTCCAGCTCGGTCAGCGGGCCGACCGCGGCGGTGCCAGCATTATTGAAGGCCACATCAAGCCTGCCGAAGCGATCGACGACCTGCCGCACCACATCCCGCGCGCCGACGAAGTCCGTGGCATCGGCCTTGATGAACAGCGCCTCGCCGCCATCCCGCGTGATCTCCTCGACCACTGCCCGGCCCGCGTCCTCCCGCCGCCCGGTGACGGCCACCTTCGCGCCTTCCTGCGCGAACAGAAGCGCGCTGATCCGGCCGATCCCGGACGTGCCCCCGGTGATCAGAGCAACCTTGCCGTCCAGAAGTCCCATAGTTTGTTCACTCCACCCTTGGAAGTTGCTAATGGTCGATATGGACCCGGCGTTCCAAAACCGATGACGGTTCTCGGGCCGGGTGCCATGCCACCTCATCGGGTGGCGAGCAGGTTCAGCGTCCGCCCATCCGGGGGGATTCCGAGCCGGCCATAGGCCGTTGCGATAGCCGGTATAACCGAGCCGCCTGCCGCCCGGACCGTGTGCCGAGCAGGCAAGCCGGTGAAGCGTGACGATGGCGCTGGTGACCAGCTCGTTGACGGCGATACGGACGCTGTCCAGCAGCTTCGGTGCGCTTGCGCGCCGTAGCAGAAAATCGGCGGCGATGTTGTCCCACCGGTGCCCCCGGGGCCTCGGCTCGAACGACGCGGACCGAGGGGCGGGGCGGCGGCCTCACATACCGGTGCGACTAACCGAGGCTTTGGCTTCCCGCGCCCCGGTTGCGCCGTTCGGCCGAAGGCAGGGGGCTGCATGGCCAGACGGTCAGCAGTGCTCTGATAACAAAGCACTATGCAACTCGGCGTATCCCTCGAGCCGCCCAGCTGGGCCCCCGAGGACAGCGGCCCCCTCCTGGAGACCGCGCAGCAGGCCGAGCGCCTCGGCTACGACTACGTCCTGATGTCGAGCCACATGCTGCGCAACCGCATCGATGTCTCACATCTGTACGACCAGCACGACGGCACCGCTTCTCCTCTCCGTCCGCTCGCGTGCGGGAGCCGGGATGTGGCCGTCGTCCCCGGCGTGGTCCATGGCGCCCGCTTGGCCCCAGGGCCGGGACGACTTCGGACGAATCCCGCGCCGCACGGCCCGGCTCCAGTGGCTGTTGCCCAAGCGATCAGCACGTGCGGCCATGTCCGGTGCTCCAACCCCGGGCCACTGACCGCGTACCTCATCATCGACGAAGGATCCGGCCATGACGTCTGCATCAATGCAGGGGAAGGTCGCACTGGTCACCGGGGCGACCAGCGGTATCGGCTCAGCTACAGCGGAAGCGCTGGCCGAGCGCGGTGCACATGTATTGGCGGCAGGTCGCGACAGCGCCCGCGGCAAGGCCGTGGTGAGCGCGATCCGGGAACGCGGCGGGAAGGCGGATTTCGTAGGCGCTGACCTGCGCGACGCCCAGGCAGTGCGACAACTGGCGCAGGACGCGCTTGGGCTGGGCGGCGGCCGGGTCGACGTGCTGATCAACAATGCAGGGATCTACCCCTTCGGGCCGACGGAGGACACGGAGGAGAACCTCTTCGACGCCGTATACGCCCTCAACGTCAAGGCCCCCTTCTACCTGGTGGCCGAACTCGCCCCGGGGATGGCTGACCGGGGTGGCGGAGCGATCGTCAACGTGAGCACCATCGCGGCCGCGCTCGGCTTCTCGGGAATGGCGCTGTACGGGTCGAGCAAGGCGGCGCTCAACCTGCTGACGAAGGCGTGGGCGGCCGAGTACGGCCCACGCGGGGTGCGGGTGAACGCCGTACAGGTCGGCCCCACCCGGACCGAGACCACCGCCCAGACCGAGGAGGACCTGCTGAGCCTGGCCGCCCAGGCGCCCACCGGACGGCCGGCGTCCGCCGCGGAGATTGCGGCGGCGATCGTGTACCTGGCGGACGACGCGGCAAGCAGCTTCGTGCAGGGCGCGGTCCTGCCCGTCGACGGCGGCCGTACCGCTGTCTGACCGAGCGCCCGCCCAGGCTTATCTCACTGCCTTGAATCAGTCGCTGGACGGCTGTTCGAAGGCGGCAATGAGGCGGCCCAGATCCTGTCGCCGCGAGTCGGTCGGCCACACTGCCCACGTCCGGCGGATGAGGGGGTGATCGACCAGCGGTGACCACGCCACGCCGTCAGGAATGGGCTGCGACCAGTGCGGCGGAGCTAGCGCGAAGGCATGTCCGGCGGCGACGGCCGCCAGTTTCACCTCGCCGATGAGCCGCTGCCCTAGCGGCGCCTGCGCTCCGATATCAAGGCCATGGCTGCGCAGGATTGCGGTCAGCTCGTCGTACCAGGCGGGACTGTCCGCACGGGGAAAGGCCACCCATTCCATTCCGGCCAGCGCATCCAGCGCGATCCCCTTCGGCCCGGCGAGCTCCGCTGCCTGTTGCACAGCCAGCAGAACGCCCAAATTCTCCCGGTTGACCAGCATCGCGTCGAACTCTTGCCCGGTAGGACGCTCCCGGAGCAGCCCCATATCGAGCTCACCGGCCTGCAGTGCGGACAGTTGCTCAGCCGTGGACAGATGCCGGGCCTGTACCCGGGTGTCGGGGCAGGCCTCGGCCAGCTCCGCAAGTGCGGGATTCAGCAGGCGCGACGGGAACTCCAGCGGAATGCCGATCCGTAGCACTCCGCCACCCCCGCCGGCGTACCGGGCCATCGTCCGCAGCGCCTGACCACGCCGGGCAAGGACCGCACGCGCCTCCCCCAGCAGAGCAGCGCCTGCATCGGTGGCCCGCACCCCGGTACTACTGCGCACCAGCAGCTTCACTCTCAGCTGCCGCTCCAGACCACTGACCGTCTGGGACAGCGCCGGCTGACTGACGTGCAGCCGCCGGGCCGCGGCCGAGAAGCCGCCCTCCTCGACCACCGCCACAAAGGCATGTAGTTCTCGCAACTCCATGACCCCATCGCACCACGCTGCGGACGCCCGGACCACAGCCGCAAAGCCAATTGCCGTTGGAAGCGAAACGTGCGGCCCGTCGGGGACACGTACGAGGCACCACTACGCGTTCCATTCATTCATCACGCCGAGGGAACCTACCGGCCACGCGTTCGCATGGTCCGGCTCTTCCCCCGAGCAGACACAGTGATGCTGCGACGCTCCGCGCGTCGCAGTCACGAGGATGCGATTCCTCGCTGGACTCGACCTTCTTGCTCTGCATCGGCGTACCCCCTTAGGCCTGTGGGGCTGTGTGGTGGCGCCGGTAGTGGCGGGCGACGCGCACGCGATTGCCGCACGCTGGGGAGCACCATTCCCGGCGCGCGTGGTTCTTGATGAAGAAGAGCAGGCAGTTCGGTGCCAGGCAGGGGCGCAGGCGATCGCGGTCGGGTCCGGTGAAGAGTTCGACAGCCTGGTGCGCGATGAGCTGTACGGCAAGGTCTGCGGCCGCCCCGGGGCCCCGGTACGCACGTGACGGTTGGCTGTCGGCGGGCCAGACGAGCTCGGGCCAGGCTTGCGCAAGGGCGTTCAGCGTGGTGGTTGCCTCCGGTCGCGCCAGTTCCGGCGCGGTCGTCGGCGGGCGTGGATCCTTGGTCGCTTCCCCTGCCAGCTGTCGCAGCGCGTCACGCAACGCACGTAGTGCTCCGGCGAGCGGGCGCACCGCGTCCTCGTCCAGCTGGTCAGCCTTGATCGCGGTCTCGGCTCCGAGTCGGTGGGCGACCGCGCGCAGCCAGGCTGTGGCGCCGGTGTCGCTGTCGAGGGCGTCGTGGGTGCGGCCGCGGTCGATGGTGACGGTGTTCATCAGCTCGACCGGCAGCGGTTCCCCCAGCAGCGGCGCGCTCGTGGTCACACCTTCAGTCGTCATGCCCCCAAGATACCCGGGCTAATGGATGGAGACATCATTACCCATTTGACGGCAGAGGAATAATGCACTGCAGCCCTAACGCTAAAGCGTCCATCCAATCATTAGGATTGGGTGCAGGGACTTCAAGGAGACCGCAATGTCAGCGCTGCCCCAGATCAACCCCGCCGAGGCCACGGGCGAGGCCGCCACGCTGCTCGCCGAGCTCAAGAGGAGCATCGGTTCCGTTCCGAACATGGCGAAGGCGATGGCGAACAGCCCCGCCCTGCTTAAGGGGTGGATGAGCCTGTCCGGCGCGCTCGCCGGTGGAGTGCTGCCCACCGCGGTCCGGGAACGCCTCGCGCTGGCCAGCGCCGAGTACAACCGCTGCACCTACTGCCTGTCCGCCCACACCTTCCTGGGCAAGAACGTCGCCAAGCTCGACAGTGACGAAATCGAGCGCGCCCGCCACGCGGAGTCCACCGACCCGCACGCGGCCGCCCTGCTCACCCTCTCCGACGCCATCACCCGAGGCCGCGGCACCGTCGACGAGACCACACTCAAGACCGCCCGGGCCGCCGGAGTCACCGACGCCGAAATCGCCGAAGTCGTCGGCAACCTCGCCCTCAACATCCTGACCAACTACTTCAACATCGTTGCCGACACCGACAACGAATTCCCCCTCGTCACGCCGCACCAGCACGCCTGACGCCCCAGCCCGTGCGGGTCGCCACGCCCTGTCCTGCCAGCGGCGACCCGCACGGCTCTCTGCCCGCCCCAACTCTCGCCGCCCCCTGGCAAAGGGCGGCGAGAGGCCACGACCCTCCGGTGAACCAAGACTCCGTCCGCAACTGGCGTAAGGGATACCTCCTCGGGTTGCCGGCCGCAGGATGCCTTCGGTGCTCGCCGGCCGGGCGGACCAGGTCCGCCACCCCGCACCCACACCGATCAGCCATTCGTCAACGGCCACATGCAGCAGCACCGGCTGCGCGTTCCGCGCGCCGCAATGCAGCCGGTCAGCCGCTGCCTGCCCGGCCGGGGCGGGACGACAACGGGACGCTGATGACCCTCCTGCCCTCCCCCTATGCCGGCGGCTGGGCGCTGATCAGGGGGGCGACAACGCCGCTTGCCGCCTGAGGGGGCGGGCAGGCATGGTGCGCTCCTGCCCGATGCAGCCACCAGGCCGACAAAAGCTGCGGGGGAACCCCAAGGAGTGTTTGTGTGGAGTGCGACCCCAAAAGCGCCCTCCGACGCAAGGAGTGCTCATGCTGCCCATCGCACCCCCGTCGCATATCGGTGCCGCCGGGAAAGGTCACCATGAGCCGGAGCGATCCGGGTGCGCTGAAGTCTGCTCACGGCAGGCCGGCAACATTCGCCGGGCTGCTCACGCTGGCCCTTCGTACGGGGCTCTGTGCTTGCTGTCGCGGCAACCCACTGCGGCGCCTCCGGCGCCTGCCCACCTCGCCGGGAGCCTGTGACCGCCAGGGCTGCAGACGGTCGTCGAACGACGCGGAGAACAGCTGCGGATCAGCCCCGATCGTGAAACGAGAGAGCAATGACCGAAACGCGCGAAAACCAGGAAAGCGCCACCTACGACGTGATCGTGCTGGGCGCCGGTCCGGTGGGCCAGAACGTCGCCGACCGCGCCCGCGCCGCCGGCCTCACCGTAGCCGTCGTGGAACGTGAACTCGTCGGCGGCGAATGCTCCTACTGGGCCTGCGTACCCAGCAAGGCACTGCTGCGGCCGGTGATTGCGGTCGCCGACGCCCGCCGCGTGGACGGTGCCCGACAGGCCGTCACCGGGCAGATCGACACCGACCAGGTATTCGCCCGCCGCAACCGCTACGTCACCGACTGGGACGACACCGGACAGGCCAAGTGGGTCAAGTCCATCGGCGCAGACCTGTTCCGCGGCCACGGCCGGATCGACGGCCCCCGCCGGGTCACCGTCACCCGTGACGACGGTGCGCACCACACCCTCACCGCCCAGCACGCGGTGGCCATCGCAACTGGCAGCCGACCAGCCCTGCCCGATATCCCCGGCATCCAAGAGGCTCAGCCCTGGACGAACCGGCACGGTACTGACTCCAGTACGGTGCCCGACCGGCTCACCATCGTCGGCGGCGGCGGGGTCGGCATTGAGATGGCCACCCTCTGGCAGGGGCTGGGCTCCCAGGTCACCCTGCTCGCCCGCCGCCGCCTCATCCCCCGTATGGAACCCTTCGCGGGCGAGCTGGTCGAGGGCAGCCTCACCGACGCCGGCGTCGACGTGCGGACCGGCGTGCAGGTCACCGCGCTGCACCGCCCGGATGCCAAGGGGCCTGTCACCCTTACCCTCGACGACGGCAGCGAACTGGAGGCGGACGAGGTCATGTTCGCCACCGGCCGCACCCCCAACACCGACGACATCGGCCTCGAGACGGCCGGCGCCACCCCCGGCGCCTGGCTGGACGTGGACACCACCTGCCTGGTCCGCGACGTGGAAGGCACATGGCTGTACGCCCTCGGCGACGTCAACCACCGCGCCCTGCTCACCCACCAGGGCAAATACCAGGCCCGGACCGCAGGCGACACCATCGCCGCCCGCGCCGCCGGCCGCCCGCTGGACGACGGCCCCTGGGGCGATCACGCCACCACCGCCGACCAGCACGCCGTACCGCAGGTCTTCTTCACCGACCCCGAAGCCGCCGCCGTGGGCCTGACCGCCCAACAGGCAACCGACGCCGGCCACCGCATCAAGACCATCGACGTCGACCTCAACGCCGCCCAGGGCGCCAACCTCTACGCCGACGGCTATCAGGGCCACGCCCGGATGATCGTCGACCTCGACCGGGACATCCTGCTCGGTGTGACCTTCGTCGGGCCTGCGGTCAGCGAACTCCTGCACTCGGCGACCGTCGCGGTCGCCGGCGAAGTACCGCTCAAACGGCTGCGACACGCCATCGCCTGCTTCCCGACCGTCAGCGAGATCTGGCTCTTCCTCCTCGCGGCCTACCAGCGCGAGAGCGACTGAGCCACACCACACGCGTGCGAGGCCAGGGCACCTACGCAAGCGGTGGTGCACGATCCTGACGGAGTGCGCCCCTCTGCATGCGTCGGCGATATCCGCCGGTTGCCGGCAAATGGCAACCGGCGGATACCGCCGCCTGGGCTGAGGCGCTTTTTACACCCGCTGCGTGCTCACACTTTCCAACTCGCGGACGAGGTTGGACGCCACGTCCTTGGCGTCACCGAAGATCATGAGGGTCTTGTCGAGGTGGTACAGCTCGTTGTCCACTCCGGCGAATCCCGCGCTCATCCCCCGCTTGATCACCATGACGGTACGGGCCGAGGCGACGTCGAGGATCGGCATGCCGTAGATCGGACTGTCCTGCCGTGTGCGTGCGGCCGGATTGGTGACGTCGTTGGCTCCGACGACCAGCGCGACATCGGCCTGGGGGAAGTCCCTGTTGATGTTGTCCATGTCCACGATCCGGTCGTAGGGCACGTCCGCTTCGGCCAGAAGCACGTTCATGTGCCCGGGCATGCGGCCGGCGACCGGGTGAATGGCGTAGCGGACGCGGGCGCCGTTGCGCTCCAAGATCTCGCCGACTTCCTTGATGCGGTGCTGAGCCTGGGCTACGGCCAGACCGTAGCCGGGAACGACGATGACGTCCCGGGCGGTCTCCAGGATCATCGCGGCCTCGTCCGAGGTGACGCTGCGTACGGGGCGTTCCTCCGCCTCGCCGGCCGCGCCGGGGGTCGGGGCGTCGAGCTGGCCGAAGGCGCCGAACAGCACGTTGCGGAAGGACCTGTTCATGGCGCGGCTCATCATGATGGACAGCAGGAAGCCCGAGGCGCCGTCGAGAGCTCCGGCGATGATGAGGGCCTTGTTGTCCAGGACGAAGCCCATGGCGGCGCCGGACAGTCCGGCGTAGGAGTTCAGCAGGGAGATGACGGTGGGCATGTCCGCGCCGCCGATGGGGACGACGAGCAGGATGCCGAACAGCGCGGCCAGGGCGATCAGCACAGGGAACCGGGCGTCGGTCGTCGGGGTGACCACCAGCCAGAGGGCGATCAGGACGGCGGCGCTGAACAGGACGAGGTTCAGCACTTGCTGGCCGGCAAAGACCGTCGGCCGGCCCGGAAGAATGCCCTTGAGCTTGCCGAAGGCCATCACGCTGCCGGTGAACGTGATGAAGGCGAGGAGGACTTCGAACATCAGCGCCGCGGTGATGAACGTACTGAGGGACTCGGCGTGCTCGTAGTACTCCGCGGTGCCGACGAGTCCGGCCGCCAGGGCGCCGAACGCGTGAGAGAGGGCGATGCGTTCGGGCATGGCCGTCATCGGCATGTACTTGGCCATGGCGCCACCGATGAGAGCGCCGACGGCGACGGCCGGCACGATCCACCGGTAGTCGACGATGTCCTTGTGGATCAGGGTGCCGGTCACGGCCGCGGCCATGCCGGTCACGGCGAGCAGCAGGCCGCGCCGCGCCGTGCGGGGGTGGGTGATGCCGCGTAGGCCGAGGATGAACAGGGTGCCGGCGGCGAGGTACAGCAGGGGTATGACGACGTCACGCATCGGTTTCTGCCTTTCGTGCGGCGTGTGCCCCTGCCTTGCTGGGCCGGAACATGCGCAACATCCGGTTGGTGATCATGAAGCCTCCGACGACGTTGATGCTGGACGCGGCCACCGCGACGGCGCCGAGCGTGGTGATGAGCACTCCGCGGCCGGATCCGGCCAGCAGGAGGCTGCCGACCAGAGAGATTCCGGCGATGGCGTTGGTGAGCGCCATCAGGGGGGTGTGCAGGAGCGCGGGTACGCGGCGGATGACTTCCAGGCCGACGATGGAGCCCAGGACCAGGACGTACAGGCCGGCTTCGATGGCGGTGGGCATGATCAGCCTCTTTCTGAAGCGACGGGGTGCGGTGCGCCCGCAGCCGGATCGATGGGATCCAGGCCCAGCAGCGCGCGCAGCTGCGAGTGGACGACGTGGCCCTCCCGGGCCAGGAGGGTGTCCTGGATGATCGGGTCGTCGGAAGTGAGTCGCGGCCCGTCGTTGCCGATCAGGTGGCGGGTGAAGTTGGCGATGTTCCTCGCGTACAGGCGGCTGGCGTGGGCTGCGGCGCCAGCCGCCAGGTTGGTGGGCGCGGTGATGGACACGCCGAAGTGCTCGATCGTCTGGTCGGGCACGGAGACGGCGCAGTTGCCTCCCTGGGCGGCTGCGGCATCGACGATGACGGATCCTGGCCGCATGGCACGGACCATGTCCTCGGTCACGAGGAGGGGCGCCGGCCTTCCAGGAACCTGAGCGGTGGCGATGACGATGTCGGAGGCGGCCACTTCGTTGCCGAGGACCTCTCGCTGGCGGGCGTAGAAGTCCTCCCCTTGGGCCTGGGCGTAGCCGCCGGCGCCCTCGGCCGAAGAGGTGTCGAGCGGAAGGTCGACGAAGATGCCGCCGACGCTTTCGACCTGTTCCCGTGCCGCGGCCCGGATGTCGTAGGCGTGGACGACGGCTCCCAGTCGGCGCGCGGTGGCGATCGCCTGCAGGCCTGCGACGCCCGCGCCGAGGACGAGGACCCGTGCCGGGGGGAGGCTGCCTGCGGCGGTGGTCATCATCGGCAGCATCTTGTTGACCTGTCCCGCCGCGATCAGGGCAGCGCGGTAGCCCGCTATGGAGGACTGCGAGGAGAGCACATCCATGGCCTGGGCACGGGTGATGCGCGGCAGCAGGTCGAGCGAGAACGCCGTGACGTCGTGCTCGGCAATACGTCGGACGGGCTCGGGATGGCTGAGCGGGTTGGCGAGCCCGATCAGGATGGTGCCGGGACGCAAAAGCTTCAAATCCTGTGCTGAATCCGTGTCCTCGGCCCGGTGGCCGGAGCCGGAGAGGTGAACCTGCAGCACCAGGTCGGCGGCCAGGGCGTCGGTGCGGGTTGCGGTCCGCGCGCCGGCATCGCGGTATTCGCCGTCGAGGTGGCCGGCCCGGTCACCGGCGCCGTACTCGACGATCACCTCGTGTCCGTCGTCGGTGAGGGAATGAACCTCGTTCGGGGTGAGAGCGACGCGGGTCTCTCCGGGAGTGCGTTCGTGTATGACGCCGATCTGCATCTGCGTCGTCCTTTCACCGCCGCCTCGTCGAGGCGGCGCGCGGGCTTGAGGGGGATAGGTGCGAACCGTGTTTTTCGCAGCGGTCACGGCGTTACGAGCGGCGCAGGAACCGCGCCGTGGGCGGGAGGCCGCCGCGAGGCCACAACGGGGCTGCCGGGGGGCGCTCCGCTCCGGCCTCGCGACCTCGGTCGCTTACTGAGCGGCGATACCGAGGGCCATGAAACCGCCGTCCGCGGCGAGAGTGACGCCCGTGATGTAGCTGGCGCGGGGCGAGGCAAGGAAGACGATGGCTTCGGCGATCTCACGCGCCGAGCCCAGGCGCCCCAGCGGCACCCTCGCCCCCAGCGCCTCGAAGTCCTCCTCGCCGATCATGTCCGTCACGTTGTCGGTCTTCGTGTGGCCAGGGGCGACCGCGTTGAAGCGCACCCCGCGGCCGCCGAACTCGACGGCCCAGGCACGGGTGAACGAGTCCACGGCCGCCTTCGACGCGCCGTAGACGGACGTGCCGGCAATGCCGGCCAGAGCGGCGACCGTGCTGACATTCACGACACTGCCGGAACCCTTGGCCGCCATATTCGCCACCAGTGCCTGGGTGAGGAAGAACGTGCCGCGCACATTGGTCTGAACCAGGGCCTCGAACGTGTCCAGACCCTGCTCCAGCGTGGGCGCGAACGGGTAGGCGCCGGCATTATTCACCAGGACGTCCACCTCACCGGCCTCCTCGGCCAGGCGCCGGACCGAATCCAGATCGCTGAGGTCCGCGGCGACGAACCTGGCCTTGCCGCCAGCGGCCTCGATGGCTGCGACGGTGCCGGCGCCATTGGAGGCATTACGGCCGGAGACAATGACGAACGCGCCCTTCTGGGCCAGCAGGAGCGCCGTCTCACGGCCGATGCCGGACGTGCTGCCAGTGACGAGAGCGGTCTGATTCTCGAACTCCACGAGAAACACCTTTCTGCGAGGCCGAGATGACCCGCAAACAGTAGGTACGAAATCTGTCGTACCTATGGATAGACGCTTCCCGAATGTGAAGCAAGTCGGGCCTGACACCGTCGAAGAATGTCAATCGCCAGCCTGATCAGGGGATTCCTTTCCCCTCTTACAGCTGCTTTTGGCGGCCATAAGTAGAACTGCGGTGTGCCGGCTCCCCCGGCCGGCGCCCAGCCGGGCCATCCGGCAGCGGTCCGCCCAACGGCGGGAGCACGACCATCCGCGCCAACGAAAGGAAAAGGCCTGGCAGGCACGCCGAGAGGCCGGTCCACCAGGCAGCCCGCCGCACGGGTGGGATCACATGCCAGGCGATCGCAGGTCGGCAGATGTGCTGCCGGCTCGTATTGCATGCCGCCGTCGCACCGGTCGCACGGCCGCCGAATACAGTTACGATGAATCACGTACCTGGGGAGGAAAGTCATGCCGGACAGCGAAGGCCACCCCGACGTCGAAGAGATGGATCTCGGCACGATCTTTGCCGCGCTGGCGGACCCTCACCGACGCCGGGTGATCGAGGAACTTTGCGCAGAGGGCGAGGACATCGAGCGAACGTGCGCATCGTTCCCTCTCAACTTGTCCAAGTCGACGCTCACTCACCATTTCCGCATCCTGCGGGAATCCGGGCTGATACGGCAGAACGACTACGGCAACAGCCGCAAGGTCAGGCTCCGCCGGGCGGAGCTGGAGAGCCGCTTTCCCGGCCTGCTCGATCTGGTCCACGCGCAGGCGGCCACCCACGCCTGAGCCGGCGGCCGCATCCGAAGACCACTTCTCAAAGCCCCCGCCACGCCCGCGGTCCGTGACCGAGCGCAAAAACACCCCTCCAGCCTCCGCCTGCCCCGATCCGACCACCGCCCCAGCGCGCCGCTCCTGCCGGCGGATACGACGGATGCGCATGGGCCCGGTAGCCGCGCTCGTGAGCACGGCTACCAGGCCGATGAGGTCATAGGCTCGACGCCGACCGGCGGAGATCGCCGACAACCCGCCGGGCGCTCACGACCCCGCCGCGACGCCCCTGCGGCTGGGCCATCGGCGCAATGAGGCCCAGGCACCAGCTGTCTTCGGTGCTGCCGCCAGCCAGCGGCTCAGCCCCGGGCCCGGTAGGCCAGGTCGGCGGCGGTGAGACCCTCAAGAGCCGCACCGAAGGGGACGTCCCCGAGGAGACGGCGGCGCAGGTTGAGGGTCTGCTTCTGGAGCGAGCGGTAGAGGGCCGGCTTGGCAGCGCACCGTCGCCGTTGCCCAAGGCGCGCAGCTCGCAGGCTTGGGACGTCAGGACGTGAGCTGTCATCCGGCGGGAATCCGACAGCCCCTGTGCAACCAGCCAACCCCATCGCGGCGCCAAGCGACACCTGCGACCCCAGCGTGCTGCTGATACCTCCATAAGCCCTGGCTCTGGCGGGGCGGGACCCATGTCCAGGCCACGGTTCACCCCGTCGCTGCGGAGGGCGGCCGGGGTGACATCCTCATGTCGGGCCTGAGCCGACCGGCCTGCCAGCTGTACCAGGCCACGACGCTGCGGAAGGGCCTGAACGGCTCACCCAGGCGCTGCAGTTGGCGGGCCATGGGGGTGGGAACCTCCCAGGCGTGAGCGAAGCCCTGCGCATGGCGAGATCGCCTGTGGGCCAGATGTCGGGGCGGTGCAGGTGGAACAGGAGGAACATCTGGGCCGTCCACAAGCCGATTCCGCGCACAGCCGTGAGGTGTGCCGTGACTGTCTCATCGCTCTGCTGGGCGAGGCGGCCGGGGTCGAGGTTGACATCGCCGCTCAGTGTTCTGGCGGCGAGATCCTGCAGGGAAGCAGTCTTGTTGGCCGACAGGCCTGCCTCGCGCAGCGTCTGCCCGGGAAGCACAAGCAGGCGTCCGGGCGTGACCTGGCCGTCAAGGGCGGTGACCAGCCGGGTGTGGATCGTGGGGGCCGCTGCGGTGGCCAGTTGTTGCTGGGTGATGGTGCGGACCAGCGCAGCGAAGGGCGTGTCCGTCGGGCAGGGGAAGTCAGGGAAGCCGATCACCTGGGTGAGACGGGCAATCACAGGATCCCGTCGGGCCAGGAGCAGGGCTGCCTGTCTCGTGTTCGCCCGGGTCAGAAGAGGCTCGATGGCGTTCATGGGCCAGCCTTGGGGCGACAGGGGCGGGTACGGTCAAGACAGCGGCGCGAGAGACCACCTGCCGCAAAACGCTGTTGGAAGGGATGCCGCCAGGCGGCGCATCGCAGGACGTGATGGGCGGACGGCGAGCGCCGGCCGGTGACGCCATGACAGTGAGCCTTTGCCAACTTGAGGCGTGAGCAGGTCAGTTGGTTCGACATATAAGTGAAGCCCCTGGTAGACGGGTTCACGACCAAGATCACCCGGTACCCACCAGAGGCTTCACGTGCTTGTCTACCCGTGCGGGCTGGACGTGTCCAGTCGATCCCTGTCCTTCCTCGCCGCTCGTCTGCGAGAGCACCGTCGTCGGATCGGAAGCCGTTGGCGCCGGCTCCCGGTCGGCCGTCAAGCCCTGCTGGGGTTGGCGCATCTGCGTAATGGGGCCACGTACGCTCAGCTCGCAGCGGGTTTCGAGATCGGCACGAGCACGGTCTACCGCTACATCAGCGAGGCCGTCGACCTGCTGGCCGCACTCGCACCGACCCTCGACGAGGCCGTCCGAGCTGCTTCGACGAAGGCTTACGTCCTGCTCGACGGGACGCTCCTGCCGATCGACCGGATCGCCGCCGACCGGCCCTTCTTCTCCGACAAGTACAAGAAGCACGGCATGAACGTGCAGGTCATCGCCGATCCGTTCGGCCGGCTGCCGTGGGCCTCACCCGCACTGCCAGGGGCCGTCCACGACGTTCGCGCAGCCCGCGAACACGGCATCATCGACGCCCTCGACCAGGCCCACATCCCCTGCTGGGCGGACAAGGGCTACCAGGGCGCCCGCGGCACGGTCCGGGTTCCGTTCCGCGGCCGATGGGAGACGCTTTCCAGCGGTCAGCAGGCCGTGAACCGATCCCAGGCCAAGATCCGCGCCCTCGTCGAACAAGCCGTGGCCACCCTCAAGTCCTGGCGACTACTCCGCAAACTTCGCTGCTCGACCACCCGTATCACGGGCCTCGTCCAGGCCGTACTCACCCTGCATCACGCCAGCTCAACCTCAGGTTGTAGGGTCGGGGGCTGGCGCGGTGGCGGAGTACGTCCGCTCCGTTTCCAGCCCCCGCCGCTTCGAACCGTGCATGCGGTTCTCCCGCACACGGCTCACCGACGCCGTTCACCGGCGGCATTCGGTCTCTCCCGCCAGGGCTTTCCGGCCCTGGGTGCCACGACGGATCCATAGGGGCTGATCAGTCCGAGCCGGTTGGGAGACGAGACCATAAACACCCACCAGCCGAAGTTCCGGCTGCGCCGGTGCTTCCTGCTGATGAAGTGCGCGACTCTCTCCTGCGCGAATCTTCCGACCTTGCTGAAGCGGCGGGCGGAATGGCCATACCGGAAGTACGCCATCCACCCGCGGAGGAACAGATTCAGATCCTCCACGATCACTTGCGGGTGCAGCGGGAGCCTGCGCCGGGCGGTGATCTCCCGGATCCGGTCGCGGGCGTGCTGCATCGCCCTGTTCGAGGGCCAGCGGGCGAGGAACTCGACGCGTCGACGTCCGTGCAGCCCCCGGGAACGGACCTGACGGTGGTGGAATCCGAGGAAGTCGAAGCCTTCCCCACCCACTTCCAGGTGCACGATCCGGGTCTTGGCCGCCTTCGGCTTCAGCCCCAGCTCCCCCAACAGCCTGACCAGTTGGGCAAGCGCCCGCTCGGCCTGACTGCGCGAAAAACACATCACGACCAGGTCGTCGGCATAACGGACCAGGATCCCGTCGTGCTCGTCCCATCCCCGGTCCAGCCGGTGCAGATAGACGTTGCACATCAACGGTGAAATGACACCGCCCTGTGGGGTCCCGCTCACCGGCCGCCGCACCTGCCCGTCCTCCATGACCCCGGCACGCAAGATCTGCCGCACGAGCTTGAGGACGGACTGGTCACAGACGCGCTCTTCGACCGCGCGCATCAACTCCTCATGCGGAATCGCCGAGAAACACTCGGCGATGTCCGTCTCCACCACCCACCGCCGGCCCCGGTGGTGCTCGTCGATGAGCACCTGCAGGGCGTCGTGAGCCGAGCGTTTCGGGCGGAACCCGAAGCTGCACGCCAGCATGTCGGCCTCGAAGACCGGCTCGAGCACGATCTTCATGGCGGCCTGCACGACACGGTCACGAACCGTCGGGATGGACAGCGGCCTGCGCTCGTCCTTCATCCCCGGCTTGGGGATGAACACCCGACGGGCGGGCGAGGGCCGATACCGTCCCTGCCCCAACTCGCCGGCCAGCTCGCCGAGGAGACGGCCGATGCCGTACTCCTCGACCGCGGCCAGGGTGGTGCGGTCGATGCCTGGTGCGCCGTTGTTGGCACGCACCATGGCCCACGCGCGCCGGAGAACATCCCTGCGGTGGATCTTGTCTCCCAGCGCGTGGAACCGCCGTCCGGGATCGGCCTTGGCCGCCCGGTAAAGCGCATGCTGCAAGGCACGGACCTTGTCCGAGGGAGTACATCCCCCGACGGCGGGACTAGCCACACGGGCACTCACCGGGCCCCTCCTCCACTTCATGACGCACCGACGAAGCAGTGGCCCTTCCCTCACCGGGAGTTGTGTTGTCTCCCGGCTGCAAGCGGTACTACGGCCACCTCCGACGCCCACCCGGCCCGCGCCCACTTCCCGGGATCACCGGTTATAGGACGCGCCGCTTCCGATGACGTCTATCCGCAGGTCATCGGGCCGGGGAGGGCCTCCCCAGTTCCCGCCGCCACCTTCGATACGTTCCGCGCCCCATACGCCGGGGAGTCCTTCACGGCTGCCCGTCCAGGATCTTCACCGCTTCCATGGCCTTCACCCCGATTTCGAAGGGCTCGGCACTCCCTCGTTCCACCCGAAAGGGTGGCTGAGTAACGACGCCGCAGGCTTCGCGTGATGCTACGGACCGTATCGTCGCTCCCCCTGTTACAGGGCCTTTGACGCTGGGCTTCGACGCCGGACGTTTCCCTCCGACGCCGCCAGCCTGCTACCGGGCCTCCTGGCAGCTACCCGGACCGGACTTCCACCGGCAGGCGACGACGAGCTTCCGAACAGCAAGAACACCGCTACGTCACGGTGTCACCTCCCGTTCTACTGGGCGCACGAAAAAGCCTCAGTGCCAGGCAGCCGGACCCGGCGCAGGCGGGTCCGGCAGGCGAGGGAACAGGCGGGCTGAGACAACGGGGGTTCTCCGGGGCCGGAGGAAAAAGCGAGGGCGACCGTTGCAGCATTCGCTGCGCAGCGACGATTCCGCGACAGCTATTAGTCATCCCGATCACCCCCATAATGACGCCTTCAACCCCCGAGCTTGCGCAACTCGTGCCTCACCCACCACCGTTGGAACGTGACGATTCAGCGGCATGCGGGGAATCCCTCGGCAGACCCACGGACGTCAGGGGCTGGCACATAGATGTCCGCGAGGCAGGCGGCAGCCGTGCCCCGGCCCGGGCCGAGAAGGAGACAGCCTCCCTGTTCCATGGCCGTCTGAAGGACGCCGCTGACGGCGTTCAATGCATTCCGAGCAGATTGAGAATCCCCACAGACATGGAATTGCGGGAACTGAGAGCGTTCGTTGCGGTGGCCGAGAAAGGCAGCATGTCCGCGGCGGCGCGTCACCTCCACATCAGCCAGCCCGCCCTGTCACAGACGGTCGGAGCGCTGGAGCGTCAGCTCCATCTGAAACTCCTCATACGCAGCAGTACCGGCGTGCGCCCCACGGAGGGAGGCAAGATGCTTCTCATCGAAGCACGCGCAATCCTCTCCCGGCACGAGCAAGCCATACGCACGATGACCACGTTCGCCGGGGACGCCTGCGGGGTACTGCGGATCGGGATTCCCTTGGAGCTGCCGACGGACCTGCTGGGACCGGCCATGGAACACATGGCGTCAGCATGTCCCGAGACGCGTGTGCAAGCTCGCCACCTGTCCACCACAGCACAAGTGGCCGCCTTGCAAAGCGGTGAACTCGACGTCGGCCTGCTGCGTGAACGCCCGGTTGCACCGGAACTTGACGCCATGCTGGTCGCCAGGGAGAACCTGGGTGTCCTGATCACCGCCGAGCAGGCCGCCGAGTTCTCCGACGAGGACGGGATCCGGCTCGAAACGCTGACCCAGCTGGAATGGCTGGCGTTCCCGCGCTCCGGCAGCCCTGCCTGGTATGACCAGGTGACAGCCGTCTTTCGCAGCCACGGCTTGAACCTGGGCCCCGAGCCTCCTGAGAACCAAACCCTGATCGCCGGGGTGAAGATTGCCGCCGTGCGCTCCAAAAAGGCCTTCGCGCTGGCACCCGCGAACTGGCCGCATCCTCTGCCCGACCGCATCGTCTGGTCTCCCCTGGCCGGCGACCCCCTGGTCCGCCGCACCTGGGCGGCGTGGCCGGCCAACGCCCGCAGCCGCGACCTGGCGAGCTTCGTCTCGGGCTTTCCCGAGCCCGCCACCTACTAGACCGACGCACAAGCTGCCCAGCCCCTGTGCCGCGGGCTTGGCGACGAAAAACACCAAGGCCGGCTACAGGGGCCTGCCGGGTGCGTCACGCGGCGCGGTCGCCGGGCGCCTTTGCCGACAAGGAGCATGCGGCAGGCCAGCACAGCAGCTTATGGCCGCTGTTCGCGACCCGACTGGCCAAAGCCTTCACGAGCCTACGACGTCTGGATTACATAGCCGGTGACGCGGTGACGCGCCGCCGCACGACACGGAGAGTGCAAGGAACCCCACACCATGAACAAGACGACCACCGAGGACTGGCTGAAAGCCCTTCGCGCCACCTCCGAGCGCCTCGACGGCCGGGTACGCGGCCTGTCGGAGAAGGACCTGGCCCGCCCGTCCTTTGCCGAGGGCTGGAGCATTGCTCAAGTGCTCTCCCACCTGGGCAGCGGCGCGGAGATCGGTGTCATGCTCCTCGAGCGAGGCATCAGGGGCAGGACAAACGGCCCGGTCCACGACGAAGTGCTGCCGATCTGGGAGCGCTGGGATGCACTGGGACCGCTGGAGCAGCGTGCGGCGTGGCAGGACGCCAACGCCCGCCACCTGGGCTTGCTCGACTCCCTGAATGCGGCGCAGCACGCGTCTGCCAGGGTGCCGTACTTCGCGGGATTGCTGAGTGTCGCGGATTACGCGGGTTACCGGCTGTCCGAGCAGTCCGTGCACGGTTGGGACATCGCCGTGGCCCTGGACCCGACCACGACCATTCCTGCCGACGAACTGCGTCTGCTGTGGAAACGCCTGGACCTGGTCGCCACGCGCTTCCGCGACGCTGACACACTCAGCCGCCTGGCACCCGCTCAGCTGGCCGTCACACTCACTGACGAGCAGCGCACCCTCCTGCTGGATCTCGACAGCGAGCTGCACATCTACCCCGCGACTCCCGCCGACCCGGCCGGTACCGTCACCGGAACCGCAGACACGGTCCTGCGACTCGTCTACGGCCGCCACCGTCCAGGAACCGACGCTGTGACGGCCGCCGGCCGGCTCGCTGTGGACGACCTGCGGGCACTGTTCCCGGGATTCTGAACGCCCCGGCACCGGCTCAGACCCTCCGGGCACGGTCCGGCCAGCCGCGGACACAGCGCACGGCTGCGGCGACCAACGGGTCGGCTTGCACCCGTGGCTGTCGCAGACCGGCGCTGCGAAACCGGCCACCGACGCCGACGTGGCCGGTGCACACCAGCAATTTCGGACAGGACCTGGCAAGCAATCTGCACCCACTTCCCGGAAGCCAACGAGATCGTCATCGAGTGGCCGCACCAGTACCTGGAGCGCACCGAGGTCGACGGCCGCACAGCGCTGTGCGTACTACTCACCCACGACGCCAAGTTCGACGTCCCGCTGCTCCGCCTGGCGCTCAGGCTCCCGGTCGCCTACATCGTCGCGATGGGCTCGCGCCGCACCCACCTGGACCGCAACGAGCGTCTGCGCAAGGTGGGCGTCAGTGAGCTCGTAGATCGTCGCCGGCCGCCGTGGAGGCAGCGGCGTCCCGCTCACCGGCGCCCACGGGCCCCTGCACCACGACAGGGCACCGGCAGCGATGGCCGGCTGAGCGCACAAGGCGCCATCGTCCGACTCAAACCGGTACGGCTCTGCTGCGGAACGCGTCTGGCAATTCAGGGGTGCTGAGGGGAACTGAAGTTGATCGTTGCGCTGTCTGCCTTCTTCGCCTTGTTGGCTGCAGGAAGTAACGCTCTGGGCACTGTCCTTCAGCGCCGCGCGGTACTGTCGATTCCTGCTTCCCCGTCCCTTCGTCCCGGATTGCTTCGCGACCTTGCCCGCACCCCCAGCTGGTTGTGCGGAATGCTGGCCGTCGTCGCAGCGGCACTCTTGCAGGGCCTTGCGTTGGCAACCGGGGCTCTGTCCGTGGTGCAGCCCGTCTTTGTGCTTGAACTCCCCTTGGCGCTGGTGATCGGTGGTGCGGTGTTCCACGTTCACCAATCCAGAGCAGCGTGGATCAGCGTGGCGGGTATCGCCTCCGGCGCCGGAAGGTCTGACCGCCGCCGAGCTGGTGCATGGGGTGAGAGCCGAACCAGTTCTCAGCTGCGGGATGACATGCGCTCCTCGCGGCCTTCGGCCTGACAACACCGTGCGGGAAATGCGCCGCCCGGAGGCGATTATTCGAGGTGATCCCGCCCTGTCAGCGGAGGTTATGACCGCCATCGGCATCCCCTATTACCGACACGAAATCTCCGGCAGGCACCACGCGCTGATGACGGACGTCGCCTCGGCCACGAGGCGACGGGCAGCCGGGAGAAGCGGTATCGCCCTCCCGGACAACGGCCATGACGGAAGCGAAGGATTGACTCATGAGTTCTACCTATCTTGCCGGGAGCGTCGCACTGGTGACCGGGGCGACCAGCGGCATCGGCGCAGCCACCGCGGCACAGCTGGCCGAGCGGGGCGCGCACGTGCTGGTCGCCGGCCGGGACCAGGCGCGCGGCGAGACGGTGGTCAGCGCCATCCGCAGCCGCGGCGGCAAGGCGGACTTCGTCGCCGCCGATCTGCGGAACGCTGCGTCCGTGCGACAGTTGGCGCGCGATGCCAGGGAGCTGGGCGGTGGCCGGGTGGACATCTTGGTCAACAATGCGGGGATCTACCCGTTCGGGCCGACGGAGCAGGCGTCTGAGAGCGATGTCGACGCCGTCTACGCGCTGAACGTCAAGGCCCCGTTCTACCTGGTGGCCGAGCTTGCTCCGGCGATGGCCGAGCGCGGCTACGGCGCCATCATCAACGTGGGCACCATGGTCGCCGAGTACGGAGTGCCGGGGATGGCACTGTACGGGTCGAGCAAGGCGGCGCTGAACCTGCTGACCAAGGCGTGGGCCGCCGAGTACGGCCCGCGCGGGGTGCGAGTCAACGCTGTCGAGCCGGGACCGACCCGAACAGAGGGCACCGCCGACATGGGTGAGGACCTGCAGGCTCTCGCCGCGCAGGCGCCCGCCGGGCGGCCCGCCGCGCCCCGAGAGATCGCCCAGGTCATTGCGTTCCTGGCCAGCGACGCGGCGAGCTTCGTCCACGGTGCAGTGCTGCCGGTCGACGGCGGCCGCGTGGCGGTCTGAGACCGCACCGGATTCGGGGCTGTGCGGTCCGCCGGTGACGGTGGACCGCACACGCCCAAGCACCGCCCGACCTGAGTTTAGGACGGTCATCGCTACGCAGCGGGGGACGCGACGCGTCATCCCCGGGTTGACGAAGGCGATTTGGGACCTACGCAGGGAGGCACCTCATGCGAGGGGACGGCGCTGCACTGCATCTACCAACCGACAGTGCCCAGGCGGACGGCGGCTTCGAGAAGGCGCCGAAGTCCGCCGCGATGGCACTCCCCACTCAGGCGGCACTCGTGGAGAGCCTGTCAATCCCCTCGCGTCGTGGAGATCTTTCAAGCGGCCAATTCCACGGCGGGGTCGGCCTGGTGTTCTCGTTCGTAGTCGATCGGGCTCCGGTACCCGCACACGCTGTGTAGCCGGCGGGTGTTGTAGAAGCCGGTGATCCAGGTGGCGATCTTCAGCCGCGCCTGGGTGCGGGTGGCGAAGGTGTGCCGGTGGACGTACTCGACTTTGAGGACGCTGTTGAACGCCTCGCTGACGGCATTATCGAAACAAGAGCCGACCCGGCCCATGGACTGGGTCACGCCCAGGCGCCGGCAGGCACGGCGGAAGCGCCGGGATTGGTACTCGCTGCCCCTGTCGCTGTGAAAGATCACGCCCTTGACGTCGCCGCCGCGGGTGGCCGCGGCCATGTTCAAGGAGGCGATGACCAGTTCCGCGTCGTGACGCTCACCCATCGCACAGCCGAGCGGGCGGCGGGAGAACAGGTCGATCACCGTGGCCAGGTAGAGCTTGCCCTCGTCCGTGACGATCTCCGTCATATCTCCGGACCACACCTGGTCGGGGGCGGTCGCGGTGAAGTCGCGTCGGACGAAGTCAGGGAATGCGGCCCGCTTGCCGGACCTGGTCAGACCGCGGCGTCGAGGGACCTTCCGTCCGGCCAGGCCGAGTTCGGCCATGAGGCGGGCGACGGTGTTCACCGAGACCCGCCGGCCCTCACGTACGAGCATGATCCAGATCTTCGGGGAGCCGTAGGTGCCGCCCGAGGCGCCGAAGATGCGCCGGATCGCGTCGGCCAGCCTCCCGCGGCGCACCTCACGGGCGGTGACGGGCTTGTTCCGGTCGGGTAGCCCCGGGGAATCTCACCCCGGGGCTCCCACAGATCCCGGCGTGAACCTCTCGGTTCACCGGGCTCTTGTCGTTCTGATCACCAGACAGCCGGGACAGTGTTGACCCATACCCAGTGTGCGAAGAACCGAGGCCGTAGCTTCACGGCCCGGTTCCACGCGGCTTGGGCTTTCTTCCTGTTCCGCAGCCGTTTGTACTTGTTGCGCGACCACCGCATCACGTAGGCGTTGATGCGGGTCAGGAGGGAATACAGCGCCGACCGGTAGAAGGCGCCGTAGTAGTTCAACCAACCACGCACGACCGGGTTGATCCGTCGTGCGAGGTCCGCTTCGGAAAGGTCGGTGCGCTGATGCAGTCTCCAGGACCGCACCTGTGCGCTCATCATCTTCAGGGCTTCCTTGCTGACCGCCGGGTTGAAGCTGAGGAACATCTCCCCGGTCTTCGTCCGCGCCCCGCGCGCCCGGAACGTGAACCCCAGGAACGTGAACGCCGTGTGCTCATGCGAGCCGCGCCGCTTGCCGTCCTTGCAGTAGACGATCCGGGTCTTGTCGGGGTGCAGTTCCAACCCGACCTCGCGCATCCGTTCCTCGATCGCCTCCAGCACCGTGCGCGCTCGCGACTCACTGACGCAGTGGACCACCGCGTCGTCCACGTAACGTTCGAACCCGATGCCGGGGAACTCCCGGGCCATCCAGGCGTCGAACGCGTAGTGGAGGAACAGGTTGGCGAGCACGGGCGAAACCGCTGAACCCTGTGGGGTCCCGCGGTCGCGCTCTTGCAAGGTCCCGTCGGGCAGTGCCAGCGGTGCGACCAGCCACCGCTTGACATACAGCACCACCCACGGCAGGTCGGTGTTCGCCTCGACCGCTTTGACGATCAGGTCCCACGGCACGGAGTCGAAGAACTTCCGGATGTCCAGATCGATCACCCAGTCGTTGCCCCAACAGCGTGTCCGGCAGGCCCCGACCGCATCCAGCGCGGACCGCTTGGGCCGGTAGCCGTAGGAGTCCGGATGGAAGATCGGCTCGACCTTCGCCTCCAGCACCCCGGCCACCACCGTCTGCGCGATCCGGTCGGCGACGGTGGGCACGCCTAAAATTCTGGTGCCGCCGCCGTGCGGCTTCGCGATCTCACCGCGCGGACCGCAGGAGGGAAGTACGTCCCCGAGGACATCCGGTTCCAGATCTTGTACAGGTTGCCCCGCAGATCCTTCTCGAACTCCTCGATCGACACGCCGTCCACCCCGGCCGCGCCCTTGTTCGCCCTGACTTTCTCCCACGCCTCCCAGACAGCCCACTTCGAGATCTCGAACGGCTTGCGTGATGATTTCAGCTCGTCCACACGACTCCTCCCGGAGCACTTCCGGTTGATCGAACAAACGGCCACGAACGACCCGGTCCCTTGGCTCCACCCCCATTACAGGGGCTTCATCGCTACTACGAACCGGTCCGCCAGCACGACCCGCGACGGTACTCAAGTCCCCCTGCAACCCCAGCCGCAGGAGACGCTCCCTCTCGCCGCCCACGGGGCGGACAGTGTCGGATCGTGCCTTCTCACGTTCCGCGTGAAAGCCGCAGATCGGGCTCGCGTCGCCTCCATGCCGGACACCGCCTGGCCAGTCGACGGGCTTCCGCCAGGCTCATCCCGGGATCAAGTGGACACCCCGGTTTCGATGTCGTCTGCTTCTATTTCGACACGTCAGCAGCGATTCGCTTGCGCTCGCCTTCCCGATCCCCACCTGACGCCTCGTCGGACGCCTTTTCCACATCGCTCACCACGGTCGGCATTCAGCCGCCGCAGCATGTGGCGGTTTGGAGCCTCCCCCCGCAGGGCGACTCCGAAGGGCCAAAACCTTCATCTTCCACGCAGCACCGCCCCAGGAAGCGCTACCTACATCGAGCCTCCTTCGGCGTTCGTGACACACCCACTTGTAGAACCATGCCTCGCTCACGCCCAGGACACGGCAGGCCACCGTGTGCGGGATGCGCTGTTCGGCCTTGCAGTCGCTGATCACCCCGGCCAGGCGGGCCGGGTCCGCTCCAGCTACTTCACCCACAAGGCCATGCAGCGTTTGAAGACATCACGATCCATCTCCAGCTCGCGTATGCGCTTGTTCTTTTCGCTCATCTCCCGCCGCAGCCGGTCCAGTTCAGTGCGCTCGCTCTCCCGCAGCCGTCCGACGGAGCCGTCGGACACGGGCCGGTCCGACGTCGTTGAGCCATTGCGCCGCCATCGCGACACCCAGCTGTGCAGCGTGCCCGGATGCACCCCGAGCTCCTCGGCCACCTCCGGTATCGGCTTCCCGGTCTCGATCACGATGCGTACAGCACCCTCACGAAACTCAGGCTCGTACGTACGTTGCTTGGACCCCATGAACCCCAACTTCCCTTGCAATCACAGGCTCCACAGTACGAGGGGAGGCACACCTGGCACCTCATCAACGACCCGCAGGCCCGCTACCAGGAACTCGGACCAGACTGGCACCACAAGCACCTCAACCCGCAGCGCAGGACACGCGATCTCGTCCGGCAGCTCGAACACCTCGGCCACACCGTCACCCTCGCCCCGACTGCTGCGTGACCGCGCACCACAGACTCATCCGGCCGGCTTCGCCGGCCGGATGCTGCCGCCTGCCCACCTGAGCTTTGATTTTCCGTTCAGCCCTATCACGGTCACCAACCCGGCGATCCCGGTCTCCGTCCTGCACCGCATCCTTACCGCGTCTGCGGCAGCCCCGCGCTGAACACCGACACCCCGCACGGCGGCCGTGGTGGTCCGCCGCTGAACTCCGGCACGCCCATCCGACCACCCCCTACTCCAACTCCGCGAGCACCCGCCGTGCCCCGTCGTACGTGCGCCGCCAGCGCACCTGCAGGGTTGGCCGCGACGTCGTTCGGGCGGCCCCACCCGGGCGGCTGGAATCGGCCCCTACTTGAGCCTCGGCAGCTTTCTCAGACTCCGGCAGAGACCTGGCCCGTGACGGCGCGGGGACCGCTTCGAGCCGTCATGGATCTTCACGAAACGGGGCCGCTTCGAGTCGTCATGCCGGGCCGAATTACGACGTCGTAGCCAGTGATGGTCCTCCGCCCTCGGCGGAGAACCATTGTCCCGTCTTCGTCGATCTGGTCCCAGTCTCAAATGGTCTGGTCCGATTCGCTTGACGTCTCAGATGATCTGGTCCGCCAGGACTGCCAGCAGGTGTCAGAATCCGGGCAGTTCCATGAGGTGCGCGTTGCGGGAGCCTCCACGCATGGAGCGTGCAAGCTCGGAAACGTGTCGTGCCTGGGCGGCGGACAGACGCCGCCCCTCCCACAGCAGTGCTGCGGCATCCACGGCCTCCGGGGGCGGAGGCGGTGGCACCTCACACAGAATGACGCCCGTCAGCGCGGCCAGATCGCGGGCGTCGATCCCCAGCAGGGCAGCGAAGTCCGTTACCAAGCGCGGGGTCAGCTCCTTGCGACCAGAGCCGATCACACCGTAAGTGGCTGCCGACAGGTATGTGGGCGTCACGAACGCAAGCGTCATCGCCATTCCCGTCCAGTTCAGGCTGCGGTACTGGAGCATGCGGATGACCGAAGCGCCGGGACCGCCGGCGAGGGGCATGAGCGGCTTCGGGGCGAAGCTGGAACGCCGTTCCTCCTGCGGCAGTGAGCGGATCAGCTGCAGGAGTTCACGGCGTCCCGCTGCGGGGAGACGCACCGCATCCGTCACCGTGCTCTTCACCCACATCGCGGCCGTGGCGTCCAACGGCGCCATGTCGTCCGGGACCGCCAGCCTCGCGAGGATGAACAGATCGACGGCATGGAAACCCAGTGCGGGCGCAAGCCGTCGGAGCAGCTCCTCGCCGGGGCTGTTCCCTGCGAGCACTGCGCGGACCTCGTCTTCGTGCAGCCCAGCGCGGTCGGCCAATTCCTGCTCGCCGAGCTCTCTGTGGTCCAGCAACCGCGCCAGCATCGCGCCGAACCCGGGGTGCTCCGTCATGCCCGCAGACTAGCCAGAAGCGCGAGCGGGACACAGCCGTCGCCGGAGAGCTCGGGCCGCTGGGGTTCGCGTGTGAGGTTGTCACTGGTGTAGTTCGGATCGGTCCGTGGTGCTTGCCTGGATCCGGGGCCTGGCGCACGCAGCCGGGAACGATCAGCTCGGACAACGACCCGCCACCCTGCATCCCCCACCAGCCACAGCTGATGGGGATTCAGATTCACTCTGGCAACGACGGCTGCGGACTGCCGACAGGCCGTCAGCCGGGCAGCCTGTCACGCATCGTCAGGCACAGCCCATCGCCCCGATTCCTCGAATTCCTCACACCCGTCATGCTCGAACCGGATAGTCCCGTCGAAAGGCGACGCCGAGTTCGCACATGCACCGTAATCCGACCCAAGCGTTCCAGACAGTGGAATCCAGAAACGGCATCCGCCGCACTGCTCGTCGTACCAGGATTCTTGATACGCCGGATCGTCCGTGCGTCGATTCCTGTTCTGGATCCATCGGGAATGGATCACATCGAGCTCGCCAGGCTTGTGCATCACATGATCCTTACTCATCGCTAGCCACCGCCCAATATCCGCAGGATTCCGTCGATTGAAGTAACTCGGCGATCAATTGGAATGGCTCGGGATCCGAATCCTCCGTCCATCTGGCGCCCGCGATCTCTGGTCAGTACACGAGCATTCACATTCTCAGCAAATTGCATCAGCTGAGGATCCTTCGTTCCGCTCAGGCCCATTTCGGAAACGCTGCGCGCGTCATATCCTGCAGCCCGCAGCTGTTCGGCAAACTTGAGAGACATGTTCTCATCTACGATGATTCGCTGCCCATTTCCGGTGAACCCTGCCTTCTTGGCCAGCATTTCCCTCATTCCTGCGGCAGCGTCAGCGGCAGGGCAATTGTGAACGAGGACCGGAGTCTCGCCCGCCAGCACATAGTACGTGTGGAGCTGCTGGACGGTGAGGTTCCAACGGTCGGCCGTGCCGGGCATGGGGTGGATGTCGATCACGTAAGCGTGACCGTTGCTGGAGGTATTTAGGGCGTCGCCCTGGTGGAGTTTACCGGCAAGTATCCAAGCGTGAGTGGTGTCGTCCCAGAAGGGGTGGTTGGCGGTAGTGTGGACGACGGCAGTGCGGCCGTTCGTGGTGCGGATGGTGAGGTCGAGCAGCTTGCGGTCGTGGTTGATCCATACCTGCTGGACCTCGCGGGCGCCTACGTGCTGCCGCGACGAAGTACCACACCGCCCGCTTCTCCGAGAAGATCAGCACCCGGGTGAAGACGCGGCCGGAGCTTCAGAAGGCGCTGAAGCTGGCGTACGACATCAAGGAGGCCGCCCCCGACCAGGAGGTCATCCTCACCGTCCACGAGCTCAAGCGCCTCGCCCGCAACGCCGCCGAGCTGATGACGCTGTCCGGCCAGCTCCAGGCCGCCGGCGTCCAGCTCGAACTCCTCACCGGCCCGCTCAGCGGCATCTACGACCCCAACGGCATGGGCGCGATGTTCTTCGCCGTCCTGGCCGCCGCCGCCCAGATCGAGCGCAACTACATCCGGGAGAAGGCCCTGGAGGGCCAGGTGACCGCCGCCGCGAAGGGCAACCACGGCGGACTGCCGAAGGTCATCGACGACGACATGCTCACCTTCGCCCGCGCGTTGAAGGACAAGGGCGTCCCCGTCCCGGAGATCGCGAAGAAGCTGACCATCAAGACCGGCAAGAATGCCGGACAGCACCCCTCCGTCGCCTCCGTCTACCGCGCGCTCGCCGAAGCCGAGGAGAACCAGGCACCGGCCGGGCTGGAGATCATCGCCCCGCGCCGCCCGACCCGGGTGGACCTCACCGGGCCCGGCAGAGGCACCGATCCCGAGCTGATGGAACGCCTCCAGCGGCACGTTCTCGGCCCCGCCACCGGCGTGGTGGACACGCTCGTTGAACCGACCGAAGACGGGAGAGGCGACGTCGTGGCGGCGCTGCTGGCGCAGGCACGACACGAAGGGGAGGACACGTGATCCCGCTGCCGCCGCATCGTACGAAGGGGCCGGGCGTGCTCGGCGCGACCCCCGAGCAGCCCGCCGGGCCGTTCGGCCGCTGGCCCGGGCCCGGCGAGGACGAGGACCAGGGCGAGCCCGACGAGGAACATCCGGCCGGAAACCGGCGGTAGGCCGCCCGGCCACCGGGACAAGATCCATCTCAACGGTCGACAGCGGGCGATCGGCCAGAGACTCGGCAGGGCGCATCCAACTTGCGAGGAGGAGCGCGCCTACTGGCTCCCGCGCAGCATAACCTCGCCGCCGACGCGACCGGTCCAGACGCAGCCTGACAGCCAAGACCCGTGCTGCCGTGAATCGTTCGCGGTGTTCCCGCGCTGAAGACTTGAGCAGTTCAGCCCACCGGTCGGCTCCGTCATCGACGGCCGCATCGACGGCCATTCGGTCCGCATCCAGCTCACCGGCGGCCGCCTGTCTGCGGAGCTCAGCAGCCACCGGCCTATCGCGGTCAGCTCCAGGGGTCGGGGATGAGCTGGTCTTCCGTTGAGCGCCCGGGCTGCAGGGTCAGGCGGTGCGCGGTCCCGGCGGCGGGGTCGGCGACGAGCACGTCGGGAACGTCCCTCTCAAGGGACCGCAGGTAGCCGATGGTTCCGAAGGTGCTGGTCCGCGCGGCGAGCCATTCCACGAGTTGGCGGAGCTCATCGAATTCGTCAGGATGCACTTCCTGCCGGGCGGTGAGCGCCCAGCCCCGTTCCCCGCGTTGGATGTCACCGACGAGCGTTCCGCCGATCCGCGCGGCGGGCCCCCGGGCGGAGAGCAAGGGGTAGGCATCCGGGTCGGGGGACTCTTCGTTTTTCTCCCCGAGGTGCCAGCGCAGCAGCGCGACGTCGGCGGCCGGGAGGGAGTCCGGCAGGTCGAGGGTCAGCTGGAGTTCGTGGAAGTCACTCATGACAGCAGGCTATGAGGGCCACCGCTCTGCCCTGAGCGCCGGGGGGCAAGAGGTACGGGCCTGCCGACACGCCCGGCTTGCCCACAGCACCCCACCCGGCGCATCGGACAAGCCTGGTGACTGACCGCCGGGCCGGACCGCGCACCGACCGGCTGCCAGACTGGCCGAAGCGGGCGGAAACGTCGAAGGGCCCGGCAGTAATGCCGGACCCTTCGACTCTCGTAGCGGGAGCAGGATTTGAACCTGCGACCTCTGGGTTATGAGCCCAGCGAGCTACCGAGCTGCTCCACCCCGCGTCGGTAGTTCCACCCTAGGCCACCCCTTCCACACGGGCAGCCGAATTTCATCTGCGCCGGGCAGCCCGCCGCCCCCAGTCAGCCGGCGCTGAGCCGGGTTCAGTTGGGACAGCTACCGAAACATGGAGGACAGGGCCGACTTCTCGTCGGCGGTGGTGGTCAGCTTCCACACCGACTTGATGTGCGTGTAGTCCTTGGCATACGCGCACCAGAACGCGTGGTTGGCGGGCTTCCAGTCAGCCGGGCCACTGTCGGTGGTCGTTGCGCAATGCTCGGCTTTGAACGCCGGCGAACCAAATGTTTCCGGCGCGGATGCACGCGGCCTGGCGCCGCCCCTCCGCAAGCGGCCCCCGTCCAACCCGAACATCTGCGCTCCGGCGGTCTCGGCCTGGTCCGGGTTGAAGGTGCGGCCGGGCCCGCTGCAGCACCACCCACGTCGCCTGCCTGGTGACTGCTCCTTCGCAGCCAGGAACACGTCGCGCCAGCGCGAGGTTGGAAAGCCCTCATCGAGGCAGTTCGAGGGGCTTTCCAAAAGTTGCCCACGTGCGCAACGCACCGCTGTCCACCAGCAAAATGCCGTACCTCGCTGCTGCCGCCTCCGCGTCCTGAGTGAAGCGTGCGTTCGTCACCATGAGCGGATGCGTGGCCTGGTGATCCGGCCGTGCCGTGCCGTTGAACGTCTGCACCTCGGGGGATCCGATCTTGGCGGACGGAGTCTTCCGGAGCTTGCACTGTGCGACGATCCGCTCACCGCGGCCTCCCGTCGCGATGACATCCGCCCCCCTGTCGCCGGCGCCGCCGTGCGCGCGGTGCACCTCGTAACCATCGCGTTCCAGGAGTGAGGCGATGAGCATTTCGAACTCACGGCCGGAGAGATGGCGTATCGCTTCAAGAGAGACGCTGGCGGTGCTTTGGAGGAACTCCTGCCGCCGCTGTTCCTCCTCGGACAACTGCCGCAACTCGTCCCGGTAGCTCTCCAAGCAACGGGAGTAGCGTGCTCGTGCCCGCTTCAACTCCTCAAGCAACTCTCCCAAGGGAGCGGCTTTGGCAGAGGGAAACTGTGTGCGCCGCTCCCTCATCAGCCGGCCGAGGTCCGTGATGACGTCTAGAGATCTTTAAGGGCTGGGGTTACGGCGGTCGGAAGTCGAGTCCGGTCCTGGCCACGAGTCCCTCGCTGAAGCCTGGGCGGTACTGCATGCCGAACCCCCGCTGCCGGTGCAGCGGGGGTTCGGCGTCATGCGTACGTGGTGGCGTGCGAACGCTGACCGGCCCCCAATCTGGGCGGCCGTGGAGGCCGCTGCCGGCTGAATCGCGCAGCGACGGCAACCTTGCCGCCCTGTCGATGGTCCATCGTGTGTATTTGGCATCGTCGACGTGCGAGGGACCTATGAAGCGGATGCTGCAGGTGCTGCGGAAGGCGGAGGTTGCTGCTGACGGCGGTCCTGAAAGCCGATCGGTATCTCGGCATGGGCGAGAGGTACCGGCCTCCGGCGCCCATCGCGGTTCGCGTCGCCAGCCGCCCGCTGCGCTCCGCGGTTGTCCTGGCAGTGCCGCTCGCGGCGCTGGGCGGCATGACCTTCGGGGCATTCACCGATGGGACGCGTTTCTTGCAGGCGGTCTTGTTGGGCGCTGGGCTGATGCTGTTCTTCGCACTGTGCCTGCGGTTGGAGCGTCTGACTCAATTGCACTACGAGCGCGTCGGCTACGACCCCGCCGCCCGTCTGCCCGCGCACCGTCCGCGTCCCGGCGGGCTCGGACGGGCCCTTGCACAGCTGTGTACGAGCTGGGGCGTGCTGTCGGTGGTCTTCTGGAGTGTGGAAAGAGCCAAAGGAGCTCCGGTCAGTTGGCTCTTCAGTGGGGTTTCCATGGGGCTGGTGCTACTGGGCGCAACCGCGGTCGGCTACTTGGTGGAGCGGAAAAGGCAGCGGGCGCGCCCGCCGGGCAGCTAGAGATCGTTAATGGCTGAGGTTACGGCGGTTGGAGGTCGAGCCCGGTCTTGGCGATGAGGCCCTCGACGAGGCGGGGGCGGTACTGCATCCGTTTCAGCCGCGTCTTCACCAACGCGGTGAGCTGGTCGAGGCTGTGTTTGGTGAGGTTGGCCAGCGACCGCTTCAGGTGCGACCACACGCCCTCGACGGGGTTGAGCTCGGGAGCGTACGGCGGCAGCTGGTAGACGGTCAGCCATAATCGGGCGGCGATCAGCTCACGCATGGTGCGGCTGACGTGCGTGTTCAAGTTGTCCCAGACCAAAACGATGGGGCCGCCGAGCTGCTGGTGCGCGGCATCCAACAGGCGGACGTAGCCGGTCTCGGTGAAGCCCTTGCGACGGCCCTTGGCGGGACCGCGGTCGAGGTGGATGCGGTAGATCAGCCGTGATCTACGTCCGGCCTTGGTGCAGATCAGCGCCGCCATCGAGACACGTTTGGTGCCCGCGGCGGTGACCCGCACCACCGGGGTGTGGCCTCGGCGGCCCCAGGTGCGGCCCTTGGGCGGCCTCAGACCCTGGCCGGCTTCGTCCTCGAAGCAGAGCCAGGCGCCCAAGTCCGCCGCCCTCTTTTTATGACGGGCCACTGCTCGTCCTTCCAGGCGGCGATCTTCGCCTCGTTGCGCTCGGTGGCCTTGCGGGACGGGACCTGCACGCTCCAGCCGATGCGATGCAGCAACAGGTCCAGCCCAGCCAGGGTGTACTCGACGCCGAACCGGCGGCGCACGATCTCTGCGATCCGGGCCAGCGTCCAGCACTGGTCACTCCAGCCGGAGGCGGCCGGGCCGGCATCCAACACCGTCTCCATAACCCGGAGTTGTGTCGGGTCGAGCTTGCAGCGGGCGCCGCCGACGCCCTTGGAGGCAAGGGCCTGCCGACCCCCTGAAGCCAACGCCCGCCGCCAGCGATTCGCCGACATCCGGGTCACCCTGAACCGCCGGGCCACCTCCCGGTCACTGGTTCCCGCCTCGATCAGGTCAGCGGCGGCGAGCCGGACTTGCTCACGCCGAGCCCGGTCCTCGGCCGTCAGTCCACCGCCATCGGGATACCTCATCCTCCCGGCATAGCGCAGCCCACGGCAGCCGTCACGACCCGCCGCAACCCGCACCGTTAAAGACCTCTAGACTCTGTCCGATCGGATCTTACTCAGGAGATTGCTCGTCAAGCAGGCGTGCTCTCTACGAGGTTGTCGGCACTGCCTCAGCCGCGACGCGGACGTCGCGGTAATGGCAGGTCGTCAGGATGATGCACCAGGAATCTCTGTTCCCCGAGCCGTGTGGCCGTCATGGCGCTTGCGTTGGGCAGGAAGAGTTCCTCGCGGACCGCATGTCGGCTACGACCGCGGCTTGACTTGGCCATTGGGAAGCCGCTGCTGGGCGCCGTATGGCACGTCGGCGCTGAGCGACTCTGTCGGCAGTCTTGGGGGTCCGCCGCAGACATCAAGACCAGCTGGACAAGGTGACAGCACACGTTTGCGCCCAGATGATCTACGGCATCGTCCCCGGCGGGAAGCTCACCCTGCACCATCCGGACATGCCGGACGTGCACAGGACCCCGGACCGCAAGATGCAGAGCCTGCGCCTGCGTAAAACTTTGACCATCGGATCCTTCCGGACCAGTCCCCCCACCAGGCCCGGCGTCGCTAGAGTTCCTTCGACACGTGGGTGAACGGGGGTGGCGTCATAGAGGTCAGGACGATACCGGTCGTGCTCGTACTCGACACCGGAGACGACGACGCAGAGTATGCCGAGGAACAACTCCAGTATCTGATCGCCGAGTTAAGTGAGCTGGACCTTGACAGCATCAACCGCGTGACACAGGGCCCGCCGCCTCCTGGCAGCCGCTCCACGGAAGCCGTCCAACTGGGCGCCCTCCTCCTCGGCCTGGGCGGCAGCGGCGCCCTGCTCCCGGTGCTCGCCGCCCTCGTCCAGGACTGGCTGAACCGCCGCCGCACGGGCAGCGTCCGCCTCAAGATCGGCGAGGACGAGATCGAGCTGACTGGCACGAGCGACGAGGTGCAACAGCGCGCCCTGGAGGAGTTCCTCCGCCGCCACGGGGAGTGACCCGCCGTGGCGAGCCGCGCCCTGATCATCGCCAACAGCACATACGACGACGACCACTTCGCCACACTCCCGGCGGCCATTGCGGACGCCGCCGCCCTCGCGGAGGTGCTCGGCGCCCCCAACATCGGCGGCTTTGAGGTCGAGACTCTCGTCGACGCACCCCTTCGCCCCGCGATGCGCGCCCTGGAGTCCTTCTTCACCAATGCCGCCCGCGACGACCTGCTCGTGCTCCATCTCTCCCTGCACGGCTGGAAGGACACCAGGGGCCGCCTGCACTTCGTCATGCGGGATACCGAGCTCGACTACCTCCGCTCAACCGCCGTCCCCGCGGAGGTCCTCGGCGATTGGATGGGCGCGAGCCGCTCCCGCCGTATCGTCGTCCTCCTGGACTGCTGCTACAGCGGCGCTTTCCCCATGAACGCCCTGCGCCGGGACGCCGGCCCGCCCACCGTCGACGTGGCCGAGCCGTTCGCGGGCAACGGCCGAGTGGTCCTGACGGCTTCCACGGCTCTCCAGTACGCCTACGAGGGCGAACACGACGTCCGCCACAGCCGCGCCCCGGCCCAGCCGTCCGTGTTCACCTCGGCGGTGGTCAGCGGCCTCCGCGACGGCTCCGCGGACCTGGACGGTGATGGCTTCGTCTCCGTCGAGGAGCTCTACGAATACGTCCACGAGCAGGTCCGCAACCGCATCGCTGGCCAGACCCCCACCATCAGCGTGGACAGCGCCCAGGGCACGATCTACCTCGCCCGCAGCCCCCGCCACGCGGACGTGGACCGCCTGTCCGAGATGCGCGCGGCCACCTTGGACCCCCAGCCGTGGAAACGCATCGGCTCCCTCCACCTCGTCGAACAACTCCTCGGCAGCGTCCGCGAACCCACCCGCGACGCCGCCCGCGCCTCCCTCCTCGGCCTGATCGCCGACGCCGACCGCGAAGTGGCCCGCAGAGCACGACAGTTGTGGCACGACCGAGGCCTCGGCGAAATCCCCACGGCCCGCGCCCCCCGCCCCGCCACACCCCGCCCACCTGCCACGACTTCCACCTCCGGCAACGGCTACGGTCCGGTGGTGGGCATCGATTTCGGTACGACGAACTCGGCGATCGCGCTGTTCGAGGGCGAGGACGTCCGTTTGATCCCGAACGCGGAGGGCGCCCTGACCACTCCCAGCCTGGTGGCGATCACCGAATTGGGCGACATCCTGGTGGGCGCCCCTGCCAAACGCCAGGCGATCACCAACCCCGACTACACGATCCGCTCGGCGAAGCTGAAGCTCGGCACGGACTGGAGCATCACGCGGGGCACGGTTCGCCTGACGGCGGAGGACGTGGCGGAACACATCCTGCGGAGGCTGCGGGAGGATGTGGAGGCCTATGCCGGGGGGCCGTTGTACAGGGCTGTTCTTACGGTTCCCGCGAACTTCGACCTGGACCAGCGGGCAGCCTTGGTGGAGGCCGCTGACCGAGCTGGGATCCATGCCTGGCGGGTCATTAACGAGCCAACGGCGGCCGCCATGACGTACGGCATGGGGCACAACGGGGACGACTGGGTGACCGTCCTCATCTTCGACCTGGGCGGCGGCACCCTGGACGTCTCACTCATCGAAGTGACCGATGGGGTCGTCGAGGTGAAGGCGACCGCGGGCGACAACCACCTCGGCGGCGACGACTGGGACCGGCGCATCGTCCAGCATCTCATGCGCCGTGTGTGGGACTTGCACGGAGTTGGCCTCGGCCAGAACGTCGAGGCGATGCAGCGACTCCAAGCGGCGGCGGAAGCGGCGAAGATCGAACTGTCGTCGGCGAGCACCACGACCGTCACGCTGCCCTACCTCACGGCTTCGGGCGGCGCCCCGGTGCACCTCGAAGAGACCTTGACCCGCCGAGAGTTCGAGTCGATGACGCAGGATCTTCTGGAACGCTGCCACGGGCCGGTGGAACAGGCCCTCCGCGACGCCGGCATCCAGCAGTCCGACCTGAACCAGGTGATCCTGACCGGCGGCGCCACTCGGATGCCCGCCATCGGCGAGCTGATGAGCAGGATCATGAACGGCAGACGTCCCTATCGCGGCCTGATCCCGGAGGGGATCGTCACTGGAGCTACCCTCCAGAGCGGCGTCCTCGCCGGAGTAGTGAAGGACACGCTTCTCCTCGACGTCTGCTCGGCCTCGCTCGGCCTGGAGACCTCCGACGGAGCGATGACGAAGGTGATCGAGCGGAACACCACCATTCCGACGCGGCGCAGCGAGGTCTTCGTCACCATGGCGGCGAACCAGACGACGGTGGTCCTGCACATCCTCGAAGGCGAGCGGGAGCAGGCCGCGGAGAACCGATCACTCGCCGTCCTCGAACTGACCGATCTGCCACGCCACCCGAAGGGCACCCCACTGCTCGAAGTAACCTTCGACATCGACGCCAACGGGATCCTGCACATCGAAGCCACCGAACTCCAGGTCCCCGACTCGGCGGCAGCATTCACCAACCGCACGTGCTCGACCACGGTGAACCGCACCACCGCCGCCCAAGCTGCCGCCCTCGTCGGCTCGCCCCGCTGGCAATCTCTTCGCAACCTCGTCCCTGGAGGCCAGGTACCGTCCGAGCCCCCCGAAGCCTGAAACCCGCCGCAGCGTCACCTACCCAAACAGCCAGGTCACCGGAACTGGGCTAACCTTGCGCTTTCACGAGGTGGGCTGTCTGACGCTTGATCAAAAATGCGAGGAGCACATCTGACCTGGGACGATGTGACTTGTCTAGGGTCCTGTTCGTCGTCAGGAAACCTGCACTCCTCAGATGGAGAAGTCTACCGGGTCGTACCCACGTGTCCGTGTCGAGGGCGGTGGCCGTGGAGCGGTCTCGCAGGCCGGAGCCGTGTTGTTGGTGGAGACGGTCCGCAAGAGCGGCCTGGATACGGCGGCGTTGGCGCCGTGGCGCAAGGCGCCGGGGGCCGTGATCCGGGCAAGGTCCTGCTCGATGTGGCGCTCGCGGTGGCGCTGGGCGAGGACTGCCTGTCCGATGCCGCCATGCTGCGGGCCGAGCCGACGAATTGGCTGCGGAGCGCCAGTCAGGACAGGGATCGTACTGCGAATGGGTGGTTTCCATAGGCTGACTGACCCTTGTCACTGTGCGCACGAGCAAGCAAAGAGAGATCCCGGTGTTTCTGCGCGGACGTTCGAGGGCTGCCCGCCCGAGTCCGCGGGTAGGCCTGCGGCAACGCCGGTCCTAGATGGATGGCCGTCGCCCCGGCGTCCGCGAGGACACCGGGGAACAGAACCCGGCGTACAGCCCGACTCGTCTGCCCCCACCCGCGGCTCCGCCTCGAAGCGTCGGAATCACTGGTTGCCGGAGTCGTCGGGGCACACTACTTCGGCGGACACATGATCGGTACTCTTGCCGGAACTAAGATCCTTTCCCGCTGCGGACACCGAACTCTCGCATTCAAGTGTGGGCCTTACTGTTGCAGTAAAACTGACCAATCCGTTCTGTTTCACGTCCACCGCCCCCTGCGCCAAGGTCCTTCCCCCTGCCGTGAACACAAAATGAGCCTTTCCGCCCGGGGTGAAGTCCTCACCATCAACTATGAGTGAAGTGACAGGATGACGGTGGGGGATTTCGACGGGGAGATCGTTGACGGCATGGACGCCTCTGATCCGAGGGGTGGGTTGGGTCATGTTGCGATCCTCTGCGTCGGCTCACGTCTCCATGACCTGAGTGATGGAACCTTCGTTTCCAATGTGTGGCAAGTCCGGTATCACTGCAACCTGGGCGTAGGCACCTTCTGGTTCCGCTGACCGGAGGCCCAGTGACAGAGCCTCAGGACTCGGACACCGGGGAACTCGCCACTCGCCGACTGCGTGATTCGGAGGAACGTCACGGCCGAACCCGGGAGCACGGCACCCACTCGCGGACGGGCCCGTCCGCCGCGTTGCCGAACCTGTGCGCGAGACAGTCACACGCAGGAGACGGCGCGTTGGACTCCACGGAAGCGAACGCGACAGACTACGACAACAGGGCCTCCTGGTACTGCTCGGTTGGGATCGCAACCCCGAGCTACCAAGAGGCCCTGCTGCTATGCCCCGACCACCGGGAGATCACCCGAACAGGAACACTGTTCGACTGATCAAGCTTGTAGAGCGGTAAGCGGATGGCGTCTCAGCCCAGGGTGGGGAATTACGTGACGCTGATCATGAAGATCCTGGGGAATTGAATTGCATGACCGCAGACACCTACCACGTCATTTTCCACTGGAACCGGCTCGGCCTGTCCATCGGCACACAAAGCGCGCTCGCGCACGCCGCACGCACAGCGATTTTCGATCCGCCCGTATGGGGCTGACGTGATGCCTCCATGCGCCACCGCGTCTCCCAGAGTGACCATGGCCTCGCACGAAAGGCGGGATGCTCTCGCCGCACGGACCGATACCCGAACCGTTGCCGCCGCTGACTTGTGTGGGTCCCTTCAGCGCTCCCACACGTCGGGCCCGCCACCGCGCCATTCGATGAGCGCGGACCGGACGACGTCCATCTCGTCCCAGTCCTGCAGCCCAGCCTCCTGAAGGAACGCCGCGACATCCAGCAGCCCATAAGCCATGCCAACGAAGTGGTCGCCGACCCGGACACGCCGGCCGCCATCCTCGGCGGGCGGGTACACGACAACGAGATGGTCGCTGGCCATAGTGTCAGCGTCCCGCTGAGCCGGGTGGGGTGCACGGTGTGCTGCGCCAGCCGCGTGGCGGCCGTAGGCGGGCAGGTCCGCTACCAATGAGGCTGCGCCATCCTGAAGTGGCTGGTCAGCAGGGGTCGTGCAGCCCCTGCTCGCCTTCCGACCGCCAGCGGCGGAGCCACTTGTGGGCCGTGGCCCGCGAGATGCCCATTTCGGCCGCCACATGGGCGACGGGCCGACCGGAACGGACACGCTCAGCCAGAAGCCGTCTGCCGTGAACGGTCAGCCGGGCATTACGGTGGGGCACGAAGACCTCCGTGCGGTGTGTTCCTAGACAGCTCCACCACACCGGAGGTCTTCACCATGATCAAGCACCGTGACTGTCAACAACGCTCGTGATCAATACACCTAGGGCGTGTCCCTAGTCGTGATCAAGATGCGGGACGCCTCTTCCGGCGGCCGTTTGCCAACTGGTAGATGTCCAGCGTGGCGCATGAGGAACTCACGTATAGCGAGTGGGAGTTGGGGGCCGCCGAAAGGGACGAAAGGCGCAGACCGAGGACGAGGCGGACGAGTCCGACCCGCGTAGACGAGAGCGGCGGCGGATCCGGCGCAGGCGCCGGGTCCGCCTGAGGCCGCCCGGCTCGGGCGTTCGTGCGGCGGGCTGACCAGCAAGGTCCACCTGATCCGCAGGACCCTACGACGTACCTCCAAGCAGCACCACGCGGCTGACATGTCGGCGCTGAAGGCTTTCTACACGGCTGCGGCCATCCCGCCGCTCCGGCCAGACCTCACGGCAAGCGGTTGCCCCTGTCTACCAGCTGATTGAGGGGGCCGTCTGTCAGGGTCGCACGCTGGTCCGTCACGACGGGCAGCCGTGACAGCGCCGCGGGCTCGATGAGTTGCGTTTGGCTGAGGACCGATGCCTGGTCCCAGTAGATGTGCTCGCTCGAGATCAAGGAGCCCTCGAAAGTCACGATGGCGATCACGGCGATGCTGACGGGGCGCCCAGTCGGGGCCACCCCCGGAAGGATCCAGGGCACCTGGCTGTCATGGGTGAACGAGATCAGCATTTCATCGACGATGCGGTCGCGTCCCGTGGTGCGGCTCAGCGATGTGATCGTGAAGTCCTGCGGATTGTGTCCTACGAACCAGCGGGCGTAGAAGTCCCGGACGGCCGGCCTGCCGCGGGCGCCCATGGCTGTGGGCACATGGAGCACCTCAGGTGAGTCCGTCATCGTGGCCATGGTCGCATCGACATCGAGCGTGACGAATTCGTTGCTGGTATGGAGCTCCCAGATGCGCTCCAGGTCCTGGGCGGTGGTCATGAGCAACCTCCTCGAGGTCAGACAGTTGGCCGCACCGATCTTTTACCGCGCCGACGCGCGCCTGGCTGAAACACGCCGAGCGGGACCAACCATGTTGAGCGGATCGCCCGACGCGAGCCGCGCCCACCTCGCCCGGCTGGCGCCCTTGCGGTCACGGCCGAGGTCTGGCTCCGCCGACTTAACCCCACGGCGGCCGCCCCAGGGCTCTACCGCCAGCCGCCTAGTAGGACTCCATTAGGTCTCTCTTGATCTTGGTGTGATTCTGCTGGGCAGCGGTCGGCGGCAGGTGGTGCAGATGCCGGTCCAGCAGTTCAGCAGGTCCTGGAGGGCGTCGAGGATCTGGTAGAGGGTGAGTCCGTTGTGTCGACTTTTGGGGCCAGCCGCTGCTCGGTGAGGAAGGCATGGGCGGCGGTGACCAGGGTGGAGTGGTGGTGCCAGCCGTTCCAGGAACGGCCTTCGAAGTGGTCTAAGCCCAGGCCGTGCTTGAGTTCGCGGTAGTCGTGCTCGATGCGCCAGCGGATCTTCGCCAGCCGGACCAGGTCGGCGACCGGGGTGTCGTCGGGCAGGTCGGACAGCCAGAACCGGGTCGGTTCGTCCTCACCGTCGGGCCATTCGGCCAGGAGTCGCACCTCGGGCAGGACGCCGTCCCACCAGCCGTGCCCGGCCACCGCGGCTGCCTGGGCCAGCCGGCGCGAGCGCACCCCAGCAGGCCGGACCCGCACTGTGAGGAAGCGGGAGGTCATCGGCCCGCGGGAGCCTTCCCGCCAGGTCACCTCCCCGAAGGCTTCCCGTCCAGGGGCAGCGGCCAGTTCCGCCGCCGTCACCGGTGGCTGCCGGTAGCGGGGCACCGGCCGCCGGCCATTGCCGGACCAGGCAGGGGCGGCGGGCACCGCCTCATGCGGCTGGACGGTGATGTCGTGGCGGATGCCGACCACGTACGCATGTCCCCGCGCGGCCAGGCCGGCGCGGAAGTCGGCGTTCTGGCCGTAGCCGGCATCCGAGACCACGACCGGCGGCACAAGGCGCCATGTGGCCAGTTCATCCAGGGCGTCCAGCGCCAGCCGCCACTTCTCCCGGTGCCCGACGTCCTTGGGCACGCCGGTCCGCCTTCGCCGGACGGTGTCATCCGCCCACTCCTGGGGCAGGAACAGCCGCCAGTTCAGCGGGCTTGAGGCAGCGTCGGAGACTGCGTGCACGCTGACTGCGACCTGGCAGTTCGCCTGCTTGCCCAGCGCACCGCAGTACTGGGGAGCAACCCCGACCGACATCCTGCCGTCCTTGGGGAACGACACGTCGTCGACCGCCCAGGCGTCCGGGCCGATCAACGGCACCATCCGTTCAGCGATCCGCCGCCGCACCGGCACCGGATCCCACGTGGACTGGTTCACGAACTGCTGCAGGTTCTGCTCGTTGCCGTCCGGCAGCCGCGCGGCCATGGCCTGGATGGACTTGCGGCGACCATCCATCATCAGTCCCCGCAGATAGCAGTCGCTCTTGGCCCGCTGGTCCTTGCGCGGCACCGAGGCGAACACATCCGCCACGAATAACGCCAACGTCGCCCGAACACGATTGACTTCATGTGCGTCCACCCATTCAGAATGCCCCTGAACAAGGTCGACACACAGACCTAACGGAGTCCTACTAGTGCTCGATTCCGCTTTCGGTGGGTATAGCTGCTGGTAGCGGGGTGGTTGCGTGTGTTCGGGGGCGGGTGCTGGGGCATGGTGCTGAGGGCACGGCCGGGCCGTGACGAGGGCGAGCAAGCGGTGGTCCACCGCCTGGCGTCGGCCAGAAAGGCGTCGAAGGTTCTGGTGGAGCGGTGCCGGATGGTGGAACTGAGCTGGGACGGCTGGCTGGTCCCGCAGATCGCCGACGAGCTGCGGTGCAGTCAGAAGACGGTGCGCCGCTGGCTGCACCGCTTCAACCGCTCGGGGCTTGAGGGTCTGGAGGATCTGGGCGGGCAGGGCCGCAAGCAAAGGATCACCGAGGCCGAACGCTCCCGGATCATTGGCCTGGTCAAGCAGATCCCGCCCGGCCGGCTCGAGCTGCAGCCGTCGAATGTCAATCCCCCACGGTACGAGGGGAGGCACACCTCATTGCCGGGGAGCGTGATCCCGGTCGCCTGGCCGACCTTGCGGTCGGCCGGGCCCGCAACAAGATCCCCGCCCTCATCGAGGCACTGGACGGCGAGTTCACCGACCACCACGCGTTCATGGTCCGGCACTACCTGGACGAGATCGACCGCTGGAAGCGGGTCATTGCCGGCTTCGATGCCAGGATCGCCCGGATGTTGGCCGACCGCGAGCAGGACCTGGCGAGTCTCGTTACTATCCCCGGCATCGGCCGACTGGGAGCTGAGATCATCATCGCCGAGACAGGCGGCGACATGACCCAGTTCGCTTCCGCCCACCACCTGGCCTCCTGGATCGGAGTCTGCCCGGGCCAGAACGAGTCGGCCGGGGTGAGCCGGTCCGGCCGCACCCGCCCCGGGAACAGCAACCTCAAACGGCTGCTCGGAATCGCCGCCATGGTCGCGATCAGGAACAAGAACTCCTACCTCGGCGTCTTCTTCCGACGCCTGGCCGCCCGACGCGGCGGCAAACGGGCCCTGGTCGCCGTGATGCACAAACTCGCCATCGCTATCTGGCACGTCCTGCACGACAAGACCCACTACCGGGAACTCGGCGCCGACCACTTCACCCGACGAGATCCCGAACGGGCCATGCGCCGCATGCTCAAGGAAGCCAACAGCCTGGGCCTGACCATCCGCTTCGAACCCATCACGGCCTGACCGACGTACTCACCCACGAGTCATTTTCGTGTCAGTCCCGCGTGATGCTGCCGGCGATCCGGTGTTGTCTGGTCGATCAGGTACGAGGTGCGTCCGGCACTGCACACGGCTGTTCGGCGCTGGCTTGGGGCGGCCCTACGCCTCCGCGGGGGTGGTCGGTCGTGTCGCATATCGGTCGCGCATGGCGTCGCTGGCTGCGGGACCTGCGGTGAAGACGTAGGTGTCGCTGTCGTCGAGTCGGCGGCCGGTCTTGGCGTCGACGACGACGGGCTCGACTTCCTCGCCGCTGTGCGCATCGATGAGGATCATGCTGCGTTCGGCCGGCGTGAGGCGGGAGTTACCCCACGCGGCCAGGGCGACGATCACCGGCCGGAGGGAGTGCCCGAGTTCGGTGAGGACGTACTCGTGGCGTACGGGGTTGGTCTGGTAGGGCCGGCGCTCCAGCAGTCCGTCGGCGACGAGGGTTTTCAGCCGGGTGGTGAGCATGCTGGAGGAGATGCCCAGGCTCTCCTGGAACTGGTCGAAGCGCGTGTAGCCGTCAAAGGCGTCGTGGAGGATCAGCAGCGTCCACCACTCGCCTACGTGTTCCACCGTCGTGGACAGTGGGCACTCCCGGTCCTCCAGCCTGATCCGGCTTGCCATGGTGGCCATCCCCTCAGTTACTGCTAAAGTCGAAGTTAGTAGCTTCTATTTTAGCAGTAATGACGGGAGCGGCGCCTTCTGCGCCCGATCCCGGGAACGGAACACACCGTGACCACATCCATCAGCGAATCCCTCGAAGGCCGACGCGCTCTGGTCACCGGCGGTACCAAGGGCACGGGAGCCGCCATCGCCCGACGTCTCGCCCAGGCCGGCGCGACCGTGCTGGTAACGGCCCGCAACCGCCCCGACGACGTCGAGGAGAAGACGTTCATCACCGCCGACCTGTCCAGCGCCCAGGGCGCCTCTCACGTGGCCGCCGAGGTGGACGCCCGCGTGGGCGGCGTCGACATCCTGGTCAACACCCTCGGCGGGTCCGAGGCGCCGGCCGGAGGGTTCGCCGCGCTCGGCGAGGACGACTGGGCCAGGGAGCTGAACACGAACCTGCTGGCCGCCGTCCGCCTGGACCGCGCACTCCTGCCGCACATGATCGCCACAGGTAAGGGCGTGATCGTGCATGTCACCTCGATCCAGCGCCGCATGCCGCTGTGGAACGGAACCCTGGCCTACGCTGCCGCCAAGGCCGCCCTGACCACCTACAGCAAGGGCCTGGCCAACGAGGTCGCCCCGCACGGCGTCCGCGTCAATACCGTTTCGCCCGGTTTTGTGCAGACCTCGGCCGCAGAAAACCTCGTCGCCCGGATCGCCCACGACGCAGACATCACGCAGGAAGCGGCGCTGGGCCGGCTCATGGACTCCCTGGGCGGCATCCCGCTGGGCCGTCCCAACCGACCCGAGGAAGTCGCCGAGCTCGTCGCCTTCCTCGTCTCCGACCGCGCCTCGGCCATCGTCGGCGCCGAACACGTCATCGACGGCGGCACCACCCCCACCGTCTGAACCCGCCACCACCCCAAGGAGCGTCATGCACGACAACCAGCCCCGAACCAGCACCCCGGACACCCTGCCCGAGGTGATCACCCGCTACCTGACAGCGCACCGCGCCCACGACACCGCAACCGCAATCACGGCGTTCACCCGCGAAGCCACAGTGATCGACGATGGCAACACCTACGAGGGCATCGAGGCGATCGGGAAGTGGCTCAACCGATCGGCCACCGAATTCACCTACACCATCCACCTCACCGGCGCCCAGCAGACCGACGCAACCCGCTACATCGCCACCCACCACCTCGAAGGCAACTTCCCTGGCGGGACCATCGATCTGCGTTACCAGTTCACACTCCGCGACGGCCTCATCGAACGCCTCGTCATCGAACCCTGAGTCCCTGCCGGCGCCACCCGTTGCCGCCTCAGGCGAAAAGCCCCGCTCGCCCCGTAATCTCGGTGACTCACCTTCCTGCCAGGTCAGGCCGCCGATCGCTGGGGCCGTCCGCCCCAGCGGATGCCCTACTTTCTTGGTCCTGGGTTCGAACTGGTCATTCGTAGGATCAGCTGGACCCAGGGGCTCTGGGTATGGCTGTCAGCGGACCGCCGTGAGATGGCTGGAAAGGCTTGGCCGCCCGGAGCCCCGCGACGACTCGACCGCCAATTGGGAGATGCGACTCGATCGCTGTGTAGGGCAACGTCGGCGAGGTCGTCTGCTGGGCGTACGTGGTGCGACGAGCTGGCGGACGTGGCTGTGCCCCGGATATGGGCCGGAGTGGACATCGGTAAGGAACATCACCACTGCGTGTTGATCAACGCGGACGGTGAACGGCCGCTGTCCCGCCGGGTCCTGAACGACGAGACGGCCCTGCTGGAACTGATCGTGGACGTCCTGGCCCTCGACACCGACGTGCTCTGGGCCGTCGACCTCAACCCGGCGGAGCCGCCCTGCTGATCGGGCTGCTGCTCAACCACGACCTGCCCATGGCCTACATCGCCGGCCTGCCGTGCACCACGCCTCGGCTTCCTACCGGGGCGAGAGCAAGACGAACGCCAAGAATGCCTTTGTCATCGCCGACCAGGCACGCATGCGCCGAGACCTTGGCCTGCTGCGGCCTGGTGACGAGATCGCCGTGGACCTGCGGACCCTGACGACCCGCCGCACCGACCTGGTCTGCGATCGCACCCGTCAGATCAATCGGCTGAGCACTCAACTGCTTGATAGCGTGAGCTAGAGCTGACCAATAAGGGCCCCGTCGTCCTGCTGACGGGCTACCAGACCCAAGCGGCGATCCGCCGCAGCGGCGCCAAGCGCATCGAGACCTGGCTGCGCAACTGCAAGGTCCGCAGTGCCGCCGCACTCGCCAGGACGGCGGTGGAGGCCGCCGAGGCCCAGTACACCGCGCTGCCCGGCGAGAAGTTGGCCGCCGCCATGGTGGTCCGCCTCGCAAAGGGGGTGATGGCCCTCGATGAGGAGATCGCGGAACTCGACGCCCTGATCGAGGCCCGGTTTCGCGAACACCCGCACGCCGAGGTAATCCTCAGCCTGCCCGGCATGGGCAAGCAGATGGGAGCTCTGTTCATCGCCGCCACCGGCGGCGACATGGATGCTTTCGGCAGCGCCGACCGGCTCGCAGGCTATGCCGGCCTGGCACCAGCGTCGCGCGACTCCGGACGGGTCAGAGGCAACCTCCGCAGGCCTCGCCGGTTCCACCGCGGTCTGCCCAATGTGATGTATCTCTCCGCGCTGTCGAGACTGAAGAACTGTCCGGCCTCGAAGGCGTACTACTCGCGCAAACGCGCCGAAGGCAAGGGACATAAGCAGGCGCTGCTGGCGCTCGCCCGCCGCCGCGTCAACGTTCTGTGGGCCATGATTCGCGACGAAGCTTGCTACCAAGCCACACCACCTGTCGCGGCTTGACATCAGCATTGGGAAGCCTTTCTCGCTGCGGATGCGGGCGCGTTCCTTGCGTTCGGCGGCCAGGACGTAGCGGTGGCGAGCCGGACCGGCCGCCACGGCCACTCGGGGAGCTGTCGTCCGCGCCGATCGACCATATCGTCGCGCTCGTATCCGAGGAGTTCACCGACGTCAGCCGCAACGCCCGGGCGGACTACAAGCACGGCATGCGCCGCCTGCTGCAGCAGCTGGCCGCCGAGCCGGGGCAGACCTGGCAGGAACGATGGGAGGCGGCCGGCCTGAACCGGCCCGGCCGGGCCGTCGCCGACCTCGCAGACGGCGACCCCAAGTGGCGCAGTCGGCTCACCCGGGCTGCCGGGATCGCCTTCGCCATGCGGATGATCCAGCCGACCGAGGACGCCTTCCGGGCGACCCACCCTCCCCAGTACACCGAGAAGTTCCTGGCCCTCAGCCGTGATCCACTCCTGGAGGAGTTCCGCACTCGGCTGCAACGGCGCCCCGTCAGCGCCGACGGGCGCAAGAGCGCGATCCGACATCTGTGCCGGGCCATGACCGTCTATGGGATTGCCCTGGCCGACCTGACCCCGGGCGCGCTCGTGCACTACGCCAATGCCCATCCCGGATGCGGGATCGCCGCCGCCTGGCCACCGTTGCCCAACATGGGCGTCCTGCCGGCCTGGGTCTCGCAGACCTTGCAGGACGCCAGGATCCGCGGCCGCCAGTCCGCCGACGACCTGGTCGACCGCCACCAGCTGCGCAACCGCGAGATCCGCGACCTGCTGGTCGACTACATCCGCCGCCGCGCCGTCGAGGTCGACTGCGGCACGCTGGACAACCTGGTCCGCAACCTGGTCCGGTACTTCTGGAAGATCGTCGAAGAGATCAACCCGGACCAGGCCGACCTGCGGCTGAGCGAAGGGATCGTCCAAACCTGGAAAGAACGGCTGCTCGTCCGCCAGGACGGCAAGCCCCGTCAGCACATCGACGGCCCGTTCCTTGCCGTCCGCGCCTTCTACCTGGACCCGCAGACCTGGTCCGCGGCCGAGCCCGAACGCTGGGGACGCTGGGTGGCGCCCCGCCCGAACCGGGACGCCGATCTGCGCTGGTTCCACATCCGCCGGCGCCGCCTGCAGGAGCGGTGCGCGGTGAGGTCGAAGGGCTCGACCTCACCCTGAGGTTCCTGGCCAGCAAGCGCGCCCAGGCCCACCGGGCCGCCGCGACAGCCAGTGTGGACCTGGGCATGCCACCACGGCCCGGGGCCCGAGCAGGAACGGAACAGAGAACCGGAACGGGTGGGTTCAGGGGTGTGTGAGGGTGTCGAGTTGTGCAGCGAGGTCGGGGTGGGTGGTGGTCAGGTGGGGGCGGGTGGCGTTGAGGGGGCGGATGAGCTCGGCGGGATCGTCGTAGGCAAGGGCCGCGTGGAGCTGGCTCAGCGGGAGGCGGGCCGTGGTGGGCAGGTCGGTGAGGGCGATGATCTGGCCGGCGATGCGGCGCAGGTCGGCTGCGTTGTGGCGGGCCCAGGTGGCGGTGGTGCGTTCGGCGGCGCGGCGTTCGCGGGTGGCCTGGACGCGTTGTTCGCCGGTGGTTCCGGCGGGGCCGGGGCGGCCGCGCAGGTAGCGGCGTTCGGCGGCCTGGCGGCTGGCGACGCCGAGGGGGTGGGCGAGGTCGGCCCAGCTGGCTCCCGCGTCGCGGGCGGTTTCGATCAGGCCGGTCTCCCATCCGGCGAGCTGCTCACGCACCTGCCGCAGCAGCATCAGGGAGGCCAGCGCCTGCTCCGGCCCGGGACCACGTGCATCCGGGGTGTCCGGGGACTCCCGCTGGGCGTCGCGCAGGGCGTCGTCTATGGCGCGCAGGGCTGCCGCGGCGGCGAGGAACGACGCCGGGCTGTGGGCATTCGTGCTGGTCGTGGACGGCTGGTCGGCTGCGGTCACGGACACCTCCCTCTGTTGTCATCATGTAGACGACATCGTGTTTGTCATCCATTGGATGACATGTTACAACGGTGTCAGTGAGGCGCATTGGCAGTAACTGCCTGAACCTGCTGGAGGTGTTTTCACGATGTTGATGCGCACTGACCCCTTCCGTGAGCTGGACCGGCTGGCGCAGCAGCTGATGGGCCCAGGGACCTGGTCGAGGCCGTCGGCGATGCCGATGGACGCCTACCGCGAGGGCGACAAGTACGTGGTGGCCTTCGACCTTCCCGGTGTCACCACGGACGCGATCGACATCGACGTCGAGCGAAACATGCTCACCGTCAAGGCCGAGCGGAGGCCGGTGGCGAAGTCCGCCGACGTGCAGATGGAGCTGTCCGAGCGGCCGCTGGGTGTCTTCTCCCGCCAGATCGTGCTCGCCGACACCCTCGACACCGAGCACATCCAGGCCGACTACGACGCGGGCGTGCTCACCCTGCGCATCCCGATCGCCGAGCGCGCCAAGCCCCGCAAGATCTCCATCGGCGTGGAATCCGGCCGCAAGGAGATCTCCGGCTGACACCGGCCCGACGGGTGCGGAGGGCGGGCACCCGATCTCCCCCTCACCCCGCTCTCCGCACCCCCCGTGGGCAGTCCGACGAAGAAGGGGTGCCAGCCGAGATGACCCTGCGACACGAAGCGTTCCTCGGCCACGTGAAGGAACGCGGCGAGTACGACTCTGCGGAGGAAGCCGAGCGTGCGGCCCGTGTGGTACTCGCCCTCCTCGGCGCGCACCTGGTCGGCGACGTCCGCGCCCAGCTCGCGGCGCGCCTGCCTGAGGCGTTCGCCCTGATCCTGCTCAACCCGCTGCAGAGCGCCGAGCCGCTGCCCCCGGAGCGGTTCGTGCGCGCAACCGCGGCGTGGATCGAAGGCGCCACCGAGCAGACCGCGGCCTGGGACGTCAGTGCCGTGCTGTCGACCGTCGCCGACGCCGCCGGCGACGACCTGCTGGGCCAGATCCTGCTCCAGCTCCCCGTCGGCTACGACCTGCTCTTCGGCCGCCCCCAGCCCACCTGACCATCCCGTCCCCGGTGCCCGAACACCGGCCACAGCAAGAAAGGCCACCACCCCCGTGATCTCCGACCGGCACGCACCGTCCCGGCAGCCGTACGGGACGGCATACGAGCAGATGCTGGAGAAGGTCCGCTACGAGGGCGCCTACCCCACCCTCGAGAGTGCCGACGAAGCCGTCCGCCTGGTTCTTGCCGGACTGGGGCGCCAGCTGACCGGCGACGAACGCGTCGACCTGGCCGGCTGCCTGCCCTTGGAAGCCGTACGCGTACTGACCGCGCAGATCCCCGACCAACAGCCGCTGACCGGCTGGTCCTTCGTCAAGGACCTCGCCGCCCGCACCGGCGCCTCCCTGGCCACCACCCGCTGGGACACCGGATGTGTCTTCTCCGCCGTCGCCGCCTACGCCGGCCCTGACCTGATCACCCGCATCCTCCACCAGCTCCCCGCCGGCTACGCCCTGCTGTTCGGCCGCACCGAACTCGCCCCGGCGTACTCGGGGCGGACGCGACGACCACTGCATCGCTGTCCGCCCTGCGCCCCCGAGGCGCGCGAGGAGAAGGTCGTCGCCTTCCTGGCCGGGGTCCCGGCCCCAGGGGCTCTTTGACGCATATCTGGGTAACACACCCACCACGTCCGCCGTGGCGGGATACTCATCCCAGGTCCGGCCATCGAGCAGCCGGCCGCCAGCCTTCGGGGTCAGCCCACCGAGCAGCGGCTCCAGCGACAGGAACCGGACGGCAGCCGGGATACCCCGCAGCTCATCAGCCCGCCAGCAGTACTCATCCGACTCGATCGACGTGCCGATCCAGACGTTGGGCAGTGGCCACGAACTCAAGGCGTTCCAGTTGGCCACGTGCTTGCGCACGTCCTCGCGTACGGACCTGGCCAGCGGGACAGCATCGTCCTCTGACAACCGTCGCAGGCTCTCGCTGCCCTCGGCCTGATAGCGGCGGTACCAGGTGTAGTACGCCTGCCGGCTGATCCCGAGTACCGGCAGGACATCGCGACGTTCCCGGTGACCTCTTCGACGTGGCGCATGACCGCCAGGCGCCGCTTGGCCTCACGGTCAAGCGGCGGGGTGATGGATAGGGACTTCGGCATGTGGATCTCCGTAGTGATCGGAGACCCAGGTGTCAACGATGATCGGCAGTTTTAGATCGAGACGTGGACCATCGTCCGCTTCCCCCGGGCAGTTCCTTGCCAGGGTCGCGCACCTCGTCCGCCCAGTGCAGGGTTTGCAAAACCAGCAGCCGCTCCTCGGCGCGCAGCGCGGTGAAGTACTGCTTGCCGCGCATAACGAACGTCGCGATCCCGGCCTTGTCCGACTGTACTCCTTGCCACGGGGCGCGACGTAGTAGGTGCGGTCGAAGTAGACCGGCTCGATGTCGGCCAGGTCGACGAAGTCGGTGATGTCGATGGTCTGGGAGCGGCCCGGCGCGATCTGGTCCAGCTCGTCGGGCTCGACGACGATGTACTCACCCTCGGCGAGCTCGTAGCCCTTGATGATGTTCTCCGACGGTACTTCTCTGCCGGTCCGTTCGTTGACGCGCCGGTTGCGGATCCGGTCGGCGGTGCCGCGTTGCAGCTGGTGGAAGTGGACCGTGTGGTCCTCGGTCGCCGTGTACAGGCCCACGGGCACACTGGCCAGTCCGAAGGTGATCACACCGGTCCAGATCGAGCGTGCCATGACCGTTCACTCCCGTGCCTGATGCTGCTGGTGGCGCGCCCGGCAGGGTGCGCCTGGTGACCACGGTGTCATTCCTGAACCAGGGGCGCGCGCGGGGCGCTGGCGTGAAGAGCCGCAGGTGGAGTCGGGAGGAACAGCCAGCGTTGCGCTCTGCTTCCTGTTCCGCCTATGTGGTGCCTGTGGTCATGCGGCGTACGTGCTGGGCGGTCTCGTGTGCCGCCCGCTCGGCCTGGGCGAGGGCGTCGGCGGCGGACCGGCTGTGTTCCTCGGCTTCCTGCTGTTCGTTCTCGGCTTGCAGGCACTCCTCGCGTGCCTGCTGCAGTTGCTCCTCGATGGCGGACATCCGCCGGTGGGCCTGCTCGGTGCGTTCGCGCGCCCGTTGCAGCTCGGCGTCGACGTCCGCTTGCCGTGCGCGTTCTTCGCGCAAGTGCTGCTCGGCCGCCTCGGCTGCCTGCTTGGCCCGGGCCAGCTGTTCCTGGTGGGCGCGGCGCCGCTCGGCGAGTTCGTCCTTGGGGGCCCGTGCCGGAGGCGGGGGCGCGGGGCGGCTGCGTGTGCTCGGCCTCTCGGCTGCTGGTGCGGTGCCGGGGCGGAATTCCGATGGCGGGGTGAGGGCGTTTACCAGGCGGCCGCCCGCCCACTAGTCGGCTGCGTCGGGATCGGCGAGCACGGCGCGCAGGGTCGCTTCGAGGTCCTGCTGGACCGGCTCCGAGAGGCGGTGCCCGGCGTCGCGGGCGAGCTGAGCGGCCTGCCGGGAGAGGGCGTAGGAGACGCGGCGGCGCTGCGCGGAGAGATCTTTGAGTCCGTCGGCGTCCAGGGCGTGGTAGGCCTCGCGCAGCGCGCGCCCCAGTTCCAGGAACTGTCGGCTTTCCTCCGGCTGGGAGCGCAGCAGGAGGTTGGCGGCCCAGGCAGCGATGGTGGGGCGGCGCACGGCATGGATCTGGCGGGCATCGTCCACCCGGCCGGCTGTTTTCGCGGCGGCGGCCAGCGTCTCCCGTCGGGCGACGAATTCGGACGGCGGCGTGGTGTAGAGCTCGTCGAGGACGGCTTCCACGTCGTGCCCTTGGCCGCCGTGGCGGTCTTTGCGCCCGTTCAGCGTTTCCACACCTCGTGCCACTCGATGCATCCCGACTCGGCGACATCCAGCTCGTCCCAGCCGGTCAGGCCCGCGTTCGGCGGGTAGACGAACATGCGGCGCTCCGACATGGCATCAGCCTCACGCGTACCTCACTGCCCCGCATCCCGGCCGAGGCGAGTCCCGCCTCGAAGGCCCGGTGGCACGAGAACGGATCTGACGTTGTGACTGAGCGTCTCAGTTGGCCACTCTGAGCGTCACAGTTGGCGCCGGGTAGCGATCCGTCCCGTGCGTAGTGGCGGGCAGTACCACCAAAGTTCAGTCAGGCAGGAGGAGGCCGCAGGTACGTTTGAGGTCGCAGCGGTGGTGCGCCGTATGTAGGAAGCACTCCAGAGGCGGCAACGTCGAAGTCGGCGGGCCAGACAGTGGTGGCATCGGCGACCGCGCCGGTGAATGTGGCGGCTGCCAGATTGACACTGGTGAAATCGGTACCGCGCAGGTCCGACAGATCGAATCTGGCGCCTCCGACGACCGCACCAGTCAGATCAGCTCCGCTGAGGTCCGTCGCGCGCAGGTCCGCATCATCGAGACGTGCATGCCACAGGACTACGTTGCGCAGATCGGCTTGATCGAGGTTCGCCTTGATCAGAACTGCGCCTGCTAGCCATATCCCCGTCAGGTCGGCGCGCTCCAGGTCCGCGCCTATCAATACCGCGTCCGTGAGATCGGCGTAGTGCAGATCGGCGTCGGCTAGGTCTGCGTACGACAGGCGAAGACCTCGCAGGTCGGCGCGGTCCAGGTGCAACTCCTGATCCTGCCGCGGCCGTGCACGGCGGCCGAGCACTGACATCGCGGCCTGCACATCCGGGGCACGTACAGGGAGGGGGACCTCTCCGGCGTGGGAGCGGGCCAATTCGCCTTTGTGGGCCGTATCGCGCGGGGAGGGCCGCGCAGCAGGGGGAGACGCCAGAGCGGTGCGTTTCACAAAGGCGCACAGCACCTCCGCGATGGTGGCCCGCTCGTCGAGGGAGTCGTAGGCAATCCGCTCCATCGCATAGATGGAGCCGATGCGCACCTCCATGCTCGCGCTGCCCAGGCGCTCCACTGCGGCAGTGAACCTCTCGGTGATCTGCCCTTGCCGAGTGACTTGCAGCTGCCGCCAGGTGAAGAACGCTCCGACCAGCAAGGCCACTCCCGCGAGTCCCTGGAGCAACGTGGCCCGGATGTCGTTGATCGCCTTCGCTCGATCGGCGGCGGGTGTTGATGGGGCATCCCAATCCAGCAGATAACGCGGCGCTACAACCACGACCAGTGCGACAAGGAGGACACTCAGGCACACGACGACAAGGGTTAGCGCCACCGGCCGGCCCCGGGGCGGGGCGCTGGGTCGTACCTGATCTCGGACCGGGTGGCCGGGCAGCACGTGAGGTGTTCTTGGCGACCAAGCCACTGCCCCCACCGCCCCGTCGCCGATGCGTCGCCCGACTTCTGCCGGGCAGGTGCCGGTGCTGCCTGAGAGTGCTGTTCAGCCCCGCTGTAGCAGAGGGATGCGCCTCGGGAAAGATCTTCAAACGCACAGCTGCCGATACGGCAAACGTCACAAAGAGCTGAGCGCCGAAGTGGCCAACTGAAGCACTCAATGGCCAACTGAAGTGCTCAGTCACAGACGTCACCCGGGCGACACGTGAGAGCACCACACGATTTCGAACAAGTTTTCGGTTTTCGGTTATGGTGGAGACCTGGAGGGACACCGGTCAGGGGAGGGACAAACGAGAGGCAGGAGGTGTGCAGCGGTGGATTTACTCATCTGCACGTCGCCTCCGGCTATTCGGCCCGCTACGGCGCATCCCTCCCCGGTGCCCTCGTGCAGCGCGCTGCCGAGCGTGGGAGACGACGCTCGCGCTCACCGACCGGGACACCGTCGCGGGCACGATCCGCTTCGCCACCGCCGCCGCGGACGCCGGTATCCGCCCCGTCTTTGGTGTCGACGTCGCCGTCGCCCCGCTCGCCCCGCCCGACCCGGCCGCGGGTCGGCCGCGTACGCCCGTGCGCGGCGGCGCGTACGTGCTGGAGCGGCCGCTGCGGATCACCCTGCTCGCGCAGAACGCGACCAGGTGGGCACGGCCGTGCCGCCTGGTGTCCGACGCGCACACCGAGGCCGGCGGCGCGGCGCCGGTCGTGTCCTGGCCCACCTTGCGTACGTACGCCGACCAGGACCTGGTGGTGCTGCTCGGCCCGGCCTCCGAACCGGTGCGGGCCCTGTCCGCCGGCCGCCCCGACGTCGCCGAGCAGCTGCTCGCGCCGTGGCGGGAGCTGGCCGGAGAGCAGCTGCGGCTGGAAGCCGTATACCTGGGACGGCAGGGCACCGGCGCGGGCTCACTGCGGCTGGCCGCGCGCACCGTGGGCCTGGCCGACCAGCTCGGCGTCCGCACGGTGCTGACGAACGCGGTCCGCTACGCCGACCCCGAGCAGCACCGGCTGGCCGACGTGCTCGACGCGGCCCGGCTGCTGCGGCCCGTCGACCGCCGGCACCTGGACGGCGGCGAACGGTGGCTGAAGGCCCCGGCCGTCATGGCGGCAGCCGCCGACCGCATCGCCCGGGCCGTCGGCGACGACCCCGCCCGGGCGGTCCGCCTCCTGGCCGAGACCGAGGCCACCGGCCAGTCCTGCACCCTGACCCCGGTCGATCTCGGGCTCGGGCGTCCCCACTTCCCCGAACCCTCCGTCGTCGGCGCCAGCCCCGAGCGCGGTTCGGCCATGCGGCTGCTGCGGCAGCGGTGTGAGACCGGGATGGTCGCCCGTGGCCTGGACACGGACGAGCGTGCCGTACGACAGCTCCGCTACGAGCTGGACGTCATCGGCCGGCTGGGTTTTGAGGGGTACTTCCTGGCCGTGGCCCAGGTCGTCGCGGATACCCGGGCGCTGGGGATCCGGGTCGCCGCGCGCGGCTCCGGCGCCGGCTCCATGGTCAACCACAGCCTCTTCGTCGCCACCGCCAACCCGCTCGACCACCGGCTCCTGTTCGAGCGCTTCCTCAGCGAGCGGCGTACGTCGTTGCCGGACATCGACCTCGACGTGGAGTCCGAGCGCCGCTTGGAGGTGTACGACGCGATCATCAAGAGGTTCGGGAAGGAGCGGACCGCGGTCACCGGCATGCCCGAGACCTACCGGGCCCGGCACGCTCTGAGGGATACCGGCCTCGCCCTCGGGATTCCGCCGCAGGTCGTCGGCGAGATCGCCAAGAGCTTTCCGCACCTCCGCGCCCGGGACATCCGCGGCGCCCTGGCCGAGCTGCCGGAGCTACGCCAACTCGCCTCTCAGGCGGGGAAGTTCGGACCGCTGTGGGAACTCGCCGAAGGCCTGGACGCGCTGCCCCGCGGCTACGCCATGCACCCGTGCGGAGTGATCCTGTCGAACGCGGCACTGCTGGACCGGCTTCCGGTGCAGCCGACCCCGGCCGGCTACCCGATGGTGCAGACCGACAAGGAGGACGTCGAAGATCTCGGCCTCCTGAAGCTCGACGTCCTGGGCGTCCGCATGCAATCGGCGATGGCGTACGCGGTCGCTGAAATCCGCCGCACGACCGGACGCCTGCTTGCTCTCGACAACCCCGACCACGTCAGCCTGAACGACCAACAGGCCTTCGAAATGATCCGGGCCTCGGACACCGTCAGCCTCTTCCAGCTCGAAAGCCCTGGTCAGCAGGATCTGGTGGGACGTCTGCAACCCCGGCACATGCAGGACGTCGTCGCGGACATCAGCCTATTTAGGCCAGGACCCGTATCAGGGGGCATGCCCGCTTGAGTCGCGGCATTGCCCGTGTCCCTCGCCGATCTGTCGCATTACAAGCGTGCTGGAAACACTGCGCGCGAGATCGTGATCAAGGGTCGGAGAGTCGCTTTCCGGTCGCGTTCATGTGACGGAGGACACAACCGATTTGGGACGTGGCCACCTCCGTTCGAGGGTCTCAGACATGGAGCTCCGCGGCCATGCCGGAAGGGGCACCGTCACCAGATCCAGGCGTACGTGGAGCGGCTCATGCATCTCCACGTAGCGTCCGGCTATTCCATGCGCTACGGCGCATCCCATCCCGAGGCCTTGGTGCGGAGAGCCGCCGAGCGGGGCATGGAGTGGCTCGCTCTGACGGATCGCGACAACGTCACCGGGGCCGTTCGGTTCGCGAAGTCGTGCGCAGCGCATGGAGTGCGCCCGATCTTCGGCGTTGACCTGGCGGTTGCTTCCACGAGGATTGGCGGAGGTTTCGCGCCTGTCCCCGGCGCTCGGCCGAGCCACGGCAACCTCGTGACCCGGCGGTCCCGCCCCGCCTCCGATCCGAGGCGGGGCGTCAGTCCGCGGAGTCCCTCTCCGGCGTCCCGTCGTCCACGGTGTCCGGATGTGAGACGCGGCTGGCGGACTGGTCGTCGGTGTGGTCCGCCCCCTGCGGGTCGATAGTGGCCGCCCAGCGTCCCGCCCAGCGGGCGAGGGGGTTCAGGGCGTGGCGCGCCTCCTGTCCCAGCGGGGTGAGCTCGTAGCGGCTGTCCGGTAGTTGGTGAATCACCTGGGCATCCAGCAGTTCGGTCAGGCGCTGCCGCATCACGCTGGAGGACATGTCGTCGCACCGCTTCTGCAAGGGGCGGAATCCAAGCGGGCCCGCGCGAAGCTCCCACAGGATGCGCAGACTCCACCGCCGCCCGAACAGATCGAGTGCGGCCATGAGGGGGCGGCCGGTGGTCGAGCCGCGAACAGGATTGCCAGGCCTGGGTGTTGCCATGTCGGGATGTCCAGCTCTCCAGGGTTGATGCTTCGAATACCGACACGCTAGCATCAGTGACCGCTTCGGAAATCGAAACGGATGAGGCTGTTGTGGCACCTGCCCCGACGACCTGGGTGAGAGGCGTTCCTGAAAGCCCGTGTCGACGGAGGCGAGACCGGCCGGGAGGACCGGTACATGCGCATGGTGCCCCGAGTTCGACGTCGGCGCCGAGTCGCACGGACGGCTCACTCGGAACTTGTTCGTGGCGGGGGGACGGGTGACCGGCACGCGGGAGATCGAGTACAGGATCCACCAGGTCCTGTGAACCGGCCCAGCGGAACTTCAGTGCTGCCTCGTCGGCGGTTGCCGCCACCAAGCCAACGTCCACTCAGAGCTGGAGACCAGATGACCACGACCGAGTTTCCCTCGGCGGCAGCACGGGCCGCCGCCGCTGCCGCCCTGGCCGAGGACGCGTCAGGGAAGGACATCACCACCGTGTGGAGCGTTCCCGAGGAACTGGTGGCCACGGCCGAGATCCGCACCCGGCAAAGCGGCATCGCCGCCGGCCTCCCCGTGGTCGCCGAGGTCTTCGCGCAGGTCGACCCCGAGGTCAAGGTCGAGCCGGCCGTCGCCGACGGCGCCCGACTGGCCGACGGCCAGGTCCTGGTGCACCTATCCGGTTCGGCGCGCAGCCTGATCACCGGGGAGCGTACGGCGCTGAACTTCCTGCAGCGCATGTGCGGCATCGCGACGCTGACCGACCGCTACGTCCAAGCTGTGGCAGGGACCAGGGCGCGCATCCTGGACACGCGCAAGACGGCGCCGGGCCTGCGCGCCCTGGACAAGTACGCGGTCACCGCCGGCGGCGGCCACAACCATCGCCTCGATCTCGCGGCGATGGTCCTGCTCAAGGAGAACCACATCGCCGCGGCGGGCGGGGTGACCGCCGCGATCGAGGCGGTCAGGCGCGGGATGGCGCGCACCGGGCAGACCGTGGAAAGCGATGTCGAGGTGCAGACCGTCACACAGGCCGCCGAGGCCCTCGACGCCGGAGCCCGCTGGATCATGCTCGACAACATGCCGGTGGCCGACATCGAGCAGATCGTGAAGTTCCGGGCCGGGCGGGCCGACGCTTCCCGGATCCTGCTGGAGGCCTCGGGCACCATCCGCCTGGACACAGTTCTCGCCATCGCCGGGACGGGCGTCGACCTAATCTCGGTCGGGGCGTTGACGCACAGCGCGCCCGCACTGGACCTGACCATGCTGCTGACCACCGGCCCGGTGCCATGTCCGAGGTAGCGGTCGTCGTCGCGTGTCAGCGAGACGGCACGGGTGGCAGCCCGACCGCCGTTCTGGATGATGCGCCGTTCACCGACGAGGAGCGATGCCGCATTCCCACGGCGTTGGGAACATCGCACGCCGTCTTCCTCCGCGCGACCGGAATCGAGCATCGTCAGCCCGCGTACACACTGCGGTTCTTCACCGCCCAGGGCGAACTGCCCGCCTGCGGACACGGCACCGTCGCCGCCCTCGCCGTGCTCGCCGAACGGGAAGGCGGCGACCACGACTACCGCGCCGCCCTGCGTACGGCCCACCGCAGCTTCGACGGTCGGGCAAGCCGAAACGGTGACGGCCTGACGGCGTCGTTCGACCCGGGCCCGGTCAGCCTGCGTAGCACCGGTGGACCCGAACTGAGGGCAGTCGTAGGCGGCCTCGGACTGACAGAGGACGCGGTAGCCGGCGACGCCTGCGTGGCGTCGAACGGGCGGCCGAGGCTTCTGCTGCCCATCCGATCCCGCGCCGCACTGGCCGAACTCACGCCGGACTTAACCCTGTTGCGCGCAGCCTGTGACCGCTACGGTCTGCTGGGCTGCTACGCCTACTCGCCCCCGGACCGACACGGCCGAGCAGCAGCCCGGATGTTCGCCCCGTCGATCGGCGTCCCCGAGGACATCGCCAACGCCAACAGCACGGCCTGCCTGGCAGCGCATGCTGCCGGGTTCGGCACACACCGCCTCGCTGTCGACATGGGTGATCACCTCGGCAGCCCGTCCACCATCACAGCGACCGCCCACCGCGACCGCACGGGACACCGGATCCGAGTCGGCGGCCAGGCAGCGATCGTGCGCACGGTCATGCGATGAGGCCTGCGCGCTCAAGGCGAGGGTGCCGGTCCGCAGCAGGTCCAACTGCTCCTGTGAGAGCCCGGCCAGTTCTGGCGGCATCTGTGGCAGGGGCTCAGGGTTGATGGCCGATCACGTCGTACTGGTGCGACTCGTACCTACTTGTCGGCTCCTATTCGTTCTAGTCCGGGCCGCGGCCCTTCCGGCGAGGCCAGTCATCGACTCGACCGGCTCTGGCTCGTCCTCGCCCGCCGAAGCTCACCCGAGACCAATCCGATCGCAGCCCCGGCCGGTTGATCGAAGCCGTCCGACTTCGACGCCGTCTCCGTCGGCTCGCTGACCCACAGCGCGCCGGCCATGGATCTGAGCATGCTTCTGATCATCAATTCCGAACACAGGAGGCACCGTGGCCAAGGGCTACTGGGTCAGCGTCTACCGCACCATCGCAGACCCTGAGAGGCTTGCTGCCTACGACAAGCTGGCCGGTCCAGCCGTCAAGGCCGCGGGCGGGCGGCTGCTCTCCCGCGGCAGCCGGGTCGTCGCACACGACGCCGGAATCGCCGAGCGCACCGTCCTGATCGAGTTCGACAGCTTCGAACAGGCGGTCGCCGCACGCGCGAGTGCGGCCTACCAGGAGGCACTGGCCGTACTTGCTGACGGCGTCGAGCGCGACTTCCGCATCATCGAAGGCCTCGACTGACGACCGATGCCGCGTCAGGGAGGAACACGATGCCGGCTGCGGGGATCACCCCGGCTCGTCAGCGCGCCGCACCGTCGCGAACAGCGTCAGGCCAGTGGCATCGGCGGTGATGTCCGGTCCGGCGACGGTTCCTTCCCGGCGGCGCGGCGGCTCGGACGTCGGCCTCGATGGGGTACATGCCGCTGCGGCGATGCCCGGTTGGAGTCCTCCCGCGATCTGGGCTCAGCACGCGCTGAGTTGAGGGGCATTGCGCTCACTTCTGCGCCTTTGGTTCCGGCTATCGTTTCGTCTTGGGTGTGGGCCATCGTCGCAGCGGACCCATGGGGCTGCGCCTCTTGACGGCGACGTGACTGCTGTTGACGGAGGATGCGGTCGGCTTGGCCGTCGTGCAGGGGTCGGCTCAGATCCTGGCGGGGGCGGTGGGTTCCTGGTCGGCGTCGTCGGCGAGCGCGTCGATCAGGCGGCGCAGGCCCTGCGGGCGGTTCTGGAAATTCATCGACACCCAGGAATCCGGTTGTTAAGTTGATCGTGCTCAGCAAAAACGGCCGAACTAGCAGATACGGTGGCGCAATTGACTGAAAACGACCAAAGCAATAGAGGGAGCGCCCTAGGCCGTCGCGCGTTCCTCCGGACCGGCACAGGAATAGCCGCCGCCGCAAGCGGCGGCATTTCCTTGTTGACGGCTGGAACGGCGCACGCGGTCGTCGACCCTTCGCAATACTTCGTACTCGGGGGAGATGGCGACGATCCCGTCGTCCGAAGAACGCTCCACCAGCCCTACTGGGCGATGCAGTCCTTCGCCTTCGACCACGTCCACGGGCACATCTACTTCGTGCAGAGCAAGCCCGGAAGCACTACCGGTGACCTCTGGGTGACCAGGACCGACCTGAGCGGCAACGTGCTGGGCTCCATGGCTCTCCACGCGTTCGACCATGGCTCTTCGATGGGAATCCAGCCGGACACGTCCGGATCTCCCTTCATCTGGCTGGCCGGCGACTGGCGGAGCCTGACCACCAATGAGGCCCCCAACAGCCACACTATCTGCCGCATCAAGTACCAGGACGATGGGCTGATCGACTACCACACCAGTCCCGGCGTCGCGGAATTCAAGATCGGTCTCTCCGATTTCCTGGACTGTCCGAGACCGTCGATCGATCCCTACACGAACCGGTTGCTCGTCCGGTACATGGGGACGACGAGTCCGTGGCGCCTCGCGCTGTTCGACCTCTCCGATGTCATAGCCCGGGGCATCAACGACAACACACGCCCCCTTACCAAGCGCGCCTTGCCGACCAACGCCCAACTCGGTCTCAGCGACTCCGACCTCTTCCAGGGCATGACCTCGTACGGCCAGTACGCATACCTCTCCTACGGTGGTCCGCCCGAGAATCCCTCGGATCCGGCCAGGCCCTCCTATCTGGTCCGAATCGATATGAACCAGACCGGGGGGGCAGTACAACGAGAAGTTCCAGACAACCGCGGGTAACTCGCTGCCCGGTCGCGAACCTCAGGGAATGGCGATCTGGCGGTCGTCCAGTGGCCCGCGGCTCGCGTTCGGCTACTCCAGCAAGATCGCTGTCAGTCCTGACGAGTTCCAGGCGACCGTCTTCTACAAGAGCGAGCTCGCCGGGTAAGCAGCGCTGAGGCCCGGCCCTCTCCGCGTATTCGCGCGGGGAGAGCCAGGCTTCTTCGTGTTCAAGACCGTCACCGGCCTCACCGACCGGCTCCCGGCCGTCGCGCCGGACCTGCCCGAGCACTCGGACTACCCCCGCATCCTCGCCGCCTTCAACCAGACGACCGGGCCGCTACGGGCCAAGGACGTCTGCGAAACCCTCGGCCACGAACTGCTGCCGAAGAACGTCGAAGGCACCCGCGCAAAGCTGAAACGCCTGGTCAGACTCGGCATCCTCACCGCGGACAGGCAGCTTCGCCAGGAAGCAATAGCCGACGGAACCCCCACCAGCGACCTTGCTCCAACCTTAGCCGGAAACGGACATCACCCAACGAGCCGCCCACTAAGAGGTCGCGCAAATTGGCGCGGGGCGCCCCGTCGGCGCAGATCTTGTTGATTTTTGAGTTGCTACGCTCTGCAATCATCAAGAGATCTGTGGCTGTCCCGCCATCGTGGCTGATCGAGCCGCTATGGGATCAATTCGCCGCGCTGTTTGCCTGAGCGGCTGGCTCACTACCCGCCCCGCCCGCTGGGCTGCCATCGCCAACGCATCAGCGAGCGGATCGTTACCAGACGACCGGGCCTGTCTTGTCGAAGAAGCCGCCGGTCGGGCCGTCGGAGTCGATCGAGGCCATACGGACGATGATCTCCGCGCCCTCCTCGATGGTTTGCGTGCCCGTGTGGCCGTTGAGGTCGGTGGCGGTGTAGCCGGGGTCGACGGCGTTGAAGCGGATGGCGGGGAAGGCCTTCGCGTACTGCGCGGTGACCATGACCAGCGCGGTCTTGGAGGAGTTGTAGTCCAGCGCCATTACCTGGAACTCCACCCGGCTGGGGTCGGCACATGCCGCTGGCGAGCCCAGACCGCTGCCGACGTTGACGACGACCGGGGCATCGCTTGCTTCCAGCAGCGGCAGGAAGGCGTGCGTGACGCGCACGACGCCGAAGACGTTCGTGTCGTACGTGGTCAGCATGTCGGCCCCGGTGACCTCGCCGACCGGCTTGCGCGCACCCACGATCCCGGCGTTGTTGACCAGGACGTCGAGACGGCCGGCGTCCGCGCGGACGAATTCGGCGGCAGCCTTGACGGAGTCCTCGTCGGTGACGTCGAGCTGACTGAAGCGGGCGCCGAGCTACAACGGACACCGGCCCCACCAGGGCATCGCCAACGCCCGACCGCTCCACCCCTTACCTGCACCGGCCACCGATCCAGTACGACGACGCGACCGCCTCGGCGGCATCCTCCACGAGTACCGACATGCAGCTTGACCTGCACGGACAAGATTTCCGGCAAGAGCAAGGACTGCCTCCGCGGTTCACGGCCCTGGACGCCTTCAGCGCTGCCGAAGAGGCCCGTCAGATGCTGGACCGGATGACCGCCCGCTCCCAGTTCCTGCGCCCCGGCTTTCGGAGACCAGGCGGCAACAGCACCCACCGTGGCGGACTCCCCCGGAAACCCCCGCACGCCCGCTGTGCCGCCCCCTGCTTCCACGAGATCACGACAGGCCCTGTTCCGCATGTTTTCCACACCGTCAGTGGTGGGGCCCGCCGCCACGCCCGCCACGCCTGTCATCGCCGTCATCATGGCCGCCCCGGCCATCGTGCCCGTTATGGCCGTCATCGTGGTCGTCCGTGTCGCCGCGGCCCGGCGGCAGGTCGACGGTGTCGCAGTACACCACCGGCCCCGGAGTCGTGGGCGGGACGGGCCCGTTGGCCGGAATGCCCTCGGTCTCGACGACCAGCAGGCGCAGCGGCACCCCGCGTCGCACGGGGGGTACCGGGACCTGGCCCGTGTAGAAGGGCCTGTGGGAGGACTCCGCAGAGATCGAGGTGAGTGGCGTGGCGGTGCCCTCGACTGTCACCCAGCCGAGGTCCGCGTCGGCGATGACATCGTGCCGGCGCTGCAGCGTGGCGGTGATCTGCGGCGGCACCGAACCGGTGGGATCCCAGGAGGGGCCGGTGACGCTGACCGACACGGAATCGCCGAGCCTGACCGTCAGTTCCCGGTCGGGCAGGGTGCGCACGAGGTCGGCGAGGACGACCGGTGAGATCTCGGCTCCCGGGATGGAGTCCGGCTGGAAGCGGACCAGGGCGAGCCGCACGAAGGGCAGGCAGGCGTCCCCGGTGTCCAGGTCCAGGTCGAAGAACCAGCGGCCGTCCTTGCCGTCCGCGTCGAATTGCGGGGCGAAGCCCACGACCGTGACGGTGAGCGGGCCGGAGGGCGTGGTGATGGAGAGTTTCCCGGACTGCCGTACCGCGTTCGTGAAAACGTCCGGGGTCGGCGCGACGACGGGTGCGGAACGGTGAATGGGGTCGCGGCCCATCAGGGTGACCCTGGCGTCCCGCACGGAGTGCGGGTCACCCCCCGGCGGCTCGCCGAGGACCACGCCGAGCAGTTCGCCGTCTCCGGAGGAGAACCAGGTACGGCCCACGTACACCCGGATGCCACCGCCGCGCCGGCGTTGGACGATGGCGCCGGGCGGTGCAGGGACGTGCTCCAGGGCGAGGGTGGGCATGCAGTACAGCAGCTGCGGCGCCGTGGGCGGCGCGCTGCTGGGCACCGAGTGCTCCTTCGCTTCTCCCGGTACGGACAGTTTGTTCTCGGGCGCGGCGAACTCGGGAGGGAAGTAGTCGCCGAACTTGCTGCCCGCCACCGGGCGGTAGCTCACGGTGCGGTGTTTGGTGTCGCCGAACTCCTGCTTCTCGGGTACGGGCGGGATCCTGTCCCCGCTGTTCTGGCTCGCCTTCGCCCTGGCCTCGGCGGCCTGGGTGCTGAATGTCAGGATGCCGTCGCGGAGGAGGGCGGGTTCGGTTCCGGGGACGCCTGCGCGGCTCGCCCTCGCCGTCAGGAGCCCGAACACCGGGACGGTCATCTGCTGGGTGTGGCGGCCCGTGGGGCCGGCGTCCGTCACCTCGGTCCACTCCGCGACCAGGTCGATCCGGTCCGTGCTGCCCTCGTCCAGCGCGATGGTGCCGGCGAGGTGCTCGGCCGTCGCGCCGGAGGCGCGCGGGTTCGCCAGGGGGGACAGTTCCAACACCGGTGCGCTCAGCGGTCGTTGTACGGCGTGTACGAGGGCCAGTTCATGCCAGGGGGTGAACAGCCAGTGCTGACCGGCCGCGGCCACCTCCAGCGCGCGGTCGGCTCTGTGCTGCTCCGCCGCCCTGCCCGCCGCAGCCTGCGCCTCCGTCTCCGGCATGACCTGCGGTGCCGGCTGCGGCAGTTCCCGGCACCATGAGGCCAGACCCATGATTCTCTCGTCAAAGTCGATCATGGAGCACATCCGGACGGTCGCCACGGCGCCTTTCGGCAGCGATACCGTCAGCACCCGGGACGCCTCATCGAAGCGAGGTGGTGCGGTCCCTTCGGCCAGCCTCAGCCTGAAGGACTGGGGACGGTGCCAGACGGGGCCGCCCCAGGGGACTTCGAAGGGCTCCCCGGCGGGCATTCCGGGCAGGTCCAGGAAGACGGCTCCCCTGGCCAGCGGATCGCGAAGATAGCGCACTTCGACCTGCTCCCCCATGTGCAGGGCGGTCGTCGCGGGGTTGGCGGGGTCCGCCGCCGGCGACTGGACCGGCTCCAGTCGTACATTCGGCTGGGAGGAGTCGTTCAGTGAGCCGCTCTCCCGTATGGCCAGCGCGTAGACCGTGTCCTGGACATGCTTGTCGGTGGAGCCGATGGCCTCGTCCAGGAGTCCGTGCCACTCCACGCACCGCAGCGACGCCTTCGGCGCCACCACATGGCGTTCGTCCACCCCCTGGTAGGCGACATGTCCTTCCTTGGTGACCAGTGACGACCGGTTGAAGTCAGCGGCGTACTGCTCCGCCGTCACGCCCGCTGCGGAGCCCGTGCGGGCGGCGGTGGCGGTGTGAGTGCCGCAGTCGACGGTGAAGCCGCTCTTGCGGCCCAGTTCGGTCAGGGACACACAGCCGGGCTCGCCATCGGCATCGCGCCCCGAAAAGCCCTGGTCGCGTTGCTCTTCGGCGTAGGCGGCCTTGGTCTGCTTGCCGAAGACGCCGTCCGCGCCGCCCGGAAGGCGGTGGCCCTGGGCCATGAGTGCCTCCTGGACGACGCGGACGTCGTCGTTGGTCTTGCCGAACTGGACGTTGGACAGGGCGATCCTCACCGCATGCCCCCCAGGGCCGGGGGGACCGGCTGGGGGCGGGCCGGACCCGGGGCTGCTCCGGATCACCATCCGGAAGTCCGAGGCGCCTTCCCCGAACGGCAGTCTGGGCGCCACGGCAGGCGCCAGGACGGGCTCGAACCGCTGAAAGACCAACAGCCCGGAACCGGGGAGCGCCAGGTCGTTCCCGTCCATCAGGGCGTCGGCCTCCGTCAGGCCAGGGCCGTTGCCCGCCAGGTCGACGGTGCGCAGCCGCACCCGGTACTGGTGTCCGAACCGGAGCCTGGGCAATGAGCCGGGCTGCGCCTTGGCCGTGATCTCCAGGTGCAGGGGAGTCTGCGCCTTGTTGCCGACCTCTACGGGCTGATTGGGAGGCTTGTTCTCCTCGACCGAGCCCTCCTCGATGTCCAGAACCAAGCCGGGGCGGGGCGCGGACAGCGACCACCCGTCCCAGGTGGCCAGATGTTCGGGTACGTAGAGATGGTGCTCATCGGCGTCGTTCGGTGGGGAGACCAGGTTGGCCTGGAAGAAGCCCTCGTCGGCGGCCGTGAGCAGGAGCGGTCCGCCGTTCGGCTGGCGGTACTCCAGGCTGCGCTCGTGCAGCGAGAACCAGCGCTGCCGTTCCTCGTCCCAGATGTCCATCCGGTGGCCGCGTACCAGATCCTGGGCGGCCAGCTCGGGGCCGGGCTCGGGGGCCTGCGCCTCCGGCGGGGCGGCCCCCGGAGGCTGCGGGTCCGGCGCCGCGACACGCGCTCCGTTCTGCGCGAGCACCCGGGTAAAGGCCTGGTTGTGGTCCACCGCCCGCTTGAGGTCGTCCTGGAGGCTCTTCAGGCGTTCGTCCCTGACCAGTGAAATCCCATGGGTCCGCACCGGGGACAGCCCCTTGGCATCCGCCGGGAGTGACATGACCTTCAGCGCGGCGCCGTCGATGTCGGCCTGCTCGACGGAGAATTTCCCGGACAACGCCACCAGGCCGCGCGAGGGCGGCGCCAGCGGCTCGCCGTCCGTGGGGGCCTGGGCCGCCGGGGCGAAGACATGGCGGTCCGGGAGGAAGACATACCGCGTGCGAGGAGCCACGTCGTGCGAGTCCTTCCGCAGTGCGGACGTCCAGTGAGGGGTCACGCTCAGGAACAGCTCGCCCGAGGAGACGGGGAGCCGGTCGGCCGGCAGGAGGAAGTCCCGGACCAGTCCGAGGCGCCGGAGCAGCGTGGGGTGGTCCCCGAGCGAGGTGAGCATCTGGTGGAAGTCGGGTTTCGGCAGTTCCGGTGGCGGCGGTGGGGGCTCCTCTCCGCGGACGATCGAGTCGCGCATCCTGGCCTTGTGGAAATCAGCCAGCTCCACCAGTTCCGGGGGCATGCCGTCACCGGTGCCTCCGGTCGCCGCCGCCACACCTCTTGCGCCGGGTGATGCGGCACGCAGGGAGCGCAGCGTGTCCCTTGCCGCGGGCGGCGTCTCCGGCGACGACTTGGCGGCCTCGGCGTAGACCGCCCTGGTGCGGTCGCTGACCTTCGTGGCCGAGTAGGTGCGAAATCCACGCTGTCTGGCGTCCTGGAAGACGAAGGGTTCCACAGGGGTGTCCTCGTGGAAAAGACTTGTCCACAACTTCGTGTCGGGGGGCGGGCCTTGCGGCACGAGCGGGCTGGTGAGGAAGGCGGACGGTACATGGCTGTCGTCCGCGGTGGCGAACTCGAAGGTGACCGCCTTGACCTTGTCCGGCCAGGTGACGAAGTCGGGGAAGTGTTCCAGCGTGGTGACGGGCGGCTTGTCGGGGCCGGGGGCCTCCGCGCCGGGCGTTTCCAGTCGAGGGGCGATGAACACGGACACCCGGGCCTGGGTGCCGTCGTCCGAGAGCCCGGCGGGCAGAACGGTCCAGTTGATGTGCTGTTCAAATGCCATGGTCGTCTCCCACCGGACTCACGCGGCGAACGCCTGGCAGTACTCCTGCCAGTGCGACGGCAGGACGCAGTCGGCGAACGTGGGGTCGCCCGGCGCGCCGGAGAAGCTCCGCTCGAGTTCGAGGTCGACGGACTTGCTGAAGAAGGCGATCCGCACGCTGACCGTGATGATGCCCCTGCCGCGGACCACCGACTCGTGTGTGTCCGGGTGCTTCTCATAGGCGAGCTGCAGATAGAACTCGACGGACACCGTGACGATGCCCAGTACGGTCAGAAAGCCGTTGCACCGCAGGTATCCGCTCAGGGAGACGGCCGCGGCATGGAACTCGTCCCCGGCTTCGTACGTGAAGAGGATGCCCGCCATGACCGACACCCCGCCGCTGGCAACCCCGAGATTCAGTGACGCGCTGCCGCCGAACTCGATGGCGCCCTCGATCTGCTCCACGCCGCCGGCGCCGACCCGCATGGCGAAGTAGCCGCCGCCGCCGAACAGGGAGACGGTGACATTGAAGGGGTGCTCGCGCTCGGAGACCGAGAAGCGGAACAAGACCGGCTTGCCGTCGAAGGGGATCGCCAGCTCGGCCGCCAGCGAGACGTTCGACAGGGTGAGGACGCCGACGGCGAGGGAGGGAAGCGCCAGTTTGTAGCCCGCGCGGACGCCGGTGGGCTGGACGTCCACGAAGGCACCGGCGCCGAAGCCGTCCGCGGGCAGGGCACTGCGAAGGGTGTTGATGAACTCCAGCGCGCCGCTGAACTTGAGTTCCAGGCCGGCGGCCGTCACGTCGGGCTTCGTCCCCGTGCCGGTCCTGAACCTCAGGTCGGCGATCTCGACGCGGGCGATGCCGGCGAAGGCCAGGGCGAAGTTGGTCAGTGCGCCCTGCACGGTGGCCTGGTCGACGGCGTCCTTCGAGCGGACGGTCCGGGCGTCCAGGGTCAGAGCGGCATGGGTCGCGTCGAGGATGTCCGTCTTCCCGTCGTCCGGCGGCGCCAAGGGCGTCTTCCACACGTACCGCAGTTCCTTGCTCTGACCGTCCGCAAGGTCACGGATACGCAGCACCGGCACCGGCAGCAGCCCACCCGGGGCGCGCAGGATCTCCTCGATCTGGTGGTCGTCGCCGAGCTGGCGCAGGGTGTCGAAGCTGTCCTTGGCGATGCTCTTCAGGAACCGGCCGAGGTCGATGAAGCCGAGCAGCTTCGCCCCGCCGAACGCCGCCCTGATGGTCTCGACGGGAAGCGCGTCGACGACTTCCCCGGTGTCGGGGTTCGGCTTGAACACGTCCGGCACGACACCCGCCTGGCTCGTGATCAACTTGACCGCGGCATTGGGGCTGGCGACTCCGCCGCCCTTCTCCGCGCCGAAGGTCAGATCGAGCGGATTCTTCAGATCCAGGTACGCGCCTGCCGGATGCTTCTCCATCGTCTGCCGGAGATAGGTGTCGTTGAACTGGACGACGCAGTCACCGGCGTTCGGGATGAACTGCTCCACGGCCGGGACCCGTACCGTGGCGGCCGACACATGGGGCAGGCCGACCACGAAGCGGCCTCCGTCACCGGTGGTCCCGAGCCCGAAGGTCAAGGTGCCGACCGCATGGCTGGTGCTGCCGGGAGCTCCGGCGGGTGGCTCCGCCATGGCCATCACCTGGCCTCCCATCGACCGGTTCAGACGGCCTGGCAGGCGTGGTTCCTTCGACGGGTCGTAGCGTCTCTCCAACTGCTCCTGCTCATCGAGCAGTCCGTCGGGCACAAACACCAGTGGCATGGTAAAGCTGACGTTGCGGCCCTCGGAGTCCGTACCGATCAAGGTGAACTCGTAGTCCGGCCCGGGGCCGGGGAGAACCACCCAGAAGGCCTCGGTGTCAGGCTTCGGCTCGATCGGCGGGGTGACGCGGTCGGTGATGCGCAGCACACGGAAGGGCATCTCGCGCCCGTGGTGGGTGAAACCCTTGTCCGCCCCGTAGTGGACCTCCGGCTGCGTGACGATTATCCGGTCCTCGCGCTGCAGGTAGGCGACGATTCCGTCGTCCGGGCGCGCGACGAACACCCGCGTGAGCTCATGCACGTGCAATGACTCATGGCCGGTGCACAGGCGACCGCGGGCGACGACGCGAATGAACTGCTCCCGCCCCAGGCCCGTGATGTGGTCGTACGCCGCCAGGTTCGGGGGGCGCCGCCGGACCTCCTTGTACTGCCCCTCACCGGTCTCCGACAACTTCGCCCAGGCGCCGTGCAGGTGTGCCGAGGATCCGAGCGGCGTGACGATGAACTGCTCGGCGTGCAACGGCGCACTGGGGACTTCAAGGGGCGCTCCCCCGGGGCCGGGTATCTCCGCCCGGCTGGTGAGGGTGACGATGTCCTCCAGCCTGTCGGCGATGAGCGGACTGCGGTCGCCCGGTACGTCCTGGTTGTCGATCGTCGCGAAGGCTCGCAGCAGTACCTCGCCGTCCCGGGCTCCGTGCAGCCGCGCGTGCCACAACGCGGTCCGGCCGGCGGCCTGTTGGGGCTCCGGTCGGCCCACCCAGTCCACCGGCTCGTCGTACGTGATCAGCAGCCGGGTGGGGAATTCGATGACACTTCTCGGGATGCCCTGAAAGACCGTCGATCCCGCCGTGTCCGGGCTCTTCAGGCCCGTCGGCACCGTCATCGGCACCAGTGGTGCCCAGTCGAGCAACGAGGTCAGCGACAGCTCAAGGCCGTCCACATCGTCGGGAATCGAGAAAGCCAGCCGGGCCGAACCGGCGGTCACGGCCTTCATAGGACCAAGGGCGGTGGTAACGGTGTTCAGCGGCGGGGGAACCTCCTCCCGCACATGCTGCGGCGGCAACCCGATGAGGACGAACGCCGGCTCGGCCGGGTCCCGCCGCACCAGGCGGTGGCCGTCGAACCGCAGATTGACCAGGGCTATGTCGACGACGAGCATGTCCGCCGGCCGCACCACCCGGAACGGTCCTTCCGCATCGTCCTCTTCGTGCGGCCGGTGAGGGGGTCCGCCGGGGTGGGGGCCAGGACGCGGACCGTGGTCCGGGCCGAAGGGCCGTTCTCCGGCGAACCCTGCGCCAGGGCCGTCGCCGTCGTGACGACCCGCACCGGAATGGTTCCGCACCTCCTGCCAGAGCCTCAGGGCAAGAGGGCGGGTGGTGTTGTGCGACATGAGAACGCCTCATCCGAGATCGGAAGAGCTGTGAAATCCCGGGATGCCGCTCACTTTGTTCCATGCTCACTCCGATGGCGGATCCCCGCCACTGGACGCCCGCGTGCCACCAGTTGAGCCTGCAGGCGCCCCGCTGACGACGTCCCGGTGCCCCGACGGCCCACCCCGCGACATGCGGGTGCCGGCCCACCTCGGTCCGATCGGCCCCCTGGACCGGCACGCCCTCGCCAGCGCCTTCGTAGCCTGGTGGCATGCGTCCCGGCCCGACCTGTCCGCGTGAGGCCCTCGCGGTTGAGGGCTTCCATGGCGCTCCACTGGCCGTATGCGTCGCCGTAGGGCTGGTGCATCGGGACGATCAATGTCGGCAGGGGGCCGATCCGCGGGGTCACGGTCACCCCGGACGGCGCCGAGCTCTATGTGCCGAACTACTTCTCCGAATCGGTGTCCGTCCTGCGGATGCCGGTCGGCGCGGCGTGAGACAAGGTGGAAGGATGCCTCTTACGTCGAAACTCTTCCGCGATGACCCGGCGCTGCAAAAGTGCCTGGTGTCCGACGCCAGTCACGTCACGCCCGGCGCCCAGGGCGATCACGTCACCAAGATCCAGGCAGCGCTCGTCACGCTGGGCGCCGGGGTGATCGCGCCCGACGAGGTCGAGGGGATGCTCTACGGTCCGACAACGGTGCGGACCGTACTGGCCTTCAAGGGACCGCCACGCAACATCCTGGGTCCTGGCCAGACGACGCCGGACAACATCGTCGGGAAGAAGACGATCGCCGCGCTCGACAACGAGATCGTGGCGTTCGAGAACCGGCCGCCGCCCGCCGTGATCAGCCTGTTCGTCTCGTTGACCCACGAAGGATCCCCGCACGACCACAGCACGTGCCCGGTGGACACCAGCGGGCGCCCGGTCGACCACATGGCCACGCCGATCAACCCGGGCCTCGGGCGGAAAGTGAACATCGGCGGCGAAGGGGAAACCCAGTACCAGGGCTTCGAGGACTTCGTCACGGACCCCGGCGTCGTCGGCGGACCACCTCGCCCGGTGACCGACACCATTGCGACCGACACGGCCACGGACATCGCGCTGCGGTCCGCGCCCATCACCACGCGCGGAGAGCGCGAGATCCGCCGGATCGCGGCGTCCGGCGCACGCCTCACCGTCGCCACGAACTCGTTCACGCTGCCGAAGATGGAGCAGATCGTGCAGCGGCTCGGCGGGGTCGTCATCGAACGCATCTCACTGCCGGACACCTCGGTCCCTGACGGACTCGGCTACCAGGTCCTGGTCGTCGTACTCCCGATCAAGTTCTGAGGCGGCTGTTCCAGGCGTTCAGGAAGGGGGGCGTTGCTTCTTGAGTGATGGGTGGGTGGCTGCGGTCACGCCGCGAGGGAGTTGTCCCTGTAGCGGACGGCGTGGGTGTGCAGGACCACCGTCGACGCCAGCCGGACGACCACCGCTTCGAGCCCATGCATCGCCCGACCTCCCCGTTGTCCGCGAAGGGCATCGTGGGCAGATGACCGGCCATCGATGGGCGAGATCGCCCAGAACATCGGGGGCGCCTTGCCGACCTGGTGGCCCCTGCGGATCGTCAGCCACCGCAACCTTCAAAGCCCCACCCTGGTGAACAGCACCGCCACCGGTAACCGGCTCCCGAACGGGGCGCAGGAGTGCATCATCAGGTCGGCACAGCCTGCCCTGGACTGCTAAACCTGCCGAGAGCACGAGCATGGCTGCCTTGTCATACCTGGCGGACCATGGTGGTGGACGGTGAGCCGCTCATTCGCGTCCCGTTGCCAGTGGCGGGTCTGTCAATCGAACGGCTCTGTCCCGTGATCGGGATGCTGTTGGTGATGTCCGCTTGGCCAACTGCCGGGCGAAAGTTGGCTGTTCTGGCAGATCCGCTGGAACGGGGTGAGCGGCCGTGGTGGCCTATGTGGTGTGGTGCCGGGCGGGAAGCATTCGCTGAGGCGGACGATGTTGGCGCCGGCGGCGGTGAGGACGTGCTGGTCCTTGAAGCCGATCCAGGCCGCCTTCCCCGGACGGTGGGCGAAACGGGCCTCGGCATCGTGCGGAGTGACAATCTCCGTGCCCGACCAGGGCACCCACGCCGAGGCCGGATCCGGGCTGCCGGCACCTAGGCCCTCGGAGCGGCGCGGGGTACCACGGCGGCTGAGCCGATCCTTTGTGTCCTTCAGGCCGCGCCAGCCCAGCTGCCTGTTGGCGTCGTAGAAGTACTGCTGGATCCACACCTGCCGCAGCACCTGGACCTGGAACAGCGTGCGCGACCGGGGTGGGGTGTCGTCCTGGTGGACGGTGCGGAGCAGCCGCATGCGTCCTCACCGACCTGCAGCACGTACGCGGCCAACTCCGGTCTCGTCTTGGGTAGTCGGTCGTAGCGGGCTGGACGCCCGTAACGATCCGCCCACCCTTGCGTGATCAGAGCAGCCAGCCACTGCTCGTCCGCCGCGACGAGCTCCTCCAGCGCGGCCCGCAGCGTCTCGGCGACCAGCTCCTCTCGGTTCAACTTCCGTACCGCGGCCAGCACATGAGTGGAATCGATCCGCATCCGGCCGTGCCGCTTGATCAGGCCCGCCGCCACCGGCTGATCGACCATCACGGTCAGCAGCCGGTTTGCCCGCTCCCCGACAGCCATGCGGTCCCGGAACTCGCTGAGGACCGAGTGATTGAACCCCGGATCATCTGGTGCTCTGACCACGTAGGTTCGCCGGATTCGGTGTCCGAGCGGTTGGATGAGCGGTGACGTCCGATCTGATCGCTGGGGGTGTGGGGGCTGAGCCTGTCCGTGTGCGCAGATTGACTGACCAGGAGGGGCAGAAGCTGCAACAGCATCGTGCGCCGGGGCAGCACCAGTTCGGTGCGTTACCGGCGCGCGATGATGTTGCTGGCCTCGGCCGGCGGGAACCGGGTGCCGGTGATCGCAAAGTTGGTGCAGGCCGACGAGGACACGGTCCGGGACGTGGTCCACCGGTTCAACGAGATCGGTCTGGCCTGCTTGGACCCTCGGTGGGCGGGAGGCCGTCCCCGCCTGCTCAGTCCTGACGACGAGGACTTCGTCGTCCAGACGGCCACCACCCGGCCGACCAAGCTCGGGCAGCCCTTCACCCGCTGGTCCCTCCGCAAACTCGCCGCCTACCTGCGCCGCGTACACGGCCGTGTGATTGTGTGATCCGGATCGGCCGCGAGGCATTACGGTGCCTGCTCGCCCGCCGCGGCATCACCTTCCAACGCGCCAAGACCTGGAAGGAATCCCCCGACCCCGAGCGCGACGCCAAGCTCGACCGGATCGAGCACGTGCTGGAGAACTTCCCGGACCGCGTTTTCGCGTTCGACGAGTTCGGCCCGCTCGGCATCAGGCCCACCGCCGGGTCGTGCTGGGCCGAAGAGGGTCGGCCCGAGCGGCATCCCGCGACCTATCACCGTACTCACGGGGTGCGCTACTTTCACGGTTGCTACTCGTCGGCGACGACAGGCTCTGGGGCGTCAACCGGCGCAAGAAGGGGGCCGCGAACACCTTGACTGCGCTGAGGTCAATCCGGGCGGCCCGCCCGGACGGCGCCCCGATCTACGTCATCCTGGACAATCTGTCCGCTCACAAGGGCGAGACCATCCGGCGCTGGGCAAAGAAGAACCGAGTCGAGCTGTGCTGCACCCCGACCTACGCGTCCTGGGCCAACCCGATCGAGGCCCACTTCGGACCGCTGCGGCAGTTCACCATCGCCAACTCCAACCACCGCAACCACACCGCGCAGACCCGAGCCCTCCACGCGTACCTCCGCTGGCGCAACGCGAACGCCCGCCACCCCGACGTGCTGGCCGCCCAACGCCGCGAACGCGCCCGTATCCGCAGCGAGAAGGGCATCCGCTGGGGCGGCCGAAGTCAGGCAGCTGCTGCCTAAGAAGCCGTTGCCATACCGATCATGGAGTCTGTCGATCGAACGGGAGTCTCGATCGGGTGATCGCGGGCACTGCCCGGCATGAGAGCAGGGCCTGGCGGTATACGGGGAAAATCCAGGGGCGCGGACGGCCGCGCGCTGCTACGGTCGGGCGCTATGAGCTGGCTCCCCGATGACTTCGTCCATCGCGTCCTGGTACCGCTGCCGGGCAGTGGTCATCACCTGCGGCCGATCCGGGAGGCAGACACCCCGCTCGACTATCCGGCTGTGATGGGTTCGCGCGAGCGGCTGTGGACCATCTTCGGCCCAGCCTGGGGCTGGCCCGCGGCCACCATGACCTACGAGGCCGACCAGGCCGACCTGTTGCGGCACGAGAAGGAGATCGCCGCACACCAGTCTTTCAACTACGCGCTGTTCGACGCGGCGGAGACAGCTCTGCTCGGCTGCGTCTACATCGACCCACCGGAGAGGGCCGGCGCGGACGGCGAGATCTCCTGGTGGGTGGTGGACGAGCTGGTGGGCAGCAAGGTCGAGCAGGCCCTCGACGAGCTGGTGCCGCAGTGGATCGCCGCCGACTGGCCGTTCGAGCAGCCGCGCTTCCTCGGCCGCGAGATCTCCTGGTCGGACTGGCTCGCCCTGCCGGAGCACCCCGACGCGTAAGTAGCTTTTGTCGTAATGCTCTGGGGACTTGGTGCTCGAACGGCCGTCTCGATTGGGTGGTCGTCGGGTGCTCGGCGCATGCGAGGAGGGCCTCCTGAACAGCTCGCTGGTGTCGAATCACCGAGCATCAGGAGGCCCTGGTGTCGCAGTCTTGCGTGCCGATGCCCGTGCAGTCCCCCGCGGGTACTCGGGACTGCGACTGTCTGGCTCACCGGTTCGGAAACGCTGCCGACAATCGCCTGCGAGTGCGTCGGTATCCGAGCGACATGACGGACGCGGAGTGGGTGGTGGTGCGGCCGCTGCTGCCGGTGCCGGGTTGGATGCAGGGCCAGGGCGGGCAGCCGGAAGCGTACTGCCACCGGGCGATGCTGGACGCGATCGGCTATCTCGTGGACAACGGCATCAAGTGGCGGGCGATGCCGGCCGACTTCCCGCCGTGGGACCGGGTCTATGCGTTCTTCCGCCGCTGGCGCGATCGCGGCCTGGTCCGGGAGTTCCATGACCGGGTGCGCGGGCATGTCCGGGAGAGGGCAGGGCACGATGCCCTGCCGACGGCTGGGGTGATTGATTCGCAGTCGGTCAAGGCGGATGCCGTGGTCGGCGCCGGCACCCGTGGCTTCGACGGCGGCAAGCTGGTCAACGGACGCAAGCGGCACGTCGTGGTCGACACCCTCGGCCTGCTGCTGGGCGTGATGGTCACCGCTGCGGATGTGGGCGATCGCGCCGCTGCCCACATCCTGCTGGAACAGGTGGCTGCCGCTCACCATCGCCTGGCCCTGGTCTGGGCCGACGACGGCTACACCGGCAGTCTGATCGAGCACTGCCTGGCCGCGTTCGCCCTGGTCCTGGCGATCGTCAAGCGCAGCGACAACATGAAGGGATTCGTGGTGCTGCCCAAGCGGTGGATCGTCGAGCGTCTCTTCGCGCACCTGATGCGAAGCCGCCGCCTGGCCCGCGACTTCGAGCGTCGTATCGCCAGTGCCGAGGCGATGATCTACTGGTCGATGGCCGCCCTCATGACCCGTCGCCTGGCCCGGCCACACCGGGGCCGAGGGTGAACCGGCCGGGTGCGGGCTCGGCCAGCCAGCCTCGGGCGACCAGGCGTTTCGCCTTCGACCGCAATGCCTCCACCCGCGCCGGCACCACGTCCATGCCGAACACTGCGGCCATTTCCTGGCCGGTCAGCGGCTCCTGGCCGAGACGGACACGGTCCGCGACGGCTTGAAGGATGCGCTGGTAGTCGACCGACAGCACCGAAGAGGCGACCTCCTCACGCCACACCGGCACCTGCGATTTCGGGTTGGCCGCATCACGGGACGCCGGCTGCTTGTCCGCCTCCCGAGGCCCGGCGGCAGCTCGGGGGTCGGCGTCAGCGGCGCTGTCCGGAGCCAGAACCGTATCGACCCACCGCCGGGCGATCGCCCACCCCTGCCATTCCTCCTCGGCCGCGGCCAACTCGGCCTGAATACGGTCGGCCTCCTCACGCAGGCCATCGACCCGACGCCGAGCAAAGAGCTCGTGCTGTTCCAGTAGTCCAACGACTGACGGCATTCGAGACCTCCCGGGGAACGACGACCTGACAGGCCACTGCTCCCACGGGTCTTACGCACCTATCCGCAACCAGCGGAAACACGCCAATCACACCCGGAAAGACAACAGCTTCTCAGACAGGGAGACCGGGGGAAACAGCGGCCCGCGAGGAGCGTCCGCGTAGTAGGCAGCCGCCTCCTCGCTCCCAGCCTTGAGCTGAACCGTCCCGTCGCTGCCGTACGACACTATGTCGTCTCGATCCTGCTCCAACCGTGGCTTGCCGTAACGCTCGGCAAGCCACACGACAGGGACGTCTGCACGGTCAAATCGCAGGCCCGGATCCCATGCGCGAGCCCGCAGCGCTTTGATCAACGCGTCGTCGTCCGCTTCTTCGGCCCTGGGTTCAGGGCTGGGCTCCTGGCCGGGTGGCGCAGGCGTGCGGTGAGGAGGAAGATCACGCGTCAGGAGCCTACTGCGGGGCTACGGTTGACCGCAGAAGCCGTCGGAGGCAGATGATTCCGCAGGCGAGTTCGAGCAGGCCTTGGTGGAGGTCGGCGTGTCGCTCGTAGCGGACGCGGAGTCGTTTGAACTGGTACGGCCAGGCGAAGGTGCGCTCGCCCAAGGCCTCCTCGGCGCGGAATCGCGGTGCCCAACAGTCGTCATGTCCAGCTGCGTGCCGGCGGACGGTGGCTATGCGAGTGTCACGCAGCGGACTCGTCGCCGTCGGCGCAGTTGCCGAACGTCAGGGCGTTCACCCACCGCTGTGCCGCCGCGAGGTCGGGTGCGGTCCCTGCGGGGACAAAGCGGAAGCCGTCCCATTCCTCCAGCACCCTTGGCTCATCGGGGCAAAGGTGCCCGCCGCCGACACGCACAGGGCGGTGCCGGCGGTACTGATCAAGCGGCGGCCGACGTCGCTTGTTGTACGCCTCGAGCGGGTCACTTGAGAAAATGCGTGGGACCACGCGGGAGGGCTGGTTCGGCGGACCGGGTCGGGAATGCTTGCCCATGGGGTCGATAGTCTCAGGCGGCGATCGGCGAGCAGCGCTTTCATGGCGGGCAGTGCCGTTTTCGCTGCGGCGACGCCGAGTAGGCCGAGGGCGTCGCCGGGGTGGCCGAGGTAGATCCCTCCGCACTGGACCCGGAAGCCGAGATCGCCGCTTTCGACCGCATCCGCCGGCTCGCCGCACCGAACCGGGCCGTCGTCCTGGTCACCCACCGCATGTCCGGAGTCCGCCACGCCGACCACATCTCCGTCCTGCACCAGGGCCGACTCGCCGAACACGGCACCCACGACGACCTGATGGCCGCCCAGGGCCGCTACGCCGCGATGTTCGACGCCCAGGCCGCCCAGTACGCGCCCGCCCATCCCATCCCGCGCCCCACCTCACCCACGGTCACGGACCCCACGTGAGGGGCCCCTGCCCGAAAGGCTCGCCGTGCCCACACCTCCCACCCAAACCGGGCCGCACGACCCCCCATTCACCCCGCTACGCAACCGCCCCACCGAACAACTCGTCGCGGCCGGCCACCGCGCATCCTCACGGCGTTGGCGAATCGCTCGCCAATGCAGTCGACGCGGACAAGTTCGAGGCCAGCAGCCTCAGAGTCCAGGACGTTCTGTCCCCCGGAGGCAGCCGATGAACCCGCGCGCCTCTCGCCGCCGGGGGCCAGCGGACTCCTCAGACCGATTCGCCGGGCCTCAGATACCGGTAGCCGTTGTTGGTCTCCTCTGTGAGCCAGCCGTTGACGCTGCTGAGGCCGCGATCGTTGATCTGGGCGTCGTGTATCGCGAACGCCCGCTGCGGTTTGACCGCCTTGACGAAGTCGATCGCCTCAGCTGTCTTCATCCACGATCCTTGGGCCGGAACCAGGAGCGTCTCGATCGGCTGCTCGGGCACGTGCAACGAGTCACCGGGGTGGTAAATCGCCTCGTCGATGATGTAGCCGAGGTTCGCGCAGTCCGGTTGGCCGTCGTAGATGAACGCATGACGCCCGCCGACCGCCCGCACGCGGAAGTCGGCGGCGATGAACTTTGTGCCGGAGGAGACCCCGACTACCTCCAGCCACGGAACGTTCGCCTCGGCAGGGGCGTAGACCGGCACGCCGAGCCCGGCCAGGCGAACGACATCGATGTGATCGGCGTGTTCGTGAGTCACCAGCACAGCGTCCGCACCAGTCAAGGCAGCCGACTCGCTCCACACCCCGGGATCGATGACCAGCACCCGGCCCCCGTGTTCCAGCCGTACACAAGCGTGGGTGTACTTCGTGATCCGCATTGCGTCCCAACGTACCGCAGCTGCGCCACCGGGCACGCGCCGATTCCAGCCTGCACGCGTACGGCGCCGCGGACCACGACATGCGTACCGAGGCTGCGGACGGCCCGGGCACGGGACCCGGGCCGTCTCAGGTGTGGCTGTCGGGGAAGAAACCCCGTCGCGGCAGTGCCGTGTCAGCGTCGGTGGCTCGCCTTGACCAGAGCCGGTACGAAGCGCAGGGCGTCCACCGTGCCCACGCCGGTGGCCATGTCGTAGCCGTCGACCGCCTTGTAGCCGATGACGTCCTTGTAGCTGTTGTCCGTGCCGTCGTTGACGTCGACGATGCCGGTGTTCCGGTCGTGGTGGGCGGCGCGCCCGGAGAGGGCGTACAGCGCCTCGTTGATGTTGCCCAGCCGGTGGCCGGCCGCCTGGTCGG